>NZ_MLYP01000027.1 GCF_001866645.1 Streptomyces colonosanans
GGGGGGTGGTGCGGGGTGGCGGCGGAGTCGGGGTCGGGGGCCGGGTGGGGTGCGGTCAGATGACCTGGCCGTCGTGGCCGGTGTTGTCGTGGACGGGCAGGCCTGCTGCGGCCCAGGCGCGCATGCCGCCGGAGACGTTGGACACTTCGATGCCGCGGGCGGCGAGGAGTTCGGCGGCCTTCTGGGAGCGGTTGCCCGAGCGGCAGATCGCCAGGACCGGGCGTCCCTGGGCCGCGGTGGGAAGGTCGGCCGCGGCGGCGACGGCGATGAGCGGCTGCCAGCCGGCGCCGGGGGCGTGGCCGGCGGCGTACTCGTCGGCCTCGCGGACGTCGAGGAGGACCGCCTCATCCGCCCGAGCACGCTCGTGGGCGTCGGTGACGGAGATCTGTGCGGGGCCGGGGGTACGGGCGAAGAGCGGCATGGGGGTCCTCCAGGGAGCGCAATGGCGGGTCCGGGTGCTCGGTCTGCCGCAGCGGAGCGCGCTGCGGGTGACCGGTCCCGTGGCGGTCGGGGTCTGTCCGGGATGCATGCGCTCCTCCTTCCGGCAGATACCCATGGGGGTATGATTCCTTCCACCACCATATACCCCCCGCCGTATCCCTCGCCCCGATCCCGCCCCCAGGGCACCGCCACCCCACAGACCACCCACGTGACACCGGGCACACCGGCAGAACCCCCGGAAATAATACCCCCGGGGGTATGGTTCGATCTGGTGCCGCACCCCTACGGCCACAAGAGGAGACCCCACCGTGTTCTTCGCCCAGTACTACCTCGACTGCCTGTCCCAGGCCTCCTACCTGATCGCCGACGAGACCACCGGACAGGCCGTGGTCGTCGACCCCCGTCGCGACGTGGACGAGTACCTCGCCGACGCCGACGCGCGCGGCTTCACCATCGTCGGTGTCATCAACACCCACTTCCACGCCGACTTCCTGGCCGGTCATCTGGAGCTGGCCTCCCGCACCGGGGCCTGGATCGGCTACGGGCAGCGCGCCCAGACCGAGTACCCCATCCGCAGGCTCACCGACGGCGAACGCATCACACTCGGCGACGTCACCCTGCAGATCCTCGAAACCCCCGGCCACACCCCCGAGTCGGTCAGCGTCCTGGTCCACGAGCACGCCGACGACACCACCCCCTACGGCGTGCTCACCGGCGACGCCCTGTTCATCGGCGACGTCGGCCGCCCCGACCTCCTCGCCTCCCTCGGGGCGACCAGCGACCAGCTGGCCCGCATGCTCTACGACAGCGTCCAGCGCAAACTCATGGCCCTGCCCGACGACGTCCGCGTCTTTCCCGGCCATGGCGCCGGCTCGGCCTGCGGCAAGAACCTGTCCACCGAACGCCAGTCCACCATCGGCGCCCAGCGCGCCACCAACTACGCCTGCGCCCCCATGAGCGAAGACGACTTCGTCGCCCTCGTCAGCGGCGGACAACCCTCCGCCCCCGCCTACTTCGTCCACGACGCCGTCCTGAACCGCAAGAACCACCCCCTCTTCGACGCAACCACCGCGCCTTCGCCGCTGGACGCCGCCGACTTCCTGACCCGCCGCACCGCCGGTGCCGTCGTCATCGACGCCCGCGATCCGCAGGACTTCGCCACCGGCCACCTGGACGGCTCGGTCAACGTCCCGATCGACGGCCGTTTCGCCGAGCAGGCGGGCACCGTCGTCGCCGCCGACCGCGACATCCTGCTCATCACCCCCCACGGACGCGAGGAAGAAACCGCCACCCGCCTGGCCCGCATCGGCTTCGACCGCGTCACGGGCTACCTCCACCACCCCGAGGAGGCCTTCGTAGGCGTCCCCGACCAGATCCAGCCCGCCTCACGCCTCACCGTCGCCCAACTCCGCGACGCCCTCACCGGCCCCGTCCCACCGGTCGTGATCGACGTACGCGGCGCCGGCGAACGCGAAGAGGGCGCCATCCCCGGCTCCCTGCACATCCCACTGGCCGAACTGCCCCACCGCACCGACGAGATCCCCACAGACCAGCCCATCGTCGTCCACTGCGCCGGCGGCCACCGCTCCTCCATCGCCGCCAGCCTCCTGCGCCACCACGGCCACCACGACGTCTCCGACCTCCTCGGCGGCTACGGCGCCTGGCACACCGCGAACGAGCAGACCAACGCCTGACACCCCAGAGCCGGGGCGGCACACACCAACACCCGCCCCGGCACTGGTCGTCCACCGGACGACACCGGCGGCCGACCGCTGGGAATGACCGCGCACCCCGCCGGGTTGATACCCATGGGGGTATTTACGATGGGAGATCGACGAGCATGGCAACCATGGAACTGACCGGAGAGAACTTCAAGGAGGCGGTGTCCGGCAGCGGCACCACAGTCGTGGACTTCTGGGCCGCCTGGTGCGGACCCTGCCGCAAGTTCGGCCCCGTCTTCGAGAAGTTCGCCGACCGTCACCCGGGCGTCCTCTTCGGCAAGGTCGACATCGAGGCCCAGCCCGCACTGGCGCAGGCCTTCCAGATCACGTCCATTCCCGCCGTGGTGGCCATCCGCGACAAGGTCGTCGTCTACGCCAAGCCCGGCCCCCTGTCCGAGCAGGCCCTGGCAGACCTCCTCGCCCGGGCCGAAAGCGACGCGCAGGCATGACCGGCGATCCCTCTCAGCAGCAGCCGGCCGGTGCGGACAGCCGCGCCTGGGACGAGCGCTACGCCGCCCGCGACCTGGTGTGGGGCGCCGAACCCAACCGATGGGTGGCCCAGGAGACCTCGGACCTCCAGCCCGGCCGCGCCCTGGACTTGGCAGCCGGAGAGGGCCGCAACGCCCTGTGGCTGGCGTCGCGAGGCGGCTTCAAGATCGTCGCAAGCGGCATGCGCCAGTGCCTGGCTCCCGACGCCGAGCAGGCTCCTTCGATGACCGAGCAGGAGTTGGAGAAACTCTTCCTCGCCCTGGCCTGATCCGGGCGCGCCACGCTTCGGGGGCCGGGCGCCCTGGCTCACCACTGCTCACCGCGGGGAGCCGGTCACCAGCTGACGGGGAGGGTGAGAGGTGACTTGCTCGGGGAGTCGTCCTCCCAGATGGGTTGGTGGCCTTCGGCCAGGCGCAGGTCCGGTAGCCGGTCGAACAGCGCCTCCAGGCATACGGTCATCTGGGCCCGTGCCAGGTGGGCGCCGATGCAGTTGTGGGTTCCCCGGCCGAAGGTGAGGTGGGGGTTGTCCGCGCGGCACAGGTCGAGCCGGTCGCCGTCGGTGAACACATTCCCGTCGCGGTTGGCCGCGGCGAGCACGGGCAGCACGGCGTCGCCGGCATGGATGGTCCGGCCGTGCAACTCGATGTCCTCGACGGCCAGGAGGACGACGACACCGTTCATCACCGGCACATAGCGCAGGAGTTCCTCCACCGCCCCGGGCATGAGGTCGCGATGGTCGCGCAGGCGGGCGTACTCGCCCGGCAGGGTCAGCAGGGTCAGCACGGCGTCGGCCAGGAACATGGTGCTCGTGCGGTAGCCGGCGACCAGCATGGACAGCCCGAAGCTCACCGCGCTCTCGTGATCGAGAGTGCCGTGCTCGCATGCGCGGACCAGTGTGGTGAGCATGTCGTCACCCGGCTCGCGCCGCTTCCGGTCGAGCAGCGAGGTGATGTACTCGCGCAGGTGGGAGGTGGCCTCGCGGCCCTCCTTCAGCGTGAGGATGGCCCCGAGCGCGGCGTCCGCCTTGGGCAGGAAGTACTCGCTGTCCTCGTAGGGGATGCCCACCAGGTCGCACATCACCATGACGGGGAAGGGCTCGAGGAACCGGACGACCAGGTCGCCGGGCTGGTCGCCACCGACGAACGGATCGAGCAGATGGTCGGCCGACTGCCGGATGCGCGGCAGCCGGCTCCGGATGGACCGGACGCTGAAGGGCTCGCTCAGGGCTCTGCGCAGGGCGGCGTGCCGGGGGCCTTCCAGTTCCATCATCGTGATCAGGCCCGGCTCGTCGCCGGGGGCCTGGCCGGGGCGCGGCGGCCAGTCGGTGATGCTCGGCCTGATCAGCCGGGGGTCGGCGACCAGTTCCTTGACGTCGTCGTACCGGGTGGCGTACCAGGCGGTGGCGCCGATCGGCAGTCGGATCCTGGCCAGCGGGCACTCCTGGCGCAGCCGGCCGTACTCCTCGGGCGGCCCCATGGTGCCCGGCGGCGGGAGGGGCATGTCGATGACGGGCACGTCGACGTCGGGTTCCGGCGTTGTGTTCACGGGTGGGCCTCCCCTGGTCGTGTGCACTCGTGCCCCATGGGTCTGCGGACCGGTTCACCAGGTGACCGGGAGGGTCAGCGGTGACTTGGTGACGGATTGGTCGTTCCAGAGGGGCTGTTGCCCGTCGGCCGGCCGCAGCCGGGGGAAGCGGTCGGACAACACCTCGATTCCCACGGTCAGTTCGGCGCGTGCCAGGTGGGCGCCGATGCAGTTGTGGGGTCCCCGGCCGAATGCGAGGTGGGGGTTGTCCGCGCGGCACAGGTCGAGCCGGGCGGCGTCGGTGAACACGCTCCCGTCGCGGTTGGCGGAGGCCAGTACGGGGATGACGACGTCGCCCTGGTGGATGTTCTGCCCGCCCACCTCGATGTCCTCGGTGGCCTGCAGCAGCACGGTGCCGTTCATCACCGGCATGTACCGCAGGATCTCCTCCACCGCCGCGGGCATGAGGTCGCGGTGGTCGCGCAGGCGGGCCCACTCGTCAGGCCGTTCCAGCAGGGTGTGCACCGAGTCGGCCAGGAAGAAGCCGCTGATGCCGAAGCCGACCGTGAGCATGGACAACCCGAAGGCCATCACGTCCTCATCGGTCAGTGTCCCGTCCTCGCACTGGCGGACCAGCAGGGTCAGGACGTCGTCGCCGGGCCGGTGTCGCTTCTGTGCGATCAGTTCGGCCACGTACTCGTGCAGCAGGTCGGTGACCCTGCGTCCTTCCTCGGAGGTCACCATGTCGTCGAGGGCCGCGGCCAGGACCGGAAGGAACCAGTCCCGGTCCTGGACGGGGATACCCACCAGGTCGCACAGCACGAGCAGCGGGAACGGTTCGGTGAATCCGGCCACCAGGTCGCCGGGGCGGCCGCCTTCCTCGAACTCCTGCAGCAGGTGCTCGGCGAGTTCGCGGATGCGCGGCAGTCGGTCCCGGACGGCTCGGGAGCTGAACGCCGAAGCCACGGCCCTGCGCAGCGCCAGGTGCCGGGGGCCTTCGAGTTCCGCCATGGTGACCAGGCGCGGCCCGTCGTCGGCAAAGTCGGGACGGGACGGCCAGTCGTTGATGGTCGGCCTGATCAGGCGGGAGTCCGCGATCAGCTCCTTGACGTCCTCGTACCGGGTGGCGTACCAGGCAGTCGCGTCCATCGGCATCCTGACTTTGGCCACGGGGCGGCTTGCGCGCAGCTGTGCGCACTTCTCCGGCGGCCCCATGGTGCCCGGCGGCGGGAGCGGGAAGTCCAGGACTTCCGCCTCCGGGCCGGGCGTCCGCGTGCTGGGGGGCTGTGGGGTCATACTCGCTCCTCTTCCGAGGGTGCGGCGGCTACGGGCGCTCGATGTAGCCGGTGGCGTAGAAGTACTCCAGGTAGCGGTCCAGCAGTTCCGCGTCGACCGGCGGGCAGTGCAGGCCCGTGGCGGCCAGGTCATGCTCGACGTTGGCCCGCCCCACGGTCGGGAAGGTGCCCTCGAAGTACATCTCCTTGACGGACATGTCCGCCTGCTTGCAGCGGTCCACGCACAGGGAGACGAACGGGGCGGTGGGGCTCGTGGGGTGCTGCGCGACGTGGCGGACGAGTTCGTCCACCCACTCCTCGTAGGGGAGCCGGTGGATCCGGTGGCCGCCTGCGTCCATCCGGTCGAGCATGTCGCCGAGGCTCGCCGGGCGGGGGTTGGTCATGTGGTAGGTCCGGTGGGTGGCGCGGTGCACGGTGGCGATGTGCATCACGGCCTCGGTGAGGAAGTCCACCGGGACAAAGTCCAGCGGGAGCGGGATATCGGGGGCCAGCCCGGTCTCGGTGATCGTCTTGAACAGTGAGCAGATCGCGGTGTCGGTGTTGCATGCGCCGGTGTGCCGGTCGCCGGTGATCTCGTACGGCCGGTAGACCGCCACCGGCAGGCCCTGGTCCGCGGCGTCGCGCAGGACCTCTTCGGCCACCCACTTGCTTTCGGCGTAGCCCATGGTGAGCTGGTCGGCGTGATCGAGCGGCAGATCCTCGTGGACGTGCCGTACGCCGGTGGTGCCGAAGCCGGCCAGCACCGCGATGGTGGAGAAGAAGTGCACGGGCACGGCACGCACGGCCGCCAGACGAATGAGCTGCCTGGTGCCCTCCACGTTGGCGCGGCGCAGCGCCTCGTACGGGTAGAGGAAGTTGACCTGCGCAGCGGAGTGGATCACCAGGTCGAGGGTGTCGGCGAGTTCCTCGGCGCGGCCTGGTTCCAGGCCGAGGCCGGGCTCGGCGAGGTCCCCGGGAAAGCACACGACGCGGTCGGCGGCCTCCGCGGTGGCGAGGTCGAAGCGGGCCAGGTTCCGCATCACCTTCTGCCGGGCGTGCGCTCCGTCGCGGCTGCGCACCGGGCAGTGCACACGGGCGCCGGTGCGGTGCAGCAGCCGGTCCAGCAGGAAGGCGCCGAGGAAGCCGGAAGCGCCGGTCAGCAGCACCTCCCGGGGGTGCTGCCAGTCCGGCTCCCGACCGCGTCGCGGCGGCAGGGTGAAGCCCAGCCGCGCCTCGGCACGGAAGTCCACGGCGCCGGTGTCGGGGGTCGCTTCAGCCTGCCGGTCCTGGACGGCGACGAGGGTGGCGACGGCGGCGCTGAAGTCCTCCAGAGTGGGTGAGCGCAGCAGGCTGCGGATCAGAGTGCGGCCGTGCCGGGCGTCGAGGTCGAAGGCGGCCAGGGTGCGGGTGACGGCCTCGGCTACCAGCAGGGAGTCGCCGCCGATGTCGAAGAAGCTGTCGCCGGGTGCCGGCTGCACGCCCAGCACCACCTGCCACACCTGCGCCAGGGAGTCCTGCGGGCCGGGTCCCGGTCGCTCCTTTCGCGCCGGGGCGGTGGCCGGCTTCGCCGCCGGCGTGCGCAGCCTGCGGCGGTCGACCTTGCCTCCCGCGGTCATCGGGAACTGCCCGACCTCCACCAGTCGCGCGGGCACCGCGGCCGGTGGCAGCCACGTCGCGAGACTGCCGCGGATGCGGTCCACCGGCAGTGCCTGGCCGGGCCGGGCCGGTGTCACGTACCCGATCAGGCTGTCGCCCTCCAGTTCGACAACGGCCTCACCGACCGCGTCGTCCGCCCGCAACCGGGCCTCTATCTCGTCCGGTTCGATGCGGTGCCCGCGCAGTTTGATCTGCCGGTCCGCCCGCGCCCGGTACTCCAGTACGCCGTCCACGCGCCGGACCACCCGGTCACCGGTGCGGTAGAGGCGGGTACCGGGCTCGAAGTGGTTGTCGACGAAGCGCTCGGCGGTCAGCTCGGGATCCCCGGGGTACCCCAGTGCGAGCCCGTCCCCGCCGACGAGGAGTTCACCTTCCTCACCGATGTCCGCGAGGGTGCCGTCCGCACGCACCACGTAGCAGGTGGAGTTCTCCAGCGGGCGGCCGATCGGCACCGCCGTCGCCCCAGGAGGCACATCCTGCACCAGGTGCGCGGTGGAGACCACGCTGTTCTCGGTCGGACCGTAGAAGTTGACCACGGTGGTGTCCGGGCAGGCCGCCAGTATCGCGCGGGCCAGTTCCGGATCCATCGCCTCCCCGCCGGCGGAGGCGAACCGCAGGGACCGCAGTGCGGACGGCCTGGTGCGCCCGATGTGGTGGAACACCCCCGTGGTCAGATAGGCGATGCTGATCCGCTCGGCCAGCAGCCGGGATTCCAGAGCGGCAGGTGACAGCAGCTCCTCCTGGTCGGCGATCACCACGCAGGCGCCGGCGAGCAGCGAGGACCAGATCTCGATGGTGGAGGCATCCGAGGAGAGGCCGTACGCGTGCAGCACCCGCTCGCCGGGCCGTGGCCGCTGCCACACCAGATCGGAGGCGGCCAGGCGGACCACTCCGCAGTGCGGGATCGCGACGGGTTTGGGGCGGCCGGTCGAGCCGGAGGTGAACATCACATAGGCGCAGTCCTCGGGGAGTACCCCGGCCCGCGGGACCGCGACCGGCGCGGTGGGCACCGTCCCGTTCAGGTCGATGCGGGTACGCACCCGCCGGATGCGGCAGACGCTGCCGGGCAGTGTCACCACGGTGTGCACCCCGGCTTCCTCGGCCATCGCCTGCAGCCGGCCGGGCGGTGAGGCGTCGTCGAGGGGGACGTACGCCGCACCGGTCTTGAGGATGCCCAGAAAGGCGACCAGTGCTTCCAGGGACCGGCCCCCGCACACGCCTACCCCGTCGCCGTGCCGCACCCCGGAGTCGAGCAGCCGGGCGGCCAGCGCGTCGGAGCGGACCTTGAGCTCGCTGTAGCTGATGCTGCGGTCGTGCTGTATGGAGGCGGTGGCCCGTGGGCGGAGTTCCGCCTGTGCGTCGAACAACTCGTGCACACAGCGATCACGCGGATACGGGGTTCCCACGTTCCAGGCCGCCTCCGCAGGCGTCATCGCGTCAGTGGCCATCGGGATGTCCCGTCTGTGCTGCACGTGAACCACCTGCTGCCCCGGAGGACTAGGTGTCGAACTCCGCGGCGAAGGCGGAGAAGTCGGCCGTCCTCCACTTCTGGGGCCGCATGCGGATGAGGATGTCGTCGGCCAACTGCTCGTGGTTGGCTGCCAGGTAGGCCGACGCGGTGTCAGTGTCCAGGTACCGGTGGGCCAGCGCCTCGCGCTCGGCCGGGGGCAGCGGATCCTCGATACCCACCACCGGCCCCTCCACGCTCACATAGCGGTACGGGGCCGACTCGTCCTGCACGCAGAGGCTGAATCGCCCCGCGTCGCGGATGAGGCGGGCCTTCAGCGTCTTCCGCCCGGTCTCGATCGCCACCAGCCCGCCGGGCCGGTAGGAGTACCACAGCGGAACCATCAACGGCCCACCGTCATGGCGCGGATCATCCACCCCCAGGATTCCCACGTGGAGGCCCGCAAGGAACGCTTCCCGGTCTTCGACCGACATCCTCAGATCCACGGGTACCACCTCGATCGGGCAGAGATTCGCGAACAGTGTTGGTCCTGGTGCGGAAGTTCGGGCCGATGGGGTGCCGTCCGGTCGGACCCGGGGCGGCCCTCGGCGGCGGGCCCGGGGCCCTGTCGTCCCCGGAGGGCGCCAACGGCCTCGGGCTTCCGGCGCCTGCGGAGACACGGGAAGCCTGGCCGGGCCAGATCCTCTCCCAGACTTTCATCACACCCGGGCGGTTCGCATCCCGGGCGACTGCGCACACGAGGCGCCCCCGCCTCCGGGAACCTCTGCGGTGAGCATGGCCGCGGGGCCCGCCCCGGTGAGTGGCAGGCCCGCATCCCTTGTCAGCAGTCGTGTCGGTGGTCGTCTATCGGTAGTCCTCGGGATGGGACTGCATCCAGGTGTTGACCATCTCGCGAGTGTCCAGCAGAAGCTTCTGGTGCCGTTCGAGGTTCGGGAAGGAATAGTCACCGTCGAGGGCGTCGTGCATCGCGTGGATCCGGGCAATGGGTTCGGCGAAGTGCCTGGTTTCCTTCGGACTGGCCTTCATCGAGTTGCAGAGATCGCCGAGATTGGCCAGCACTCGGGTGAGGAAGTACTCGCAGTTCCCCGGGGTGGTGCAGCCGTCGTCATAGGTGGCCTGGAGCACGGCGAAAGCGTCCCGGACCTGCGGCACCGCCGCTCCGGGCGCGGCATCCGTGGTCGGATAGCCGGCCGTCTCGGAAGGGCTTGCCGCCGCTGGGTCGGCGCCGGCGTCGCTGCTCACGGCTACGGTCGGCGCGGCCGCTGATGGAACCGTGCCCGGGGCCGCCGCCGTGGAGCCGCCATGCCCGGACGAGCATGCCGCCAGCAGGAGCGCCGCCGCCAGTGTCGACGCCGTACGACGCGCGGCTCGGACTGAACTCACGCTTTTCCCCCAGTGATCGACTTCTCGTGCCCCTGCATAGCAGCCCGAGCGACGCCCTGTCCAGCACTCACTGCTCGGTGAGCGGGACCATGTACCGGCGCGCAGGCACAAGCGGTGCTTTGGACCTACGGTGGTCGAAGAGGGGCGGGCAAGCCGAACCGGTGGTCGGACCGGTAGCGCGAAGGAGGCTGCGATGGAGGAGCACTTCGTCTGGGTGACGACGCGCCGCATTCGGCCGGGCACCCTGGAGGACTTCGAGGGGGCGTGGCGGCCCGGTCCCCACCCACAGGGTCTGCGCCGCGCTTTCGCGTACTGGTCCGAAGACGGACAGGAGATCACCGGGCTGTCGTTCTGGGACTCCAAAGAGTCATGCGACTCGTGGCGAACCTCCGAGTCGGAAGCGCAGCGGCGCGCCGCCATGGCCCCGTACGTGGTCGAGGAGCGGGAAGGCTTCTATCACGGCCGTGAACTCATCCTCCCCCACAAGTAGCTGAGCGGCACGGCTTTCAACCCCTGTGCAACCTGGTGAGGTTGACGCCGAGTCGGAGCCGCGCCGCACACGGGTGTCAGGCTGCCGGGGGACGCACCAACGTGTTCTCCCCGGAGCGGCCGGCGAGGTAGTCCTCGCCGAACGCTTGCTGCAGCAATGTACGCCGTGGCTCCACCCTCCGCAGAAGCGGCGGGTGGAGCCACCGGAGCCATCGGTCTCAGCTTCCCGCGCCCAGGTCGAAGACGATCCGGGCCTGGATCTCTGCGCGCAGTACGGCATCGATCGAGTCGTTGACGGAGACGAGCGGACGCGTCTCGTAGATGACCTTGGTGCGGCCGGCCGCGTGCAGTTGGAAGACCTCCGCGAGGTCCTGCCGCGTACCGACGATGGACCCGATCACCGAGGTGCCGTTGAGGACGGTGTCGAAGATCGGCACCTGGATCGTGCCGTGCGCGGGCATGGCCACCATGACCAGCTTCCCGCCGCGCCGCAGACCGGAGTTGACGGCCTCGAACGCGGCCGGGTTCACCGCGAGAGCGATCGCCGCGTGAGCGCCGCCGTGCCGTTTCAGCTCCGCGCCGACGTCCTGCTTGCGGGCGTCGATGACGATGTCGGCGCCGAGTTCGGTGGCGAGCTCCAGCTTGTCGTCGGTGACGTCGATCGCGGCGACCGTCGCGCCTGCGATCTTGGCGTACTGCAGGGCCAGGTGGCCGAGGCCGCCGACGCCGGAGATCGCGACGAGTTGCGTGGGCTTGACGTCGGCGACCTTGAGGGCCTTGTACGTGGTGACGCCCGCGCAGGTCAGCGGAGCGGCGTCGAAGGCGGTGACACCCTCGGGCACCCGCTGGGCGAAGTCGGCCCAGGCCAGCATCTTCTCGGCATAGCCGCCGTCGCAGCCGTAGCCGGTGTTGATCTGCTGCTCGCACAGCGTCTCCCAGCCGGACAGGCAGTGTTCACAACGTCCGCACGCCTTGCCCAGCCACGGCACCGCGACCCGCTGCCCCACGGTCAGATGGGTGACGCCCTCGCCGAGCTTCTCGACCAGGCCGACGCCCTCGTGGCCGGGCACGAACGGCGGGTTGGGCTTGACCGGCCAGTCGCCGTGCGCGGCGTGGATGTCGGTGTGGCACAGCCCGCAGGCCTCGACACGGATACGGACCTGGCCGGGGCCGGGCTCGGGATCGGGGCGCTCCTCGATGACCAGGGGCTCTCCGAAGGCTTGTACGACCGCTGCCTTCATGGTCTCTGCTCTCCTCAGCGGGGGCGTGTCAGTCGTGCGGGACGACGGCGACGGGGGCGGTGGCATGGTGGAGGACTGCGTGAGTGAAGGGCCCGACGTGGACACCGATGGCGGCGCGGCGGATACGGCGGCCCACGACGACCAGCGAGGCCTCCCGGGAGGCGTCGATCAGGAGGGTCGCCGGGCTGCCGAAGTGGGACTCCTCGACGACCTCGACGTCGGGGAACTTCTCCCGCCAGGGGCGCAGGACCCTCGTCAGGGCGGTGGCATCGCCCTGCGCCAGCGACTGGTGTGTTCCGGCGTCCAGAGGCATGCCGTAGGCGAAGTAAGGCGGCGGGTTCCAGCCGTGCACCACGCGCAGCGGCGCCTTGCGGCGTGCGGCGGCGTCGAAGGCGAACCCGATCAGCGTCTCATCGGGTTCGCCGATGTCGAGCCCGAGGACGACGGGGTGGAAGGGGGTGGCGGTGGAGGGGATGCCGGCAGCGTCCGTCTTGTGCTCGTCCGTGGCCTGCGCGCCGGCACGGACCAGGACGACCGGGTGGTCGGTGGATGCCACGACGGCTAGGCCGACCGAGCCGACCAGGAAACCGCCGATCCCGCTCAGGCCGCGTGAGCCGAGGACGAGCAGTTCGGCGTCCTGTGCCGCGCGGGTCAGGGCCTCGGCGGGCCGTCCGGTGAGCTGCTCGGTGGTCACGTCGAGGCCGGGGTGGCGCTGTCGCAGGCCCTCGGCGGACTCTCGCGGAAATCGCTCGGTCCAGTACTGACGGGTCTCGGCACCGAGGATCTGTGCCAGCGCCACGGGCTCGGGCATCGGCTCCCAGACCTGGACCAGCTTCAGCGGAAGTCCGCGCAGCTGCGCCTCACGGGCCGCCCACTCCGCGGCGGCACGGCTCTCGGGCGAGCCGTCGAGGCCCACGGTGATGGTGCGGGACATGATCTCCACCTCCTGAATCGGGGGACCCGATTCCAGTGTCGTGTTCAGGGGGTTCAGGGGTTTTCGGGGTTGTTCGGGGCAGGGACCGCTGGTTCCGCGGCCGGGACGAGGGACTCGTGTCGGGACGAGGTCTGTGTACAGGACGGCGGAGCGGACACCGGGCGAACTCCGTCCCGCCGTGGGGTCAGCGCAGCCAGACGTGGTCGCGGACGAACGGCAGCCGCGCCCACAGCCGGCCCAGGCCCCAGGTGGCGCCCGCGCCCGCGGCCGCCATGGCGATCAGCGCCGCCGCGTAGATCACGTGGTAGTTGACGATCGGATTCGTCGACATGGTCGGCGATCCGTCCGTCTGGTGCCTGGCCGGTGGCCAGGCGGCGATCCACATCAGCGCCAGCATCGCCGTACCCGCCGCCGCGGCCGGACGCAACGCCACACCTGCCATGACGGCCACACCGACACCGAGAAGACCGAGCATGAACAGCCAGTCCGCCCACCAGGCACCGGCCCACGAGTGGAACGTCGACGCCATCGGCCCCACCGCAAGGGAGCTGAGGAAGCCCCTCGTCGGCGACCCGCCGTCGATCCAGCCCTTGCCGGATGCCGTGGAGTAACCAAGGCCGAAGGTCTTGTCCAGGAACGCCCACAGGAAGATGAACCCGGTCACGATGCGCAGGGCCGCGAGGGCGTGGACCCCCGCGGTGTGTGTGACGGCATGTGCCGACACGGTGGACGTGGGGGCGGCGGCGGAGGCACGGTGCCGGCGGAAGGTCGGCAGGTGGAAGGCCGGGCCCCGGTGAGGATGCTCATGCGCGGCCATGACAGTGATCCCTTCGGGGATGTTCAGGTCGTCGTTCTCCTGACACGCCCTACTTTCCTCGGGTGCGCCGCATCGTGCCGGATGCCGAAGGTCTCGACTGGTGGGGCTGAACGTCCCTGTGCCGTGAGGCCCGATGCACCGGCGGGCCGGTGCATCGGGGATGGCGGCTTCCGGGCCCTTTGGTCCCCCTCCTGGGACCTGACAGCCCTGGGCGAGGGCTGCTTCTCACAGAAGTCTGGAGCCGCAGCCCTCGATCAGAAGGAGCGGAGCAGATGACTGCCAAGCATGCCGGTACCCGCCTCAGCACCGTGGTCGCCGTACGGGTGCGAGCGGACGGGGTGGTGGACGAGGAAGCACTGGCCTACGCCCAGGCCAAGGTCGACGCGGTTCTCAGCAGGCCGGGGCTTCCACCCGCCGGCGGTGAGGTGAGGATCACCAAGGCGGCGGCGCACCACACCGCGCAGCCCTGGTCCGCCGTGGCCGAGCTCGTCGTGGGGAACGCGTATGTGGTCGTACATGCCCAGGAGGCGACGGCGCATGAACTGGCGGACCGGCTGCAGAACCGGCTGCGTGGCCAGATGATGCGGGCTCTGCACCGCAGCGATACTGCCCGCAGGTCGGCCATGCCGCCTCCGTGGCGCAGCGGCCGAGCCGCGAGCTGACGGGAGCCGGGTGCGGGAGCGGGAGCGGACGAGAGTGGGGCATGACCCCCGCGGTGCCGCTCCCGCCCACTCGCCCCGATCCGTCATGACGGGTGGGTGTCAGTCGCGGTCGAGTTGGTAGGCGGCGAGGAGGAAGAGCCAGATCTCACTGACGGTGGGGAAGCACGCGATCGCGTGGCGCAGGCGTTTGAGCGGGACCTGGCCGGCGACCGCGACGGTCGCCGAGTGCAGCAGCTCGCTGACTCCCGGGCCGACGAAGGTCACTCCGAGCAGCACGTCCCGGTCGACGTCGACGACCAGGCGGGCCTGGCCCTGGTAGTCGTCGGCGTAGAGGTTGGCGCCCTGGGCGGCGTTGAAGGCGAGATCGACGATCTTGACGCGGTGGCCGGCGCGTTCGGCCTGCGCGGCGGTCAGGCCCACGGCGGCCGCCTCGGGGTCGGTGAAGAACACCTGCGGGACGGCGTGCTGGTCGGCGGTGGTGGCGTGATCGCCCCAGGGGGCGTCGTCCAGCGGGCGGCCGGCGGCACGGGCACCGATGGCGTCGCCCGCGGTACGGGCCTGGTACTTGCCCTGGTGGGTGAGGAGGGCTCGGTGGTTGACGTCGCCGAGGGCATACAGCCACTCCCCCTCTACGCCCTGGACCAGGCAGGTCGTGTCCACGTCCAACCAGGACCCGGGGGTGAGCCCGACGGTGTCCAGGCCGATGTCGTCGGTGCTCGGGGTACGCCCGGTGGCGAACATGACCTCATCCGCCTCCAGCTCGCCACCGTCGTCAAGGGTGAGGGTGACGGGTCCGCCGGGATCCGGGCGGCGCAGGGCGGTCACCTGCACGCCGGTCCGCACCTGCGCCCCCGCGTCGACGAGGCCCTGGGCGACCAGCTCGCCCGCGAAGGGTTCCATGCGGGGAATCAGCCCATGGCGGGCGAGCAGGGTGACCTGAGAGCCGAGGCCCTGCCACAGGGTGGCCATCTCCACGCCGACGCCACCGCCGCCGACGATGGCAAGGCGGCCGGGCACGGTACTGGAGTCGGTGCCATGGCGGTTCGTCCAGGGCCTGGCTTCCCGGATGCCCGGGATGTCGGGCAACGCGGGTCGGCTGCCCGTGGCGACGGCCACCGCGTGCCGGGCACTGAGGGTCTGACGTGATCCGTCGTCCCGGGTGACCGTGACGCGGCGGCGGCCGTCGAGGCGGCCGTGGCCGCGGTAGAGGTCGGCGCCGATGGACTTGACGAACCGGGCCTGTCCGGAGTCGTCCCAGTCGGTGACGTAGCGGTTGCGGCGGGCGAAGACCCGGTCACTGTCGGGCCGGCCGGTGACAGCCTGCCGGGCTCCGTCCACACGGCCGGCGTCGGCCACCGCGATGACCGGCCGCAGCAGCGCCTTGCTGGGAACGCAGGCCCAGTAGGAGCATTCGCCACCGACGAGTTCCCGCTCCACGACGGCTACGGAGAGGCCGGCTGCGCGGGCGCGGTCGGCGACGTTCTGGCCGACCGGTCCGGCGCCCAGCACGATCACGTCATAGGGGGTGGTTTCGGGGGTCTCGTGCGGTTGGCTCATTGCTTCCTCGCATCACGGTCGGTGCTGATCCCGAGCTGTCCGGGGGCTGCTTGACGACGGTCGGCGTCGTGCTCGCGGAGCTGGTCGCCGCGGTCTTGGTTCGCGCGAGCCGGGTGGTCTGCCGACGACGGTCTCCGCCGATGCATCCGGGCTCCCGTCGTCGGCGGCACCGGCTGCTGGAGCCGCCCTGAGCTGCGTCTCGGCGATGTGCGCGCTCTTATGGACGTGTGAGCCGACGATCACCACTCGCCATTGTTGCCCTCGCCGGTGGCGTTCGCCAGCCGTCCACGGACGGAGCCCCTCCGACCGGAACGATGACCAGGCATGCGTTTTGCGCTCCGCGAAAGCCGCCCTGCACGAGCCGTGGTACCGGTACGTTCACGCTCCCGAGACCGTCTTTTCACCATCGGGAGGGACAGTGCTGGTGCTGGAGGGTAAGGCCGCCGTCGTCACGGGTGGTTCGCGCGGGATCGGCCGGGCGATTGTCGAACGTCTGTGCCGTGATGGGGCGAAGGTGGTCTTCACCTACGCGACCAACGAGGAAGCCGCAGCCGAAGTCGTCCGCACCGTGCAGGCGGACGGCGGCCACGCCCACGCCGTGCGCCTTGACCTGGCCGATCCGGGTGGACCGGAACAGCTGATGAAGACCGCCGAGGCACATCTCGGCGGCCTGGACATCCTGGTGAACAACGCCGCGACGGTGCATACCCCGACCCCTCTCGCGGAGACCGACGCCGCGGTGTTCGACAACGTGATGGCGGTCAACGCACGCTCGGTCTTCCTGACCATCCGTTACGCGGCCAGGCAGATGCGCGACGGAGGCCGGATCGTCAACATCTCCTCGCTGAACACCGTTCGGCCCGCCCCGGGCATCGGCCCCTACGTCGCCAGCAAAGGCGCGCTCGAGCAGCTGACCGCGGTCGCGGCCCGGGAGCTCGGACCGCGCGGCATCACCGTCAACACCGTCTCCCCCGGCGCGACAGACACCGAGATGCTGCACGGATCCAATCCCCCACAAGCTCTGCAGGCGGTCACCGGCATGACGCCCCTCGGACGACTGGGGCAGCCGTCCGACGTGGCCGATGTCGTCGGATTCCTCGTCGGCCCGGACGGCCGGTGGGTCACTGGTCACAACCTGCGGGCGACGGGCGGTCTGGCCTGACTCCCCTCGGTGCCGTCATTCATGCCGGCACCGCGCGCAACTCGACTGCTGGCTGGGCGGCTTGCCGCCGCTCGATCGGGGACCGCTGCTCGCATCATGCCGCCATGGCGTCCCGAGGTGGAGTTGTTTCCGCCTCGGGGCCTGTGGTCCGCCGGCACGAAGTACCTCCCGGGATGTGGTTGGTGAAACCCGCTCGACCTGGTGACCTCTTTCAAGAGAACCTACGCGCATGGAGTTCCTCTGCTACCACCGTGACCGGCCCGGCTCCGTAGCGCTGCGCGACGAGCTATTGGAAGAGCACTGGTCCTATATGGACCGGTATGCGAAGGAGATGATCGCCCGGGGGCCGACCCTCGCCGACGACGGCGACACCCCCACCGGCAGCGTGCACATCCTTGATCTGCCCGATCCCGCCGCTGCCCGCGCGTTCGCTTTCGACGAGCCGAACTACCAGGCCGGCGTCTACCGGGACGTACTGCTGCGACGGTGGCGCAACACCCTGGGGCGCACCATGTGGGACTTCCCCGGAGGCCGGACCGGCGGCAACCGCTACCTGGTGCTCGGCCTCGGCGCGGGGCAGGCCGCCGACCTTGCGGTGCCGTCCGACCGGGACGAGCTGATCGCCTACGGGCCGCTGCTTTCCGACGACGACGCCACCTGGCTGGGCACCGCGGCGTTGGTCCGGGCGCCGGACCCGGACACGGCACGCGCCGTCCTGACCCCGGACCGGTACGCCGACATCGAGGTGCACAACTGGCAGTTCGGCGGGCGGCAGTGAGGGCCTGAGGACGTCCGTAGACGTCACCGCCGAAGCCCTTCGGGTCGCTCAGCGCCCTCGTGTTCCGCCCGAACCCGCGGATGCGACGGCCTGACCCACACCGGTGTCGGCCCCTTTGGCGCCCGGGTCAGACCCGTCCGTGGGTGGAGTGTTCGGAGGGCCGCACCAAGGAACTTCTGCAGAAGTCGGCCAAGGACGGCAGGTTGTTCCAGGTGCAGGTCGTGTCCGGTCGCCGTGCAGGGCCCTCTCAACCGATCGCGCGAAGGACACCGCCGGGTTGGCGGCGCAGGCTCTCCACGGCCTGCGTTGTCGTCTCGTCGGCGGGCAGGAGGACGACCAGGTCCTGCGCGTCGGCGCGTGGCAGCTCCAGCCGTTCTCGCTGCCACCGCAGCTCCTGCGCGGTGGGGTGGTTGAGTCGAAGCGGGACCTGCGGTGGGGGCAGGTGGCGGTTGAGCCGGCGGGTGAACTCCTGCCCGGCGAGGGGGGCGAGTTCGGCGGTGAACCACTCGGAGGTCTCCACGGACGGTCCGAGCCACAGGTCGAAGGCCTGTTCATCGGCCACCTGGTCCCAGTCGGCGAAGAACGTCCGGGCTCGCGGATCGGTGAACACATAGCGTGTCAGATTCGGCTCCCGGGTCTCCAGCAGCCCGCTTCCGCGCATCACCAACTCGAACCCGTTGGTGTGTGCGAGTACGTCGCCCAGGCGGTTGGTGACGAACGCGGCAGCAGGCTCGAGGAGTTGGAGCATCCCCAGCACTGTGGGACGGACATGGCGGCTGGGCGGCGCCGGCCGCCGGTGCCCGGTGCAGGCTCCGCCGGTGATTTTGGCGAGGTAGCGGAGGTGGTCGCGTTCGGCGGCGTCCAGGCTCAAGGCGTCGGCGAGCGCGTTGATCACGGCGGGTGACGGGTTGCGGTCGCGTCCCTGCTCGATGCGGGTGATCCCTGCCCGCCTCCGTCGGCGCCCGACCGGCGCGGCCCACGGCCACCGCCGCGGGTGTGCCGTGCCGGTGGACCAGGGCACTCCCGCAGCAGGTCCGCCGCAGACTCGTGCGGCACCGGGAGCCGGCTTGTGCCTGTGAACGTGCGTGCCAGTGGAAGCCGTTCGTGGCCAGGCCGGCTCGTTGTGCGTACGAGCGGTCCGCTGGCGGGAAACGGCCACGGCGCAAAACCGCCTCGGTCCATCATCGCCGCGCCATCCGTCCGTCTGCCAAGGTGGCGCCACCGCAGCACCAACCGGCTTCCGTAGTGAGCCGTTCGGGCCGTGCGGGTGTGGGTGGATTCGGCAGACATGGCATCGGCGGCCAGAGACCGGTGCCAAGAGTTGGGAGAGCGATGCGCGCGATATCGCGTACAGCCTTGGGGGCGGCGACAGCCGCCGTCCTGGCCGTCACCGCGGCCGTGCCCTCCGGGGCGACGCCCGGGGACACCGCCGCACAGAAGAAACCTCTGATCGGAAGCTCCGCAGCCGCGGCGCGCGACGGCGCGGGGTCCGTCGTCACACTCGTCACCGGCGACCGGGTCCTGGTCACGAAGGACGCGTCGGGGCGAAGCTCCGCGACCGTGCTGCCTGCCACGGACGGCAGCACACCGCTCGTCCAGACCCGGCTGGTGGGCAAGGACCTCTACGTCTACCCGGAGAGCGCCACCGCGGCGATCGCCGCGGGCCGTGTCGACCAGGAGCTGTTCAATGTCACCGGCCTGGTACGCCAGGGCTATGACGATGCGCACTCCGATGCGGTGCCGCTCATCGCCGTCTACGACAAGTCCGTCGACGTCGCCCGCAGTATGCCCGCGACCCCGCGCGGCGCGGAGCGTGGCCTCGTCCTCGACGCGGTCGACGGCGTCGCGCTGAAGGCCGACAAGAAGAAGGCCGCCTCCTTCTGGGCGGACATCAGCAACCCGCGCTCCCGGGCGGCCGGTGCCCTGAAGAAGCTGTGGCTGGACAGCAAGGTCCAGGCCACCCTCGACAAGTCGACGCAGCAGGTGCACGCCCCCGAGGCGTGGGCCGCCGGGTACGACGGCAAGGGCACCAAGGTTGCCGTGCTCGACACCGGCGTCGACGCCGAACACCCCGATCTCAAGGGCCGTATCAGCGCCTTTGAGAACTTCACCGACTCGCGCGACACCACGGACCATCAGGGTCACGGCACACACACCACCTCCACGGTCGGCGGCACCGGCGCGGCAAGCGACGGCAAGAATCGGGGCGTTGCGCCGGGTACCGAGCTGCTCGCGGGCAAGGTGCTCAACGACTCCGGCTACGGCGCCACTTCGTGGATCATCGCGGGTATGCAGTGGGCCGTCGACCAGCACGCCGACGTCGTCTCCATGAGCCTCGGCAACCCGGCCCGCACCGACTGCTCCGACCCGATGGCCACAGCCACCGAGGAACTGGCCCGCAGCAACAAGAACACCCTGTTCGTGATCGCGGCAGGGAACACGGGACCGTCCCTCAACTCGGTGTCCTCGCCCGGCTGTGCGCCGAGCGTGCTCACCGTGGGCGCTGTCGACCGGGACGATTCCACCGCGTGGTTCTCCAGCCGTGGCCCCGCCTACGGCTCACACACTCTCAAGCCCGAGATCGCCGCGCCCGGCGTGGACATCTCCGCCGCCGCCGCGGGCGGCCGAGGCATCTACGCGTACCGCAGCATGAGCGGCACGTCGATGGCGACCCCGCATGTCGCGGGCGCCGCCGCCCTCGTCAAGCAGCGCCACCCCGACTGGACCGCGCAGCAGATCAAGGCCGCACTCGTGTCCTCCGCCGACAGCGCCATCCCGGGCGACGTCCGCGAGACCGGTGGCGGACGCCTCGATGTGAAGGCCGCGATCGACCAGACCGTGCTCAGCACCCCCGCGGTGCAGGGCGGCAGCTTCAACTGGCCGCAGGGCAAGGCCGACCGCACCACGGTCGACGTGCCCTACACCAACAACACCGACAAGCCCATCACGCTGAACCTCAGCGTGCAGGGCGTCACCGGCAACGACGGGTCCGCCGTCCACTCGGCCCTCGCCAAGCTGAGCGAGAAGTCGGTGACCGTGCCGGCCGGTGCCACCGTCAAGGTGCCGCTCCAGCTGGACCCGTCCGCCTCGCTCAAGGCGAGCCAGTACGGAGACATCACGGGCCGCGTCATCGCCACGGACGGCAAGGCCGCCGTCTCCACGCCGTTCTCGCTGTACGTCCAGCCGCAGACCGTCAGCCTTCACGTCAAGGTCGTCGACCGCAGCGGCAAGCCCGCCGCCGGCTCCTCGTCCCTCGACCTCATCGGCACGGACGACGCGACCGGTGAGCGGCGCTACAACGACGGCGCCGCCGAGCAGACGTTCCAGGTGCGTCCCGGCAGCTACTTCCTCTCCTCCTTCATCACCACGCCGGACAGCGACAGCGACATGGTGAACTCCGTGGCATACGCGGCCCGCCCGCAGCTGGAGATCGCCAAGGACACCACCGTCGTCCTCGACGCGCGTCAGGCCCACCGGCTGTCCGTGCGCACCGACCGGCCCACCGAGGACCGCAACGCCACGCTGGCTTTCGCCCGCTCCTGGAGCGGCAGTTGGCTGCACGCGGGCTCGCTGAGCGGCGGACGCTCGGTCAAGGGCTACTACGCCGATATCGAAGGCCGCGCCCACGAAGGCGACTTCGAGTTCGGTAGCTACTGGCGCCGGTACGCCCCGCAGATCACCGACTTCGGGGTCGTCGACGGTCCGCGTCTGCACCCGGTCACCGGCAGCACCGGCTCCGTCAACCTCGACGGCACCGGGAAGGCCGAGGTCGTCGACGCGGGTGCCGGCACCGCCGCGGAGCTCGCCGCGGCCCAGGCCAAGGGCAAGATCGCCCTGGTTCGTGTCCCGGACGGCACCACCTCCGTCCTGCAGCAGGCCAGGGACGCCCAGGCGGCCGGAGCCGTCGCGCTCGTCGTCCACCATGACTCCGCCGCGCGTTGGTATCCCAGCATCGGCTACACCGGCGGTTTCCTGCCCGTGCTCGGCCTTCCCGCGGACGAGGCGAAGGCCGTCCTGGACCGGCTGACCTCGGGCCCGGTCACCCTCGACTGGCAGGCCACCGCCGCGAGCCCGTACGTGTACAACCTCGCCTTCCCGGAGAACGGTCCCGTCAACTCGGACCGTGCCTACCGCGTCCGGGACACCGAACTCGGCAGCACCGAGGCCACCTACCACGGCATGGGCGTGGCCGGCGACTACCTGGACCTGGTCACTGCGCACCGGCCGAACGCCGATGTCCCCCTGACCGGCGCGTTCGACCAGGTCGCGGTGCCCGGCAAGCGAACCGAGTACTACTCGACGGGCGACACCGGCTTCTCGCAGTCGCTCTCCAGCAGTTTCCCCTGGGGCGAGTTCATGATGGGCGCCGCCCACACCTACAAGGCTGGAGCGCAGCGCACCGAAAGCTGGTACGGCGGCGTCCTCGCCCCGACCACCCCGCGCGACGCCTCGGGCAAGGAGCAACTCGCCGCCGAACGGCAGGGCAACCTCATCGGCGTCGCTCCCGGCTTCTGGGGCGACAGCGAACACGCCGCAATGCAGGGCTCGTTCGGCGACACCGGCTCGATGACACTGCGTATCAACGGGCAGGAGGCCGGATCCAGCCCCTTCCCGTCCGGTGTCTTCGACGTCCCGGCCGCCGACTCGGCGTACGAACTGACCCTGAGGACAGCCAAGTTCGGGCAGCCTGCGCAGGTGTGGAAGCGGTCCACCTCGACGGAGACCACCTGGTCGTTCCGCTCGAAGCTCGATGAGAATGTGTACTCGCAGGGCCTGCCCCTCCTCTTCCCGCAGTACCAGCTGCCCGAGGACGGGCTGAAGACGCTGGCCGCGCAGGACGGGCAGCACATCACCCTCGGCGTCACCGGCCACGCCGGTTACCAGCCCGGTGCTCTGCGGGCGGCGAAGCTCTCGTACTCCTACGACGCGGGCACCACCTGGACCGAGGCGGCGACCGCCGAGCACAACGGAGCCTGGACCGCGACGGTGAACCACGCCGGCGCCTCCGGCAAGCAGGTCACCCTGAAGGTCGAGCTGACGGACGCGAACGGCAACTCCGTCACCCAGACCGTGACTCGGGCCTACGACGTGCGGTAGTTCCAGGTCACCCCCCCCCGGATGACTGCCGGGCGGCTCCCCTGCGGGGGTGCCGCCCGGCGTCTTCTTGGTCGCAGGAACGGCGGTCGGAGGCATACCGCCGGGTCAGTGGTCTCTGGCTCGTGCCTCGCTGCGGTAACGGTCCAGCACGTCCTGTCGCAGCAGGTGGCTGCAGCCGGCCGCCCCCAGCCGGAGGCCGAGTTCGGCGGCGGTGTCGGCGAGGTGCCAGTCGTGCGCGGCAAGGAGCGTAGCGCAGCCAGTGCCTCTCGCCGCCGCTCATGCGTCCGCTGGGAACGACGCGACGACATCCACGAAGCCTTCCTCGGCCTCGCCACCTGCCTCATCACCCACCGCCACGTGCAACGTCTTTGTCAGGACCTCTTGGAGGTTGTCTCAGTTCGCTGTTGGATGGACGCGCAGTCGTAGGCGTTCGCCCTGTGGCCCGAACATGATCAGGTATTCGACCGGCCCGCCGGAGCCGGCGTTGGCGACTCCGTGAGGGGTGCGGGTGTCGAACTCGGCGACTTCCCCGGCGGTGAGGACGAGGTCGTGGTCGCCGAGCGCCAGCCACAGCCGTCCGGACAGCACGCACAGCCATTCGTACCCTTCGTGCGACATCTGCCGTGGCCGTAGCGGCTGCTCGCCGGTTGCGGGCAGGACGTGCTTGTGGGCGTGCAGGCCCCCGACGTACCGGGTCAGCGGCAGCACCGCCTTGTCCTCCACCAGACACCAGGGCGAGGGGCTGGGCGGCTTCTTGGCCGTGGCGGATATGGTGCCGGCCAGCTCGTCCAGCGAGACGCCGTACTCCTTCGCCAGGAGCAGCAGCAGTTCCAGGTTCGGCTTGCGTCGACCATTCTCGATCCGGGACAGGGTGCTGAGGGAGATGCCCGTCGCGCGGCTCACGTCGGTGAGCGTGGCTCCGCGCCGCTCACGCGCGGCCCGCAGCCGTGGCCCCATGGCGGCCAGCGCAGAAGCAGTATCGTCGTCCGTCATCGGCCTCGTCCCTCTCCAGCCAGTCCCTGTGCGCAGCCTGCTGGCTTGCTGGCTTGCTGGCCTGCTAGTTTGCCAAATCGGCAATGCTGGTCGCACTTGCCAGGCGCCGCGACGCATGATCGATGCGTAACTGCGGCCACCTGGGAGTCCGAGGAGAAGCCATGCATCAGCCCACGCCATCCACAGATCTGCGCCACCGCACCATCGACGCATCCGCCGGGCGGCTGCACCTGGTCGAACAGGGCACCGGGCCGCTGGTCCTGCTCGTCCACGGCTTCCCCGAGTCCTGGTACTCCTGGCGTCACCAGCTCCCGGCACTCGCGGCGGCGGGATATCGGGCGGTCGCACTCGACGTGCGGGGCTACGGCCGCTCCTCCAAGCCGTCCGCGCCGCAGGAGTACCGGATGCGGGCCCTCGTGGATGACAACGTCGCCTTGGTGCACGCCCTGGGTGAGGAGACGGCGGTGATCATCGGGCATGACTGGGGCTCGAACATCGCGGCAATCTCCGCCCTGCTCCACCCCGAGGTCTTTTGCGCGGTGGGCCTGCTGAGCGTTCCCTATGCCCCGCCCGGTGGCCCTCGCCCCAGCGATATCTTCGCGCAGATGGGCGGGGACCAGGAGTTCTACGTCTCGTACTTCCAGGAGCCGGGCCGGGCCGAGGCCGAGATCGAGCCCGACGTCCGGGGCTGGCTCGCGGGCTTCTACGCGGCCCTGTCCGCCGACACCATGCCGGCGCAAGGGGAGCCTGACCCGCACTTCGTCAGTAG
Source organism: Streptomyces colonosanans (assembly GCF_001866645.1). GTDB lineage: Bacteria > Actinomycetota > Actinomycetes > Streptomycetales > Streptomycetaceae > Streptomyces > Streptomyces colonosanans. The sequence continues at coordinate 24,456 of NZ_MLYP01000027.1, forward strand.
CGGCGGAACGCTGCGCGACCGGTTCCCCAAGGGCCGGCTGCCCTCCTGCCTCACCGAGACCGATCTCGACTTCTACGCCGGGGAGTTCGAACGCACCGGCATGACCGGAGCGCTCAACCGTTACCGGAACATGGACCGCGACTGGGAAGACCTCGCCGACGTCAATGGCTCGCCGATCAAGCAGCCGTCCCTGTTCGTCGGCGGAAGCTTGGACGCCTCCACAACCTGGATGGCCGACGCGATCGACGCCTATCCGGCGACGCTTCCCGGGCTGGTCTCCTCTCACCTGCTGGACGGATGCGGCCACTGGCTCCAGCAGGAACGCCCGGACGAGATCAACCGCCTGCTGACCACCTGGCTTCAAGCGGTGTCTCAGTCGGCGCTTCTGCGGTAGCAGACGAGAACGCTGGCGATGCCGGGGCATGAAACTGGCGACCTCGCGTAATCGACCGTCGCGTATTCCCCGACGAGTGTGGACCTTTGGGCACTGTGGGTAATTGCCGATCGAGTCCGGCCAAGGTTCTACCCGCACCTCTCGCTGTTCCGTGCCGGCCGGTGACCCAATTCACACGCCGCGAAATGGGACCGACAGACCGCCCGCACGGCCCGTGGACACCGACCCCGACCTCGCTCACATTCGGCAGGAGCTGAGCGTCACACCGGCGGCCGGGTGAGTTTGGCGGCCACGGCGTCGAGGACCCAGTCCAGGCCGGTCGCGAAGGATGCCTCGGCGTCCACGTCCGTGCCGTCGTACACGGCCTTGGCCAGCGCCGGGAAGCGGCCCGTGGCCAGCATTCTCGTCACGTGCGGGCCGGAGGCGCGCTGCCAGTCGCGCTTGGACAGGCCCGTGGCGCGCTCGGCCCGCAGGTTCGCGATCTCGCGCCTGATCGCGCCGGTGAAGTAGGCGCTGACAGTCTCCACAGCGCGCATGACGGTGTCGATGTCGGCGAGGCCGTCGAGGGCGGCCAGCGTGGCCTCGGTCACGGCGAGGCCGTTCGGGCCCAGGGCCGGGCGGCCGCCGAGCAGGTCGGCCAGCCATTCGTGACGGAGAGCGGCCTGCCTGGTGCGATGGGCGAGGATGCGCAGCGCCTCCCGCCAGTCACCGGGCTGCTCCTGGGGGAGAATCTCGGCTTGGACCTCGTCCACCATGAGGTCGAACAGCTCCTGCTTGGTGGAGATGTATCCGTACAGCCGCATCGGGCCGGCGTCCAGCCGGCCGGCGACCTTGCGCAACGACACCGCCTCCAGCCCGCCCTCGTCGGCCAGCGCGATGGCGGCGGCGACGATCCGCTCCCGGTCGAGCGGCACGGGGCGAGGCGGCGGCTCCGGCCGGTCCCACACAGTCATGGTCACATCGTACTGTTGCGATGCACTGCAATGAGAAAATACAGTGTATCGCTATGAGACACCGCATCGCCGTGGTCGGGAGCGGTCCTGCCGGCCTTACCTTCGCCCGCGTCCTGCACCGCCACGATCACCCCGTCACCGTCCTCGAACGCGATCCCGCCCCCGACGCCCGCCCCCCGGGCGGCACGCTGGACCTGCACGAAGGGATGGGCCAGCTCGCGCTGGACAAGGCGGGGCTGCTGGCGGAGTTCCAGGCGCTGTCCCGGCCCGAGGGGCAGGCCATGCGCATCCTGGACGCGGACGGGACCGTCCTGCGCGACTGGCGACCCCGTCCAGATGACCGGGCCAATCCCGAGATCGACCGCGGGCAACTCCGTGACCTGCTGCTCGGCCCTCTCGACGTCCAGTGGGGGCGGGGCGTGACGCAGGTGGTGCCGGGGACCCGGGATGGCGTACTGGTCCATTTCACAGACGGGCGACAGGAGACGTTCGACCTCGTGGTCGGCGCGGACGGCGCCTGGTCCCGGATCCGCCCGGCAGTCTCGTCGGTGACGCCGCACTACACCGGCGTCACCTTGATCGAGACCTCCCTGGACGACGTCGACACCCGCCACCCTGACCTCGCCCGGCTGATCGGCGAGGGTTCCGTGGCTGTGTACGGCGTGAACCGAGCTCTCGTCGCCCAGCGCAACAGCGGCGGCCACGTCAGGGTGTACGCCCAGTTCCGCGCGCCGCTGGACTGGCACACGAACCTGGACCTGGCCGACGTCGAGGCCGTGCGATCGAGCCTGCTGGCTCTGTTCGACGGCTGGGCCGCTCCCGTCCTCGACCTCCTCCGCCACGGCACCGCTTTCGTACACCGCCCCCTCTACGTCCTTCCCGTGTCCCACACCTGGACCCACGTCTCCGGGGTGACGCTACTGGGCGACGCCGCCCACCTGATGCCCCCGTTGGGGGCGGGCGCGAACCTCGCGATGCTGGAAGGCGCCGAACTCGCCGAGTCCATCGCCGCCGGCCCCGGAGATCTGGACGAGGCCGTCCGCGCCTTCGAGGAACAGATGTGGGCACGGGCCGGCAGGTGGGCGAAGATCACGACGGCCGGTCTGGAGCGCCTTGTGAGCCCGGACCCCGCCGAAGCCCTCGCCCTCTTCGACCAAGTCCAGCCATCCTGACTGCCAAGCGCGAGAGCACCAGCACTGACAGCTCGCCACGGCTTCACGAGACAGTACGGCACCGCCGCGGTCCCTTCCGGCAAACCAGCGATAGACGAACGCACGGACGCCTGCACCGAACGCAGCCCTCAGGGGAGCTCCAGCGGGCGCCGAGGCCCGGGGCCGTCGAGGGCGGGCAGTTTCTCGGCAAGCCACCGCTGGAACAGCAGCAACTGCCGGTCGGCCGGGGGCAGGACACCACTCTGCATGAGCAGGTCGCGCAGGTAGGCGACCGACCGCCAGGGTGTGAGTTGGCTCAGTCCGTCGTGGGTGAGCGGGACTTCGCCGCGGGCCAGAGCCTGAAGGTTGCGCTGGACGTGGGAATGGCTCGTCCAGGTCAGTCCGCCCCAGGGACGGCGCATCTTGCCCATCAAGCCGGGCCACATGTTCCGTCTGACTTCTGGCTGCATGTCCCCCATCAACCGGACCACGCCCCCGTAGACCTTCCGGGAGAGCCCGCTCCGGGCGCGCGCCGCCTTACGCTCGCCTGGAGCACCGGCAGGAACCGGTTCCCGCGTCTGCGACTATCTGTGCGTGGACTACCCGAACGACCAGGCCCCCGGCTCCCCCGTCCGCTCCGGCATCCCGGAGCACGGGCGCATCCCCAAGTACTACGCGGTGAAGGCGCGCATCGCCGAACTCGTCGACGAGCTCGGGGAAGGCAGCCTCATCCCCACCGAGCGCGACCTCTCCGAGCGGTACGACGTGGCCCGCGAGACCGTCCGGCAGGCGCTGCGCGAGCTGGTGCTGGAGGGGAAGCTGCGCCGGCAGGGCCGGGGGACCGTTGTCGCGGGCCCCAAACTGGAGCAGCCGCTGTCGCTCGCCAGCTACACCGAGGGGGTGCGCCGACAGGGGCGCACCCCCGGTCGTAGCCTCGTCACCCTGGACCGCTTCCCCTGCCCTGACGCCCTCGCCGCCGAAACGGGGCTGACCCGCGGCGAGCCCGTCTGGCACCTGGAGCGCGTGCTGCTCGCCGATGACGAGCGGGTCGGTCTGGAGAGTACGTACGTCGCCGTGGCCCGCCTCCCCGGCCTCGACACCGACTTCGATCCCGACTCCTCCTTCTACGCCTATCTCCACAGCAAGGGCATCGGATTCGGTGACGCCGACGAGCGCATCGAGACCGTCCTGGCCACGCCTCGCGAGGCCCTTCTCATCGGTACCCCGCCCGCCCTGCCGATGCTGCTGATCCACCGCATCTCGCGGGACACGGGGGGACGGCCACTGGAGCGGGTGCGCAGCCTGTACCGGGGGGACCGTTTCTCCTTCACCACGCATCTGAGGGGCTGAAAACCGCCGCCTCCGACCACCCCAAGAATGTCACGACCACATAACGGGTCTAGTCCAAACGTGATGACCGGTTCACGCTCTCGTTGCCGGCCGGACCTCTCCGGTTCCCCGTCCCAGAGGAGTGTGAGCTGCGTGAAGGTAACAATCGTCGGAGGCGGCGTGGTCGGCACCATGCACGCCTGGCAAGCAATTCAGCGCGGCCACGAGGTCGTGCAGATCGAGCGCGAGAGCGAGGCCCGCGGCGCCTCGCTGCGCAACTTCGGCCAGATCTGGGTCAGTGGCCGAGCGGGCGGTGAGGAACTCGAAACCGCCCTGCGTGCACGGGAGTTGTGGGAGGAGATCGGTGCCCGTGTGCCCGCGCTCGGGTTCCGCGCCATTGGATCCCTGACCCCCGTCCGCACGGACCTCGAGCTCGCCGTCGCCGAGGCCGCGGTGGCCCGGCCGGACGCCGCCGCCCGCGGCTACAAGCTGCTGACCCCCGGCGAGGCCCGCGTCCTGAACCCTGCCCTGCGCGGCGAGTTCATCGCCGCCCTGCACTGCGAGCGCGACGCGGCCGTCGAGCCCCGCACCGCGCAGCGCGCCCTGCGCGCCGAGCTGCTGAAGTCCCCCGCCTACCGCTTCCTGCCCGGCCGCGAGGTCCGCGAGGTGACCGGCGCCGCCACCGTCCGCGACGACCACGGCGACATCCATGCCGCCGACGCGGTCGTCCTGTGCACCGGCGCCTGGCTCGGCGGTCTGGTCCGCGAACTGGCCGGGGCCGACCTGCCGGTGCGCCGGGTCCGCCTGCAGATGATGCAGACCGACCCGCTGGGCGAGCCGCTGACCACCTCGGTCGCGGACGGCGACAGCTTCCGCTACTACCCGGCGTACGCATCGGCCGCCCTGGACGAGCTCAACGCCCGGCAGCCGCAGCCGAAGACGGCCGCCGACCACCGGATGCAGCTGCTGATGGTGCAGCGCGCCGACGGCGGGCTGACCATCGGCGACACCCACGAATACAAGCACCCCTTCGCCTTCGACACCCTCGAGGACCCCTACGAACACCTCACCGGGGTCGTCGAGTCCCTCCTCGGCCGCCCGCTGCCGAAGATCCGCCGCCGCTGGGCCGGGGTGTACGCACAGTGCACGGACAGCAGCCGGGTCGTGCACCGGCAGCAGGTGCGCGACGGGGTCTGGCTGATCACCGGGCCTGGCGGACGCGGCATGACCTGCTCCCCCGCCATCGCCGAGAAGACCGCCGACGAGTTGGGCTGGTGAACCAGATGACCCACAGGACCGACATGACCCACGACATCCGTCTCGTCGTCCTCGACATGGCCGGCACCACCGTCGCGGACGGCGGCCTGGTCGAGCGCGCCTTCGAGGCCGCCGCCGCCGACCTCGGTGTCGAGCCCGGCACTCCCGGCCACGCCGCCAAGCTCGCCCATGTCCGCGCCACCATGGGCGAGTCCAAGATCTCCGTCTTCCGCCACCTGTTCGGCACCGAAGACCTGGCGCGCCGCGCGAACACCGCCTTCGAGAAGGCGTACGGCGAACTCGTCGACCAGGGCTGCATCGAGCAGGTCCCCGGCGCCCGCGAAGCCATCGAGGAAATCCAGCAGGACGGCCGTACCGTCGTCCTGACCACCGGCTTCGCCCGTGCCACCCAGGACGCCATCCTCGGCGCCCTCGGCTGGCGCGACCTGGTGCCCCTCACCCTCTGCCCCGCTGACGCGGGCGGGCGTGGGCGACCCTTCCCGGACATGGTCCTGGAAGCGTTCGTGCGGACGAAGGCGGCCGACGATGTACGCCAGACGGCCGTCGTCGGCGACACCTCGTACGACGTGCTCAGCGGCGTCCGGGCCGGAGCGGGCATGGTCGCCGGGGTACTCACCGGCGCGCACGGAGAGGACGCCTTCCGTACCTCGGGCGCCACCCATGTGCTCACCTCCGTCGCCGAACTCCCCGCCGTCCTCAGGGGAATCGGCTGATGGGTATCCGCTTCGACGCCGTCACCGTCGCCTATGACGGAAACGTCGTCCTCGACTCCCTCGACCTGGCTGTCCAGGCGGGTGAGGTCATGGCGCTGCTGGGGCCGTCCGGGTCCGGAAAGACCACCGCGTTGCGGGCCGTCGCCGGGTTCGTGCGGCCCTCCGCCGGGCGGGTGTTCCTCGGCGAGCGGGACGTGACCGACCTGCCGCCGTACCGGCGGGGCATCGGGATGGTCGTCCAGCAGTACGCGCTCTTCCCGCACCTGCGGGTCGAGGACAACGTGGCCTTCGGGCTCAAGGCCCGCAAGGTCGCCAAGACGGAGATCAGAGCGCGGGTCGCCGAGGCGCTGGAGATGACCGGCATGGCGGCCTACGCCCGCCGCCACCCGCGCGAGTTGTCCGGTGGTCAGCAGCAACGCGTCGCCGTCGCACGGGCGTTGGCCATCCGGCCCGACGTCCTGCTCCTGGACGAGCCGCTGTCCGCCCTCGACGCCCGGCTCCGCTCCGACATGCTCGCCGAACTGGCGCGGCTGCATCGGGAGTTGCCGGACGTGTCGATCCTCTACGTCACCCACGACCAGGTCGAGGCGCTGACGCTGGCCGACCGGATCGCGGTGATGGACAAGGCGCGGCTGCAGGCATGCGGCACGCCGAGGGAGCTGTACCGGGCACCCGCGAACGCGTTCACGGCCTCCTTCGTGGGCAACGCGAACCTGCTGCCGGTGACGGTGGGCGCGGACGGGGTCGCCTTCGCGGGCGCCGAGTTGAAGGTGGACACGGCGGGGGCGGCGCGGGGGTCGAAGGCCACGCTGTGTGTACGACCGCACCTGGTCGGTCTCGGCGACGGCCCCAATCGGCTTCAGGGCACCGTCTCGGAGATCCAGTGGCGCGGCTCCACCCACCGGCTGTACGTCGACGTGGACGGCCACCGGGTCATGGCGGACGTCCCCGAACTCCGCACCCCGCCCGCCCACGGCGATGAGGTCACCCTGCACTTCGCCCCTCGGGACGCAAGTCTGCTGACCGCGGGAATCACCCATGGTTAGAAGGCTGCTCTGGGCGCTGCCCCCCGTCGTTCTCCTCGTCCTCTTCTTCCTCTACCCGCTTCTCCTCGTCGTCCAGCAGTCCCTCCAGCCCGACACGGGCGACACCTCGCTCCAGCCGTACGCCGACGTCTTCGCCTCCGGCGCCTTCCGCGAGGCCCTGTGGACGACGGTCTGGCTGGCGCCGGCGGCCACGGCCGGGTGTCTGGTCCTCGGCTTCTTCCTGGCCCTGGTCATCGCCTTCGTGCCGTTTCGCGGTGCGCGGGCCGTCGCCAAGTTCATCGATGTCTTCCTGTCCTTCCCGTCCTTCCTGATCACTCTGGCCCTGCTGTTCATCTACGGCACGGTCGGCATGGCCAACGGGATGTGGACGGACGTCACCGGGGCGGCCGAGGGGCCCTTCCAGTTCCTCACCACGCCCTGGGGTGTGCTGCTCGCCGAGATCACGTACTTCACACCGTTCGTGATGCGGCCACTGCTCGCCGCCTTCTCGCACCTGGACACCGCACAGCTGGAGGCGGCCAGTTCGCTGGGCGCCCGTGCACCCCGCATCGTCCGGCAGGTGATCCTGCCCGAGGCACTGCCCGCGCTCGCGGCCGACGGGAGCCTCGTCCTCGTGCTGTGCCTGAACGAGTTCGGCATCGTGCTCTTCACCGGGGCCAAGGGCGTCACCACGCTCCCGATGCTCGTGTACGGCAAGGCGATCCTGGAGTCCGACTACCCGGGCGCCTGCGTGGTCGCCGTCGTCAACGTCGTGATCTCTGTGGGGCTGTACGGCCTCTACCGGGTGGTGAGCCGTCGTGCTGGTGCATAGCCGCGGGACGAAGTGGGCCGTCTGGGCCCTGTTCCTCGTCCTCTTTCTCCCCCTGTTCGCCCTGCCCCTTCTCGTCGTCCTCGGCGCCTCGTTCGCCACCCACTGGTCGAGCATCCTGCCCTCCGGCCCGACCACCGCCCACTACAGCGCCGCCACCCGTGGCGAGGCCCTCCAGGCCCTGACCACCAGCCTGGTCACGGCGCTCGCCGCGAGCCTGATCGCGCTGACCGTGGGCACCTGGGCGGCACTCGCGGCGGCCGCACTGCCCAAGCGGGTACGCAGACTGCTCGACGCGCTGTTCGTCCTGCCCGTCGCCGTGCCCTCCGTCGTCGTAGGCCTCGCGATCCTCGTGGCCTTCTCCCAGCCGCCGATACTGCTCAACGGCACCCGTTGGATCGTGATCGCCGCCCACACCGTGCTGGTCACCGCCTTCGCCTACCAGTCGGTGTCGGCCGCGATCGTCCGCCTCGATCCGGCGTACGAACAAGCGGCCGCCTCCCTTGGCGCCCGCCCCGGGTACGTCCTGTGGCGGGTCAAGCTGCCGCTTCTGCTGCCGTCCCTGACCGCGGCGGCCGGGCTCTGCTTCGCCCTGTCCATGGGCGAGTTGAGTGCCACGATGATGCTCTATCCGCCCGACTGGACACCGCTTCCGGTCCTGATCTACGCGGCCACCGACCGCGGCTCCCTGTTCGCCGGCTCCGCGCTCGCCGTAGTCCTCATGACGGCGACCCTGCTGGTCCTCCTCGCCGTCTCCCGCATCCGTACCAAGGCCTCGTACCGGTAAACCGGCAGCGCCTTACTCCCCCGAGCAACCTCTCTTTCCCCGCTAGGAGTTCATCTCGCCATGCCCAGGAACACGCTCAAGCTCGCGATCGCCCTGACCGTCCTCGCCGCTCCCGCACTGTCCGCCTGCGGCAGCTCCTCCGCCGCCTCCGACGACAAGGTCGTCACCGTCTACAGCGCCGACGGCCTCAAGGGCGAGAACGGTGACGGCTGGTACGACCAGGTGTTCAAGGGCTTCGAGAAGGAGACCGGGATCAAGGTCAAGTACGTCGAGGGCGGCTCGGGCGAGATGGTGCAGCGCGCCCTGCGCGAGAAGAACAACCCGCAGGCCGACGTGCTCGTCACCCTCCCGCCGTTCATCCAGCAGGCCGACGACAAGGGCCTGCTGCAGAAGTACGCCCCGAAGGGCGTCGACCAGGTCCGCGGCGCCGACAAGGCGGCCGACGGCACCTGGACCGCCGTCGTCAACAACTACTTCGGGTTCGTCTACAACAAGAAGGAGCTGGCGCAGGCCCCCACCACCTGGGAGGAACTGCTTCAGGGCAGCTACAAGAACAAGCTCCAGTACTCCACGCCCGGCGTCGCCGGCGACGGCACCGCCGTCCTGATCAAGGCCCTGCACGACTTCGGCGGCGAGAAGCAGGCAATGGACTACCTCGGCAAGCTCCAAAAAAACAACGTCGGACCGTCCGCCTCCACCGGCAAGCTCGCCCCCAAGGTCGACAAGGGCGAGTTGCTGGTCGCCAACGGCGATGTACAGATGAACTTCGCCCAGTCCAAGACCATGCCGAACCTCGGCATCTGGTTCCCGGCCCGCGCGGGCGGCATGCCCACCACCTTCGCCCTGCCCTACGCGGCCGGCCTGGTCACCAAGGCCCCGCACAGCGAGAACGGCAGGAAGCTCCTCGACTACATGCTCGGCCGGACGGCGCAAGCGCAGGTCAGCGAGATCGGCGGTGGCTTCGCGGCCCGCCAGGACGTCCAGGCCACCGACGCCAACGCGATCGCCCTGACCAAGCTCATGAACGGCGTCGAGGTCTTCGAGCCCGACTGGAACACCATCGGCCAGAACCTCACCTCGTACGTCGACGCCTGGAAGTCGGCCACCGGCAGCTGACGGCCACTCCCCCGAACAAGCAACGCCCCCGGCGCCTCAGGGGCGTTGCCGTGCACGCACGCCCGTGTCCTCTCATGTTCACGCGCTGTGCCCCGATGGCCGAGACCGGCTTCCACGATGGCTGCATCACCCGTGCAGCTCGACGCCCTACGGGTGCCGGTACCTGCGATGGCAGGATGTGATGACACTGTGAGAGAGGCCGGGGCGGGATGGGGCGGAGAGAGCGGGAGACGGTCACCGAAGGACGTCGGCTGTACGAGGTGGCGCAGGAGGTCGTCGGTGACCACGCGGGGGCCGTCGAGTCCGTACGAGCAGCCCTGAAGCCGATCCATGACGGCTTGGCGGAACGGGAACTCAACGGCATCCCTGTTGCCCGCCTCAAGGAAGTCACCGAGGGTAGGCTGAGGCTCGGGGAGGTTGAGAAGAGCGGGTTCCGGTCGGTCGGTGAGCTCCTCGATGCAGGACCTTACCGGCTGCAGCAGATCCCGGGCGTAGGGCAGCGGACGGCCGACCAGGCTTTCGCCGCCGCTCGGCAGATAGCTGACGCCGTCCGAGAGACCATCGCCGTCCACATCGACGTGGACCATCCGGAGCCTCGAACCACCGAACTCGTCGTCGCCCTGCACGTTCTGGTGGAAGCCGGGCCTGAGGCGCGGCGCGCTGTCGACGCGGCCGCTGCTCTCGCAGACGGTCTCGGTCCGCTGTTGGCCGAGGCCAAACCGGCTGCTGGGCGGCTGCGCATGCTGCTGGCGGGGAGGAAGAGACGGCAACGGGCGCTGGAGGCCGTCGCCGAGATCCGCCGGCTGACCACACGAGCCGAGCAGGACGGCGTACCGGCGTTGCTCGCCCAGGCCTCCGTCGATCTGCTGCGGGGGCCCACACCCGAGACAGAGGCCTGGGTCGACTTCGAGTTGCGCTCCGCCGAGTACTACAGCCTGCTCGCCGACGTTTCGGGGCGCGACCCCGACCCCGCCGCAGCCGAAGGGTTCTTGCCCGATGAGGTGGCCGACCGAGTCCGGGCCCAGATACTCGACGACACGTACCGCAGGGTTTCACTGCGCGGCTACCAGGCATTCGGTACCCGCTTCGCCCTCGCACAGCGCCGGGCGATCCTGGGCGACGAGATGGGACTCGGTAAAACCATCCAGGCCATAGCGGCCCTGGCGCACCTCGCTGCCGGGGCGAGAGTCACTTCATGGTTGGGCGCCACCGCCTTCCGGAAGGCTTTGGAGCCGGCCACCCCCTCGCGGTCTCCCATGGTCTCGGCCAGGCTCCGTTGGAGGATCCGCACCAGGTTGCGGAACTCGGCCACGCGGTTCTCCATCGGGGTGCCGGTCAGGAAGAGCACACGTTCACAGCGGCCCGCCCACTCGGTCACCGCCAAAGAGCGGCGGGCCTTCGGGTTCTTGACGAAGTGCGCCTCATCCACGACCAGCATGTGGAGTTCTACGTCCTGGGGCACGGTGAAGCCGCGCAATGCACTCAGACCACCGCACGCCCCGGGGAAACGCCTGGTCACGGACGCACGAGACGACGCCGCAGGCCGGTTGTCAGTGCCGACTGCGAGGATCACCGGCATGACACCGTTGCTTCTCGCCGACATCGAGCGAGCCATTCACAGCAGTTGGAGTGCGGACACATGCACACCTGAGTTCCGGCCGCACTGGACACCGGACAACCCGGCCCGGGACCAGTGCGGTGTAACGGCCATGGTGCTCAACGACCTGCTGGGAGGGGAGCTGATCCGTGGTGAAGTCCATGTGAGTGGAGAGCGCGTGGACTACCACTGGTGGAACCGTCTGGGCTTGGGCGTGGAGATCGACCTCACCCGAGAGCAGTTCCGGTCAGAGGAGACCGTCACCGCGGGCATCGTCATTGCCCGGCCGCCCATCACCGAGTGGCGCAGGCTCCGTGAGGAGTACGAGCTCCTGCGCGACCGCGTCATGGAAAAGCTCAACCAGTAGAGCTACGTCCTCCCCGAGCATGTCCACGCCTTCGCCGCCGGCCGCATCGTGGGCTCCGGCGGTCGGCCCCCGGCCATCGCAGTGCGGGGAAGTCCGTTCCTCGTCTGCACACGGCGGTCGGCGCGAGACAGGCGGCCGGGCAGACTGCCAGGGCAGCGACCCCGCTGCCCTGGCAGTCTGCGCAGCATCAAGTGGAACGGACCGTGAGGCTGCTTCGACCGGGCCGAACGGCCGGCCGGGCCCGCGATGGGTCGGCGCGCTCAGGCGTGGTCGACCAGCTGTGCATATCCGCGCTGACGTGCGCAGTGGGCACAGCAGAAGAACTGGCCGTCGGCCTGCAAGCCGTGGCCGAGAATGCGGCACTGGCAGTTGTCACAGGACGGGGCCATCCGCTGGGCCGCACACTCCAAACTGTCGAAAATGTGGACGGCACCCGCCGCCCGTACCTCGAACGCCATGTCGTAGTCGTTGCTGCAGACCTCGCACACTGCCATGAACCTTCACTCCTTGCTGTGCCGCGCCATTCGGATCGTCGTCCGGTCGAGATGGCTCTGCCCCGAGCCGTATTCCACCAGGGGCGCAGGCCTGACCATCTGGTACCGGGAACCACCCTGATGGCCGTGCCGGACAGACTGCAGGCCTCGGCCCGTCGTGCCTGGGCCGACCGGATGTACATCCCCGCTCAGTCACCGGACCGTCCCCAAACGGCGATCACCGTGTTCGTTCCGTGGGAGCCCCTCAGCGGCCTGCACCATGCTGACCGATTCGGCGTCTCGCACAGCCCTCGTGCCGAAGCCGACGGGTAGGGCGCTGGACGCAATGCTGCAGGCACGGCCGGCCTCCGTGATGGGGGCGCTGGAGGCCGACCGTCCCGTGGGCCCAGGATCACCCGGGGCATCCGGACGCGCATCCGGACCGCCACACGCCACCCGAACGGCCTACACGTCCCCACTCCGGTGTGCGCGGTCACCCAACCGGCCCCATGCTGAAACCGGCCCAGTTGCCCAACACACCACAGGCCTGATCACCACTCCCTCGGGAGGCCACGTGATCGTGATAGCCCTGCTCCTCCCCGTAGCACTGATGCTTCTCATGTTCGCGATGGATGCGCTGGAAGACCTGCTGTTCCCACCAGCTCAGTCGCCGCCACCAGAAGACACCGTCCCCGAACAGTCGGGGTCCGCATGACGATGAAAGCCTGACATCGACGGCAGCGGCAGCAATCGCTGTCTGCCGCGACACTGGCCAGGCCCTGTCCACGGTTGTGATCACGACCGGCTTTTGCTTCTCCACGGAGATGATGGTCCGCCCGCATCCCTGACCGCGCTCTGACCCGAGGCTCGATACCTCACGCCTCGTCAGTTCCCTTGTTGGTACGACATTGTGGGTCACTGCCGAGCGCACGGCGAAGTTGGACGAGGGCACGATGTGGGCGGCAGGTTTCGTCCTGACCGAGGTCACGGCCGAGGTGGAGAAGCGGATCGCCGCGCTCGTGAAGCAGGCGGTGAGCTGAGGCGCACGCCCGGTGAACGGGGCCAGGCCCGCGGCATCTGCACATGTTCGGCGGCCTGGCACTCGTTCCGGGCGGGACCAACCTCACCGGCGGACACGGCCGTCCGTCGTCCGGCCCACGACGGACGACGAACGACGGGCCGGCCTCGAACAGGGCTCACCGAAGCCCGACGTCGTATGTGGTTCCCTCCCCTATGGCCTGGAGCTTGTCCGGGTTGGCCACGTTGTGGATGGCAGTGATGCGACCGTCGGCGTCGAATGCGAAGGTGACCGTGGCGATCACACGGCCCAAGCCGCTGAACACCATGCCGGGTCCACCGTTGATCTCGACGAGTTCGGCCTTCATGTCGGCAGGCTCGACGCCTTGGTAAGTGACGGTACCGATAGCAGCGAACCAGGCGGCCACCGTGGATGCGCCCACCACCGGACGCAGTGCCTGACGGACCTTGCCACCACCATCGGTCCACAGGGTGACATCCGGGGACAGCAACCCCATCAGGGCGTTGACGTCACCACCGGTCGCGGCGGCGAAGAACCGCTCGGTGACCTTGCGTTGCCGCGAGGCGTCCGCGGTGAAACGCGGCCGCCGCGCTCGTACATGCTCCCGAGCACGGTGCGCCGCCTGTCGCACCGCCGCCTCGGAACGCTCCACCATCTCCGCGATTTCGGCATGGCTGAAGCCGAACACGTCCTTCAACACGAACACCGCGCGCTCAAGCGGACTGAGCGTCTCCAGCACCACCAGCATGGCCATCGACACCGACTCGGCATCTGTGACGGCGTCGGCGGTGTCGCCGCTGGTGAGAATGGGCTCCGGGAGCCACGGCCCCACATAGGTCTCCCGCTTGTGCCGGGTAGAACGCAGCTGTTCCAGCGCCAGATTCGAAACGATCCGTGTCAAATACGCCTTGGGATCGGCCACTTGCGAGCGATCGGCGGCTGACCACTTGATCCAGGCTTCCTGGACCGCATCCTCGGCATCCGCCGCGGTGCCGAGGATGCGGTACGCCACCGCGAACAGCAGGTTGCGGTGCTGGTGGAACACCTGCTGGTCAGGATCCGGGGAGGGGTGAGTCACCGCGCCTCCGGGACCCGGGTGAAGCGACCGCCGCGCGGCCAGAACGCGCCCGAGGCGGGCATCTTCTTCATACGGGCCCATGTCGGCCAGGGAGAAGCTGTCACCGCCTCCTTGTACCGAGCCGCCATACGACCGGTCAAATGAATTCGCCGGGGGCTGTCGTCGGGACGCGTGAACTGCACGACCGCGTCATTGCGGCCCAGGCTCACCGGTGTGTGGTAGTAGCCGAAGCGGAAGGGCCTGGGCTCCTTGCCGTTCAGCGTACGGAGGATCGACACCGCGGCGTGCACACCGGTCGGCATACCGCTCTGACAGGTGCCGTGCATGTCCCCGTAGCCCTGGCGGACCGCGACCGCGTCGCCCACGGCGTACACCTCCGGGTGCGACACCGACCGCAGTGCGACATCGGTGACGACACGTCCGCGCTCATCAACACTCAACCCGGCAGCGGCCGCCAGCGGCGACACCCGCGTGCCGCTCGTCCACACCACCACGTCGGCATCCACGCTCTCCCCACCCTCCAACTCCACGCCGGCGGGCAATATCTTGGCCACCTCGACGCCGCTGCGCACCTCCACGCCCAGGCGGTCCAGCGCGGACTGCAGATACGCCCTGACCCTCGGGTTCATGGCGGCCCCGGGTCCATGCCGGCCCAGCAGCACCACGTTCAGCTCCGGGTGCTGCTCGGCGATCTCCGCGGCCGACTCCACACCGGTCAGCCCGCTGCCACCGACCACCACCGTGCCGCTGCCCAGCCGCGCCAGCCGGTCGGCCAGCACCTCCGCGTCCTGGGTACTGTTCAGGGTGTAGGCATGCTCTTCGGCGCCCGGCACCGCCGCCGTGTCGGCCACACTGCCCAACCCGTACACCAACGTGTCGTAGCAAAGGACCCGATCGTCGTCGATCCGCACGGTCTTCGCGTCCGCGTCCACCGCCGTCACCCAGCCGCGCACGAACTGCGCGCGCGTGCCCTCCAGAAGTTCAGGGATGCTCAGTTCGGCGAGCTGCTGCCCGGTCCCCGTCATGTGCAGCCTCAGCCGCTCGGTGAACCGCTCCTGCGCATTCACCAGAGTCACCTGCACGTCCTCACGCTGCTTGACCCGGGCCGCCAGCTGGATAGCCGCCGACAGGCCCGCGTATCCCGCCCCCAGGACCACCACACGGTGTGCGGTCGCCGTACCGGCTTCGTGCCGTGCACTCATCGTTTCGTCCTTCCCCTGTCTGCAAGTTGACGACCACGAGATGTAAGCAGCCAAGCCAGAAGTGACATGAGATCGATGTGACGCGCGACACAATCGGTGTTCGGCACCGTGTAACCCATGGGGACCCCGGGTTCGGGGCGGGTGAGGAGGCGAAGGGGCGGCGCCGGCTTCGGGCCCGCCTCAAGCAACTGGTGACAGGTCCTGATCAAAAATTTGTCCAAGTGCCGGACCTCCCCGCCGATTCGTGGTCAGGTCTCCTGCGACGGCTCTGTCGAGGACCGTTTGGGAGGATCTGGTGTCAACACCAACCCGTAAGAGACGATGGCTCACGATCTGCGCCATCACCGCGTCCGCCGCACTTGTCGCGATACCCGCAGGCGCCGCGCCGGGCCCGGGAAGCAGCCCCTTCGGGGCCCGCGCCCTAGCTCAACTCGCCGCCGAACACACGCAGTCGGTGGAGGGCTTCGCCCCCAAGGCGACGGCGGACGGCGGAGACGACGGCAACGAGGCCGAGGAGATCGCCGAGGGCGCGGCCCAGTATGCCGAGGCCCGCACCGCGCCCGGCGTCGTCGCGCCGGGCGCGTACGGCGCGGCCTGGCGCAGCCTGACCGGTCTGTCCCGCACTGGCGGCAACTGGCGGAACATCACCGACCTGCCGTACAACTCCGATGACCCGCGCTACCGCGACTACGACTCCAACTCCAGCGGCGGCTCGGGCAATGTGACTGGCCGGATGGCCGCGATGGCCGCCGATGACGACGGCTATGTGTACGCGGGCAGTGCGGGCGGCGGAGTGTGGCGGTCGCACACCGGTGGGGGCCATTGGAAACCCATCAGCGACCAACTGCCCACGCAGTCCACCGGTGCACTCGCACTGGACGGGGCCGGGCGGCTGTGGCTGGGCACCGGCGAGGCGACGACCAACGCGGACGCGTACCTGGGCAGCGGCGTCTACGTCCTGTCCGACCCGCACCACGGCACGTTCTCCACGCGCAGCCGGGTCGGTGGCAAGGAGTTGGAGAGCACCACCATCCACCAGCTGCGCTTCGGTGGCGGCAAAGTGTGGGCGGCGACCAGCGAGGGCGTGTGGAGCCACTCCACGAAGCAGCTCAGCGGCGCCTGGAAGCTGGAGTTCGCACCCAACCCCGAGTATCTGCCGGGTGGTTCGCGGGCGAAAGAACCCTCGGCCGTGTACAAGAACATCGCCAACGACATCGCGATCGACCCGAAGGACCCCTCCAAGGTCGTCCTGGCGGTCGGCTGGCGCAGCGGTGACGACTACAACGGCTTCTACACCAAGGTGAACGGCACCTGGACGCGGATCACCAGTGGTCTGGGCGACCTGCCCGACGACGTGGACGGTGTCGGCAACGTCACCTTCGCCCGCTCCGCCGACGGCTCTCGCTACTACGCCATCGACCAGTCGCCGGAGCAGATGGAGACCAACCCGGACACCGGCTTGGAGGGCATCTACGTCTCCAAGTCCGGTTCTCCCACCGGCCCATGGACGAAGATCGCCGACTATCAGGGGCTGGCCGCCTCCGGCTCGGCGCTGACCGACAGCGGCTACATGCCCGGTATCCAGGCCTGGTACAACCAGTTCCTTACCGTCGACCCGAGTGACCCGCAGCACGTGTACGCGGGTCTCGAAGAGGTCTACGAGAGCAAGGACGGCGGCAGCACCTGGTCGACTGTGGGCCCGTACTGGAACTTCGGCTTCGACTGCTGGAGCATCGACCCCGCCAAGCAGACGGGTGACTGCAACCAGACCAGCCACTCCGACCAGCACGGTGTCGCGATCGGCAGCCACCACGGCAAGAGCTATGTGTACGTGGGCAACGACGGCGGTGTCTACAAGCGCCCGGTCAACGGATCCCAGGACTCCTCCGGGCACGCCACCGACTGGACCTCGCTCAACGACGGCACCATCGACACCCTTCAGTACTACTCGGTGGGCGTCGGCAAGGACCTGGCCCATGGCGGTGTCTCCGTCACCGGCGGCCTGCAGGACAACGGCCAGTCCATCCTGCGCAGCAACGACAAGGTGATGGGCTCCAACTTCGGCGGGGACGGCGGCGACACCCTCACCGACCCGGCCAACGGCTGCAACATCGCCGAGGAGTACGTCTACCTCGCCATCCAGGTGACCCAGAACTGCGCCGTCAACGACGGCTCCTGGACCGCCGACCCCGGCAAGATCACGTCGTACAACGTCGCCCCGGCCGACAACGACACCGGTGAGGCCCGCTTCATCGCGCCGCTCGCGGCCGACATGAAGAACAGCTCGACCTGGGTCGCGGGCGGCCGCCATGTGTGGGTGCAGACCCACGGCTACGCCATCCGCAGCGGCTCGGAGTGGACCAGCGTGCACGACTTCGGCGCCGGCCGCACGGCGACCGCGGTCGCGGCGTCGGGCGGCAAGGTGTACGCGGGCTGGTGCGGGCCCTGCGACATCAAGGGCTTCGCCCGCGGCATCTCCGTCGGCAACGCGGACGGCACCGGCTGGCACGACATCACTCTCCCGGCCGACGGGACGGTGCCCAACCGCTACCTGAGCGGCTTCGCCATCGATCCCAAGAACGCCGACCACGTCTACCTCGCGGTCAACGGCTTCTCCCGGCACTGGACCGAAGGACCCGGCGCCGGCGTCGGTCATGTCTTCGAGTCCAAGGACGGCGGCACCACCTGGACCGACGTCTCGGCGAACCTCCCGGACGTGCCGACCGACTCCGCGGTCGTCACACCGAACGGCGGCCTCGCCGTCGCCACCGACCTCGGCGTCGTCTACCGCGCACCGGACCGCACGACGTGGCAGCGCGTCGGCGACCTCCCGGCCGTCGCCGTGCTCCAGTTGAAGCTCGGCCCGGACGGCAGCACCCTGTACGCGGCCACCCACGGCCGTGGCATCTACAGCATCAAGGTCCGCTCCCTCGGCTGACACATACCCGTGGCGGGCAGCGAGACGGTGGGGTGATCCGGGCTTTCCGGGTCACCCCACCCGCGGGTACGGGACCACCGTCACGTCAAGCGTGAAGGCGACGCGTGCCGCGCCCGCCACGTCCGGCGCCTTCGCCAGCGCGGTGACCTTGGCCGTACCGGCCCGGGTGCCCGCGCACCGCAGCGAGGCGCGAGCGGTGCCGTCCGCGTCCACCCGCCATCCGGTCGGCAGGACGAACACCGGCGCCGAACTCCGCACGGTTCTCCACCGCTTGTCGTCCGCCCGGGGCGCGAGGACGAGAGTCACCACGGTCCCGGGCCGTACGCACAGCCGCTGTGTGACCGCGGCTCCAGGGGTGACGGTGACCTCGGCGTGCCCGGTGGCACAGCCGACCGCCGAAGCGGAGGGTGTGGTGGCCGACACCGGCGGGCTGTCGCGGGTCGGGCTTCCCGGCGCGGAGGTGGGCGTCGGCGCACGGGTGGACGGCCCGGCAGGGCGGCTCCCGGGCGGCCCTCCCACCGATCCACCACCCGTCGACGCGCTGCAGGCCACCAGGGCAACCACCCCGACGACCATCCACCCCGCGGCCCACCATCGCATCCCAGCACCTCCCAGCCCGCTCGTACGACTACCAGAATGCCCCGGACCTCGCCGTGACATGGCTGGTGCTGCTTTCGGCGAACGACTCCTCGTCCGCTGCCGCAACCGCCGCGCAACCGTCTGCCCCGCCTGCTCCCGCCTCCACGCCGGAGACACCTACCACCTCGTCCGCGCGGGCCTCCTCGGCGGCAAGAACGTCCCCGACGCGGTCCGCCACCGCCCCCGGCTCTTCGTCACCCTCACCGCCCCGTCCTTCGGGCCCGTCCACCGCGCCGTGGATCGGTGCCGACCCCGCCGCGACGGCGGAACCTGCGAACACGGACGGCCCCTCAGCTGCGGCGCCATCCACACCCCGGACGCGCCCGTTGTCGGCCAACCACTGTGCCCCGATTGCTACGACTACACCGCCCACGTGCTCTGGCACGCACACGCTTCCAAGCTGTGGGACCGGTTCGTCATCGACGTCCGGCGGCGCCTCGCCTCCTCGGTCGGCCTTGTGAGTCCCGCTTCGCGCAGCACGCGCGGTTGTCCTTCTCCCGCGTCGCTGAGTACCAGAAACGGGCAGCCGTCCACGTACATGCCGTCGTCCGCCTCGACGGCCCGACCGGACCCGACGGCGAACCCCCGGCCTGGGGCACCGCGGAACTCCTCATCGGTGCCGTGCACGCCTCCGCCCGGCGCGTCCTGGTCCGCACCCCGTACAGCGCAGCCGTGGGCGAGCTTGCCTTGCAATGGGGCACCCAGGTCGACGCCCGCCCCCCTACGCACCGACAGCGACGGACCCGACGATGACGCCGTGGCCGCGTACGTCGCCAAGTACGTCACCAAGGAAGCGAGCGAGACCGGCGCCGGCACCGACCACCCACTCACTCACCACCTGGGAAGACATCGAGTCGGCGCCCGTCAGCGCGCATATTCGCACCCTCATGCGCACCTGCTGGCGCCCTGGCGGCCTCCTCGAATACGAGCCGCTCCGCCTGCACACCTGGACTCACACGCTCGGCTACCGGGGCCACATCCTCACCAAATCCCGCACGTACTCGACGACGTACGCAGCACTGCGCGCCGAACGAGCCCAATACGTAGGCTACGCCGACACGCCCGCCACGGTCACCGATGCGCACTGGCGCTATGTCGGCTCCGGCCACACCCCCGGCGCCGCTCTCCTGGCCGCTGGAGTCGCCGAAGACATCGCCACGAACCGCGAGATCGCCCGAGACGCGATCACCTCCGTCCAGGAGGGGGTGATCACCTGACGGTACGACGTGATCGTGAGGCGGACCGCGCTCGGCATCCGGAGCGCGTGTGTGCAAAGTTCCCGACCAAGATCAGCCCCGAGGGGGCGCGGCGTCTGGCCCGGCCTCTGCAACTTTCGTCCGAGGCTCCAGGGAGCGGGACCGAGGACGTGAAGCGGACCGCGTGTGACATGGTCTTGCGTGTGATCAACCACCCAACACGGGCGCATCAACGGTTGAACGGCACCGGGATACACACGGATATTCAGCTCCAGCTCGGCGAGGGACCATACGGCGGCTTGTAGGGGATCGGTTGGCCTGACTTCGCGTCCAAGAGAACGCGGTCACCCACGGGGCGATCGAGCTCTACCGTCACTTGTTGCAACTTTGCCTGTTTGGTGCAGTTACCTCCGCTCTTCCCCTGCTTGATGGAAGACGACAGGACCACGCTGCGGGGTGTTTCCAGCACCTCCACCGCTGGGCCGTCGTCGCAGACACCATGGAGGGCGACCACGGTCACTGATCGCCCGTCTCCGGCAACGCCGACCAGCCCATTCAGTTGCTCGACGGGGACGTCACGCGCTCGGCCGATCGGCGGCGAAGGAAGCTTCGACGGGGTGACAGCCGCCCGCTTGAGGGGGGAGGTGTAGCCGTCCAGGGTGAAGAGCCAGGCAGGGACGGTGGCCGGTCCGCGGCTTGTGGCCAGCGTCATGGTGCCAAGCTTCGCGCCGATCACGGTGAGGTGCGGCGTGCCTCCGACGCGGCCGCCGGACAGGGACTTGTACGAATCCTCCACCCCCGCCAGCGGCCGGGTGAGCGACTTACCGTCGGCCCAAGCCACCTGACCATTCCTTGGCCAGGTGGCGGGCAACTTGCCTTGCAGGACGAAGCTGTGATCCCGGTATGCCTGTTCATCAGCCTTGCTCCGCAGGCCGCCACGGGGCAGTTGGATCACATCACCCATCGGGTAGTAGCCGGCACGCCACGCGTCGGCCGCGCTTGACCTCTCCCAGGCCGCGGCTACTTGCTGGGCGCGGTGCGCCACCGCCTCCGCGTCAGCAGCGGCGTCCCCGTCGGGGTGACTGCCGCAACCGGAGACAGCCAGCCCAACGGCGGCCACCGCGGCCAGCAGGCTGACGGGGTTCATGGCCTTGACGCGCATGTGACCTCCTGAGAGAACAGCGAAGTGGCGGCGGCTCGTCCCTCTGACGAGACCGATCCGGGACAGGTTCCACCAGTGGTGACGGCCACTAGGGCCGTCTCGATGATCACCGTTCCCGACTTGTCGTAGCCATAGCGGCGCTTGCCCCCGTGCGGCTGGCCATCCCGGGCTCGGTCGACCGTGGCGTCGCGCAACCGTCGTGAGGTGTCGTCACTGGAACGGCAGGCGTGCGCTACCTCGATGCACAGAAAGAACCGGTCGTCAGGGTCAGCGAGATCACGCCGGTTGGCCTGACCGTGCAACGTGATGTCGTGCTGGTCGGCAAGCTGCAAGAGCTGCTCGAAGTCGTGAGGCTGCCGCATGATCAGCCCCGACAGCGGCGACAACCCCGACTTTCCCGGCAAGCTCCCCGGCGGCTGCACCTTCTACGACCCGGACGCCGCCTGGGGCCACAACGCCGCCGTACCGCTCTTCGAGCGCGGCGTCCGTCAGGCCGCCCACGACGCGGGAGCGGTCTACCTCGACAACTCACGTCTCTTCCACGGCCACGAGGTCTGCACCGACAACACCTGGGTGCGCGGCCTGTGGCTGGACATCGGCGACCACTTCCCGCCGGACTCCAACACCGTCCGCCATTCCTTCCACCCCAACGCGCGCGGCCACGCGGCGTTCGCGTCCTGCTTCACCCAGGTCTACAACTCAAGCCTCACCGGGGCGAGTTGCACCGATCCCGCCAGTACCGGCGCACCCAAGCTGTATCCGCTCGCCCGGAACGAGGTCTTCAAGCCGCTGAAGAACCAGGCCACCGGTACCTGCCTGGACGCCAAGGGCAACTCCAGCGCCAACAACACCGGCGTCATCGGCTGGACCTGCCACGGCGACCGCAACCAGAACTGGTGGTACGACACCGACCGCAAGTCCATCCACACCGAACTGAGTCAGGACCGGTGCCTGGACGTGCCCGGCGGCGCCTACTCGGCCGGCACCGGGCTGATCCTCTGGGACTGCCACGGCGGCGCCAACCAGCAGTTCGTCCGCCAGTCCGGCACGATCCGCCCCGCCGCCGCGACCGGGCTGTGCCTCACCGTGGCTTCCGCCCAGGCCCCATTGCGCCTCCAGCCCTGCACCGGATCCGCCAACCAGCAGTTCGCGTGACCACATACGCGCCAACCACCCCAGCGGCCGTCCACTGAGGAGCTGTCGGCATCTGCCCGGCTCCCCTTGCCTCACGCCGGTCTGCGCCGGCCGCATGCGCGGCCTCCGCAGACCGGCCGGCCACCTCGGTCTCTTTTACGGGAAACAGCCTCAGTTGACCGTGCCTCGAAGGTTGGATTTCATGACGCCATGACTCATGGGTCACAGGCAACAGAAGATCCCGTCCTCGCCTTCGCCACACAGGAGGCATGGGAAACGTGGCTGGAGGAGAACCACGCCGACGTCCCGGGCGTCTGGCTGAAGATCCCGAAGAAGGACGCCGGGCTGGACGGCGTCGACTATGCCGGGGCGCTGGAATCGGCACTGTGCTACGGCTGGATCGACGGGCAGAAGAAGAAGCTGGATGAACGGCACTGGCTCCAGCGCTTCACTCCGCGGCGACGGGGCAGCAAGTGGTCGAAGGTGAACCGGGAGAAGGCCACCCAGCTCATCGAAGCCGGCCGGATGCGGCCCACCGGTCTACAGGAGGTCGAGGGGGCCAAGGCCGACGGCCGCTGGGAGGCCGCCTATGCGAGTCAGAGCAAGGCGGTGGTTCCCGACGATCTCCAGGCAGCTCTGGACGCCGTTCCCGAGGCCCGGGACTTCTTCGCCACCCTCGACAGCCGTAACCGCTATGCGATCCTCTACCGGATCCAGGACGCCAAGAAGCCCCAGACCCGCGCGGCCAGGATCGAGAAGTTCGTCGCCATGCTCGCCGAGAAGAAGAAGATCCACGCCTGACCCCGACGACCATGTGACCGCGACCACACCGGAGTCGAACAGGTCGCATATCTCGCACAGGACGACGAGCACACCGCCCGCGTCACAAAAGCCCTTGGGAGCGAGCCCACACCCTCCCCCAAAGACCCGCTTAGATGTTCTCAAAGTAAAAGTGTTAACATCCCTGTCATGATGACAACAGCCGCGCACCGCGCCGACGCCCCATGTGGCGTCGGTCGCGCTGTCACGAGCGTCCTGCTCGTGGCGCGCCTGCATGTCGATCTCTGCCGCTGCATGTCCGCAGCGTGTCGCGCCTGATCGCGAACTCCTCGATGCAGCGGCACCGTTGACACTTCCACGGTTGCCGCTCCCGTATGTCCCGCTCATTTCCCCGTGCGTCTCTACTGGAGTGTGTCCGTGTCCACGAACACCGCCGACCCGAAGCCCACGAAGTCAGGCTTCCGGATACCCGTCCCCTTCTGGGCCCAGGTCCTGCTCGGCCTCGCCGTAGGCCTGGTACTCGGCTACGTCGCCCGCACGTACGACGTGTCCTGGCTCGCCACCACCCTCGACAAGGTGGGCGGCATCTTCGTGCAGCTTCTGAAGCTGGCCGTGGCCCCGCTGGTCTTCTTCGCGATCATGGTGTCCATCACCAACCTGAGGAAGGTCAACAACGCGGCTCGCCTGGCCGGCCGCACCCTCCTCTGGTTCATGATCACCTCGCTGATCGCGGTCGTCATCGGCCTCGTCATCGGCCTGGTCTCCAACCCGGGCTCCGGCTCCGCGCTCACCCCGGCCGACGGCGCCAAGCCCGACCACACCGGCAGCTGGCTCGACTTCCTCACCGGCATCATCCCGACCGACGTCGTGACGCCGTTCACAGAGCTCAACGTCCTGCAGATCGTCTTCATGGCGGTCGTCGCCGGAATCGCGATCCTCAAGATCGGGCCGAAGGCCCAGCCGATCCTCACCCTCTCCGAGTCCGTCCTGGAGCTGCTGCAGAAGGCCCTGTGGTGGGTGATCCTGCTCGCCCCGATCGGCTCCGCCGGCCTCATCGGCCGTGCCATCGTGCAGTACGGCTGGAACCTGCTCGGCAACTACGCGACCTTCACCGCCGACATCTACATCGGCTGCGCCCTGGTCCTCTTCGGCGTCTACCCGCTGCTGCTCGCCTTCGCCGCCAAGCTCAACCCGCTGAAGTTCTTCAAGGGCGCCTGGCCCGCCATCCAGCTCGCGTTCGTCTCCCGCTCCTCGGTCGGCACCATGCCGGTCACCCAGCAGTCGGCGATCCACCTCGGCGTCCCGAAGGACTACGCCTCCTTCGCCGTGCCGTTCGGCGCGACGACCAAGATGGACGGCTGCGCGGCGATCTACCCGGCCATCTCCGCGATCTTCGTGGCCCAGATCTTCGACGTGCAGCTCGGGATCAAGGAGTACCTGCTCATCGCCTTCGTCTCGGTGATCGGCTCGGCCGCCACCGCCGGTCTGACGGGAGCGACGGTCATGCTGACCCTCACCCTGTCCACCCTCGGCCTGCCGATGGAGGGCGTGGGCCTGCTGCTCGCGATCGACCCGATCCTGGACATGATCCGTACCGCGACCAATGTCGCGGGCCAAGCCCTCATCCCGGTCATCGTCTCCGCGCGCGAGAAGATCCTCGACCGTACGGCGTACGACAACGCTTCGGCCTCCCCGGTCGACGACGTCGCGATCGCCTACAGCGAGCCCCAGCCCGCCGCCTCGGCAGTCGGCTGACCCCCGGCTCACCGACACCTCCCGTACTCGCCTCCGCCCTGCCGGCTTCCCGCCGGCAGGGCGGAGCGCTTTCGCCGAGGCATTCCCACGGCCGCCCCCTTCGCGCCGGGCGCCTCCTCCCCTCGCCGACTTCGCCGCGATCACCCGAAGCAGCGGTGGCTGTGGCGACGCCGCTCAGGCCAGGCCGTAGGACCGGACTGTGCTGTGGGCCAGGTCGGCATCCGGCGACGTGGAGGATCGGAAGGTCCCCGGGCGCCGTGAGGTGCGACAATCCGGCCGTGTCCGAAGAGATGTCGCGCTGGTATCGGGGCCGCCTGATCATGGGCCCCGTCAGGCCGTTCGAGGTCGATGAGCTTGAAGGTCTCGGACATCTGGGGCGATGCCGTCGACAGCGACTCCACCGACTCCTGGCGGCGGACCGTCGAGGAATGGCTCGACAAGGAACTACCGGGCTGGCGTGCAGAGCCGTGGGCGGTGGCCTGAACGAACGGTCCACCGCTCCCCGCCGCGACCGCGCCCGCCTGGAGAAGATCGAGGTCAGCGGCACAGGGTGGTGACAACCCCCCAAGCCGGCGTGGGGACACCCCCCTGCCTTTCCGGTGACTGGCAGGCTGTCTTGGCCGCGCTGCCGTCCCGAGAATCGACGGCATGACGATTTCCACCGACGCCTCCCTCACGGAGCGAACGCCCACCACCCGTTCCCGTACGTCCGGCTCCGGAGCCGGCAGCGACTTCGCCAGACTGTCCCAACGCATCACCGAGGCGGGTCTGCTGAAGCGACGGCCCGGTTACTACACCGTGCGACTCGGACTGGTGATCGCGCTGCTGGCGGCGGGCTGGGGAACCTTCTTCGCACTCGGCGACACCTGGTGGCAGCTGGCGGTCGCGGCCTTCCTGGCGCTGATGTTCGGTCAGGTTGCCTTGGCCGCCCATGACTTGGCGCACCGGCAAGTCTTCCGGAGGCGTCGGCCGAGCGAAATATGGGGCCGGCTCTTCGGCAACCTCGGTATCGGCATGAGCTACGGCTGGTGGATGAACAAGCACACCCGTCATCACGCCAATCCCAACCACGAGGACCTCGACCCCGACGTCGCCCCGGACATCCTGGTGTGGTCCACCGACCAGGCCCGCAACAGCCGCGGTCTGGCCCGCCTCGTCGGTGGACACCAGGCGTCCCTGTTCTTCCCTCTGCTGACGCTGGAGGGCTTCAACCTGCACGTCTCGAGCGTGCGGGCGCTGGGTTCACCATCCATGAAGAACCGGCTGCTGGAGGGCGTCCTGCTCTTCCTGCACATCGCCGCCTACGGGTCCGCGCTGTTCATGGTGCTCTCCCCCGGCAAGGCGGTGGCGTTCCTCGCCGTGCACCAGTGTCTCTTCGGCGTCTACCTCGGTTGCACCTTCGCGCCGAACCACAAGGGCATGCCCACGTTCAGCGGTGACGAACGGCCCGACTTCCTGCGCCGCCAGGTGCTCACCTCCCGCAACGTGCGCGGCGGCCTGCTCACCGACGTGATGCTCGGTGGGCTCAACTACCAGATCGAGCACCACCTGTTCCCGAGCATGCCCACTCCCCATCTGCGGCAGGCCCAGGTCGTCGTGCGCGAGTACTGCGCGGAAGTCGGCGTGCCGTACCACGAGACCGGACTCATCCAGTCCTACCGCGAGGCCCTCAGGCACATGCACCGGGTGGGAGAACCGATCAGGCGGCAGCGCACGGCGTCCTGACCGCGACCCGGCGGGCCCCGCACCGCAGGCGGGGCAGCGGCAGACCGCACCGACCCCGCCACCCGCCCAAGTGAGAAGCCCCTGGGCCCGCGAGCGCGCATCGCCGGGACAGGTACCGCTCGCCCGCGGTACGGAGCACAGCGGGCGAGGGGGCCAGTAGCCTCGGACCATGCCCGAGACCTCAGTAGCGCGCTTCTACGACGAGTTGGCCGACGACTACCACCTGATCTTCGCGGACTGGGACGCGAGCGTGCGCCGCCAGGGGAACGCACTGGACGCCCTGATAGGCCCGGACCGTGCGGCAGTACTCGACTGCTCCTGTGGCATCGGCACCCAGGCCATCGGTCTGGCGCTGCGCGGGCACCACGTCACCGGGACGGATATCAGCCCGCGCGCCGCCGCCCGCGCTGCCCGTGAGGCCGCGCACCGGAAGGTGACGCTGCGCACGGCCGTCGCCGACATGCGACATCTCCCGTTTCCCGACGCCCAGTTCGACGTCGTCGTCTGCGCGGACAACGCCCTGCCCCATCTCCTGACGGAACAGGACGTCCACGCTGCACTGGCGGAGATGCGCCGCGTACTGCGTCCCGACGGCCTGCTGCTGGTCAGCACACGCCCCTACGACGACCTGCTACGCAACCGCCCCGCTTCGACCCCACCGCAGGTCCAGCGGCCCGCGGATGCAGAAGAACGGACCGTCACCTTCCAGCTCTGGCACTGGCACGAGGACGGCGAGCACTACGACTTGGAGCACTTCCAACTCCTCCCGGCAGGCGGTGAATGGCGCGTCAAGGTACGCCGGACCACCTACTGGGCGCTCGGCCGGGACCGACTGGCCGGCCTCGTGGCCGACGCGGGGTTCACGGACCCCGTATGGCGGATGCCACAGGAGACGGGCTTCTTCCAGCCGCTTCTCCTGGCCCGCGCCGACGCGTAGGTGATTCCACCTCCTCGTCTCACGGAGTCCGCGAAGCCTCGCTCAGGCACCGACGTAGGCCGCGAGGTGCTCGCCGGTGAGGGTGGAGCGGGCGGCGACGAGGTCGGCGGGGGTGCCCTCGAAGACGATCCGACCGCCGTCGTGACCGGCGCCGGGACCGAGATCGATGATCCAGTCGGCGTGCGCCATGACCGCCTGGTGGTGCTCGACGACGATGACCGACTTGCCAGAGTCGACGATCCGGTCGAGCAGGCCGAGCAGTTGCTCGACATCGGCGAGATGCAGGCCTGCGGTCGGCTCGTCGAGGACGTAGACGCCGCCCTTCTCGGCCATGTGAGTGGCCAGCTTGAGCCGCTGCCGCTCGCCGCCGGACAGTGTGGTGAGCGGCTGGCCGAGGCTGAGGTAGCCGAGCCCGACGTCGGCGAGCCGGCCGAGGATGCGATGCGCGGCCGGTGTGCGTGCCTCGCCGGCGCCGAAGAACTCCTCGGCCTCCGTCACCGACATCGCCAGTACCTCGCTGATGTCGCGGCCGCCGAGGCGGTACTCCAGCACCGATGCCTGGAACCGCTTCCCCTCACAGTCATCGCAGACGGTGGCGACACCCGCCATCATCGCCAGGTCGGTGTAGATGACTCCGGCCCCGTTGCAGGTGGGGCAGGCACCCTCGGAATTGGCGCTGAACAGCGCCGGCTTCACGCCGCCCGCCTTCGCGAACGCCTTGCGGATCGGGTCGAGCAGTCCGGTGTACGTCGCCGGGTTGCTCCGCCGGGAGCCGCGGATGGCGCCCTGGCCGACCGACACCACACCCGCGCCGGCGGGGATCGACCCATGCACCAGCGAGCTCTTGCCCGAGCCGGCGACGCCGGTGACGACGGTCAGCACGCCGAGCGGGATGTCCACGTCGACGCTCTGCAGGTTGTGCGTCCTCGCACCGCGGATCTGAAGCGTGCCGGTGGGCTGGCGCACCGTCTCCTTCAGCGCGGCCCGGTCGTCGAGGTGGCGGCCGGTGACGGTGTCCGCGGCCCGCAGCCCCTCGACGGTGCCCTCGAAGCAGACGGTGCCGCCGGCCACCCCCGCGCCGGGACCGAGGTCGACGACATGGTCGGCGATCGCGATCACCTCCGGCTTGTGCTCCACGACGAGCACCGTGTTGCCCTTGTCCCTCAGCCGCAGCAGCAGGCCGTTCATCCGCTGGATGTCATGCGGGTGCAGGCCCGTGGTGGGCTCGTCGAAGACGTAGGTGACGTCGGTGAGCGAGGAGCCGAGGTGGCGGATCATCTTGACGCGCTGCGCCTCGCCGCCCGAGAGCGTGCCCGATGGCCGGTCGAGCGAGAGGTAGCCCAGCCCGATCTCCACGAACGAGTCGAGGGTGTGCTGCAGCGTGGCGAGCAACGGCGCCACCGACGCTTCGCCGAGGCCGCGGACCCAGTCCGCCAGGTCGCTGATCTGCATCGCGCACGCATCGGCGATGCTGATCCCGTCGATCTTCGACGACCGGGCCGCCTCACTGAGCCGGGTACCGTCGCAGTCGGGGCAGGCGGTGAAGGTGACCGCCCGGTCCACGAACGCCCGGATGTGCGGCTGCAGCGCCTCCTTGTCCTTGGACAGCATCGACTTCTGGACCCGAAGGATCAGCCCCTCGTAGGTCATGTTGATGCCCGCGATCTTCATCCTGGTCGGCTCGCGGCGAAGGAAGTCGTGCAGTTCCTTCTCGGTGTAGTCACGGATCGGCTTGTCCGGATCGTAGAGGCCCGACTCGGTGTAGAGCCGGTAGTTCCAGCCGCCCGTCTTGTAGCCGGGGATGGTGAGCGCGCCCTCGTTGAGCGACTTGCTCTCGTCGAAGAGCTCGGTGAGGTCGATATCGGTGACCTTGCCCCGACCCTCGCAGCGCGGACACATGCCACCGGTGATGCTGAACTCGCGACGCTCCTTCACGGTCCGTCCGGCGCGCTCCAGGGTGACCGCGCCCGCTCCACTGATCGAGGCGACGTTGAAGGAGAACGCCTTGGGCGAACCTATGTACGGCTGCCCGAGGCGGCTGAACAGGATGCGCAGCATGGCGTTGGCGTCGGTGGCGGTGCCGACCGTGGAGCGGGGGTCGGCGCCCAGCCGCTGCTGGTCGACGATGATCGCGGTCGTCAGCCCTTCGAGCACGTCGACCTCGGGCCGCGCCAGCGTCGGCATGAAGCCCTGTACGAAGGCGCTGTAGGTCTCGTTGATCAGCCG
Source organism: Streptomyces colonosanans (assembly GCF_001866645.1). GTDB lineage: Bacteria > Actinomycetota > Actinomycetes > Streptomycetales > Streptomycetaceae > Streptomyces > Streptomyces colonosanans. The sequence continues at coordinate 54,279 of NZ_MLYP01000027.1, forward strand.
CTGCGACTCCGCGGCGATGGTGCCGAACACCAGAGAGCTCTTGCCCGAGCCGGACACTCCGGTGAACACCGTCAGTCGGCGCTTCGGGATCTCGATGCTGACGTCCTTGAGGTTGTTCTCGCGCACGCCGTGTACGCGGATCAGATCATGGCTGTCGGCAACGTGCGGCGCGGGCTGCCGCGTGTCCGTCGTCGTGGCCAAGCTCATCGTGTCTCCATCCGTGAGGCGGGACCGCCTTCGCGGTCTCCACCGGCATCGCCCGACTCGTTATGACCTACTTCGAGCGATATGTCTGATTGCCGTTCGTCGGCACGCTCGCGGCAACGGTAGCCGACCGAGGGCGCCGGACGGGTGGGCTCCCCGACCGGCCGTCAGACCGGCCGGGGAGCCGTCGCGCGCCAGCTCACGGCCGGGCATTTCACTCATCTCAGGCCAAGTCGGAAAGCGGCGCAGAGGGTGACGCCCATGACGGCCACGCTAGCTGCGGCTGCGTGACCCGCGCTTCTCCGTTCCTGACCGGTCCGGTCGCCTGCTCCCCCACGCACGACGCCCCCGCCCTCGCGGCCTCCCGCACTTCCGCCCGCACTACCCCCTGCCCCCTGATACGTCCGAAGGGACCCCCATGAACCAGGCGATATCCATGCCTCTTCGACCGCCTTGCCGCAAGGCGTCGGCGAAGTGGGTTCTCACCCGAGGGGGCAGCACCGCCCTCCCCCGCTCATGGGGGTGTGTCCGGTGTCCCCCGCTCGGGCGAAGCCGAGAGCGGGGGAGGGTGCCGGGCGTCGCGACGGGTGGGCGAACGTTGCCTGCCGGGGCGTCCAACTAACGAGATGCAAGGGCGAGTTGGTACTCGATCGTTTGATGCGTCGGCGCGTAGCCCAGCTCATCGTTGATCGCTCGCATGTGGAGGTTGGTGTCGGCGGTGTCGGTGAGCAGCCCGCCAAGGTCGGGGTGCCGCTCGCAGGCCTGCCGGATCGCTGTTGCCTTCATCCAGCGGCCGAGGCCGTGTCCGCGGTGCTCGGGCAGGACTCCGGTGCCGTAATGCTGGCCGTCGCCCTTACCGTCGCCGGGGACGACCAGCTCGGTGAATCCGGCGATCGAGCCGTCGGCCTCGTCGATGGCGGCGACGGTGTGCAGCAGATCACCGCGCTGGGCGACGGCCGCAGCCGCTGCCCGGACGCGGTCCACGTCCCAGATCACCGTGCCGTAGTCGGTGTCACCCATGGGCATGTCGTCCATGGCGCGGCGTGACAGCGCGAACGATTCAGCGAGGCTGTCCGGGACGGTGCCGTCCCACGACAACAACTGATAGCCGGGATGCGACTGTTCGATGATCTGCGTCAGCGCCGCAACGTTCGTGTTGGCCAGATGGAGCCGGCTGTAGATCAAGGTCAAGACCTTGCAGAAACCTCTGGCCGACAGGAACTGGGCCCCGGGGGATCCGAGTTCGGCCTGTGCGACGAGTGAGCGGCGGCCGTCCTCACGGGCTGCGTTCACAGCGGCGTTCAGCAGCCGTGTTCCGGTGCCGTTTCTGCGCTCGGCCGGGTGGACGTGCAGTTCAAGCTCGGCAAGGTGATCCTGCCCGGACTTGGTGAACAGCCGCAAGAACGCTGACCCGACGGGGACTCCGCTGGTGTCGGACGCCAGCCAGGCGAGGCGGCGGCTGGAAGGGCCGTGCTCGGGGTCGATCAGCGGGGTGATGCGAATGGACACGAAAGCTCCATCGAGAGTTGACGAATGTCGGAACCGTGGTTCGACAGCTCAGCACTCGTGCGCATGTGCTGCACACCTCCTCCTCGCCGATGGGCCTGCCGCTGTTGCGGACAGCCTGGTGAACCTAGTCAGCCAAGATGCGGACGTGCAAGCGCTTATCCGCTGACGGGCCCACGGCCACCGGTCGCGCACAACTCCCGCAGCCGACTACATGGCCCTGGCTGATCGTCGAACAGCTCACCCTGCCGGCTGTCTTCACGCCGACCGAGCGTGAACTGCTGGTGACGGCCGCGGTTGAGCGCATCGTGGCAACGGAGCAGGCGGGCGGGCCGCGGAAGCGCCCCGAGCGAGTCCGCACGCCACACAAGGTCGACGTCGGCGTAGCCGAAGTCTGCGATCACCTGTGCGCGCCCGGGTCACAGCAGCCGCCGGATTTCCCCCCGGACCCGGTAGAAGCCGCCGGCCGCCGGGTGCAGGGCGTCCACGACATAGCGGGCCCCAGGCTCCCGTATCGCGCGCGGGAACTGTACGTTCCAGGACGAGTCGTAGCCCTCGGACACCACGTGCACGCGCACGCGGCCCCGCTCTTGGGCGCACTCGACGATGACCGCGCCGGCGGGAGCATGGGCGACGGTGGTCACCGCGCCCGCGGCGGTGGCGGGTGCGTAGGTCGGCAGTGCCGCGGCGAGTTTGACGTCCCGCGCCACGGGCACCGTGCCCTGCTGCGCCGCGGCGATGGCCGCCTCGCTCGCGTCCACGCACACCAGCGAGCCGTCCGTGGTCACCAAGTACAGCCGCTCGTCGTGGTACTGCATCGACAGCGCCGAGCCGCCGCCCGTGCCGAGCTTCCACAGGCGGGTGCCGTCCCGGTCGAAGCAGTAGACGGACGATGCCGCGTCACCGGCGAAGACGAACCGCCCGTTGGGTGAGCTGGCGCAGGAGTACACCGCGCTGTCGCAGGCGTAGGTGGCCTCGATCGCTCCGGTCGCCTTCGACAGCCGCTGGACCACACGGTGCGCCGTCCCCGCGTACACGGTGTCGTCCTCCTGCCAGCCGAACAGGACGCCGCCCCGCGTGGGTGTGTGCCACAGCTCGCCGCCGCCGTCGGGCGAGTAGGCGGTGACGCCCCGGTGGTGACCGTGGTAGACGGCCCGGTCGTCGGCTCGGATCATCCACGCATGCTCGCCCTGGCTGCGGCGGGCCCACTGGTGCTCGTCCTCGTGGTCGATGACGGTGAGCCGGCCGTCGCGGTCCGAGACATTGAGAATGCCCTCGTGGATGTCCAGCCAGAAGATGTCGACGTCCGCTGCAATGTCGTACGCGGCGAACGGCAGCTTCGAGGACAGGTCGTAGACCTTGCCGTCGTCGCAGCCCGCGTAGATCCAGAAGTCGTCGGCGACCAGGCACTTCACGCCGTCCGGCAGATTGAAGCGGGCGAGGACACCACCGTCGTGGTCCAGGGTGTAGACGTCGCCTGCCTGGTTGCCGACCCAGCAGTGCTCGTCGTCGACATGGATACCGAACGCCGCGGAGCCGGTACGGAACCGCCACAGCACGGGTGCCACGGCGCGCGCGGTGGACGGAGCCGAGGTCACCTGACGCCGCGTCACCGAGCGCGGGGCACGCTGGCCGGGAACGGCCGGGGCGTATCCCTTGCGGACCTTCTCCCCGACCTTCTTCGCTGCGGCGGTCCGCGCCTTCTCCGCCGTGGGGAACGTCGTCGTCTGCGTCTGCCCGGCGGCGCCGATCCGCCCGTACCGCACCGTCACCGTCTGACCGTCGACGGCCACCTCGTAGAACTTGTGCGCGCCGCCGCCCTCCTGCGACAGCTCCAGATACGTCGTCGATGCCGTGGACCCCGTAGACATGGCAGACCTCTCCCCAGGGCGGACCCGCGGCTTGTCCGGCAGGTCCCACTGCTCAAACCGTAGGAGGAGCCACTGACAATCGCCGGACGGGCCGGGCGCGGCAGCGGTTGCGTGCCCGGCGTCCAACGCCGCCCCAACGGCGACATGGAGAGGTGGGGGCGCCGGCTGGCGACCAAGAGGAGTCTTCCGTCCACGACGGTCGGCGCGGCGTCCGCCCGGCAGGCGCTACCGAGGCCCGATGGAGAACTGCTGGAATTCCACGATTACATGACCAGCCAAAAGCCTATGCTGCCGAGATGATCAAGCCTGTTGAACTTGTCATATTCGACTGCGACGGCGTGCTGGTCGACAGCGAACGCATCGCGGCCCGCGTCCAGGTCACCCTCGGCGCGGAACTGGGCTGGCCGCTCACCGAGGAGGAGGTCATCGGCCGGTTCATCGGCCGTTCCAGTGCCTCCATCCGCGAGCAGATCTCCGCCCGGCTCGGCGAGAAGACGGCCGCACTGTGGTCGGCGCGGTTCGAGCAACTTCACCGGGAGGCAGTGGACGACGGTCTCGCCCCCGTCGAGGGACTGCCCGAGGCGCTCGATGCCATCACACTGCCGACCTGCGTGGCCTCCAGCGGATCCCACGACAAGATGCGCCACACTCTCGGCCGCACCGGCCTCTACGAACGCTTCGTCGGCCGCATCTACAGCGCCGCCGAAGTCGCCCGCGGCAAGCCCGCCCCGGACCTGTTCCTGTACGCCGCCCGGCAGATGGGTGTCGACCCCGCAGCCTGCGTGGTGGTCGAGGACAGCGAGCCCGGGGTCCGGGCCGCCCGCGCAGCCGGCATGCGCGCCTTCGGCTACGCCGGAGGACTGACTCCGGCCGAGCGGCTCGAGGGTCCGGGTACCACCGTCTTCCACGACATGCGCACACTCCCCTCCCTCATCGCCGAGCAGTAACCACCTTGCGCGGAGCCATGATTGCCACACATCCGCAGCTGCTCGGCTCCCGCCTCTGGCCCCCAGGACATACCGGACGGTATACAAGGCCAGTCGACCGCGCGAGCGCCCCTCGGTGCAGGACCCGCGCGATATCCCGTACTCAGACGGAGGGCTTTCATGGTGAACGACAGACAGACGGGCAAAGCGGCAAGCCGTCGCCGATGGCCGGTCAACGTGGCGGCGGCGCTTGGCGGTTGCACCCTCATCGCCGCTTCCACCGTGCCTGCCGCAGCGCACCCCGGGGGACCCGGCAACGCCATGCACTACGTGTCACTCGGGGACTCCTACACCTCGGGCCCCCTCATCCCACAGCAGGTGGACGAGAACTGCGCCCGCTCCGACCACAATTACCCCTCGATAGTGGCGACGGAGCGACGAGCGGCCGCGTTCAAGGACGTGAGCTGCAGCGGAGCGACGACCGAGCACATGTGGACGGCGCAAGGGACCAATGGTCCGCAGCTGAACGCGGTGGAGCGAGACACCGATCTGGTGACGGTCCAGATCGGCGGCAACGACATGGGCTTCGGCTCCATCATCGCCACCTGCGCAGGCCTCGGCTTCCGGGACCCGGCGGGAAACCCGTGCCAGCGCTACTACACCTCGTCCGGGGTCGACCAGTTGAAGGTCAACATCGCGCAGACCGAACCGAAGGTCAGCCGGGTACTGCAGGCCGTGCGGGCCAAGGCCCCGCACGCACGGGTGCTCGTCGTCGGCTACCCGGACCTCCTGCCGGACGACGGCAGCGGCTGCTTCCCCGTGGTGCCGTTCGCGTCGAAGGACTTCCCCTATCTGCGGGACACCGAAAAGCAACTGAACGCGATGCTTCGCCAGGTGGCCAAGCAGAATCACGCGGAGTACGTCGACACCTACGGGCCCACGCTCGGCCACGACATGTGCAAGTCGCCCGCGGACCGCTGGATCGAGCCGTTGCAGCCGACCTCGCCCGCGGCCCCTGCACACCCCAACGCCAAGGGTGAGAACGTGATGGCGCATGCCGTACTGGAGCGCCTGGGCAAGGGGCGCGGACAGGACTGAAGCGTGCAACGCCTTGTGAGGGCACGCCACCACGGCGCGCCCTCACAGGGCGCGCATCGGCGTCCGGGGGCCGCACGCCCGGCCGAGGGCGCCTGCGGAACGGTGTGGCGGCACCAGCCCCCGCCGGCGAACAGGGCCACGAAGAAGCACCCATCGCCGCTCGGCTCTCCGGCCACACGGGTCGGCCATTCGGGTGAACTCCCAGCCCGTCCCAGACGTGTGACCAGCGGTGCTCGTCCGCGCCGGTGTGGGGTTCCCAGAGGAACTGGACTGAAAGGCGACAAACGGGCAACGTTCCCCTTCATGCCCCCCTGGAACGCCCCCCGAAAGGTGACACGATGACGACGGCGACCACGGCGCTCCGGACGCCGTCCGCCACCTCCACCGCGACCGCCACCAAGGTTCCTGCGCCCGCTTCGCCGTCATTACTGCCGTCCCTCACGGGACTGCGGTGGGTGGCCGCGCTACTGGTCTTCGGACTGCACGTGCGCAACTTCGGCTATTTCTCAGGCACCGGTGACCGCATCGCGACATGGGCCTTCGGATCCGGCGCGAATGGAGTGTCGTTCTTCTTCGTTCTGTCCGGGTTCGTACTGGCGTGGTCCGCGCGGCCGCGCGACCGTGCGCTCGCCTTCTGGCGGCGGCGCTTCGCCCGTATCTTTCCCGTCCATCTGGTCACCGCCGCGATCGCGCTGCTCATGGCCTGCACGCTGGCCCATCAGGCGAAGCCGACACCGTCCCAGACACTGGCCAATGTCCTGCTGGTGCATTCCTGGTGGCATCCGTGGTGGCAGACGCTGAACCCGGTCAGCTGGTCGTTGGCCTGCGAGGCGTTCTTCTACGTGGCCTTCCCCCTGCTGGCACTTCTGCTGCGCCGTCTCGGCGCCCGGGGATCAGCAACGCTGGCCGGAGCATCGGTGCTGACCGTACTGGTGCTTGCCTGGGTGGACGCGCACCACTGGCTGGGCGAGACGATGAATGCGTTGCCCGTCGCACGCCTGCCCGAGTTCGTCCTCGGCGCCACCGTCGCCCGGCTGGTACTCCTCGACCGGTGGCGCGGGCCCGGCCTGGAGGCCTCCCTTGCCCTGGCGGTCGTCGGCTACTTCCTGGTCCCGCAGGTCACCGCCGGGTACCCGGCCACGATCTGCACCATCATCGGCTTCGCCCTGCTCGTCGCGGCCGCGGCCATTGCGGACCTGCACGGCCTGCCCTCGCTGTGGCGGCGCCGCCGACTGGTGCGGTTGGGGGAACTCTCGTTCGCCTTCTACATGGTCCACTTGCTGGTGCTGCAGGCCGCCACCCATCTGCTCGGCACCTCCCCCCGCTTCGGCGTACTGATGGGCCTGACCACCACCGCCGTCACGTTCACCGTGTCCCTCGGCCTGTCCTGGGTCCTGTACGAGGCGGTGGAACGTCCCGCAAGGCGCCTGCTGCTCCGCAGCCGCCGTGGCTCCAGCACACAACCGAAAACTGCTCCGCCCGCCCGTGGTGCCCGGGGCGTAGCGCCTGACTGAGGTACCTGGCCGGGGCGTCGGCGCCAACTGGTGGACGATGTCGTCATGCTTCGGGCCGAGGGCGTCCGGGCCGGCCGGTGAGGGTCGGCCCGGACGTCATGATCAGGCGAGGTCGAACCGATCGAGGTTCATCACCTTGTCCCACGCCGCGACGAAGTCGCTCACGAACTTCTCCTTCGCGTCGTCGCTCGCGTAGACCTCCGCGAGCGCGCGCAGCTCGGAGTTCGAGCCGAAGACCAGGTCAGCACGGGTGCCGGTCCACTTGAGCTCACCCGTGGCCGCGTCACGGCCCTCGAACGTGTTCTGGTCCTCCGACGTCGCTTTCCATGCCGTGTCGAGGTCGAGCAGGTTGACGAAGAAGTCGTTGGTCAGCCTCCCCGGGGTGTCGGTGAAGACGCCGAGCTTCGAGTTGTCGTGGTTCGCACCCAGGACACGCAGACCACCGACGAGGACCGTCAGCTCGGGGGCGCTCAGCGTAAGCAGGTTCGCCCGGTCGAGCAGCAGATACTCGGCCGGCAGGCGATTGCCCTTGCCGACGTGGTTACGGAACCCGTCGGCGGTCGGCTCCAGCGCGGCGAACGAATCCGCGTCGGTGTGCTCGTCCGTCGCGTCGACGCGGCCCGGGGTGAAGGGGACCTCGACGTCATAGCCGGCGTCCTTGGCGGCCTTCTCGACGGCCGCGCTGCCGCCGAGCACGATCAGGTCTGCCAGGGAGACCTTCTTGGCACCGGAGTTGAACTCCCGCTGGATGCCCTCCAGGGCACGCAGCACCGTCGCGAGCTCGTCGGGGTTGTTGACCTCCCAGCCACTTTGCGGCTGCAGGCGGATACGGGCGCCGTTGGCGCCGCCGCGCTTGTCGCTGCCGCGGAAGGTCGAGGCCGAGGCCCATGCGGTGGAGACCAGCTGCGAGACGGTCAGGCCCGAGTCGAGGAGCTTGGCCTTGAGGGCCGCGATGTCCCCGGCGCCGATGACCTCGCCCTCGGCCTCCGGCAGCGGGTCCTGCCACAGCAGGGTCTCGTCCGGGACCTCCGGGCCCAGGAACAGCGACTTCGGGCCCATGTCGCGGTGGGTCAGCTTGTACCAGGCCCGGGCGAAGGCGTCCGCGAACTCCTCGGGGTGCTCATGGAAGCGGCGGGAGATCGGCTCGTAGATCGGGTCGAAACGCAGCGCCAGGTCGGTGGTGAGCATCGATGGGGCGATCTTCTTCGAGGAGTCGTGGGCGTGCGGGACGGTGCCCTCACCGGCGTCGCCCTTCGGCTTCCACTGTTTGGCGCCGGCCGGGCTCTCGGTCAGCTCCCACTCGTAGCCGAAGAGGTTGTCGAAGAAGCCGTTGCTCCACTGGGTGGGCGTGGTGGTCCAGGTGACCTCCAGGCCGGAGGTGATGGCGTCCGCGCCCTTGCCAGTGGCGTAGGTGCTCTTCCACCCCAGGCCCTGTTCCTCGAGGGAGGCGGCCTCGGGGGCGGCGCCGACATGGTCCGCCGGGCCCGCACCGTGGGTCTTGCCGAAGGTGTGGCCGCCCGCGATCAGAGCGACGGTCTCCTCGTCGTTCATCGCCATCCGGCGGAACGTCTCACGGATGTCGCGGGCCGCGGCGATCGGGTCCGGGTTGCCGTTCGGACCCTCCGGGTTGACGTAGATGAGGCCCATCTGGACCGCGCCGAGCGGGTTCTCCAGCTCGCGGTCGCCGGTGTAGCGCTGGTCGTCGAGCCAGCTGGTCTCGGGACCCCAGTAGACGTCTTCCTCCGCCTCCCAGACATCCGCACGGCCGCCGCCGAAGCCGAAGGTCTCGAGGCCCATCGACTCCAGGGCGACATTGCCGGCCAGGATCATGAGGTCGGCCCAGGACAGGCTTTGGCCGTACTTCTTCTTGACCGGCCACAGCAGGCGGCGCGCCTTGTCGAGATTCGCGTTGTCCGGCCAGCTGTTGAGGGGGGCGAAGCGCTGCTGCCCGGCCCCGGCGCCGCCACGGCCGTCGCTGATCCGGTAGGTGCCCGCGCCATGCCACGCCATCCGGACCATGAACGGGCCGTAGTGACCGAAGTCGGCCGGCCACCAGTCCTGCGAGGTGGTCAGTACCTCCGCGATGTCCCGCTTCACCTGCGGGAGGTCAAGGGTCTTGAACGCCTCTGCGTAGTCGAACTCCTGGCCGAGGGGGTTGGCCACGGCGGGGTTCTTGGCAAGGATCTTCAGGTTGAGCCGTTCCGGCCACCACTGGCGGCTTCCACCGCCCTGGGTCGGGTGCGGGGCGCGCCCGTGAGCGACCGGGCAACCGCCCGCGCCCTCCGTCTGGGACTGGTTCGCATCGAGGTTCTCAGCCATGGAAATCCTTCCGGACTATGTGGAACACGGTGCACAGGAATTGCTGAAGGTGGAACAGTCGGGGCACAGGCCCCAGTAGACGACCTCGGCTTCGTCGATCGAGAAGCCGCGGTCGTCGGAGGCGGTCAGGCAAGGGGCGTCGCCGATGGAGCAGTCCACGTCGGCGACGACACCGCAGGAGCGGCAGACGACGTGATGGTGGTTGTCCCCGACGCGTCCCTCGAACCGGGCCGGGCTTCCGGCGGGTTCGATACGGCGTACGAGTCCCGCCCCGGTCAGCGCGTGGAGGGCCTCGTACACGGCCTGGAGGGAGATATGACCTACGCGATCGCGTACCCCGGTGGCGATCGCCTCGGCGTCCAGATGGTCACCGTCCCGGATGGTCTCGAGCAGCGCGACGCGGGCGGCCGTCACCCGCAGTCCGGCACCGCGCAGTTCCTCGGCGGTGGTCGGAGTCCGGGGTGCCGTCATGGCGCCGAACCTACCGCCACAAACTCGAATGCCTCAAGGAAACGAAGAGTACAAGTCTGGTACTTGTCAGGTGGCGCTCACCCTGGTGTGGCGTGACGTGCTGTCGACAGCGGTCTCGGGGCACATCGCCGCCAGGCCGAATTGATGACAGAACGAATACGTGTGCGAGAGCTCACCCTCCCCGTAGGGGGCTTGTTCCGGGCCCGGGCGGAAACTCACCCCATCGGACCGTTAGACTTGCCCGGCTTGGCCGACGGCCATCCGCACGCTGACCTGCGGTCAGCGCAGCCGAGACACCGACGAAGCCCTGTGGCAGCTCCCCACGAGTGCACACCAACCCACTCCGCAGTGCGTCACAGGCACCTGGCACATCAACACTCTAAAGCTCTGGTTGAGCACAAGACATAACTCGAGAAGAGCAACAGACTCCACCTATCCGTACCATCCTTACACCGGGCTGCTCGCAGTGGTCACCATTTCTGCCACTCGGTCCAGCCCGAGAACGCATGAGCCTGGATCTCCCATGCCTGTGCCCCAGTCGCCGCATACCGGCCACGAAACCGAAGAAAGGACGACACCATGTCGCAGAACACGACCGCCACCACTGAACTGACAACGCAGTACGCCGCCCAGGTGACCAGCGACCTCGAACGCAACACCAAGGAGCAGGACCGCGTCAGCGCGGAGATCGCCGCACTGCAGGACCAGCTCGTCGCCCTGCAGCATGACCACTCCGTGCTCGTCAACGTGCAACAGGTGCTGGGCGCTTCACCGGCCTCGGTTCAACCCGTGCCGGCCCCGGAAAGCGCCACCGTGCCCGCTCCCCGTAAGAAGCCCGCTGCCGAACCCGGCCCGGGCAAGCGGACGCGAGCGAAGAAGGCCGATACCGCGCAGGGCCGCTCGGCCGCCAAGAAGCCCGCCGCCAAGAAGCCGGCCGCCAAGAAGCCCGCGGCCGAGAAGCCCGCCGCCAAGAAGCCCGCAGCCGCGAAGGGCGCCAAGCCCACGTTGGTCGAACTGGTCCGCGACCACCTCGCCGAGCAGGGCGAACCGCGCTCCGCCGCGGAGGTCACGACCGCACTCGACACGGCCCACCCCGAGCGCGGCATCAAGCCCACCGTGGTACGCAACACCCTCGAAGGGCTCGTGGCCAAGAACCAGGCTCAGCGCACCAAGCAGGGCTCGTCCGTCTTCTACGCCGCCTCCGACGCGGCCGGGCAGACTGCTGCATCGGCCAAGGGTGAGTCGCAGTCGGAGCAGGGCGAGTAGGACCGTTGAGCGGCGCGCTGCCGCTGCGGCGGCAGCCGACCCGGCTCTCCTGCCGTTGGACGGTCCGGCAGCCGGTGTCGGCCGGCTGCTTGCCCGATCAGGTTCATGCGGCATGAGGTCACCTGACGCCCGATCCCCGCTGTGGCCCCATGTGCCATGCTTGGCGTCCCACACGCGGGGAGGGTCTCATGGCGGGGGATGCCGACGGCACGGCAGTGCACGGTGATCGGCTTTGGTACGCCGCCAACGAGATCCTGGCGTTCCTGCTTGAGCTTGCCGCGCTGGTGTGCCTGGGGTGGTGGGGATCTGCCGTAGGCCACAACGTCGTCGTCCACGTCGTGTCGGCCGTGGGAACGCCGCTCCTGGCCATCGTGCTGTGGGCGTTGTTGGCCGCGCCGAAGGCGAAGTTCAGGCCGGGGCCACCGGTCGTGCTCTTCGTCAAGGCGATCGTGCTCGGCGGTGGTGCGGCTGCTCTGTACGGAGTCGGGCACCCCATCGCGGGACTGGTCATGGCGGTCGTCGTGGTCGCCAATACAGCGGTGGCTGAGGCCTTCCGCCACAGCCCCCGTCGTCCATGACGCAGGCCCGGCGGGCAAGCGAGGGGCCGGGACCGGCGCACCAGCGCTGACCGGGGGTTCGGGCGATCGCAGTCAGAGCACTGAAACTCTTGCGCGGCCCCGCGTCGGGGGAATCCCGTCACACGAAGCCCTGGCCACGGCCGTACGTTGTGCGGCATGAAACGAGCCGGTTGTCTCGTGTTCGCGGCCTTTCCCGTCGTCGTCACCGTGGCGTTCCACGTCTTCGTGCCCACCCAAGAGGATGGTTCGGACACAAAGAGGTGCCGTACGCCGGTCAGAAGGACGTCCTCCGCACGGCTCCGGCGTGGCTCGACGCAGCCGCGTGACTCGCTGGTTAGCTAATAGCCATTCAGGTCTTCGACGGAACGAGGCGGACATGGGCGACGTGAACGAGGTGAACAAGCGGATCATCGGCCAGTTCCGGGCACAGGGCGGGATCGTGGACGGCCCCTTCGAAGGCAAGCATCTGCTGCTTCTGCACACGGTCGGCCGCCGTACTGGCCAGGAGAGGGTGAACCCCCTGGTGTATGCGGCCGACGGTGAGAGTTTCCTCGTCTGCGGCTCCTCGCGCGGCGCGGAGAAGGATCCGGCGTGGGTGGGCAACGTCGCCGACATGTCCGAGGTGACGATCGAGGTGGGCAGGCGGATCCTCAGGGCGACGCCTACCGTCGTGACGCACACATCACCCGAGTGGGAGCGTCTCTACGGGATCTGGTCACAGTACTGGCCTGCCAGTGCCCAGTACGAGTCCAAGACATCGCGCAAGTTCCCCATCGTGAGACTCGATCCCGTCGCATCCAACGTTGACTCAGCTACGAAGTCGGCACGAGCCGATGACGGTTGCGACGGGGGCGAGCACTCGGCTTTGCGCTCATAGCGGCAGTAGAGGGTCACACAAAAAGTCCTTCTTCTCATTCGTCACTTGACGGTGTGTCACCAGCGCCCTCCTGAGTTGTGAATGCCGGGGCAGCATCAAGACCGCGACCAGGGCCGCCACCGCATGCCTTACCCTCACCGCCGACTCCCCCACCGCAGGCTGGTGTCAGCCGTGCGTGGGCACACCCGGCACTGCCCCTGCAGGTCACCATGCACCGCCCACCCACCGAAGCGTCGGCCGGTGCCCGCCCGTGTTGGCCATGCACACGCTGGGATGACACCCCGCAACCGCCGCGGCTTGTTGCCACCCGCCTTTCGCAGGGCTCGCCGCCTGTGTCACACGAGGCCGGCTGCCGCGGCACACCTGACGCTTCGTCATCGAGGCGTTCATGTGCGGCACATCGACATTCCGGAGAGCGCACTCGTATTGCGGCGGACCTCGCACTGCTGGTGCTGATGGGGTGCTGCCGACCGGGTTACTTTTCGGCCTGGAGGCACTCGGAGGGAGTACGAGCTGGGGCACATGTCGTGTCTTACAGTGCTTTGAGCTGATGATCGGGTTGAAGTAATGACGTTGCTACCGCGATTCCACTGTGCCGGCGTGGTGCCGGCCTTCGCGGTGGCGACGAAAGGACTACCTCTGATGCGAGTGACCCGGACCATGTTCGCCTCCGCGGCGGTTGCCGCGGCCGTCGCGTTTTCCGCTCCCGCCGCGCATCCCGTGTCGGTGGGTGAGCTTCGGGCTTCGAACGGCGGTACTTCCTACGTCAGCGAGGGGCACGACAGGCACAAGGGTGGGGAGCACTCCGACCACGACGAGCGATCCGCCTCCGAGGAAGAGCACGGCCGTCACTTCGGCGAGCACCACGGGAAGCGGCATCCGCAAGGCGGCGTACGCGCCGGCGGCGGCGCCCTGGCCATGGCCAAGACCGAAGACGGCGACGACTCGAGCGAGGAGGAGCGCGAGAAGCACGAAGCCAAGAAGGACGCCCAGGAAGAGGAGCGCCTGGAGCGCGACGCCAAGAAGGACGCCCGGGAAGAAGAGCGCCAGGAGCACGCCGCCCAGAAGGACGCCCAGGAAGAGGAGCGCCAGGAGCACGCCGCCAAGAAGGACGGCCAGGAAGAGGAGCAGTCCGGCTCCGAGGAAGAGCACGGCCGTCACTTCCGCAAGCACCACGAGAAGCAGCATCCGCGCGGCGGCGTACGCGCCGGCGGCGGCGCCCTGGCCATGGCCAAGACCGAAGACGGCGACGACTCGAGCGAGGAGGAGAGCCAGGAACCTGCCGGCCAGGAGGAGGAGCAGTCCGGCTCCGAGGAAGAGCACGGCCGTCACTTCGGCAAGCACCACGAGAAGCAGCATCCGCGCGGCGGCGTGCGCGCCGGCGGCGGCGGGTTGGCGCAGTCCGGCAACGGTCTGGCCGCGGGTTCGGTGCTGCTGCTTGGCGGTCTCGGGGTGGGTGCCTACATGCTGCGCCGTCGGCGCGCGTCGAACGGCGCGACGGCCTGATCGGTTGGCGCTCGCCGGTTGCTGTGCGGTCGCGGCCGCTGTCGCCCTGGGAAGGGCGCCGGCGGCCGCGACCGCGCCGCCGGAGTTGGCTGCTTGTCAGTCTGCTGGCGTCTGACCGCCACCCCAGTTGATGAAAGGCATTGTCTGATGGCCCTCTCACAGCCGGCCCCGCCGGATCAGCCCCCGAGCAGACCGGTGCCCCGCGTTGTCAGCCGTGCTCTGGTGTGGCCGGCCGCGGCCGTAGGACTGGGCGCTCTGCTCATCCACAACTCACTGGCAGGCTCGGCGGATCCGACGCCACCGGCCCCGCCCGCAGCCGTCGCGCCTCCCGCGGCCGTCGCTTCCGCGAAGCCCCAGCCGAATGCGCCGACGCGTGCTGCGAGGAAGGGTCTGTCGCGGTCGAAGCCGAAGAGGATCGTGATTCCGCAGATCGCGGTGAATGCACCGTTCACCCGGCTCTCCGTGGGCGCCTCGGGGCAGTTGAACGCGCCACCCGCGAAGAACCCGAACCTGGTGGGCTGGTACAAGGACGGTGCCTCCCCCGGTGAGCGGGGGACGTCGATCGTGGTGGGGCATGTCGACACCAAGACCGGACCGGCGGTGTTCGTGCTGCTCCGCACCCTCAGGCCGGGCAGCAAGGTGGACATCACCCGCGCGGACGGCTCCGTCGCCGACTTCACCGTCGATTCCGTCGAAACCTTCAGCAAGGCCTCCTTCCCCGACGCCCGGGTCTACGGCAACGCTCGCACCCCTCAACTGCGGTTGATCACCTGCGGCGGGAACTACAACCGCCGCGTCCACGACTACGAGTCCAATGTGGTGGTGTTCGCCCATCTCGACTCGATCAGGCGCTCCTGACGTCCCCGCCGCAGCAGGCTTCGGGGCGGCGCCTGCGCCGCCCCGAAGCACTTCTGGAAGACCGTGGCCGGCCACAGCAGGTACCCGCCTCCGCAGTGGACCGGCGCCGCGTGTCCGGGCCCACGCCTCGTGAGCGTGCTACTCGCAGCTTCCGGCGAACGTCTCCCGGGAGACCACGTCGGTGTCGGCCGCCGTGGTGTCGAGCCAGGCCACACGCTGACCGTCACCGAGGGAGGGGGCCAGCTGAGCACCGGAGGAGCAGGAGACCCGGCTGAAGGCGTCGACGCCCGCGACGACGTCGGCGGTCTTGGCGACCTTCACCTTGCCCGGTCCGTTCCAGGAACCGAGAGCACCCCAGAGGTCGTACGTCGAGTAGGCGAAGTAGTCGTCGGTGACCGAGAACTGGGCCAGGTAGGTGCTGGTGGGGTAGCGCAGCTTCGCCGCCTTGCTCAGATCGCCCAGCGGGGCGGAGACGAAGCTGGTGCTGGGGATCAGGAACCCGCCGTCCTCCCGCCAGAAGACCCGGTCGGAGGTGAGCTGGATGTCGCCGAGGGTGTTGAAGAGCCAGCCGCTGATCCGCTTGCTCTGAGTGGTGCCGGTGGCGATGTCGTAGACAGTGAGGTACGTGTTGTCGGCGCCGCCGGCCCAGGCGATCGTGCCGTGCTTCATCGTCAGGCGGGCGGCCCTGGTGCCCGGTTCGGGTGTCACGTTGACCGTGGTGCCGTCGGCCTTGCGCAGCATGACGTCCTGTTCGCCGTCGGCGCCGGTGCTGATGTAGGCGAGGTTGCCGTGGTCGGTGACCGGCTCGGTCTCGTCGGCGTTCGCATGGTCGACGAGTTTCTTGATCGCGCCTTGGCCCTTGTTGCCCGCCGTGTAGATGCCGATGCCGTCGGCACTGACCCGGGTGAAGACGATCCGCTGGTCGTCGAGGGACGGGTCGAGCAAGTACGCGTCGTCGACGGTGAGTTCGTGCCCTGACTTGCCGTTCTGCTCGCTGAAGCGGCCGACGGTGATGCCGAAGCGGGCCGATCCCGCGCCCCATGCGACCGCGTCGCCGTGGCCGATGGCGTAGACGTCGCCGTTGATCTGCGCGGCCTGTTCGTCGATACCGCCGTGGACCTCGTAGGCGGGCAGCACGTGGGAGGCGATGGTGGTGCCGTCGTGCGAGCCGCCCTTCTGCTCCCAGTCCCGCTCGATGCCATGGCCGTCGAAGGCCTTGCCGATGACGGCGAGGTCGTTCTCGGAGACCTTCAGGGACTTGGCGGCGAGGGTGACCGCGTTACGCATGTCGGTGAAGCCGGACAGCGGCGTGAGGTAGTCCTGCGCCGCCCGGTAGACGATGCGGTCCGCGAGCTGCGGGTCGAGGTTCTTGCGGATGTCCCACAGCGCGCCGCCGACGATGGTGGAGTTGGCGTGCACACCGCCGTTGTCGATGTCGAGCGTGATGGGCTTGTAGTCCTTCTGCGCGTTGCGGCCGTCGTTCAGGTCGCGCAGGGCGCACTCCCTCGGCGACTTGGTGCCGTTGCAGAGGTACTCGCCGACGAGACCGGAGTCCGGGTCGCTCATGGCGACGCCCTTGTCGGCGGTCTCCATGGCGTTGCCGAAGTAGTCGGATATCGCCTCGTTGAGGGCGCCCGACTGGTTGAGGTAGACGAGCCCTGCGGAGTGTTCGGTGACGCCGTGCGTCATCTCGTGGCCCACGACGTCCAGCGCCACCGACAGCGGAACGCCCTTCATGTGGCCGTAGACCATCTTGTCGCCGTCCCAGAACGCGTTCGCATAGTCCTGGCCGTTGCTGGCGACATTGACCACGGAGTGGATGGAGCCGCCCTTGCCGTCGATGCCGTCACGGCCGATCCGGTCCTTGTAGAACTCGTAGACCTTGGCGGCGTTGATGTGCGCGTCGACCGCGCCGGAGGCGGTGTTCGCGTCGTCGAAGCGGCTGGTCGCGGACGTCGCCAGCGGGATGTCGTCGGTGACCGGCCCACCGGCGACGAGCTTGTAGCTCTTGCGCTGCGCGTCGTACGTCCGGATCTGCCCGCCGGTCCCGGCGTACATGGGACGCGTGGAGTCGACCAGCGTGTACGAGCCGTCCGCCTCCTTGTTGACGTCCAGCTTCGCTTCGCTGCCGTCGACGCGTACGCCTGTTCCCTGTGCGGGCGACACGTCGGCGGCGTCGACGTTGTTGTACGAGAGGGCGACACCACCCACGCGTGCGTCGATGTACACCTCCTGGCGCACCGGGCTGCCGTCGGGTCTGGCGCCGGTGACGGTGAAGTGCCATGCCAGCACGCCACCGCGTGCGTCGGGCAGGACGACGAGACCGTGCTTACCGGGCTTCGCGCCCCCGACCGACCGCAGATGCGCGTCGAGGACGAACATGCGCTGCTCGGCGACGGCCTCGGACACCTTGGGAGCGGTGGACACGGTGAGGTCCGTGTAGAGGGTGCCGGTCGCAGAAGTGACCTGCTGGCCGCCGTCGGCGGCCTGGGTCTGCACCGCGTACTGGGCGCCGAAGACCGGAACGCCGCGGTGCTCCTGCTGGAAGCGCACCGAGGTCTGGGTGCCGTTCTTGGTGCTCCTCAGCAGCTTCAGGTCCGACACGGGACCTTGTACGTCTTCTGGTGATCCTTCAGGTGGGCTCGCGCCGCCTGGGCCGGACTGCCCGCGCGGGCGGAGGTGTCCAGGCCCTGCGTCATCGCGGGCGCGACCGGCACCGGGCCGGTCCCGGTCGCGGCCGCACCGATCTCCCCGCCCTACGCCCAGGCCGGAGCGGCCAGCAGCGCCGAGCCGACGGCGGCTGCGGCCACACCCGTGGCCAGGATCCGCCGGAACCGTTGTGTCCTCACAACATCCTCCCCATCGCACGCACATGCGAGAGCCGAGGGCTCTCGTGATCAACGGGCTCGATGGTTCGGTAAGACAGGTTCCGCATACAAGAGACGGGGAGTGACGCAAAACCGCCACGGCGTGAACACGCCTCACGGAGGGGGTCGGGCCGCCCGGCGAGGCGCCCCCGCCGTGGAGCTCTCCTGCCCGCCGGACCCTCGTCCATCCGGCCCGGGACGGCCGCCTGCCGACTGTTGCCGGACGACCTCGAGCGGGATCAGGTGCGCCTCTACGCCACCCCACGCCGACGAAGGAGCAGCCACAACTGCGCTGTGACGTCCGGGTCGGCGAGATCGACCTCCAGCAGTGCTTCGCACCGGGCGATGCGATGCCGGAGCGTGTTGCGATGGACGCCGAGTGAACGGGAGGCCGCCTCCCACTGGCCGTGATGGCGCAGGTAGTCGACGAGAGTCTGGCGCTGGGTCTCGGTCAACCGGTCCGAAGCTTCGGCCAAACGCGCGGCGAGACCGGCGTTGTACGGTCCCGCGGACGCAGACGCCAGCAGTCGCGTCCCCGATGCGAGGCCGCCCAGTGTCGCGGCGACGACCGCTCGAACCGCCGCCGTCTGCTCGACCGGGACCACATCCGACAGGACAGCCGCCGTCTTGGGATCGGCCCGCCGTACGGCGTCCTCCAGACGCGTGGTCGGTGGATGGTCCGCAGGGATCAGAAACCAGGCCGTGTGACGGTCGGTCTGGAGGGCGATCGTCTCGGGACACCAACCGCGCACCGCTGTGGTGAGGATGTCGCTCTGCCGGCCTCGCAGGGCGAGGAGACGCACGTGGTCCGGTGGGCTCGGTGCCCGCACCGCACCCGCGAGCCGCCGCGCCGCCTCCACATATCCGAAATCAACCAGCAGCCCGACGCAGCGTTGCCCTTCGTCGGCCACGGATTCAGCGCGGGAGCGCCTCACGGAATCCAGGCTCAGCAAGGCTGACGCTGTCAGCACCGCCCTCCGCCGCGTGGAATCCAGCGGTGCGGACGTGCCGACCGCGAGGAACCCGGCGGCTTGCTCCCGCACCGCCAGCGGGAACACGATCACCGCCGCCGAGCCGGTGGAGAACGAGGCCGCGGAGTGCGCGCCGGCGCCCTCCAGCCGCACGATCTCCCGCCTCACCCGCTCGGCCTCCGCGGCGGCCGAGGCGGGAACCACCTGGTCGATCTCACCGGTCGGCGAGAACGCCGCCGCCCACGCGTCGAGCGACCGGCTCAGGGTGCGCAGCACCATGGTGACCGGATCCACGGACGCCGCCGCGTCGACCAGTGCTCGCTGCGTCGCCAGGACGTCCTTGAGGTGTTGCTCGGCCGAGCGGGACACGGCGGCCCAGTAAGCCTTCGTGATGCGAAGGAACGGGGTGGGCGCAGGGACCAGGAGCAGGGGGAGGTCGAGCTTTCGGCAGGCGGCCAGGAGCGGCGCCGGGATCTCGGTGTGCACGGGGCCGAGCCCGAGGGCCAACGCGCTCAGCCCTGCCTCCGCCAGCCGGCCGACGTAGCGTTCGCAGCCGAGCTTGTTCCTGGGAAGGGACAGGCCCGTCGTCAGCAGCAGCTCGCCGCCCGTCAGGTAGCCGGTCGGGTCGAGCAGCTCGCTGATGTGCACGGCGGACACTTCCCGTGCCGGCACGGTGAATCCCGGGGCCGGCGTGAGGTCCTTTCCCAGAGTCCTGCACAGCGAGGCAACCGTCGGAACCGCCACGAAGCCCTCCTGTGCGATCTGTCCAATCAAGGACTGTGGAGGTGCATTTTATCCAATGAGGAATCCGTGCGTTCTCCGTACCGTCGTGCCGTCCCGAGTGAACGGAGAAGGTCATGCCCCAGCCCGAGCAACGGCGCAACCTCGAGACCCTGCGACGCGCTGACCGTCCTTGAGCGGCAGGAAAGGACGTGCGATGAAGACGACCACGAGCTATCGGCCCTACGACGGCCGGCCGGTCGGCACGGTCGAGGACACGCCCCCGGACGTCGTACGCGCCGTGGTGGAACAAGCGGCGCAGGCGGCCCCGGCGGTGGCCGCTGTCTCGCCCGAGCGGCGGCGCACATGGCTGCGTGCTGTCGCGGACGGCTTGGAGAGCCATGCCGAGGAACTGGTAGCGCTCGCCGACGAGGAGACCGGGCTCGGGGCGGTGCGGCTGACATCGGAACTGGCGCGCACCGCCGGCCAGCTTCGCTTCTACGGCGACGTGGCGGCGGAGGGGTCGTATCTGGGGGTCACCGTCGACGAGGCCACCGCGACGTCCCCCCGTCTCGTCCGGGTCAACCAACCGGTCGGGCCGGTCGCGGTGTTCGGGGCGAGCAATTTCCCGTTCGCCTTCTCCGTGCTCGGCAACGACACCGCCTCCGCCCTCGCGGCCGGCTGCCCGGTCGTGGTGAAAGCGCACCCGGCACACGTGACGCTCAGCCTGCGCCTGGCGCAGGTCGCCGGGCAGGCACTCCGCGAGGCCGGTGCTCCCGACGGAACCTTCGCACTGGTGACCGGTAGGCAGGCAGGGACGAACCTGGTCCGCGCGGAGGGCATCGCCGCGGTGGCGTTCACCGGTTCCCAGGCCGGCGGACTGGCACTGTGGCGCCTGGCGAACGAACGTGAACGCGTGATCCCGGTCTACGCCGAGATGGGCACCGTCAACCCCGTCGTCGTCACCCGGGCCGCGGCCTCACGGATCGACGACGTCGCGAGCGGCTTCGTCGGATCGTTCACGCTGGGCTGGGGGCAGTTCTGCACCAAACCGGGTCTGCTGCTGGTTCCCGCGGGGCACGATGCCGCACGGATCGTCGGTGACGCACTGGCGCAGGCCGCACCGCAGCCGGTGATGCTGACCGAGGAGATCGCCGCCTCGGTCGAGCGCGGTCTTCCCGACCTGGTGACGGCAGGCGCCTCCCTCGTACGCAGCGTCCCCGGCACGGGAAACGGCTGGGGTGCGCCGGCCGCGGTCCTTTCGGCGCCGATCAGCGCGCTGCGCAAGGGCAGCCGGCTCCTGGAGGAGTGCTTCGGAGCCGTCGCGGTGGTCGTCGAGTACGCCGACGACCGGGAACTGCGCTCTGCACTCGCAACGCTCCAGGGCAGTCTGGCGGGCACCGTCGTGACCGGCGACGACACCGACCCCGACGCCCCCCGGCTGGTGGAGGCACTCACCCGGACCGTGGGCCGGGTCACCGTGAACGACTGGCCGACCGGCGTCGCCTACACCTGGGCCCAGCACCACGGTGGCCCCTGGCCCGCCACGTCGAACGCCGCTGCCACCTCTGTGGGAGCAGCCGCCCTGGACCGGTTCGTCAGACCCGTGACCTACCAGTCCGCACCGGATGCGTGGGTGCCCCCCGCGGCACGCACCGACAACCCGTGGAACCTCCCGCGACGCGTCGACGGACGACGTGAGGGCCAGCGGGGAGGACGATGATGCCGCTGCCGCTCGACGGTGTCGTCGTCGCCGACTTCAGCCGCGTCCTGGCGGGCCCGCTCGCCTCGGTGATGCTGGCGGACCTGGGGGCCACCGTGATCAAGGTGGAGCGCCCTGGTTCCGGCGACGACACCCGTACGTGGGGTCCCCCCTGGACCGCCGACTCCAGCAGCTACTTCGAGTGCGCCAACCGGTCGAAGCGGTCGGTGACCCTCGACCTGAACGACGCCGAAGACCTCCGGCTGGCCCGGACGCTGGCCGACCGCGCCGACGTTCTGGTGGAGAACTTCAAGGACGGAGCACTCGCCGGACGGGGACTCGGCTACGACTCGGTCCGCCGGACCAACCCGCGCATCGTGTACTGCTCGGTGACCGGCTTCGGCAGCCGCGGCGGTGCGGCACTGGCGGGCTACGACTTCCTCGTCCAGGCCGTGGGCGGGCTGATGAGCATCACCGGCGACCCGGACGCCGACCCGACGAAGGCCGGCGTGGCCCTGGTCGACGTACTGACGGCCAAGGACGCCACCATCGGCATCCTCGCGGCGCTCCAGGCCCGTGAGCGCACCGGTGAGGGCCAACACGTCGAGGTCAACCTGCTGTCCACGCTGCTCGGTTCGCTCGCCAATCAGGCCTCGGCGTACCTCGCTACGGGTCAAGCCCCGGGACGGATGGGCAACCGGCACCCCTCGATCGCGCCGTACGAAACACTGCGCTGCAAGGACGACCTGCTCGCCGTCGCCTGCGGGAACGACGGGCAGTTCCGCCGGCTCGCCGAGGTGGTGCAGTCACCGGGTCTGGCCGACGACGAACGCTTCGCAACGAATCCGGCCCGGGTGGCCAACCGCCCGGAACTCGTCCGAGCGCTCGAGGAGCGCCTCGCGCGCGACACCGCGGAGGCATGGGCGCAGCGGCTCACCGCCGTCGGTGTACCCGCGGGGAAAGTCGGCGACCTCGCCGCCGGCATCGCACTGGCCCAGTCGCTCGGCCTCGAGCCGACCGTCTCGGTCGGACCCTCCTCACCACCTCAGATCCGGCACCCCATCACCTATTCGGCAACCCCGGTCACCAGCTACCGGCCACCACCTCGTCTCGGCGAACACAATGCCGACATCCGCCGCTGGCTCACCGAGCCCTCACAGGAGAAGAACTCATGAATTCCCCGGCCCGACTGCCCTCGCTCGACCCCCGCGACCCTGCCGGTCTGAACGACCTCCTCACCCCCGACGAGAAGGCCGTCGCCTCCTCGGTACGCCAGCTCTGCGCCCAGTTGACCGACCCCTACGTGGCCGACTGGTTCGAACGGGGAACCATCCCCGACATCCGCGGCCTGACCAAGGAGCTCGGAGCTCTGGGCGTGCTCGGCATGCATCTGGAGGGTTACGGCTGTGCCGGCATGTCGGCCACCGAGTACGGAGTGGCCTGTCTCGAACTGGAGGCCACCGACTCCGGCATCCGCTCCCTGGTCTCCGTGCAGGGCTCACTGGCGATGTTCGCGATCTGGAAGTGGGGCAGCGAGGAGCAGAAGCAGCGCTGGCTTCCGTCGATGGCCGCCGGCGAGGCGATCGGCTGCTTCGGCCTCACCGAGCCCGACGTCGGCTCCGACCCGGGCAACATGCGCACCCGGGCGCGACGCGACGGCGACGACTGGGTCCTCGACGGCCGCAAGATGTGGATCACCAACGGCAGCGTGGCCGACGTGGCCGTGGTGTGGGCACAGACCGACGACGGCGTACGCGGCTTCGTGGTGCCCACCGACACTCCGGGCTTCTCGGCCCCGGAGATCAAGCACAAGCTCTCCCTGCGCGCGTCCGTCACCAGCGAACTGGTCCTCGACGCGGTACGCCTTCCCGCAGACGCCGTCTTCCCCGAGGTCCGCGGCCTCAAGGGCCCCCTCAGCTGCCTCAACGAAGCCCGCTACGGCATCGTCTGGGGAGCGATGGGCGCGGCCCGGTCCTCGCTGCACGCCGCCCAGTCCTACGCCATGGAGCGGACCCAGTTCGGCAAGCCGATCGGGGCGTTCCAGCTGACGCAGCAGAAGCTCGCGGACATGTACCTGGAGTACACCAAGGGCGTACTGCTGGCTCTCCACCTGGGCCGGCGCAAGGACGCCGGTACGCTGCGGCCCGAACAGGTGAGTCTGGGCAAGCTCAACAACGTCCGCGAGGCACTGGACATCTGCCGCACCGCCCGCACCGTTCTCGGGGCCAACGGCATCTCCCTGGAGTACCCGGTGATCCGGCACATGAACAACCTGGAGTCCGTGCTGACCTACGAAGGAACCGTCGAGATGCACACGCTCGTCGTCGGTCAGGCGGTCACCGGGCAGCCGGCCTTTCGCTGAGCACCTGCGCAGCCGGGCCGCTCAGGTGTCCGGCCGCGGACGTGCCGTGAGGAGTCTGCGGGTGGCCGAGCCGCTCACCGGCCACCCGGAGACTCACAGCAGCACTTCAGCTGTGATGGGCAGTTCGCGGATCCGGCGGCCGGTGGCATGGAAGACCGCGTTGGTGAGGGCGGGCGCGACGCCGATGTGGACGAGCTCGCCGAGCCCCTTGACACCGATGGGGTCGGCCTCGCGGTCCTCACCCTCCAGATAGATCGCCCGCAGGTCGGGGACATCGGCGTTGACGGGGACAAGGTAGTCGGCGAGGTTGGCGTTGACGATCCGGCCGTCGCGGTGGTCGGTGACCGTGTGCTCCAGCAGGGCCGTGCCGATGCCGCCCACGATGCCGCCCAATGCCTGGCTGTCCGCCAGCTTGGGGCTGATGATCCGGCCGGCGTCGTAGACGCCGAGCACCCGCCGCACCCGCACCAGCCCGAGGCGGGCGTCCACGGCGACCTCGGCGAACGTCGCGCCGTAGGCGTACAGCGAGAACCGCTCCGGCCCCGACGGCGGCTCGAAGGAGCCGACCGTCTCGAGGTGGGTGCGCTCGTTGCGGGAGAGCAGCCGCTGGTACGTCTCTCCGCGTGCGGGATTGTCTTTCAGGTGCAGCCGGCCGCCGCGCACGACGACGTCGCCGGGGTTCGCGCCGTGCAGAGGGGATCGCACGTCCTCGACAGCGAGCTTGATCGCCTGCCGCCGCACCGTGTCTGAGCCGGCCTGGACGGCGGAGCCGACGCTTGCCATGGTCATGGAGCCACTGTGCGGAGGAGTCGGCGGCATGAGGGTGTCGCCGAGCCGAAAGGTGACGTTGCGCAGGGCCAGGCCCAGGGCGTCGGCGGCGACCTGGGTCATGGAGGTGTAGGTACCGGGGCCCATGTCGCTGGTCGCGGCCTCGACCAGGGCAGTGCCGTCGGCATCCAGCCGCACGCGGGCCTTGGCCGCCTTGCGGACGGTCTCGTAGACACCGGCGGCCATGCCGGTGCCTATCAGCCAGTCACCGTCGCGGGTGGAGCGGGGCTCGGGGTTGCGGCGCTGCCACCCGAACTCACGGGCACCGGTGGTGTAGCACTCGCGCAGGCGGCGGGTGGAGAACGGCAGGCCAGTGGACTCGTCAGCGGCTGGTTCATTGCGCCGACGCAGTTCGACGGGGTCGATGCCCAGGTGGTGGGCGAGTTCGTCCATCGCCGACTCGATGACGTGAGCGGCGGTGGCGAAGCCGGGACCGCGCATGTACAGCGGCGTGTTCACATCCAGCGGCACCCTCCGGTACGCCTGGCGGACGTTCGGCATGCTGTAGAGCATCTGCCCCGCTGCCAGGACGTCCTCCTGGAAGTCCTCGTAGGTCGAGGTCTCCGCCTTGATGTCGTGGACCATCGCGGTCAGTCGGCCGCGCCGGTCGCTGCCCAGACGCACGCCGCACTCGTACGCGGGCCGGTAACCCGTACCGAAGTACATCTGCCTGCGCGTCAGCGCGAGCTTGACCGGGCGGCCCGCCACGCGGGCGGCGAGGGCCGCGATGGTGACGTGCGGCCAGGCCCTCAGGCCGCTGCCGAATGCGCCACCGACGAACGGCGAGATGACCCGCACAGCGTCCCGCGGGATGCCGAAGACGGCAGCGAGTTCCGTCTGCGTGCCACCGACCCACTGGGTCTTGTCCCACACGGTGAGCCTGTTGCCGTCCCAGCGGGCGATGGTGGCGTGCGGCTCCATCGCGTTCTGGTGGGTGCGGGCGGTCCGGTACGTCATCTCCAGGCGTACCGCGGCGGACCGCATGGCCTTGTCCGCGTCGCCGCGCGCGTAAGTCACAGGGTCGTGCGCCGGGGCCCTGGCCAGGTCGGTCGAAGGCCGCTCGGCGTCGTAGCGGACCTGTACCAGGCTCGCCCCGTGCTGGGCGGCCTCCAGCGTGGTGGCCAGCACGACGGCGACCGGCTGCCCGTGGAAGTGGACCTTGTCGTCCTGGAAGACGTGCAGCCGCTCACCGGGCGGGTTGTTGGAGCTCCCGTTCTCGCGATAGGCGAGTTTGGGTGCATTGAGGTGGCTGATGACCTTCAGGACGCCGGGTTGGGCGAGGGCGGCTCGGGTATCGACGCCGGTGATGCGGCCACGGCCGACACTGCTGTCGACGACGACCGCGTGCACCACCGTGTCGACGTGATGTTCGGCGGCATACTTCGCTTTGCCGGTGACCTTCAGCCGCCCGTCCACCCGGGACAGCGGCGCGCCGACGGCTGACTGCGGCTGGGGACTCACCGAGTACCTCCTAGGGTGCGCAGCTGGCGCTCGACGGTGCGCCCCAGCAGCTCGACCTTGAAACGGTTGTGCGCAAGGGGACGGGCTCCGTCCGCTGCCCGCGCGGCTGCGTCGGCCCACAGGGCTGCTGAGGGGCGTTCGCCGATGAGGCGCTGTTCGACGGCGGGCAGCTTCCACGGCACGGTGCCCACGCCTCCGGCGGCGACCTTGGCCTCGCGGATCACCCCGCCCCGCAGGTGCAGCGCGATGGCCGCCGAGGCCAGGGCGAACTCGTAGCTCTGCCGGTCGCGCACCTTCAGGTAGCCCGACTTCAGCGGACGCGGATGAGCCGGGATCTCCACCGCAGTGATCAGTTCGCCTGGCCGAAGGGCTTGTTCACGTTGCGGGGTGTCTCCCGGCCGCAACAGGAACTCGACGATGGGGACACCGCGCTCGCCGTCCGGACCCAGCAGGTGGACAACAGCCTCCAGCGCCGCGAAGGCCACAGCGACATCGGAGGGGTGGGTGGCCACACAGTGGTCGGAGGTGCCCAGGATCGCGTGACTGCGGTTGAAGCCGTGCAGTGCGGCGCATCCCGAGCCCGGTTCACGCTTGTTGCACGCGGCGGTCACGTCCCGGAAGTACGTGCAACGGGTGCGCTGCATGATGTTGCCGCCGATGGTGGCCATGTTCCGCAGTTGTGCGGAGGCGCCCAGCTGAAGCGCCTCGGATATCACAGGATAGGAGCGACGCACCACGGGGTGGGTGGCGGTCTCGGCCATCCGTGCGAGTGCACCGATGCGCAGGCCCCCGCGCTCGGTGACCGTGATCTCGCGCAGCGGCAGGGCACTGATGTCGACAAGGGCGTGGGGGCGTTCGACGGTCTCGCGCATGAGGTCGACAAGAGTGGTGCCACCGGCGACGTACCGACCCCCGCGCCGGCCCGCCTGGAGTGCCTCACGGGTGTCGGAGACTTTGGTGAACGAGAAGGGGTACATGGAGACCGTCCCTCACTTGCCGCCCGCGGCCCGCTCGACCGCTCGGACGATTTTCACGTAGCAGCCACAGCGGCAGATGTTGCCGCTCATCCACTCCCGGATCTCCTCCTCGGAGCCGGTGTGGCCCTCCTGGATACAGCCGATGCCCGACATGATCTGGCCGGGGGTGCAGTAGCCGCACTGGAACGCGTCCTCATCGATGAACGCCTGCTGCAGCGGATGCAGACGATCGCCGTCGGCCAGGCCCTCGATGGTGGTGATCTCGGCGCCTTCCAGGCGCACCGCCAAGGTCAGGCAGGAGTTGACCCGGTGGCCGTCGGCCAGGACAGTGCAGGCGCCGCAGGCACCTGCATCGCACCCCTTCTTGGAGCCGGTCAACCCGAGGTGTTCACGCAGCAGGTCGAGGAGCGAGGTCCGGTTGTCGATCGTGACCGTGTGCCGCTTGCGGTTGACGGTCAGGGTGACGCGACTGGTGGGCGCGGCCTCGGCTGCGGCCGTCTCCTCGGCTCCGGGCGGAGGCTGCGCCGTGACCAGGCCGCCCGCCACGGCCGCGCCACCGACCGCGGTGGTCGTCACGATGAATGTGCGCCGGGATGGCCCCGGCGGGGAAGCGGAGGGGGGATGAGCAACTGGTTCGTTGAGTTCAGTGGACATCGCGTGCGCTTTCGAATCGGCGGATGGTCGATGGCCTGGTTCGTCGGCGTTCCCTCCTGTCGTGTGGCGGACATGCCGCCACAGCACGGGGAAATCCTCGGCTCGCCGAGATACCCGAGCGGGCCGTGAGGGAGTCGGGCACCGCCGCTTGGCGCATGTGAGGAAGAGCCTCGCGTTCTCTCCCTGGTCATCGGCATCCCGGGAAGAGACTCCGCCCTGGCGCGGCCGCCAGGGCGGAGGACAGGACAGGGGTGCGACGACAGCCGCTGACATGCGGCAACGACTACCGCAACCAACAATGCGGTAGCCCACTCCCGGGCTCAACCTGAGCCACGGACACGGCCAGGCGTCCACCGAGCCGGACAGCTGAGCGTAGGTAAGCCGTAGGGGTCCTCCTCGGCCGTGAACGGCTGAGGGGACACCTGTGGCGGATCCGGCCGTCGGGGTGAACGGTGCCGGCGGCCCGACCGAGAGTCGTCGACAAGGCTGCCAATCCAGGCGAGTTAGAAGATAGTGGCCATATGGGCATCTGGGAAAAACGTAGTGACATGGTGGTATATGACGTGGAACCCTTCAACGCCGAACCACCCCCGGGCGCGCTCCTGGACCACATCACCCCTCTGGACACCTTCTACGGCCGCAATCACGGGCCGATCCCCCGCATCGATGCGGGGAACTGGCGACTGCGGGTGGACGGCCTGGTCGATCGCCCCCTTGAGCTGTCGATGGACGACCTGCGGCATCGCTTCCCCCAGCGGACCGTGGTGGCGACCCTGCAGTGCGCAGGCAACCGGCGCGCCGATCTGATGCGGTTCCGCGACATCCCCGGCCAGCAGCCCTGGGGCCCGGGAGCCACCTCCACCGCACGCTGGAGCGGAGTGAGCCTGGCAAAGGTGCTGGCCGAGGCCGGACTGCAGGGCCACGCGGCGCACATTGCCTTCACCGGCGCCGACGTGTCACAGGAGGCCGACCCTCCACAACCGTTCGGCGCCTCCATCCCGACGGCGAAAGCCACCTCCGAGGAAGTGCTTCTGGCCTGGGCCATGAACGACCAGGCACTGCCCACCGCACACGGCGCCCCGCTGCGCGTGGTCGTCCCGGGCTGGATCGGAGCCCGCAGCGTCAAATGGCTCCAGCGCATCACCGCCCAGGCTCAACCGACCGACAACTACTTCCAGACCGGTTACAGCGTCCTGCCTCCCGAGGCCGACCCGCACAACACCGAACCCGGCGAAGGCATCACCCTGGGCCCCATCACCATCCACTGCGCCATCCTGCAACCCGAGTACGGCGCACAGGTGCCGGCCGGGCCCACCCACGTCACCGGCTTCGCTCTCGCCGGGGACGACCGGACCGTGGCCCGCGTGGATGTGTCCGGCGACGGCGGCAGCACCTGGATTCGCGCCGATCTGGACGCGCCGGAGAACCCATGGACGTGGCAGCACTGGCGCGCCACCCTCACGCTGCCCGCAGGCGGGACGGAACTGGTCGCCCGGGCCTGGGACTCCACCGCAGCGGTCCAGCCGGAGTCACCGGCGACCGTGTGGAACCCGAGGGGGTACGCCAACACGTCCTGGGCCCGGCTGTACGTGACATGTCACCGTTGAATCCAGTGGCCCCGGCCGGAGTGTCCGTGCCCTGCGGTTCGTCCACCGCGCAACAGCCGCGCCGATCCTGATCCGTACGGCGTCGGCGCAACCGCGTCCGGGACGAGCCGCTCCGCGTCTTCCGGCTGCCGTGCGGCAGGATGGAGCCATGAGCGTAGTCAAGATCAATGTACTGACCGTCCCCGCCGAGCAGCGAGAGACGCTCGAGAAGCGGTTCGCCTCCCGCGCCCATGCCGTGGAGAACTCCGACGGGTTCGAGTGGTTCGAACTCCCGAGGCCTCTCGAAGGCACCGACAACTACCTCGTCTACACACGGTGGCGTGACGAGGAGTCCTTCCAGGCGTGGATGGAGGGCCCCATGAAGGCGGCCCACCAAGGTGGTGGCGCGGAGAGCGGTGAGCGCCCCAAGCCGGCCGCGAGCGGGTCGACTCTGTGGTCCTTCGAGGTCGTGCAGCAGGCGGCGCCGAAGAGCGCGTAGCGCGCGGACACGTGTCGCCGGCGCCGGGCCGCGAGAGCCTCGCGGCCCGGCGTGGACACCGGCGAGGCACGTGCGGCCTCGCCCGGACTGCGCGCACCGGGCGAGGGATTCACGCTGGGCGGCGCAGCAGTTCCAGTCGGGTGGCCGCACTCTCCAGCAGCATGTCCAGCGCCGCCGGATAGGCGCTGGTGACCATGCGGGTGGCGAGGAGGGGCGCGGCCTCGGCGATGCGCGGGTGGGTCGCCGCCGGCAGTCGGGCGTACGTCGAGCGCCACATGTCCTCGTCGGCACGCAACGCGGCGCTGGGCAGGGCCAGGGAGGCGGCGTCCAGCGCGGCGAAGGCCAGCGTCTGGTCGATGAAGGCGTGGTAGATCTGCACCGTTTCGGGCAACGGGAACCCGGCTGTGCGCAGCACTTCCAGGACCGCCTCGTCCGCTGCCAGCTCGTTCGCCCGGCCGGTGACGCGGCTGGTGGTCAGTTGGGCCGCCTGCGGATGGGCGACGTAAGCCGCGTGAATGCGCAGCCCGATGGCCCGCAGGTCGGCCCGCCACTCCCCCGTCGGCTCCCAGCCGTGCAGAGCCTGTCCGATGAGGGCGTCGCCGATGGCGAGGGTGAGGTCGTCCATGCCGCGGAAGTAGCGGTAGAGCGTGCTGGGGTCGCAGTCGAGCGCCGTGCCCAGGCGCCGCGCGGTGAGCCCGGAGCTGCCGTGCTCGCGCAGCATCCGCAGCGCGGTCTGGACGATCAGGCTCTCTGACAGCACGGTGCCGCTCTTGGTGGGACGGCGCCGTCGCCGCTTCTCCTCGGGCACGACTTGCTTCGGCATCACGGCCTCCTCGTCCCAACTTTATGCCAACTGTATTGACCTTACGCCCTCGGAGGTTTCCCGCTGACATGGGCTGCGCCGACTTGTGGTCCTTGTTACGGTCTCCTGGGGTGCGCACCCGGGACATCCACGACAGTGGGTGTCCCACCACGGAAGTTTCTCCACGACGAGGAGGAGCGTGCCCTATGTGCGGTATCTCCGGTTGGGTGTCCTATCAGCGTGACCTGCGGCGGGAGCG
Source organism: Streptomyces colonosanans (assembly GCF_001866645.1). GTDB lineage: Bacteria > Actinomycetota > Actinomycetes > Streptomycetales > Streptomycetaceae > Streptomyces > Streptomyces colonosanans. Next base: position 84,961 of record NZ_MLYP01000027.1, read on the forward strand.
CCCCACCGCCGAAGCCATGAACGCCACGATGGCCTGCCGCGGACCGGATGCGCACGGCCTCTGGCTCGACCGGCACGCGGCTCTGGGGCACCGCCGGCTCGCCATCATCGACCTGCCCGGAGGGGTCCAGCCGATGACGGAGCACACCCCGGACGGCGATGTCGTCCTGGTGTACTCGGGAGAGGTCTACACCTACACGGAGCTGCGCGACGAACTGCGCCGCCGCGGCCACCCCTTCCGCACGGACAGCGACACCGAGGTCGTACTGCGCGGATACCTGGAATGGGGCGCCGAACTCCCCGAACGGCTGAACGGCATGTTCGCGTTCGCGATCTGGGACGGGCGCACCGACAAGCTGCTCCTGATGCGCGACCGGATGGGTATCAAGCCGCTGTATTACTCCCCCACCGAAGACGGCGTGTTGTTCGGTTCCGAGCCCAAGGCTGTCCTGGCCAACCCCCTGGTGCCGCGCACGGTGGATCTGGAGGGCCTGCGCGAGCTGTTCTCCACGGCCAAAACCCCCGGTCACGCCATCTGGGCGGGGATGCGGGAAGTAGAGCCGGGCACGGTGGTCACCGTCGAGCGAGCGGGCCTGCACGCCCGCGCGTACTGGCGGTTGCCCGCTGTCGAGCACACCGACAGCCTCCAGGACACCGTGGTGCGGGTGCGCGAGTTGCTCGACGACATCGTGTGCCGCCAACTGGTCTCCGACGTGCCGCGGTGCGTCCTGCTCTCGGGGGGCCTGGACTCCAGCACGATCACCGCCCTGGCGGCCGAGCAGTTGCGCGGGAGGGAGACGGTGCGCACCTTCGCCGTCGACTTCGTCGGTCAGACAGAGAACTTCATCCCCGACGGGCTGCGGTCCACGCCGGACACGCCGTACGTCCACGATGTCGCCAGGCACGCGGGAACCGACCACCAGGACATCGTGCTCGACCCCGAGGGTCTGGCGGATCCGAAGGTGCGCGCCGCAGCCGTCCGGGCCCGGGACCTGCCTCTTGGCCTGGGCGACCTGGACCAGTCGTTGCTGCTGCTGTTCCGGGCGATCCGGAAACACTCCACGGTGGCGTTGTCCGGCGAGTCCGCGGACGAGGTCTTCGGGGGCTACGCATGGTTCCATGACCCGGCCGCGCGGGACGCCGGCACCTTCCCCTGGTTGGCGGCTCTGGAGCGCCAGCACGGCAGCGGCGGCGCTTCGGTGCTCGAGCCGGGGCTGCGGGAGCGTCTGGATCTGCGGGGCTACCTGGCTCGGCGCTACGAGGAGGCCCTGGCCGAAGTGCCGCACCTGGACGGTGAGAGCGATCCGCTGGAGCGCCGGATGCGGGAGGTGTGCTACCTCCATCTGACCCGTTTCGTACGGATGCTGCTGGACCGCAAGGACCGGCTGAGCATGGCCACCGGTCTTGAGGTCCGCGTCCCGTTCTGCGACCACCGACTGGTCGAGTACGTCTTCAACACCCCGTGGTCGATGAAGACCTTCGACGGCCGCGAGAAGAGCCTGCTCCGGGCGGCCGCCGGGAATCTCCTGCCGCGGTCGGTCGCGGAGCGGGTCAAGAGCCCGTACCCGTCGACCCAGGACCCCGCCTACGTGGTGGAGCTGCAGACCCAGGTCCGTGATCTGCTGTCGTCGGACAACAGCCCTGCTCTGGGTCTGCTCGACCGTGCCCGGCTGCGGCAGATCGTCGCCGCAGAGCCCGGCGAGGTCGGCACCGCGGACCGCAACGGCCTGGAACGAACACTGGACCTTTCGGTCTGGTTCGACCTGGAGCAGCCCACGCTCGATCTCGGCTCCGGCGCATGATCGCCAACTCTGCGCGAGCTGGTTAGTCTGCCGCCATGTTGAACACGCACCGCCTGCGCATTCTGACCGAAGTCCATCGGAGTGGAAGCATCGCCGGGGCGGCGCGCGAGCTGAAACTGTCACCGTCCGCGGTGTCCCACCAGCTCTCCCAGCTGGAGAAGGAGGCCGGGGTCAGTCTCGTCGAGCGGAGCGCGCAGAGTCTGCGGCTGACCGCCGCGGGGCGACGTCTGTCGCTGCGAGGGCAGGAGGTGCTGGCGCTGCTGAACGCCGCCGAGAAGGACCTCCTGGCGCAGTCACGGGCCGACTCGGGGCACCTGCGGATAGGGTTCTTCGCCTCGGCGGGGTACCGGTTGCTGCCGCAGGCGCTGTCGCGGTTCTCCAACCGCTATCCCGGCGTCGAACTGGACCTCGTCGAGGGGCAGCCGCACGAACTGGCCGTCAGCGTGCAGCAGGGCGAGATCGATGTGCTGGTGGTGTTCGAGCACGCACTCGACCCATGGACGCCGCCTGAGGGCGTGCAGGTCCGGGAGTTGATCCGCGAGCCGCAGCTACTGGTGGTGCCGAGCGGGCATCCGGCGGGCCGGCGCAGCCAGGTCCGGCTCGACGAGCTGGCCGGCGAGCAGTGGATCACGTCGTTCGGAACGGGCTCGCCGGTACGGTCGGTGCTGGAGCGCGCCTGCGCACTGGAGGGCTTCGTCCCGAACATCCGCTGCCGCAGCGACCATTACGAGGTGATCGCCGGCCTGGTACGAGCAGGGATGGGGATCGCGCTGGTGCCGAGCCTCGGCATCAACGACACCACCGGCCTGGAGACGACGCGGGTGTCCGGGCCGCGGCTGTACCGGAAGATCGGCGTCGCCTCTCGGCCCGGGAACGCGAACCCGGTGCTCGACACGTTCATCGCGTACCTGGTGAGCGCGGCGTCGAACCTGCGGAGCGCCCCTGCCCCGGGGCGCTCTGCGGGTACGCGCCCTTGAGTCCACGCGTTCTGGCCGGGCGTCACATGGTGAACGCGGCGATCCGTGCCCCGATCGTGCGCATGGCCTGCACCATCTCGAACTCCCGGCCGGGCGGGCAGGCGCTGAGCACGGCGTAGCAGACCTCCCGGGTGCCGCGTACGACGCCTACGTCGCATCGCATCCCGATGTCGGTCCCGGTCTTGTTCGCGACCCAGAGACGGTCGAGGGGCACATCCCGGAGCGTGTCGTCCTCGGGGTCGTGCGGGATCGCCGCCGCGACCATGCTCCGATCGCTGCACGCGGCCATCCAGCCGAGCACGACACGCGCCCAGGGTGCGGGGCCGGCGATCTGCTGCGCGAGGGCGGCCAACTCCCGTGCCGTGCCGACGGAGAAGGTCGGGGGGTGCTCCGGCAGCCGGGGCTCGCGGATACGGTCCAGGATCCGCGTCTGCGTCAGCCCGAGTTCCTCCGCGCCCTTGTTGACGCGGTCGAGGCCGACGCGGCGGATGAGGGCGTTCGTCGCACTGTTGTCGCTGACTGCCGCGGTCAGCCGCGCCAGGTCGGCGATGGTCCACCGCCGTTGCGAGAGTCTGGCCAGCAGGCCCGAGCCGCCGCAGTAGTCCTCGTCGAGCACATCGACCGGCTCATCGGCTTCCAGAGCGCCGCCGGTCAGGCCGCGTGCGACCTCCGTCAGCAGGAGCAGCTTTCCGACGCTCGCCAGCGGCAGCGGCTCGTCCACGCGGTGCTCCAGCAGGCCGGGTACCGCGACGGTCAGCGTGCCGGGGAGCTCCGGCGGCGGGAAAGCGGTCAGCATGCCAGCACCTGGCCCGGTCGCTCCCCGGTCACCGTACCGTCCCGTACCACGATCGCCCCGGCGACGAGCACCATCCGGATGCCGACCGGCGCCTGGAGCGGTTCGGTGAAGGTGGCGCGGTCGGCGACCGTTGCCGGGTCGAAGACCACGAGGTCGGCATGGGCGCCGTCGCGCAGCACACCTCGTTCGGCCAGGCCGAACCGCTCCGCTGTTGCTCCGGTCATCTTGTGTACCGCCTCCGGGATCGACAGCAGTTGGAGGTCGCGAGCATAGTGGCCGAGGACCCGCGCGAATGTTCCGGCCCAACGCGGGTGCGGGAGCCCCGGTTTGGGAACACCGTCCGAGCCGATCATCGAGAACGACGCGCTCAGCACCCGCTGGACGTCGTCCTCGCGCATCGAGTGGCTGATGATCGTGACGTCCCCGTCCTCGGCGAGCAGCAACTCGGCCGCCACGTCCACGGCATCGGCCCCGCGCTCCTCGGCGATGGCGGCGATCGTCCGGCCCTGAAGGTCCCGGTGCCGGGCGGCTCCGGCCACCGAGATCCGGTCCCAGCCACCGTTGCCGACGGTGTTCTCCCAACCGGGGACGCCCTCGGCGATCGCCTCGCGCATGCGTGCCCGCTGCCCGGCGTCGCGCAGTCGCTCGAGCAGGCGGGCCGGGCCGCCGTCGTGCGCCCAGGGCGGCAGCATCGCGGACAGTGCCGTGCTGGCCGCGGTGTAGGGGTAGACGTCGCAGGTCAGGTCCATCCCTTCGGCGCGCAGCCGTTCCAGCCGGGGAAGTGTCCGCTCGGTGCCGCCCCAGGCGTACTTGCCCGCGGTCTTGTGGTGCGAGACGTGCAGGGCCGCGCCACTGGCTCGCGCGATCGCCACCGCCTCGTCGAGCGCCTCCTCGACACGGGACATCTCGTCGCGCAGGTGTGTCACATACGGTTTGCGGTGCCGGGCTGCCACCGTCGCGAGCGCGGTGACCTCGGCGGTGTCGGCGTAGGAGCCCGGCGTGTAGATCAGGCCGGTCGACAGGCCGGCCGCGCCCGCAGTGAAGTTGCGGTCCAACACCTGGCACATCTCAGCGAGTTCGGCGGCCGTGGCCGCGCGTGCGGCGTGGCCGACGACGGCTGCGCGCAGCGTGCCGTGTCCGACGAGCGAGACCAGGTGGTTGGCCCGGCCGACGGAGGCGTGCGCGCCGGCGAAGGCGGCGAAGTCCGGATACGGTCCGGGGAACGCGCTGTCGCCGCAGTTGCCGCACACTTCGACGGTCACGCCCTGCAGCACGGCGGCGTGCGCCTGCTCGTGCCCGGTCCCGTTGAGGGTCGTCTCGTCCGAGTGCGTGTGCGCGTCGATGAAGCCGGGCGCGACGATCTGCCCCGAGACATCGACGACCCGATCGGCCGTGGCGGCCGTGCCCGGCGCAAGCAGCCGGACCCTTCCCGCGGCGATGCCCACGTCCCCGGCCGCCAGCGGCGCACCCGTGCCGTCCGCGATCTCCCCGCCGCGCAGCAGCACGTCGAAGTGGCCGGCGCTCATCGTGCCGACCCGGGTTCGGCCACCGGTGCGGCACCGCTGCGCGCGCTCTCGCAGACCCCGCTGGCGTCGTCGAACGCCGCGCCCGGCGTCCGGTGCGGGCCGGCAAAGGTGTGGACGGCCCGGTCCCGGCGCGCCTGGCGCGCGAGGACCGCGGTCGGATTCGGGGGCATGGGCTTCCTCACGGGAGTACTCGGTGACCTGCACGGACACACCCAGCGTGCAGCGGCAGGTGGTGCCCTCGCCCGGAGCGTCGAAAACCTTGCGGCTCACTCACCATTTCCTGTTCGGCTGTTTGCCGGGCGGTCGATGGCAGCCATGGTGACGGCTCACCACGTGGCTCCCTCCGCTGCAACGCCGCCGCCCCGGCGACGGAATCGACCCTCAGCGCGCAGTTCCTCGACGCTTCACCGGTTGGCGCCGGCGCGTTCCCTAGCTTGAGCGGCATGGGCAGCAACACAGTGACGGATCAGGTGTGGCCGCGGACAGCGGACTGGGCCGGCGGTGAACTCCGCCTCGGCGGGCTCGGCGTACGAGAACTCGCAGCGGAGTTCGCCACGCCGGTCTACGTTCTCGACGAAGACGACTTTCGCGCGCGCTGCGCGGCGTGGATGGGCGCGTTCCCCGACGGTGACGTCCACTACGGCGGCAAGGCGTTCCTGGCCCCGGCGGTGGTCGGCTGGCTGCGGGAACTGGGGCTGTCGCTCGACGTGTGCAGCGGCGGCGAACTGGCTGTGGCGCGCAGGGGCGGGATGCCCGCCGAGCGCGTGGTCTTCCACGGCAACAACAAGTCCGTGGCGGAGATCCGCGATGCCGTCCGATGGGGCATCGGCTGCATCGTCCTCGACTCGTTCCAGGAGCTGGAGCGGGTGGCTGACATCGCGCGCGCCTTCGGTGTCCGGCAGGCCGTCATGATCCGTGTGAAGCCCGGTGTGGACGCGGACACGCACGCCTCGTGGGCGACCGGCGGCGAGAACACGAAGTTCGGGCTGTCGATGGCCTCCGGTGAGGCGGCCGAGGCGGTCCGCCGGGTGCTGGCCGAGCCGGCCCTGGACCTGGTCGGCCTGCACTCGCACATCGGCTCGCAGATCTTCGACCTCGACTCCTTCGCCACGGCCGCGCACCGCATGGTCGGCTTCCTGAGGGAGGTCGAGAAGGAGAACGGTGTCACGATCGGCAAGCTGGATCTCGGCGGTGGCCTCGGCGTCCCCTACCTGCCGGGCGAGAAGACCGCCCCGACCCCGGCGGAACTCGCCGAGGTCCTGGGGGCGGTGGTGCCCCCGGACATGCGGATCGCCCTCGAGCCCGGCCGGTCGGTGGTCGGGCCGACGACGGTCGCGGTCTACGAGGTCGGTACGGTCAAGGGCCGCTTCATCAGCGTGGACGGCGGCATGAGCGACAACCCGCGTCCGGCGACGTACGGCGCCGCGTACACGGCCGTCGTCGCGTCCCGCGCGAGCGACGCCGCACCCGAGACCTTCACGATCGTCGGCAAGCACTGCGAGACCGGCGACATCCTGGTCGACGGCGTCGACCTGCCGGGCGACGTACGCCCGGGAGACCTGCTCGCGATTCCGTGCTCGGGTGCATACCAGCGCTCGGCGGCGAGCAACTACAACCTTCTCCCGCGACCGCCGGTCGTCGCCGTACGCGACGGCGCGGCGCGCACGATCGTCCGCCGTGAGACCGAGGAGGACCTGCTGCGGCTGTACGTGTGACACCGTGTACCGAAACGGTCGGGGCCTGAGTATGCGTACTCAGGCCCCGACCAGTTGGGAGCGGTCACGCCTCCGGATCGGTCAGTACCTGGTCCAGGAAGGTCAGCGTCCTGTTGTCCGCGTCCAGCCGGGCCCGCACTCCGATCGGGTACGTCTGCATCTGTGTGTTGTGCCCGATGTTCACGCCCATCAGTACCGGCACGCCGAGGTCGCCGAAGCGCTCGGCGAGCATCCGGTCGATGTGTTCGGGGTCGCCGCACTCGGTGAACGTGCCCAGGACGATCCCGGCCACGCCGTCGAGGTAGCTCTTCGAGCGCCGGATCTGGGTGATGATGCGGTCCATGCGGAACGGCAGTTCGTCGACGTCCTCCAGGAACAGGATCGCGTCGCGCGCCGGATACGACGTGTCGGTGCCGAAGTTGGCCGCGATGAGCGTCGCGGTCCCGCCCAGTGTCAGGCCCTCGGCGACGCCCGGGACCAGCGTCCGCGCCCCCGGGAACGTCAGCTCCTTCACGCTCGACGGCGTGTGGAGAAGCTGCATCAGTTCCTTGAAGTCGTACTCCTCGGGCCCCTCCCAGAACCCGCTGCACGCGACCATCGGCCCGAACAGCGACACCCAGCCGAGTTTGACCGCCAGCGCCTCCAGCAGCGCTGTCACATCGGAGTAGCCGACGACGACCTTCGGCACGGCGGCGTCGACCTTGTCCCAGTCCATCAACTCCAGGGTCCGCTGCGAGCCGTAGCCGCCACAGGCCAGGAAGACCCCCGCGTACCGGGGGTCCGTCAGAGCCCGGGTCAGGTCCTCCGCGCGGCGGGTGTCGTCGCCCGCGAGGTAGTCGTACATGCTCCCGGTGTCCCGGGCCGACGCGAAGACCTCCGGCTGAAGGCCCGCGGACCTCAGGGCGCGCAGCCCCGACTCCAGGTGCTCCTGGTTGTCGACGGGTGAGCTCGCACAGAGCACGGCGACGGTGTCGCCGGGCTTGAGCGCGGGCGGGCGAAGCAGGGTCATGCGGTCTCCAAGGCTGTCGGGCTGAGAAGGTGGCAGGCGGCGGCGGACGCGTCAGGTGCCAGGACGGGGAGTTCGCGGCGGTCGCAGCCGCTCGCCGCGCGTTCGTCGGCCGAGGCGGCGGCCCAGCGACCGCAGCGCGGATGGAAGCGGCAGCCCGCCGGGATCGCGGTCGGGTCCGGCGGCTCGCCGGTCAGCAGCGTCGGACGCCAGTCCTCGGCACCGCTGGGAATGACGGACAACAGCGCCTGGGTGTACGGGTGCTGGGGTCGCAGCAGGACCTCCTCGACGGTGCCCTGCTCCACGATCCGGCCCAGGTACATCACCGCCACACGGTCCGCGATGTTCCAGGCCAAGCCCAGGTCGTGGCTGACGACGAGGGCCGAGAGGCCAAGGTCGTCGCGCAGCCGGAGCATGAGCTTGAGGATCTCCCCGCGTACCGAGGCGTCGAGCGATGCCACCGGCTCGTCGGCGACGATCACCGAGGGGTTCAGAGCCAGCGCACCGGCGATGACGACGCGCTGCTGCTGTCCGCCGGACAGTTCGTGCGGGTATCGGCCGAAGAAGTCCTCCGGTGGCCGCAGTCCGGCTTGGGCCAGGGCGTTGCGCACGGTCTCGGGGAGCCGGTCGGTGAGTCCGTGCAGGCGCGGTCCCAGGGCCACGGCGTCATAGACGTTCTGCTTGGGGTTCAGGGCGCCGCCGGGGTCCTGGAGGACCAGCTGGGTGTGGCGGCGGTACTGCTTCAGGGCGATCGCCGAGTAGTCCAGCGGTGTGTCCTGGTACAGCACCTGACCGCCGGTCGGCTTCACCAGCCCGACCAGCGCCCGGGCGAGCGTGGACTTGCCGCATCCGGACTCGCCGATCAGTGCGACGATCTCGCCTTGGCCGACGCTCAGGTTGACGCCGTCGACGGCGCGCGCCGGGCCGCGGCCGCCGGACGCCGGGTAGACGACGGACAGGTCGCGGACCTCCAGGGCGGGTGTCCGGGTGTCGATGTCGGTCACGACGTACCTCCGTGATCGGGGCGGACGCGCAGGCAGGCGGCGGAGCGGCCGGGCCCGGCGGGCCACAGCAGCATCTCCCCGGTGCGGCAGGCCTCGGTGACCTCCGAGCAGCGTGCCGCGAAGGCGCAGCCGTCGCCGACCTCCGAGGGTCGCGGCGGGTCGCCGGCCAGGCCCGCCGGGGCGAGCCGGGAGGCCGGGTCGCCGATCGTCGGGAACGCCCGGGACAGAGCCCGGGTGTACGGGTGCTTCGGGCTGTCGAGCACCTGCCGGGACGGCCCGAGTTCGACGATCCGCCCCGCGTACATCACGGCCAGCCGGTCGCAGGTGTGGGCCAGCAGCGACAGATCGTGGGTGATCATGATGACCGCGATCCGTGACTCGCGGACCAGCTCGGCCAGCAGTTCCAGGATCTGCGCCTGGACCATGACGTCCAGGGCGGTCGTCGGCTCGTCGGCGATGATCAGGTCCGGGCGGCAGGCCAGCGCCATGGCGATCATCACTCGCTGCCGCTGCCCGCCGGAGAACTCGTGCGGATAGCTGCGCATACGCCGGGACGGGATGCCGACGCTGTCCAGCAGTTCGGCGGCGCGGCGCTCGGCTTCCTTCGCGCTCACCTTGTCGTGCAGGACGATCGGTTCGACGATCTGCTCCAGCACGGTCCGCACCGGGTTGAGCGCGCTCATCGCGCCCTGGAACACCACCGACGCCCCGGCCCAGCGCACCGCGCGCAGCCGGGACCAGGTCGTCGTGAGCAGGTCCTCGCCGCGGAACAGCACCTCGCCGCTGACCTGCGCCTTGGCGCCGTGCAGACGCAGCAGGCCAAGCGCCATGGTCGACTTGCCGCACCCGGACTCCCCCGCGATGCCGAGGGTGTCGCCGGGGGCGAGCGAGAAGCTGACTCCGCGTACGGCCGGAACGGTCCGGCCGCCCTGCCGGTAGCTGACGTGCAGATCGCGGACGTCGAGCAGCGCGCTCGCGGTCTCGGCGTCCTCGGTGGCCAAAGGTTCGTTCTTTACGGTGTCGGTGGTCATCACTTCTTCTCCATCCGCGGGTCGAGGACGTACTCCACGGCCCGGCCGGTGAGCGTGAAGGCCAGCACCACCGCGAGGATCGCCAGACCCGGCGGCAGCAGGAACCACCAGGCGCCGGCGGTGAACGCGCCGCCGAAGAAGGCCTCGTGGAGCATCTCGCCCCAGGTGACGTCGGCCGGGTTGCCCAGCCCCAGGAACGTCAGCGTCGCCTCGGACAGCAGCGATCCGGCGACGGTCAGCGTGCTGGACACGAGGATCAGCGGCATCACGTTCGGCAGGACCTGTTTCACCATGATCTGCCGGTCTCCGGCGCCGAGGACGCGGGCCCGCTCGACGAACGGCCGGGCCTCGACGGCCAGCGTCTGCGCACGGACCAGGCGTGCGGTCGCGGTCCAGGAGGTCACGGCGATCGCGATGGTGATCGACATCGAGCCCTGGCCCAGGACCGCGGCCAGCGAGATCGCCAGGGGCAGGCTCGGCAGCGCGATGAACCAGTCGGTGACCTGCATCAGGATCCGGCCGACGAATCCGCCGTAGTGTCCGGCGATGATCCCGACCGCGCTGCCGAAGACGACCGTCAGTACGGTGGCGATGACGCCGATGCGCAGCGATTCCCGGGAGCCCCAGATGAGCAGCAGCAGGACACTGCGGCCGGACTGGTCGGTGCCGAGCGGGTAGTGGGCGCTGGGCGGTGCGAGCAGCGGGCCGTCGACCTTGGTGACATCGAGCTCGTCATCGCCGATGAACAGCGGTGCGGCCAGGGCCAGAAGAGAGAAGGCGACGAGAATCACCAGCCCGGCCACACCGGACGGGCGGCCCCGGAAGGCACGCGCGAAGCGGCGGGCGCCGGCGAACCGGGTGGGGAGGGCCGCAACGGTGGTCTGTGCGGCGGTCACTGGTCACGCACCCGCGGGTCGAGGAACCGGTAGGCGAGGTCCGCCAGAAGATTCATGATGATCACACTCGCGCTGAAGACGATGAAGGTGCCCTGCAGCAACGGCAGGTCGGGGATTTTGAGGGCCGCGAAGGTCAGGTCGCCCAGGCCCGGCCAGGAGAAGATCGCCTCGACCGTGACCGCGCCGCTGATCAGCGTCCCCAGGTGCATGAAGATCATGGTCACGGAAGGCAGCAGGGCGTTGGGCAGGGCGTGCTTGCGGCGCACGGCGGCGTCCATGAGGCCCTTGGCCCGCGCGGTCAGCAGGTAGGGGCTGCCGATTTCCTCGATGATCGAGGAACGCATGATCGTCACGTACTGCGCGTAGACGACAAGGACCATCGTCAGCGCGGGCAGGATCAGGTGCTTGGCAACGTCCAGATAGTGCGTCATCCCGGTCTGCGGCAGGGTCGGATCGCTCATCCCGGCCGTGGGCAGGAATCCGTGGAACGGGCCGACGCCGACGCTGAACACGATCAGCAGGATCATGCCGAGCCAGAACGTCGGCACCGACCACAGGGTCAGTGCGGTGGCGGAGGTGATGCGGTCGAACAGGCTGCCCGCGCGCCATCCGCTGCGCAGCCCGAGCCAGAGACCGAGGACCACCGAGATGGCGAAGGACGTGCCCATGAGGAGCAGGGTCGGGCCGAGGCGGTCCATGGTCAGCGACGCGACGGACTGCTGGTACTCCCAGGAGTATCCGAGATTGCCGTGCAGGGTGTCGTTGACGAAGTCGAGGAATCGTTCCCAGACCGGCTTGTCCAGGCCCAACTGGACTCTGAGCCGCAGCAGTTCGGCCTCGCTGACCGGCCGGCCGCGGGTCATGGTACGGACCGGGTCGGCGGGCATCAGGTTGAACAGAGAGAAGCCGATGACGAGGGTGACCGCGAAACTGACGACCGCCGCGGCGAGTTTGGAGACCAGGTAGCCGGGCCTGGGCAGACGCAGCGGCCTTCGTCCGGTGCGGGCCTTGGCCTGGGTCCCGGCCGCCTCGGCTGTCTGCGGCTCGGCGAGGGCGGGGCGGCTACTCACGGTCGTCCGCTCCTGCCCGGCGGCGGACGACGGCGACGCCCGCTCCGAGCACGATCACCGCGCCGGCTATGCCCAGCCACAGACCCGTGCTGCCGCCGCCCGAGGAGGAGGCGGACGCGCCGGCGGACGCGGGGGTGGCCTTCAAGTAGCTCCAGAACGTCTGCTGGGCGGGGTAGAAGCCGTCGGCGTTCGGCTTGCCGGTGATCAGGCCGCCGACCTTCGAGGAGGCCGCGATCTTGGTGGTGGCGTTGTAGAACATCAGGTCCACGTCGGCCTCGTAGAGGATCTCCTGCATCTGGCCGACGGCCTTGGCCCGCTCGGCCGGGTCGAAGAGGGTCGCCTGCTTGGCGAACAACTTGTCGTAGGCGGGGTCGCAGAAGAAGGAGTCGGTGTTGCCTCCGGTGCCGTCGTCCTTCGGTAGCGTCGAACAGCTCTGGATGCCGAGCTGGTACGTCGGGTCCGGGCCGGTGGTCCACGCGTCCATCAGCATGTCCCAGTTGCCCTTGCCCAGGTCGCTGTTGAGCGCGCTCATGCTCATCGCCTGGATCTTCGCGTTGATACCGACGACCTTGAGCCAGCCCACCAGGTAGCGGGAGATCGCCGCGTCGGCAGAGTCGTCGGAGTGGATACCCAGACGCAGGTTCAGCGGCTTGCCCGTCTTGGGGTCGGTGCGGGTGCCGCCGGGGCCCCGCTTGTAACCGGCATCGTCCAGGAGCTTGTTGGCGGCGACAGGGTCGTAGCTCTGCTTCTTGCCGGGAGCCGGCTGCCAGCTCCACTGCGGCCATGCCGGGGGCAGGTAACCCTCCGCGACCTGCCCCTGCCCGTTGAGCACCTTGGTCACGAGGGTCTTCTTGTCGATGCTCAGGGCGATCGCTCTGCGCAGCACCGGGTCGTGCAGCGCCGGGTTGCCGGTGCCGATGGGCTTGCCGGTGCGGGTCTTGGCGCCGGGGTTCAGCTCCAGGCCGACCCAGCCGTGGCCGACGGCCTGTGCGGTCTGCACACCGTCGACATGCTGCAGCGAGGCGTACTCGGTCGCATTGACGCCGCTGATGTAGTCCAGCTGGCCGGACTTCAGGGCGGCAACGGCGGCGTCGGTCTCCTTGTAGATCTGCTCGATCAGGTGGTCGTACTTCGGTGCGCCGAGGACGAAGGACTTGTTGGCGTCGAGCTTGGCGTACTGACCGTTCTTGTAGTCCGTGAGAATCCAGGGCCCGTAGCCGACGACCGGGAACGAGTCGTTCTTGAAGTCCTTCAGGCCCGCCACCTGCGACTCCCAGATGTGCTTCGGCACGATCGGGATACCGGAGAAGGGGATGCTGCTGTAAGTGACGTTCGACTTCGGCTTCTTGGTCTTGATGACCAGCGTCGTGGCGTCGGGCGCGGTGACCGTGTCGAAGCCGGCCACCAGGGTGCCGTTCGCGGTCGCGGCGACGTCGTTCGTCATGATGAGGTGAAGCGTCCAGGCCGCGTCGGCGGCGGTCAGAGGCTTTCCGTCGCTCCACTTCAGGCCGTCGCGCAGCTTGAAGGTCCAGGTGAGGTGGTCGTCAGAGAGCGTCCACGACGTGGCCAGGTACGGCTTGGGGGCGCCGCTGTCGTCGATCGAGGTGAGCGTCGGGTAGATGCTGCCGAATATGTCGAGCGCGCCGTTGAAGAACGAAGTGAACGGGTTCAGCGTGTCCACTCCCGAGCCGTCCATCGCGACCCGCAGGGTCTTGCCAGACGAGGTGCCCGTAGAGGAGGCAGCCGCGGCCGCCTTCGTCACGCCGGGGGCGGCGGGGCCGGCCAGGAGCAGGCCACCAGCGACGGCGGCGGCCAGGGCCGTTCGGAATCCAGGGGTCTCACGCACAGCCAAGTCGGTCTCCGAGGTATGAGGAGGGAAGGGGTGACCGCGCCGCTTCAGGCGAACGCACGGGGGTCGGACATGAGATAGCTGGTGAGCACGCGGGCGCCGAAGCCGAGGCTGTCGGTGAGTACGTGTTCGTCGACGCCGTGGACGTACTGCCAGGCGTCGAATTCAGGGGGCGTCAGGCCGGGCACGAAGCCGAAACCGGGAATGCCGAGAGCGGCGAAGGCCTTTGCGTCGGTGCCGCCGGTCATGCAGTACGGGAGGACGAGGGCGTCGGGGTCGTGCGCGCGGACGGCTGCGGCCATCGCGGCGAAGTCGGGCGCGGTGTGATCGGCACTGACCGGCGCCTGGTAGTCACCGGTGCGCGTGAGGTCCGGGCCGAGGAGGGCGTCGACCGTCTCGAAGAACTCGGCCTCGGCGCCCGGCAGGATGCGCCCGTCCAGGGCCGCGGAGGCCTCACTGGGGATGACGTTGTGCTTGTAGCCGGCGCGCAGCATGGTCGGGTTCACCGAGTTGGCGAGCGTTTCCGCCACCAGCGGTGCGGCGGCACCCAGCGGGCTGAGATCGGCGGGATCGATCTCGATGCCCAGGTGCTCGGAGAGACCGTCCAGCAGCGCCGCGACGATCGGGACGAGGCGGACCGGCCACTCGTGTGCGGCGAACCGGCCGAGCGCCGCGGCCAGTTTCACCAGGGCGTTGTCGTCGTTGCGGCGGGAGCCGTGGCCCGCGGTGCCGCGCGCGGTGACCGTCATCCAGGCGCTGCCCCGCTCGCCGGCCGCGATCGGGTAGAGCCGGCCGCCTGAGGGCAGATGGACCGAGTGGCCGCCGGACTCGCTGATGGCCGCGGTCACACCCTCGAACAGATCGGGGTGCTGATCGACCAGGAAGCGCGCGCCGAACTCGCCGGTGTCCTCCTCGTCGGCGACGAACGCCAGCACAAGGTCGCGCGGCGGCCGGGTGCCGGTGCGCGCCAGGTACCGGACGAACGCGAGCATCATCGCGTCCATGTCCTTCATGTCCAGTGCTCCACGGCCCCAGACCGCGCCGTCGCGGATCTCGCCGGAGAAGGGGTAGCCCTTCCAGTCGGCGGGTTCGGCCGGCACGACGTCGAGGTGGCCGTGGACGAGCAGCGCGGGGGCGGTGGCGTCGGCGCCGGGGATGCGCACCACGGTGTTGGCGCGGCCGGGGGCGGACTCCAGGACGATCGGGGCGAGTCCGGCGTCGGTCAGTTCCTCGGCGACCCATTCGGCGCAGGCGCGCTCGCCGCGGCTGTTCCCGGCGCCGAAGTTGCTGGTGTCGAACCGGATCAGCCGGGAGCACAGGGCGACGGCATCGGCGGCGAGCGCCTCGGTCTCGGCCGCCGTGAGGGCGGGAGCCGATGGCACGGCTCTTCGGGGCATGACCGGCACCTCCTGATCAACTGGGGCTGGCGTGCTTGAAGGGTGGCAAGCTTGTGTGTCACGGCAAGGTCCCCTGAGGTCTTGTTCACGGCAAGATCCCCTGAGGGCTTGCGATCCTCAGCCTCGAAATCTTCGATGCCTTCGGGCCGGCTTCGTCGAGCTCTTCCTCCGGACGCCACCGTCGCCTCTCCCCGGCCGACACGCCCCATGCCCAAGTCGAAGAAGGGCATGGCAGTTGGGAGGTTGCGCTCGCGGCGGGGGGTGAGTCGCCGACCGCCGCGCATGCCCGGTATGTCCACCCGGGTGCGTGCGTGAGAGGTGCTCGTGCGCGTTCGGGTCCGGGGACAGCCGGTCGGCCGACGGCAGCACGTATGTGCCGTCAGCGGCGGCTGCACCGTCGGCGTCGATGGCCGGTGTCGTCGTGCGCGGCGTGCCGCCGCTTCGCGAGGACGTTGTCCGTCAGCAGCGAACGACAAAAGGCAGGATGCCAGGACAACAAAAGGCAAGGGGGAATAACCCACCCCTTGCCACTTTCAACTTATAGCGCACTGGGGGCCTTGCGGCAAGGCCCCGGTCGTACCGCAGAATTGCCGGCCTACGCCAGGACCAACGGAAACGGGAGTCGCGAAGTGCGTGTGTTGTTGTCGACGTATGGGTCGCGCGGCGACGTCGAGGCACGCCGGTCAGGACACCTTGCCACGCACATCGGCCGCATGCGGCCTCAGATCGGAGCTGAAGACGTGAACTCCCTGACCACCAGCGCTTTCGACCTTCCCGACCGTCTCTCCGCCAAGGCCGACTCGATGCTGATCGCCGACGATGAACAGCACTTCGCGGCCATGGCCGAGTGCCTCGAGCAGACGATCGCCGAGGTGTCCGACCGCCTCGATGCCGAACGCAAGGCGCCCGGCGGCATCGGCCGGCAGGCGATGGACCGGGACATGGAGATCCACCGGCTGACCGCTCGCCTGCGCGCCCTGCGACGCTTCGGCCTGGACCTGTGCCTCGGACACATGGTCAGCGCCGACAACCCCGAGCCCGTGTACATCGGACGACTTGGCCTTACGGACAGCGAGGGTCGCCGACTGCTGCTCGACTGGCGCTCCCCCGCGGCTGAGCCGTTCTTCGGAGCCACCCACGCCCATCCGATGGGTCTGGCAAGCCGTCGCAGGTATCGCTGGAACCAAGGCCGGATCGGCGACTACTGGGACGAGGTGTTCACCTCGGACGGGTTCGCCGGGCACGCCGCACTCGACGACCAGTCCGCCTTCATCGCCAGCCTGGGCGGCAACCGGTCGCCACGGATGCGAGACGTGCTCGGCACCATCCAGGCCGACCAGGACGCCATCATCCGCGCGGGATCCCGCGGCGCTCTCGTCGTCGACGGCGGTCCGGGCACGGGCAAGACCGTCGTCGCCCTGCACCGCTCCGCCTACCTCCTCTACTCCGACCCTCGCCTCGGTCACCGCCGGGGCGGTGTGCTGTTCGTCGGTCCGCACCAGCCCTACCTGGGCTACGTCGCCGACGTCCTCCCCAGCCTCGGAGAGGAGGGCGTGCAGACCTGCACCCTGCGCGACCTCGTCGCCGAGGGTGCCACAGCAGCGATCGAGGCCGATCCGGCAGTGGCCCTCCTGAAGTCGTCCGCGAACCTGGTGAAGGCGATCGAGACGGCCGTCAGGTTCTACGAGGAGCCGCCCTCCAAGGGGATGGCGATCACGACCCACTGGTCCGACGTCTGGCTGAGCGCCGATGACTGGGCCGTGGCGTTCGAAGCGGCGGAACCCGGTACTCCGCACAACGAGGCGCGCGACCAGATCTGGGAGGAACTGCTCACCATCCTGGTGGACAAGCACGACGGCGACGCCTCGGCCGACCAGGTCCGCAGGTCGCTGCGGCAGAACAGGGAACTGCTCACGGCCTTCAACCGGGCGTGGCCGCTGCTCGAAGCCTCCGATCTCGTCTCGGATCTGTGGTCGGTACCCGCCTACCTGCGGATGTGTGCGCCCTGGCTCAGCCAGGACGACGTTCAGAAGCTGCACCGCGAGGGCGCCCAGGCCTGGACGGTGTCCGACCTGCCGCTGTTGGACGCGGCGCGGCAGCGACTCGGTGACCCGAAGACGTCGCGGCGCAAGGCCCGGCACGAGGCCGTCGTCTCCGCCCAGCGCGAGCGCATGGCTCAGGTCGTCGACAACCTGATCGCCGCCGCGGCCGACTCCGGGGCCGACGGTGACGACGGCGAGGGCCTGGTGACGATGCTGCGCGGCGAGGACGCCGAGGTCAGCCTGGTCGACGAGTCCGAACTGCCCACCGCCGACCCGGACCTGCTCGCCGGCCCGTTCGCGCACATCGTGGTGGACGAGGCTCAGGAACTGACCGACGCGGAATGGCAGATGCTGCTGCTCCGGTGCCCGTCCCGGAGCTTGACCATCGTCGGGGATCGCGCCCAGGCCAGACACGGGTTCACGGAGTCATGGCAGGAACGGCTCGAGCGGATCGGGCTCGACCGGATCAGCCTGGCCTCCCTGAGCATCAACTACCGGACGCCGGAGGAAATCATGGCGGAAGCCGAACCGGTCATCCGCACCGTGCTCCCGGACGCCAACGTGCCGACCTCCATCCGCAGCAGCGGCGTCCCCGTCGTACACGGAGCTGCTGCGGATCTGAACTCGATCCTCGACACCTGGCTCGCCGCCCATGCCGACGGGGTCGCCTGCGTCATCGGCGATCCCTCGTTCCGGACAACGCCGCGTGTCCGGTCGCTGACCCCGGAGCTGTCGAAGGGGCTCGAGTTCGACCTGGTCGTCCTCGTCGACCCGGAGACATACGGCAGCGGCATCGAAGGAGCAGTCGACCGCTATGTCGCAATGACCCGGGCGACCCGGCAACTCGTCATCCTCACAAGCTCCTGACGCCGACCGGACGAACGCCCGCTCCCCCACCGGCTGGGCACACCGCACCGTCGCGGCCGTCCGCGGAGGAGGCCCCAGGCCCGTTCGGGCACGGCCGGGACCCCAGGCCAGGTGGAGGGAGAAGACCTCTTCACCCAACACCTCGGAGTGTGCGGCCTGTTCCTCCTCGAAAAGCTGGTGCGTCAGTCAACGGCGGCCGCGACACCGGCAGGCGCACGGTCCTCCTGCGGGATCCGGAAGCCGCGTACTCCAGGCACCGCCGCCGTCGCCAGGCACGCCACGCCGACCAGTGCCGCGGCCGCGGCCAGCGGCGCCCTCGGCCCCCAGGCGCCGGCCGCGAGCGGGGCCAGGACGTAGCCCAGCGGCATCGCGGCGAGTGACAGCAGCCAGTCGTAGGAGGTGACCCGGGCCAGCACCGGTCCTGGGACGACCTGTTGGACCGTCGTCTCCCAGATCGGGTTCAGGAAGCCCAGTCCTGCCAACGCAAGCCCGTAGACCGGGATGACCAGCGAGGCCGGCGCGGGGACGGCGAGCAGGGCAAGGGGTGCTGCGTAACCCGCCAGCGCCAGATTGCCGGCCAGTACAGGGTTGCGCAGCCGGGCCCGGCCGGCCGCCAGCGAGCCGAGCAACAGGCCTACGCCCGCGACTGTCGACATGGCCACCCACACTTTCTTGCCGCCCAGTTCATGGAGCGCGATCGCGGGGCCGAGCGTCGCCAGCACGGCGGCGGCGCCGTTCCACACCGCGTGCGCGATCAGGCTCGTCCAGTACCAGTCGCGGGAGCGTACTTCGACCCAGCCCTCGCGCAGATCGGCCAGGAACGTCCGTGGCTGCGGCCGCACATGCGCAACCTGCAGCGGCAGCAGCAGCGCGGCGCTCACCGCATAGCCGAAGCCGACCGCGATGAACGCCCAGCCCGACCCGGCGAGCAACAGCGCGCCTGCGAGCGGTGGTCCGGCGAGCCGCGCCGCGCTGGAGGCCGCGGCCACCGCTGCGTTGGCCTGCTGTCGGCCCGCCTCCGGCACCGTACCGATGACCAGTGGCGAGAAGGTCGGCTGGGCGAAGGCCGTGGCCACTCCGCCGAGAACCTCGGCCACCGCCAGACTCCACAGCGCGGGAGCGCCGCCGAGCAACTGGACCCCCACGAAGATCTGGGTCACGGACCGGACAAGCGCAGTGGTCAGGGCCACCGTACGGACGTTGACACGGTCCCCGGCCACGCCTCCGACCGGCAGAAGGAGCAGCCGCGGCACCATCGCACAGCCCAGCAGCAGTGCCAGCGCGCTGGTCGACCCCGTCGCCTCCAGCACGGCGAGGCCGAGCGCGACGGGCACCACCGCATCACCCAGCAGCGCGAGCGAGCGGCTCGTGAAGAGCAGTTGGAAGCGACGCGTCCGTAGTGGATGGGCGGCCGAGGTCTTGGCTGGGCTCGTGGCAGTCATGTCCCGCAAGATACTTCGCTACCGAATTATTCGCTACCGAAATATCTGCCATCGAAGCATCGCCGCTACGATGACGTCATGGCCGACCCTCCACCGCCCCGCGACGCGACCGACGACCATGTGGCACGCTGGCTACCCGTGCTGCCGGACCTGGATCCGGACACCGAGGGCGCCGTCACCCGCGCCATGCTGCTCACCCGACATCTACGCCGGACCAAGGAACACTCGCTCGTCGCCTCAGGGCTGGACCGGCACGAGTACGACACCCTGCACAGACTCGCCGGCCGCGGCGGCCGGGCCGCACCCTCCGAGCTCGCGGCCGACCTCGGACTCGCCCCCGCCTCGGTCACCGGACGGCTGGACGGACTGGAGAGCCGCGGATTCGTCCGCCGCACCCCCTCGGCGGTCGACCGCCGTCGCGTCGACGTGGAACTGACGGACGCCGGGCGCGCGGCCTGGCGTCAGGCGCTGGCGGCGGTCGGACACGAGGAAGAGCGACTGCTGGGAGTGCTCAGCGAGGAAGAGCGGGCACAGCTGGCGGCATTGCTGCGGCGCGTGATGCTGGCGGCCGAGTCGTCCTGACGGTCCCGGCACCGCACGGACGCGACCGGGTTGCGCGCACATGGAAAGTGCCTTCCGGCGGGAATGACAGGAGCCTTGGACAGGCCCTGTCACCCCAGGCCGGAAGGCACTTCCACGGTCCCGGTCAAGCCGCGGGCACGAACGCAAGCACCCCGCAGCCGCGTCGCGCCACACCTCATCGCGAGGAGATCAGTCGCGAACGCCCTTGCCCCGTAGCCGGTCCCCGACCGGCCCGTCAGGCTTGCGCAGCCCCGCCACCAACCTGGCCAAGCGCTAACAGCCGTTGGTGGAAGGCAGATGGATCAGTCCTGCGTCCGTCGGACGGAAGCCGCAGGCGTCGAAATAGAAGGATCTCAGCTCGGGTTCGAAGTCGACGTGCAGCCACTCGCAGCCCGCCGCACGCGCACGATTCGCCGCCAGGCGAACAACCGCCGTACCGATACCGCGGTGTTGATGCGAGCCCCGAGTCTTCGTGTCGATCAAGAAGGCATGGTCTCCACCGTCCCAGGCCACGTTCACGAACCCGAGAAGGAGTCCGTCACCGTCGCGGGCGGTCACCCAACCAAGGCTGTGTTGCTGGATCTTGCTCCACCAACCGGCAACGGCGTTGCCGCCGTGCGACCGGACCAGGTCGACCATCTCGTCGTCGGTGAAGGGGTCACGCCATGCGTAAGAGATCACTTCACTCACTGTGCCGGCATCGCCGACCTGACTCCAGTTCAATCCCAGGCTCGCCCGCCGGCTCAGCGGGCATCCACCCGAACCGCGGCCGGATACGGCCATGCAAGATTTACGGGGTGACTTCCTCGAGGAGTTGAGGGCCGTTGTTACGGACGTTGTTGACGGCCGTGGAGACCGGCCGTGCGGCCAGATGGCCGCCCGCGGGCTGGGCCAGGAGCGCACGCAGTTCGTCGGGGGCTTGACGCTCGGGAGCGAGCCAGGCGTCGTAGTGGTCCGCGGAGAGCGCCAGCGGCATGCGGGGGTGCACGCGGCCGGCCGCGTCGGTGGCCTCGGTGGTGATGATCGTGCAGGTCATCAGCCAGGCGGCAGGGTCATCGCCCTGCTTGACCGCCGGGTCGCGCCAGTACTCGTACAGGCCGGCGAGCGCCATCACCCGACCGTCCTCGGAATGGATGAAGTACGGCTGCTTGCGGGCCCTGCCCGTGCCCTGGTCCTTGGCCTGCTGCCACTCGTAGAAGCCGTCGGCCGGCAGCAGGCAACGCCGTTTGACGAACGCACGACGGAAGGCGGGCTTCTCGTGCAAGGTCTCCACGCGCGCGTTGATCATCCGTGCGCCGATCCTCACGTCCTTCGCCCATGACGGGACCAGGCCCCAGCGCAGCGGCCGCAACTCCCTCTGGACCGGCGCGACGGCGTCCCTGTCATGTGGCGCGCGCTCAAGGACGGCCCACACGTCGTCGGTCGGGGCGACGTTCCAGCTCGGCGCCGGTGCGTCCTCGGCACGCCAGTCGGTGACCCGGAAGAGCCGGGCCAGGTCCTCGGGGCTGCGGGTGGAGACGTAGCGGCCGCACATACGGTCACTGTGCCACCGACGATGTCGGCCATGGCACCGGCGGCGGTCGTGTCGGGCAGTGCGCGTCGGCCGCGTCCCCGCCCCCGGTGTACACCGCCGGTCACGGCTCTACGGCCTGTCGTCAAGTTCCCGTCGTCGCCCGACGGGCGGCCCGCGGCGTCTGGTGCGCTCCCCCAAGCTCTTCGAGCAGGGGGACCCCCCACTCGCCGCACCGGGCGAAAGCCCCGTCTTCTCCGGTTCACGGGCACCAACAAAGCGCTCACGCCCGCACCAGCGTGCTGGTGCGGGCGTGAGGTGACAGGTGCGGCCGGATCCGTCCGGTTCCGGCCTACCGGCCGGACACCGGAACGGTCATGGCACCAGGGTCAGGCCACCGGGGCGGGGTAGGTCGGGTACTCCGCTCCGGAGACGTGCTGGACGACCCGGATGACCTGGCAGGAGTAGCCGAACTCGTTGTCGTACCACAGGTAGAGGATCGCGTTGTCGCCCTCGACCTTGGTGGCGCCGGCGTCGACGATCGAGGCGTGGCGCGAGCCGATGAAGTCGTTGGAGACCGCGTCAGGAGCGCTGATGAAGTCGATCTGACGCTTGAGCGGCGAGGTCAGCGACACGTTCCGCAGGTAGTCGAGGACCTCTTCGCGGGTGGTCTCACGCGCGAGCTGCAGGTTGAGGATGGCGATCGAGACGTCCGGCACCGGAACGCGGATCGAGCTGCCGGTGATCTTGGCCTTGAGGTCGGGCAGCGCCTTGGAGACGGCGGAGGCGGCACCGGTCTCGGTGATGACCATGTTGAGCGGCGCCGAGCGGCCCCGACGGTCGGACTTGTGGTAGTTGTCCAGCAGGTTCTGGTCGTTGGTGAACGAGTGGACGGTCTCCACGTGGCCGCGCAGGACGCCGTACTCGTCCTCCATCGCCTTCAGCGGCGGGACGATCGCGTTGGTGGTGCACGACGCGCAGGACAGGATCTGCTCGTCCGGCTTGATGGTGTCGTGGTTGACGCCGTGCACGATGTTGGGGACGTCGCCCTTGCCCGGCGCGGTCAGGACGACCTTGTCGATGCCGGGGCGCAGGTGCTTCGACAGGCCCTCGCGGTCGCGCCACTTGCCGGTGTTGTCGATGAGGACGGCGTCCTTGATGCCGTACGCCGTGTAGTCGACCTCCGACGGGTCGTTGGCGTAGATCACCTTGATCGCGTTGCCGTTGGCGATGATCGTGCTGTTCGCCTCGTCGACGGTGATGGTGCCCTGGAACTGGCCGTGGATGGAGTCACGGCGCAGCAGCGAGGCACGCTTGACGATGTCCTGGTCACCGCCCTGGCGGACGACGATGGCGCGCAGTCGCAGGCCGTTGCCGGAACCTGCCTTCTCGATCAGCAGGCGAGCGACGAGGCGGCCGATACGGCCGAAGCCGTAGAGGACGACGTCGCGCCCCTCGCGGCGCTCGATCTTGTTGGCACCCGTGGCGCCGGCGACGGCCTCGGCGGTGAAGTCCTCCACCGACAGACCGCGGTCGTCGGTCCTGTACGTCGCGGCGAGCATGCCGATGTCGATCTGGGAGGGGCCGAGATCGAGGGTGGTGAGAGCCTGCAGGAACGGCATCGTCTCGGTGACGGAGAGTTCCTCACCGGCGATCTGCCGGGCGAAGCGGTGGGTCTTGAGGATGCTGACGACCGACTTGTTCACCAGGGAGCGGCTGTGGAGCAGGACGGTGACGTCCCGCTCCCGGTGCAGCTTCCCGATGATCGGGATCATCGCCTCCGCGATCTCCTCGCGCTTCTTCCAGTTAGTGAACGAGTCCTCGTTGACAGTCACAGATTTATCTTTCGAGCTAGGCGGCGCTCATATGCTAACCCCCCACTCCTTTGATCATCCAAACGGTCCCATCTGATCCGAGCGGGACGCCGTGACCAGCACATTCGCCCCGTCGGCGCCTCGAAGCCAGCCCGGCGCTCTGTGTGCGGCCACCTGACCCCGGAATGCCGCACGCGGTGTACAGCAGGTCGGCGACCGCCCCGACCGTCACCGACGGTGGTCACGGGTTCACCCCTCCCCCCGCAAACCAACCCATAGGACGGTCGACTCTGGCGACGGGGAGCCCGTGCGGCGTCAGATGGCCCCGGAGAAGGTGTCGCAGCGGGCGGGGGTGCCCGTGGTGTACCCGGTCGTGAACCAGTTCACCCGCTGCTGCGCACTGCCGTGGGTCCAGCCCTCCGGGTTGACGCGGCCCTGGGTGCGCTCCTGGATGCGGTCGTCGCCGACCGCGGCGGCGGCGTCGAGGGCCTCACGGATGTCGTTGTCGGTGAACGGCTTCTTGTAAAAGCCGGTGTCGACGGCGTTCTTCGCCCAGACCCCGGCGTAGCAGTCGGCCTGCAGTTCCAGTCGGACCGAGGCGCTGGTCGCTCCCTGGCGGTCCCGGCCGACGCGGTTCATGGTGCCCAGCAGGTTCTGCACATGATGGCCGTACTCGTGGGCGATCACATACGCCTGGGCGAACGGGCCGCCTCGGGCTCCGAACCGGCTCTCCAGTTCGCTGAAGAAATCGAGATCGAGGTAGACGTGGTGGTCGGCCGGGCAGTAGAACGGCCCCACCGCCGAACTGGCTTGCCCGCACCCGGTGTTCACCCTGCCGGAGAAAAGGTCGGTGCGGGCGGTGCTGTAGGGCTGCTCGCCACGCTGAGCGAACGAGTCCCGCCAGTAGCTCTGGATGCTGTTGACCACACCCACCACACGGCACTTCTCCGACTGGTTGGCGTCGCTGCCTTTGCGGCACTGCGCTCGCAGGTCCGAAGCCGGTGTCCGGGCGGCGGAACTCGAGTGGTCGTTCCCGCCGAGCAGGGTGGCGGGGTTGACGCCGAGGAGCACAGCCACGACCAGGACGACGATCCCGATGGCACCACCACCGATGGCGAGCCCTCCTCCGGGGAAACCGCCACCGCTACCGCGGTCCTCCACTTGGGAAGCATCAAGATCCACATCGTCGCGGAATTCCATCGTTCCTTCGTCTCCCGGGAGTTGGTGTCGGCCTCATTGTGCCGCCTCGGAACGGCACATTCCGTCGCGGAGCGCCGCCCGGCCCCGAACGGACATGATGCGGAGGGCAGGGACTGCGTGCAGGACCGGCCGGCTACCTCCGGAGTTCGTTTCACCCAGCCGGACAAGCCTCGCGCCCCGCTCCGAAGTGTCCGGAGCGGGGCGCGGAGCAGCGAACCATGAAGCGTGGCCTCAGGCGTCCTGGGCTACCCGACGGTGACCGTCATCGCAGCGGTCCCCGCCGTAGGCCTTCCCGTGGCCGCCGTGATCCTTGCGGCAGTGCTTCTCCTTCGTCCGCTCAACACTCATGCATCCCGCAACTCCTGCCTGGGTCCTGAGTCCTGATGACGACGCAGACGGCCTGGCAGCCTTGCGGCGAGTGGGCGCAGCACCAGTGCCAGCACGGCACCGGCCGCCGCCCCAGGTATCGCCCACCACCAGTCCGTGCCGCCGCCGACCCTCGACGTGGCGACCGGTGGGG
This sequence comes from Streptomyces colonosanans, assembly GCF_001866645.1. Taxonomy (GTDB): domain Bacteria; phylum Actinomycetota; class Actinomycetes; order Streptomycetales; family Streptomycetaceae; genus Streptomyces; species Streptomyces colonosanans. Next base: position 110,006 of record NZ_MLYP01000027.1, read on the forward strand.
ATGCGGTCGTCGCGTCCGCATCCGGCGTGGCGGCGGCGTCCGACTGCCAGGGACCGAGAGCGACGCCGGCGTATCCCGTGTTCGAGGTCCTGCCCATGACTCCGAGCTTCTTGAAAAGGGTGCGCAGTCGGGCGGGGTCGGCGGCGCGGTGCCAGATGCCGTTCACCAATTCGGGCATCTGTGCCGTCGTGTAGATCCAGACGGCATCGCTGCCGGCAACCAGGACCTGGTCGAGCCGCCATGGCGAGATGTCGTGCGCCAGCCAGGTGACGTTGATCTGCCGGGTGTCGGCCAGATCGGCCTCCGATGGCCTGTCACGGGTGCCGCTGGTGGGCCGGTCGAGCAGTTGCTGGAGCTCTTCGTACTTCTTGTCGGAGACGTACAGCGCGGTGGCCTCCTCGCTCGTCGGCGAGGTCACGAGCACGCTCGTCGGCCCGCCCGCGGCGGCCGAGGAAGCGCCCCACACCATCAGGGTGAACATCATTGCCAATGCCCCTGTCAGCGCGGCCCATGTGCGAATTCCGCTTCTCCACCTGAGCATCCGAACCCCCGGTCGGCCGATTCCGCTGTGGCCCGTCCCCGAGCCGCGTGTCACTTCTCGTACACCGCACGGCCGTTCGGGGTTCCCACCCCTTCGCGCCTTATTTCGAGGATGTGCCGGGTTCCTTGGCGAGGGACCTCGCGATGTCCACGGCTCGGCTCTTCGATGTCACCCCTTCCAATCGCAGTGTCACCTCGCCTCTCGGTGTCTGATGGGTCCACAGCAGCGTTGGCCCCGCCGTCCGCTCCTGGCGTACGTAGCGCTTCCCGTCCGCGTCCACCAACCAGAAGCTGAGCAGATGAGGCGTCGGGAACCACAGAAGGGGCGCGGTCATGTCCGCGTCGGAGGCATGGCCATCCAGGGGGATCCACTCCGGTAACTCGCTCACCGTTTTGACGAAACCGACGTCCAGTCGCGCCGGATACTCGTCCAAGCGGACCGTGTGCCCGTGCTCGCGCCAGCACAGGCTCACCAGAAACCGTCGGTGCGGCTCACCGGTCACCGTCACCGTGTCGGGCGGCCCGAGCGCGGGCGGCACCACGGGTGCGAAGCCGGCCTGGTGCCGTGCCTGCGCGAGTGACACCGAACGGCCGCAACCGGGCACCTCGGCTCCGGGCGACGGCCCCGCCGACGGGTCGTAGCGCACCTCGACCCCGCCGAAGTCGAACCAGTCGATGACCGCCGCCCGCACGGGAGACGTGAGCGCGAGCACCGCCAGCAGGCCGCACAGTGCCGCCGTCAGCGAACGCCATCGCGTCCGCGTCCAATGCCGGAGAGCTCTCAGCCGCTCACCGGCGCCCGGCGGCTCGGCCGCCGGAACCGGCAGACGCTCGACGAGTATCTGCGCCAGGACCCGCTCGACCATCGACTCGGAACCACCGGTCGGCGCCGCGTCCAGCGACCGCCCCAGCGCCGACAACTCCTCGGTCAGCCGCGCCGTCTCCTTGCGGCTGCCGCGTCCTTCGGCCCCGGCGCCCTCGCCGTCGTAGGACTCACTCACGCTCATCACCTCCTTCCCGAGGCCGAAGGTCCGGTAGCAGACGGCCCAGCTTCCGCAGGGCGCGGTTGAGCCGGGACTTCACCGTGCCGCGGGGCCAGCCCAGGGCCTGGGCGGTCTCGGACTCGTCCATCTCCAGGAGATAGCGGTAGGTGACGACCAGGCGGTGCTCATCGCTCAGCTTCTCCAGGGCGGCGAGCAGGGCAGCGCGGCGCTCCGTCTCCAGCGTGGTCACCGCCGGGTCCCGCGCATCCGGTATCAGCGGCTCCGCCTGGGCGAAGGCCGCTTCTCGGCCGGCGAGCGCACGCTGCCGGGCCGCCGTCCGCAGCGTATTGCGCGTCTCGTTGGCGACGATCGCAAGCAGCCACGGTTTGAACGCCGAACCGTCCTTGAACCGCCCCAGCGCGCAGTACGCCTTCACAAAGGCCTGCTGCACCACGTCCTCGGCATCCGCGCCCGCGCCGAGCGCGGTGGCCGCCCGCAGCGCGATGCCCGTATGGGCCCGCACCAGTTCGGCGTACGCCTCCGGCTCTCCGGCGCGTACGCGAGCGATCGCTGCGGCCTCATCGACGGTGCGGTCCCCCTCCCGCGTTCTCACACTTGTCTACACCGCCGAAGGCAGATCGGTTCCCACCGGTTCCCGACCAGTTCCGGACAGCTCCCCGGGTGCTGAAGCCCCACAAGGACCGGGTGTGGATGCGGCAGTACGTATCCGGCATGCCCTGCGGGGTCGAAGCGATCGAGCCACGGTGCTCTCCTCCAGCTCGAACGCCGATCGCCGTGGGCGGGCCCCGTCCACGGCGATCAGGGCGCGTGGGCATCGCCGTCGGTACGCCCACGATCAGCGAAGCCGCGGTGTCCGGTGTGGACCCGGCTGCTGAGTGCCGCTCACCGTTTTTTCCGATGGCTCGAAACCGCTACCGGGTCGAGCCCAGTACAACCCCTTGTGTACAGGCCCGTTAAGGTATTCACCCTGTGGAGCGCCATTTCACCGACGTTCATCCAGCGTTGGTGTAGCGCCTGTACTGCCGAACATCCGGCACCTCGTCTGCCGTACGGCGATGCGGCCGCCGTAGACGCACAGGAAGTATCACCGGATCGTGGGACTCACCAGTCAGACCCTGCTCGTGCTGGCCATCAGCCTGTCCGCGGCGGCCTTCGGCACCGCGGTGTGGCTGTGGCCGTACCTGAGCCGGACCACCTGGCGTTCGATGCTGGGCCGTATCGGGATGCTGCTCGGCATCCAGCTTGCCTGCCTCGCCGCACTCGCGCTGGCCATCAACAACTACTTCGGTTTCTACGGCTCCTGGGGCGACCTGCTGGGCACCGACGAGGACGGTACCGCGATCATCGCCGACGGTACTGCGGCCGTCAGCCACACCAACGCGGTCCACATCCTGGATCACCAGCAGTTGCCCGCGCCCGACGGCACGGCTGCGACGACGGGCGGCAGCCTGGAGACGGTGGAGATCAGGGGGGCGAAATCCCACCTGAGCACCCGTGCGTACGTCTACCTGCCCCCGCAGTACGGCCAACCCCAGTACGCACAGGTGAAGTTCCCGTTGATCATCGCGCTCACCGGCTACCCCGGCACCACCGAGAACCTCATCACCCGCCTCAAATACCCCGAGTTGGCCGACGCAGCCATCGCGCGCAAGGAGATGCCGCCCACCATCCTGGTGCTCATGCGGCCTACGCTGGCACCGCCGAGGGACACCGAGTGCATCGACATCCCCGGCGGCCCGCAAGTGGAGTCCTTCTTCACCCAGGACCTGCCGACCGCATTGGGCACTGCCTATCGCGTCGGTGACAGCGCTGCGTACCGTGGGGTCATCGGCGACTCCACGGGAGGCTACTGCGCACTGAAGTTCGCCATGCGCCATCCCGGCACGTACACGGCCGCCGTTGCCCTCTCCGGCTATTACAGAGCCGAAGTCGACGCCACCACCGGTGACTTGTTCGGCGGCAGCAAGCAACTCCAGCGTGAGAACGACCTCATGTGGCGCCTGCGGAACCTGCCGCCCCCCGCCGTGTCCGTCCTGGTCACCACCAGCCGCCACGGGGAATCCAACTACCAGGCCACGCAGGACTTCCTGGCCGCCGCCGAGCCGCCGATGAAGACTGCGTCCATCATCCTTCCGTCCGGCGGCCACAACTTCGCGACCTGGAGTCGCGAACTCCCCCAGGCCCTGCCGTGGCTGGGCCGGCAGTTGCAGGCCCCGCGTGTCAACCCCGTCCTCGCCGAGGCTGCCCCCGACGCCGCAACCTCGTAACAAGAGCACCTTCACGCGCCCAGAGTGGCGGGCAGCGGCGATATCAACGCCCAGATATGACTCCCCCAGGCCACGGCAAAGCCGCTCCCTGATCCGGGAATGAGTGAAGGTCACCCGAATGGCGGACGGCACCGGTGCGCACCGAAGTCGAGCGCGCCACAGCCAGTCGCTCCCGCCCGCGCGAGCGTCCGCAAACCACAACGGCCCGCCCTCCACTTGGGCGGGCGCAGGGCGACACCCCTTCAGCCCAGTCCGGCGGGCCGCCCGGCGGGGAGCACAGAAGGCTCACGGATGAAGTGCTCCTCGGAAGGAGGATCCTATGAGCGCCATACGACGCTCCCGCTCACTCCGTAAGCCGTTGTCCGGCCTCACGGCGCTGCTCACCACGGTCACGCTCGCTGTTGCCGTCCCGGGCCTGGCCACTCCGGCGGACGCAGCCCCCCGGAGGGCGACCTGCGGCAATCCCCGGGTGACTCTCGAACCGGCCGCACAGGCGTTCCTCGACAAGCTCGCCGCGGCGGACGGCCCGCCGATCCAGAACCTGACGCCCGCGGCCGCCCGTCAGGCGCTCCTCGACCTACAGGCCGCCTACCCGGTGGCCAAGCTCCCGGCCGACATCACCACGCGGACCATTCCCGGTGGCCACTCCGGTTCGGTCTCGATCCGCGTCGTCCGGCCGCGGGGCATGACCGGGAGACTGCCCGCGGTGATGTACTTCCACGGCGGCGGCTGGGTACTCGGTGATGCCTCCACCCACGACCGGCTCGTACGGCAGATCGCCCAGGGCGCCAGAGCCGCGGTGATCTTCGTCGATTACACCCGGTCACCCGAGGCCCGCTTCCCGGTCGCCAACGAGCAGGCCTACGCCGCCACCCAGTGGGTCGCCCGGCACGGTAGGGAGATCAACGTCGACGGCTCCCGTCTGGCCGTGGCCGGCGACAGCGTCGGGGGCAACATGGTCGCCGCCGTCACCCTGATGGCCAAGCAGCGCGGCGGGCCCAGGCTGGCCCAGCAGGTGCTGTTCTACCCGGTCACCGACGCCTCGTTCACCACACCCTCCTATCGGCGCTTCGCCACCGGCTGCTGGCTCACCGCCGCGGGCATGAAGTGGTTCTGGAACCAGTACGCCCCCGACACCGCCGTCCGCAGTCGGCCCACTGCCTCGCCGCTACGCGCCACCACCGCTCAGCTGCGCGGTCTTCCCAGGGCGCTGGTCATCACCGACAGCGATGTGCTGTCCGACGAAGGCCGCCAGTACGCCGCCAAGTTGCGCCGCGCCGGCGTATCGGTCACCCACACCCACTACTCGCAGGTCGTTCACGACTTCGTGATGCTCAACGGGCTCTCCGGTACCCGGGCCGCCAAGTCCGCGGTCGGTCAGGCCACCGCGAACCTGCGTCAGGCACTGCACAGTTGACGCACTGATCAGCGCCGGCTCGTCCCGCACGGCAAGCGACCCAGGTTCGACTCAGCGGCCTCGCGCCACCACCAGGGCGCCGGGCTCGGCGCCCTGACGGGGTACGTCGCGGGAGCCGGCGTGAGATCGGTGGCGCTCCGCCTACGCGTGTGCGTGGAACCACCGATCTGCGACCTGCTTCCCGGCATCAGGGACCGTCAGCGCCCGGCGTGCAAAAGCGCCGAACGGCCTGCGAAATCACCGCAGTTGCGAACCGGGGGGAAGTGCGGAGCGCTGTTGCGCTCTCGCGTTGCCAGCGTACGGGCCGGGCTGGAAACCACTGGGAGGCTGCTCCAATCTGATCACCCCCTGAAGTTGGCGTCGTATCATCTCCGCCGCATCCCGTACCTGTGCGGGTACGTCACCGCGCTCTGCGATGAGCTGGTGATAGATGGGGGCGTCTTGGAACATGTGACAACGAGACCTTCCTGTCGGCGGATTCACTCCGCAGCGCGGCGGCTGCCGACTGCTGGGGCGGGCACGGACATCACCGTCACGGGGACTACGGCGCGCAGGCACCCGTTTCTGTGCTGTGCTTCGATGACGTGCTGCCAGTTCACCCCAGGATGAGCAGATGGTTGATATGAGCCCCTGATCTTATCTCTGGTCGGCCTTGTCATTGTGGGCGAGGCTCCCGAAAAACCAGGCCCGCGGCGACGGAGCACCGGGCCCCGCCCGCAAGGTGGTCGGGCACCGGGTGAACGGCGCGGTCCGGCGACCCCGTTCACATGCCGTGCGCACAACCACCGTTGAACGGTCTGGATGTGTCTACAGGTCCTGGGAGATCAGGAGCTCATGAGCGAGTCGCGCACCCCGGGCCGTCTCCTCGGGCGGGGTGTCCTGCGACGGGACGTTCTCCAGGCCATGGGCGAGTGCCCGGATGGCGTCGGCCAGAGTCGCCACCTGCGCCTCCAGCCGGCTCAGTCGGGCTTCCAGCCCGGGCGAGGCGCCGGGTTCTGGGGAGGGTTGCCGAGTCATACGCGTCTCCTTGGCGGGTGGTAAGGGGTCGGGGTGCTACTCGCGACTGGGCGGCGTCATGGCAGCCTCCTTGCACTCATATATGCCAGTTTCCACACTTACCGCCCGCACGTCGCATGCGCATGCGCATGGTCAGTGCGCCACACCCGTCCTGGCGCATGCACCGCTGCACGCACACGCACCGGAGGCTTGCGCCACCGACTCCTTCACCCCGGAGTCAGTCCCTGCGGCCCGTCGCGGCGACCGTGACACCGAGACCGATCATCGCGAGCCCGCCGATGCCACCGACCATGGAAAGCCGCCGCGGAGAGCGGGCGAACCAGTCCCGCGCGGTGGCCGCGGCCAGTCCCCACACGCTGTCGGAAGTCACGGCGATGACGTTGAAGACAAGCCCGAGCACCAGCATCTGCACCGTGGTGTCTCCCTGGCTGCGGTCCACGAACTGCGGCAGGACAGCGGCGAAGAACACAATGGTCTTGGGGTTGGCCACACCGACCGCGAACCCCTCCCACAGCGTGCGCAGGCTGCCCCGCACCGCCTTGTCAGCGGTGAACACGGCCTGCACCGAGCCCCGTTTCCGCCACGCCTTGACACCGAGGTACACAAGGTACGCAGCCCCGGCCAGCTTCAGCACGTTGAAGACGACGACGGAGCGCTCCACGATGGACCCGACTCCCAGAGCCACGGCCACGATGAGCACGTAGGCGCCCAGCGTGTTCCCCACGACGGTGGTCAGCGCGGCGCGACGCCCTTGCGCCAGCGCCCGCCCGATCACGAACAGCACGCTGGGACCAGGGATCACGATCAGCACACAGGACATCGCCGTGAAGGCGAGCAGACGGTCGGCAGGCACCATGGCGCCCATGTAAGCACCGGCAGGGGTCGGCGCTCAGCTCCTTTTCTCCGCCGCATGACACGCGTGCGCACCGAGGGAGCGCACCCCGCCCCGGGTGGGTGTCGGCGGGCATACGTGACCCGATTGGCCGACTGGTGCATCGCCTGGCACGGCCCTAGCGTCAGTACAGACACAACGGCGGGCGAACGGACGGCGGGGCAGTCCCGCGCCCGCCCCCACAGGTGGACGTCATCTGGCGGGCAGACCAGACACAGGCATGGGGCCACGGGTCCCAGGACACGCGGCCGGGGAGCGGACATGCGCAGTCACACGATGAATACGGCGGTCACGCTCTGTGCCGCTGCATTGCTCGCAGCAGGTATGGCAACGGCTTCCGCCGCCCCGGCGCCCCCGCCGGCCGCGGACGCCGGGCAACAGCAGGCCGGGCACCCCGTCCTCGTCGACTGCCTCTGGCACCCCCAAGAACACCCGGCCGACTTCATGATTGCCTGCGGCGACGGCAACAGCCGCCTCTCCTCGCTCCACTGGTCGCACTGGGACTCGAATTCGGCGGTGGGCAAGGGTTTCAACGTGGTGAACGACTGCAACCCCTACTGCGCTGTGGGCAAGTTCCACTCGTACCCCGTCGTCGTTCGGCTCGACCACCCGCAGCCCTGGAAGAAGCACCCGCAGCTGCAGCACTACACCCGGATGAGCCTGGTCTACACGAACGGGAAGCCGGACGGTTTCGCACGTGTGGTGACCTATCCGCTGTGGAACTAGCGGGCACCCCGGCACCTGCTGATCAGGCGTGGGCTCCATATCGGTGAGGCGCCGCCCGGCGACGCCTCCACAGGCGGGTCGCCACGGGATCCGGGCGGGCCAACCCCCAAGCAAAGGCGGACAGAAGGGTGCATAAACCCACCGAACGAGGGAAACTTGGATATAAAGAACATCTAAGCCCTCACGGAGGGGAGCGACAGCGATGGCGCATCCGCAGCAACCCAGTGGCATGCATCCGCAACAGCAGCCCACGGGAATGGGCACGCATCACCCCGGTGAAATGGGCACGCAGCACCACGGCGCAATGGGCCTGCATCCCGAACTGGCAGAGATGCGGGACTGGCTCGAACGCACAGGCTCCAGCAGCAACTCGGCGATCGCCGTCGAGGGCCTGATCCTCCTTGCCGGCATCTACGCCGCGATATCACCCTGGGTCATACACTTCGCGGCAGCCGAGCCCAACCTCACCGCCAGCAACCTGATCGTCGGCATCACCGTCGCCCTGATCGGATTCGCTCTGACGCTCGCCCCGGACCGCATGGGGCGCGTGGCGTGGATGATCGCGCCGCTCGGCCTGTGGCTCATCATCTCCCCCTGGGTGGTCACCGCCGCCCACGGCGCACGGGCCGGCATCATCTGGAGCAACTGCTTCGTGGGCGCGGTGACGTTCCTCCTGGGTCTCGCCGCCATGGGCCTGACCGTCGGCCTCGCCCGACGCCGCAACGCTCACCACTGACGCCCTGAGGGCAACCGCAGCACCGTACACACCGGGCCCCGACCGGACGCACGCTTCCGGGCGGGGCCCTTCACCGTGAGTGGCCGCCCTGTCGTCCAGGTCGCGCATACCCGCGACACTTCGCGGCTCACATGACGGCGGTGTCGAGAAGCTCCACCACCCGCGCCAGGGCGTCGCGCCGGAACAGTGCGCGACCATGGGCGATCCGGCGCTCGCGGTCGGGACCCGCCGCCGTGAGCCGGCCCAGCGAGATCACCAGGTCGGCCTCGTCGGCGGCGATATCCGAGAGGCCGAGCGCCGCCATCCGGCGCACCCCGTCCGCGCCATGGCCCGGAAGAGGGCGATAGCCCACCACGGGCAGCCCCGCGGCCAGCGCCTGTACGGCGGTCTGCCCGGCGGCGTTGTCGACCAGAGCCCGGGCCGCGTGCATCAGACCTGGCATGTCGGTGACCCAGCCCAGCGCGCGGACACCCGGCACCCCGGACAGGCTGCTGCGGAGCCGCTCATCGCGGCCGCACAGCACGACCGGAAGGAAACCGCGCGCGGCCAGCAGTCCCGCGGTGACCGGAAGACGGGAACCGGCCCCCCAGGCGCCTGCGGAAAGGACGACGAGCGGACGTCCGGAAGCGTGCCGGGTCAGGCACCGGGACCACAGTGCCGCCGCGGGCGTCGCGGTGAAGAACTCGGGCGCCACGACTGGTCCCGTCGCCTCGGCGGGTAGGGCGATGTCCTGACGCACCTGGTACGCGGCTTCGTCCGTGAGGCAGAGGTACCTGTCGTTACCCGGATGGAGCCACTGCCGGTGAACAGCGAAGTCGATCACGAAAACGGCGCTCGGCACCCGTAGCTGCCCTCGCGACCTGAGGTGGCCCGTCAGCTGCGCGGCAAGATGGAAGACAGCGACGACCACGTCCGCCCCCGTCCGGTCCGCCAGTTCGGTCAGACGGTCGCCGGCCAGGCGGGCAAGCGGGACACCGCTGGGGCGGCGACCTGTTCCACGGCGCAGAAACGTGTCGTACAGGATGCCGTACGCCCAGGGGACGTGCCGTACGGCCAACCGGTAGGAACGGCGCAGACCTGCGCCCATACCGTGGGGCAGCAGGCCGAGAACGTCCACGATGTGCGCTTCATGACCGCGTTCCCGTGCGCGGCGCGCGAGTTCGGTTGCCACTGTGTCATGTCCGGCCCCCATGCTCGCGCTGACGATCAGTATCCGCCGGGACTCCTGCGCGGACCGCAGGGCACGGGCGCCGGCCGCAACCATCACCCGCAGGGGCGGGCGCGGGAGAAACACGCGATCCCGGCCCGGCGGACGGAGCCACGGCGGTCATCGGCCGTCCGAGAAGAGGGGTCCGGGCCGCTCGCGTCGCCTGTCACCGAGGACCAGGAGAAAATACGCATATCGCTACAGATTTCCTTCTGCTGTGCCCTCCAAACACGTCCTCGTATATCCCCGTTTCGGAGTGTGGCGAGCGAGATACTCTCCGTCCGCTTCTTCCGTCCGACCCGCAAGAGAAGTCTCAATCCCGCCCGCGAGTCCGGTGTTCGCCGTCGCAGCCGAGGTCAGCCGCCATGTCACATCCTCCCTCCCCCTTTCGATCCGCCCCCGCCCTACCCGTGGACACGCCGGGCCCGGCCGTCGGCCCCACGCGTCCACGCGTCGGCGACCAGACGGTTCTCCAGGGGACGGCGCTCGTCACCGGTGCCTCCTCCGGCATCGGTGCCGCCGTTGCCCGTCGGCTGGCCGCCGCGGGAAGCTGGCACCTGGTGCTGAACGGGCGTGACACCACACGCCTCGCGCATGTCGCCGCCCAGACGTCGGCCACCGTCTTCCCCATGAGCCTCACCCTTCCGGGTGCCGAACGGCAGCTGGCCGAGTTCGCGCTCGGCCACGTCGGCCGGGTGGACCTTCTGGTGGCCTGCGCCGGAATCGGCTGGGCCGGCGACTTCAGGAACATGCCCCTGGCCGCCATCGACGAAGTGATCGATGTCGATCTGGTCGCCACGATGCGCCTGGTACGGCATCTGCTTCCCCCCATGGTCGAGGCCGGCTCGGGGCATGTAGTGATCATCGGTTCCCTTGCGGGCACCGTCGGCGTGCGCGGCGAGGCCGTCTATTCCGGGGCCAAGGCGGCGCTGGCCACGTTCGCCGACGCCCTGCGCTACGAACTGCGGGGCACCGGCGTGGGCATCAGCCATGTGGTCCCCGGTGTGGTGGACACTCCGTTCTTCGACCGTCGGGGCGTGCCGTACCGGCGGTCGAGACCGAAGCCGGTGCCGCCCGAGCGCGTGGCGGACGCCGTCTGGTGTGCCATCTCCCGTGGGCGGGACGAGGTCTACGTCCCCGGATGGCTGCGTCTGCCCGCCCGGGTTCGCGGCGCGGCGCCGGCGCTGTACCGACGGCTCGCCGCACGGTTCGGATGAGTGGCGGGTGAACGCCCCCACCATCGTGCTCGCCCTGCTCGCGGCGCTCTCCAACGCCTCGGCCTCCGTCCTGCAGCGGCGGGCGGCGCGGGACGAACCCGACGTCCGCCACGGGCCGTGGCAGGCGGTGCGGTGGCTCGTCCGTGTGCTGCGGCGGCCCCACTGGCTGGCGGGTGCTGGTCTGCTCGCGCTGTCGACCGTCTTCCAGGCCGCCGCGTTGGCCGTGGGCAGCCTGTCCGTCGTGCAACCCCTGCTGGCCAGTGAACTGCTGTTCACCCTGGCCGTCGGCAGCGTGGTCTTCCACAGCCTCCCGGACCGTCGTACCTGGCTGGCGTTCGCCGCCCTGGCGGTCGGCCTGGCGCTGTTCCTGGGCATGGCCGCGCCCTCCCCGGGCCGGGCCACCGCCCTGCCGGGGCGCTGGCCCGTGGCGGGAACCACGCTGGCGTGCGTCGTGGCCGTGCTCATCGTGGCGGCCCGCCCGGTGAGAGGCGCGCCGCGCGCGGCGCTGTTCGCCATGGCGTCCGCGGTGTCGTTCGCCGCCACGGCCGCACTGCTCAAGGAGGTCATGGGACGACTTTGGCAGGGTCCGGCCGCCGTGCTCGCGCAATGGCCGCCGTACGTCACCTTCGCCGCTGGACTGGTCGCCTTCCTGCTGTTGCAGAGTGCGTTTCGTGCTGGGACCCTGACGGCGTCCCAGCCTGTTCTCACCCTTGGCGACGCCCTGGTCAGCGTGGCGCTGGGGTGGGCGCTGTTCGACGAGCGGATCGCGCTCGGGGCGTGGGTGGTGCCCGAGGTGGCCGGCGTGGCGCTCATCGGGGCGGGCAGCATCGGGCTGACGCGAGCCCTGTCGGTCGGCGGTACCTGGGATGCGGCACCCGGAGGGAACGGATCGGGCCCCGGCTCACAGGGGCCGGAATCGCGGGGGTCCTGACCGATTCCGGGACCATGACGACAAGGAGCGGAGGAGTGATGTCCCTTCCCGCCGCCGGTTCCCCCGCCCGGCACGCGGCGACCGTGCTGGCGCCGCTCGCCGTGGTCGCGGCCGCGCACATCGGCCCGGCCGCCACCTGGCTGCCCGGCCTGCGCCGCCGATTCTTCCCCGGGCTCGCGGGTACGGGCTGCCCCGACCATGTTGCTCTCACGTTCGACGACGGCCCCGATCCGTTGTCCACTCCGCGCTTCCTCGACGTGCTGGACGTCCTGGGTGTACGGGCGACGTTCTTCGTGCTCGGGGAGAGCGTTGTCCGGTACCCGGCGCTGGCCCGCGAGACCGCCGATCGGGGGCATGAACTCGCCGTGCACGGCTGGGCCCACGACCGGCCCTGGCTGCCCACTCCCGTACGCGACACGGCGGACCTCGCGCGTGCGGTCCACACGGTGTGGCAGGTCGCGGGGCGTCGGCCGCGGTGGTACCGCCCGCCGTACGGGATCCTGACGTCCGGACGCTGGGCGGCCGCTCGCAGGGTCGGACTGCGGCCGGTGCTGTGGAGTACCTGGGGCAGGGACTGGACGGCCGACGCCACACCCGCCTCCGTACGGACGACGGTCGAAGCCGGCCTGCGCGGCGGAGACACCCTCCTCCTGCACGACTCCGACCGGCTCTCGGCCACCGGTTGCTGGCGCTCCGCTCTCGGAGCGCTGCCCGGCCTCGTCGACGGCTGCCACGCGGCGGGCATGACCGTGGGTCCGCTCGCCGAGCACGGCACAGGGCGCCCGGCCGAGAAGTCCGGGTGCCGAGCACCGGCAGAACCCCCGCCGGCCGCGCAACAAGGCGCATCCGGTCGGCGTCCTTCATGGTGAGGCGCGGACGAGGACGGCAGCGGCTCAGGCGGGCAGCCGCGGCACGCTCTCGATCAGGCGGCGGGTGTACGGGTGCGCGGGGCGGCCCAGCACCTGGCCGGTGTCGCCCTGTTCGACCACACGGCCGCGTTCCAGGACGGCGGTTCGCTCGCACAGGGAGGCGACGACCGACAGGTCGTGGGAGACCATCACGAGCGTCAGCCCCTGCTCCTGCTTGAGTTCGGCCAGCAGGTCGACGACCTTCACACGGGTGGTGACATCGAGCGCGCTCACTGGTTCGTCCGCCAGCAGGACCCGCGGGGTGCAGACCGTGGCGCGGGCGATGGCGATCCGCTGGCGCTGCCCGCCGGAGAACTCGTGCGGATAGCGGTCCGCGGCATCGGCCGGCATGCCGACCCGCTCCAGGGCCGCGGCCACCTTCGGCCCGGCCGTGGCACGGGTGTCGATACCGAGGGAGCGCAGCGGCTCCGCCACGGTGGCACCCACCCGGCGACGCGGGTCGAGCGAGGAGTAGGGGTCCTGGAAGACGCACTGCACGCTGCGGCGGAAGCGGCGCATCTGCTCCCGGTCCCGCAGGGACAGGTCGGAGCCGTCGAAACGGACTCGGCCGGAGGTGGGGCGGGCGAGCCCCAGCAGCAGGCGCAGCAGCGTCGTCTTGCCGGCACCGGACTCGCCGACGAGCGCGAGGCTGTGTCCGGCCTCGACCGCGAGGGAGACGTCCTCGACGACGTTGCCCGCGCTGCCCCGGTAGCGCAGCGCGACGTCGGCCAGTTCGAGTACGGGGGTCATCGCGCGCTCCTCAGGTCCAGTGCGGACTCCAGTCGGCGGGCGCTGGCCACCAGGGTCCTGGTGTACTCCTCGCGGGGCGCGCCGACGATGGTGTGGACGGCACCCTCCTCGACGGCCCGTCCGTCCTTCATGACCAGGGCACGGTCGGTCACCTTGGCCACGACGGCGAGGTCGTGGCTGACGAACAGCACGGCCATCTCCCGTTCCCGGACCAGGGTGTCGATGAGTTCCAGCATCTCGGCCTGCACGGACACGTCCAGGGCGGTGGTCGGCTCGTCCGCGATGAGCAGTTTCGGGTCGCAGGCCAGGGCCATGGCGAGGGCCACGCGCTGGCGCTGCCCACCGGAGATCTCGTGCGGGAAGGCGCGGGCGATGCGCTCGGGCTCGGGCAGCCGTACCTGTTCGAGCGCGTGGGCCACGGCTCGCTCGAGGTCATCGCCCTTCAGGCCGGTGCGCACGCGGAGCGGTTCGGCGATCTGGCGGCCCACGCGCATCAGCGGGTCGAGTGCGGTGAGCGGCTCCTGGAAGACGACGGCGGCGTCCCGGCCGCGGACGGCGGTGAGCCGCTTCTCGGGGGCGCCGACGATCTGGGTACCGGCGAGTTCGATGCTGCCGGTCGCGCTCATGCCGTCGGGCAGCAGGCCGAGCACGGCGAGCGTGGTCAGGGACTTGCCGGAGCCGGACTCGCCGATGAGGCCGAGCCGTTCGCCGCTCGCCACGCTGAAGGACAGGTCGTCCACCAGGGTGCGGCCGTCGGTAGTGCGGACGGTCAGCCCGCGTACGTCGAGGAGGGTCATGCGCGCCTCCGGCGGGTGGCCGGGTCGAGGGTGTCGCGCAGGCCGTCGGCGATGAGGTTGACGCCGATGACGAGCAGGACGAGCAGGATGCCGGGGGCGAGTGCGCCCACCGGGGCTGTGGTGAAGGTGGCCTGGGCCTCCTGGAGCATGCGGCCCCATGAGGCGTTCGGCGGGGGTGCGCCGAGCCCCAGGTAGGACAGTCCGGCCTCGGCCAGCACCGCGAGCCCGAACTGCAGGGCGAGGTTGACCACGAGGGTGGGCCAGATGTTGGGCAGGACGTGGCCCGCCACGGTCCGGGACCAGGAGGTGCCGGAGGTGCGGGCGGCGGTGATGTAGTCGTGTGCCAGGACCCGCTTGGCCAGGATGCGCACCAGCCGGGCGACGACGGCGCTCTGTGCCAGGCCGATCGCGAGGACGGCCGAGCCGAGGGTCGCCGAGCGGGCGGCGACGATGAGCATCGCGAGCAGCAGGGTCGGGAAGGCGATGAGGATGTCGAGGAACGCGGAGACCGTGTCGTCGAGCCAGCCCTGCGCGAACGCGGCGAGCACACCCAGCGTCACTCCGATGGTGGCGGCGATGAGTACCGAGCCCAGGCCCGCCTCGACGGCGATCCGCGAGCCGGTCATCACCTGGGTGAACAGGTCGCGCCCGAGCTTGTCGGTGCCCAGCAGATGTCCGCCCCCGGGTCCGGCCAGCCGTCCGCCGGAGGTGTCGTCGGTGGGGTAGGGCAGCCAGAACAGGGAGACCAGGGCGAGCAGCGCGACCAGGCCGGCCAGAACGCAGCCGACGACGAGCGTGGCTGAGCGCCGATTGCGTCGTGTGCCCGGCGATGTCTTCTTCGGTCGCACGGGGCTGAGCACGTCTGCCTGGGTCATCGGGCACCTCCGGAAAGCCGGCCGCGCAGCCGCGGGTCGATGATCCGCTGGACCAGGTCGGCGGCGAAGCCGATGAGGAGCACGGCGAGGGTGGAGACGAACAGCACGCCCTGGACTACGGGGTAGTCGTGCTGGGCGATGCCGGTGGCGAGCATCGAGCCGAGGCCCGGCAGCGCGTACACCGACTCCACGACGACCGCGCCGAGCAGGGTCGAGGCGAGTTCGATACCGAGGACGGAGATCACCGGTACGGAGGCGTTGCGCAGTCCGTGCCGCCACATCGCCCGCCCGAAGGACGACCCCAGGGCGCGGGCGGTGCGCAGGTAGTCGCTGCCGAGGACGTCGAGGGTGGCGGAGCGGACGTAGCGGATCAGGGACGCGCTCATCACCAGGGCGATGGTGACGACCGGCAGGACGAGTGAGCGGATCGCCTCGGCGGGCTGGGACCAGCCGTCCTGCGGGAAGCCACCTGCCGGGAGCCAGCCCGCGTTCAGCGCGAACACCGCGATGAGGATCATACCGAGCCAGAACACCGGGACGGCGATGCCCAGTTGGGACACCCCGCTGAGCAGTGCCCCGTACCAGGTGTGCCGCTTGTACGCGGCGACGAACCCGGCGGGCACGGCGATGAGGACGGCAAGGGCGAACGCGGTGAGCGTCAGCGGCACCGTGACGTTCAGCCGGGAGGCGACCTCGGGTCCTACAGGCAGCGAGCTGACGAACGAGGTACCCAGGTCGCCGCTCGCCAACTGCCCGAGCCAGTGGGTGAACTGCTCGGGCAGCGGCTTGTCGGATCCGATGGCGTGCCGTGCCGCGGCGATCTGCTCGGGACTTGCGCCCACCGAGGTGAGCGCGTTGGCCGGGTCGCCGGGCAGCATGCGCAGCAGGACGAACAGCACCACGCTCGCCAGGGCCAGCGACACCAGGAGAAAGGCGAGGCGGCGCAGCAGATAGCGGGCCATCAGCCCTTCTTCTTGATGTCGTAGGCGAAGAACTGGGAGTTGAGGCCGTTGACCGGGTAGCCGGACAGCTTGCTGTCGGCGACGACGATCTGCGGGTAGAGGTAGAGCCAGTCGCTGGCCGCGTCCTCGGCGGTCTTTCGGCTGACCTTCTTCAGCAACTGGGTCTGCTCGGCGGTGGTGGAGGCCTCCTCCGCCTGCTGGACCCACTGGGTGACCTGCTTGTTGTCGTAACCCCAGTAGAAGTCGGGGTTGCCGTACCAGACGAGGTCGCGGTCGTTGACGTGCTCCTGGAGCGTGGCCGTGAAGTCGTGGTTCTTGTAGACCTTCGTGTACCACTCGTCCGGCGTGATCGTGTTGATCTTGACGGTGATGCCGACCTTGGCGAGCTGGGACTTGATGAAGGTCGCCGCGGTGGGGTGCGGGTCGTAGTTCGGGGTGTCGAGGGTGAAGGCGAAGCCCTTGGCGTACCCCGCCTCGGCGAGGAGCTTCTTGGCGCGGGCGGGATCGTAGGCGTTGACCTTGGTCAGGTCCTCGTACCAGGGGTCGGTGGGCGGCACCATCGAGCCGATGAGCTTGCCGTAGCCACCCCAGACGGACTCCAGCAGCTTCTTGTCGTCGATGGCGGCGGAGACGGCCTGGCGCACCTTGACGTCCGTGAACGGCTTGGCCTTGTCGTTGAAGGCGAGCAGCAGCTTGGTGGTGGAGTCGCCGTCGTTGACCTTGTAGTTCTGGTTGTTCTTGAACTGGTCGAGGGCGTCGGGTGACTGCTCGCTGGTGACCACGTCGACGGCGTTCGTCACCAGCGCGTTGTTGAGCGCGGTGGCGTCCTTGTAGTAATGGAAGACAGCCTTCTGATTGCTGGCGGCCTTACCCCAGTACCCGGCGAACCGAGTAAGGCTCAGGGCCGAGCCGCGGGTCCACTTGTCCAGCTTGTAGGGGCCGGTGCCGTCCTCGGTCGTCTTCAGGTTCTTCGCCTGGGAGTTGATGATCCAGACGTAGGAGAGGTTGTAGACGAAGGAGATCGACTTCTGCGACAGCGTGACCTTGACGGTGCGCGCGTCGGGGGTGGCGATGTCCTTGATGACCTCGAGGTTGCTCTTGCGGGCGGACTGGGAGTCGTCCGCGATGACCTTCTGCAGGCTGTACTTGACGTCCTGGCTGGTGAGCGTCTTGCCGCTGTGGAACTTCACGCCGTCGCGCAGGGTGAAGGTGTAAGTGAGGCCGTCGCCGCTGACCTTGTAGTCCTGGGCGAGCAGCTTCTCCACCTTGCCGTCGTCGGTGAGCTTGAACAGCCCTTCGTAGACGTTGCCGTTGAGGGCCTCGGTCACGCCCTGGCCGCCGCCCGCGGTGTTGTCGAGGTTCTGCGGCTCGTAGAGCGAGCCGATGTTGACGGTGGCGTCCTTGTTCCAGGTGCCGCCCGAGGCGCCGGCGCCCGAGCCGGAGCCGCCGCAGGCGGTCAGGGTCAGGGCGAGCGTGGCCGCGGTGGCGGTGCCGTACAGGAAGGTCTTCTTGATGCTCATGGCAAAGGGCGCTTTCGTGCTGCGGTGCGGGGAGCTGCGGGGTGCTCAGTGCTGGGCGGGGAAGCCGTCGCGGAAGACGGGGCGCTTCTCGCCGGCCTCGACGGGCAGGTGGAAGCGGTTCTGCCGCGGCGGCATCGGACAGTTGTACTGATCGGAGAACCCGCAGGGCGGCACGAAGGCGCGGTTGAAGTCGAGCAGAACGCGGTGGTCGTCCTCGGTGCGCTGGACGAAGAGGAAGCGGCCGGCTCCGTAGGTGGTGTCACCGTTGGTGGGGTCGCCGAAGACGAGCAGCAGGGTGCCGTCGTCGTCGAAGGCGCTGAGGGTGTAGTCGCGGCCGTCGACGGTGAGCGCGATGTCGCCGGGGACGACGAGGTCGCGGGTGCCGCCGTTGTCCCGGATGTGCTCGAAGGGCACCCGCCGGGCGCCGGGCACGGACGTGTAGGTCGCTTCGAGCACCCAGGCCGGGTCGTAGGGGAAGACGTCGACCCGGTCGAAGTAGCGGATGGCGGGCGCGTCGGCGTCCCAGAAGCGCATCCCGTGCTCGGGCTCGCCGGTGACGAGGTCGGTGCGCTGGAGCGCGGTGACCGTCACGCTGTCCGGCCGGCCGGTACGCGCCGCCTCCGCGTCCGGGCGCTCACCGGCCGGGAGCCAGCGGGTCTCGATGAGCGCGAGATTGCCGGTCGGCGAGGTGAGGGCCCGGCGGCGCTCGGCGCGCCATGCGTCCCACTCCCTCACGGAATCGGCGGTGGACTGGTCGGTGCTGGAGTGGGACACGGTAGGACTCATTCGCGCAGACGGTACGTCGACATCACGCCGCAAACTGTCACGCCGCGTGAAGAGATGGCCAAAGCATCACCTTTATCTTCCATAAGGCGCCCTAATGTCAAATGACAGCGACGACCGCACCGGGCACCGAGCCATCCGGCGCCCTGCGTCGACTGGCCCCTTCGGAGTCGTGGCCGCTCGATGAGCGGGCCGGCGCGAGGTGCCGCGACGTAGCGGAACGAGCCGGCGGACGTTCCCGGTCACGCGCGCCGACCACGCCGACCTGCTTGCGTGCGGCATCGCCGACCCGGTCGAGGTCACCCGCGGCGCCGCCTCGCGGATCAGTGCTTGCGGCCGACTCCGCACCACATCGGCAGCGGACCGGACGTCGTGGCGTCCTCGGTCTCCGGGTGCCACTCGGGCAGCTGGACGACGCCCGGATCCAGGAGATCGGTGCCGTCGAAGAAGCGAGTGACCCCGGCGTGCGTTCGGGGCGTGGCGCCCGCATGTGCGGCGGCCCGCTCGTTGTACACACGCATCGACGCGGCGACCTCTTCGGCACTGATGTCGGCCGCCGGGTGGGAGAGGACGAGGTGACTGCCGGGTGCGAGCGCATCGAGGAGACGCCGGGTGAGGCCGTACGGGTCGTCGGCGTCCGGGATGTACTGCAGGACCGCCACGAGCATGAGGCCCACAGGCTGTGACAGGTCCAGTGTCTCCCGGGCGGCGGCCAGGATGCGGTCCACGTCCCGCAGATCCGCCTGCAGGTAGTCCGTCCCCCCTTCCGGGGCGCTGACCAGCAGGGCCCGGGCGTGGGCCAGGACGATCGGATCGTTGTCGACGTACACCACCCGGGCGCCGGGATCGACGCGTTGTGCCACCTCGTGGGTGTTGTCCGCCGCCGGAATCCCGGTCCCGATGTCAAGGAACTGCCGGACGCCGACCTTCCCGACCAGCTCCCGAACCGCTCGCCCCAGGAAGGCCCGGTTGGCCCGGACCGCGGGGACGATCTCCGGGTTGGCCACGGCGGCCAGCTCGGCCGCCTCTCGGTCGGCGGAACAGTTGTCCTTACCGCCCAGCCAGGCGTTGTAGACCCGCGCGGGATGCGCGACCGAGCTGTTGATCGGCGCCATTTCGCCCGTCGGACGCTCGTACATCCCGGCCTGCCCCCATCACCGCAATCGACCTGACGCCACACACGGTAGCCCACGTCACTCAACTCATCGACATTCAGGTCGAGTTGCCGACCGCCCTGGCGGCGCTCCGGCCGTAGCCGCCTGCCGCAGAGGCCCTTCCCGGCAACGGGGGGCGTCGCCCCGCCGGCGTATCGCGCCTACCCTGCTCCAGGCCACCGGCAAGGGCACCAGGCAGCCCGCGCGCCCGATCCCGTAGAATTGCGGGGTTTGTCCCGCCCCGGTCGAAGACCCGCACGGAGTTCCCCGTCATGCACAGCCCACACGATCCGTACGTCCGCGTCCGCGGCGCCCGGGAGCACAACCTCAAGGCCGTCGACGTCGACATCCCACGTGACGTCGTGGCCGTGTTCACCGGGGTGTCCGGCTCCGGGAAGTCGTCACTGGCGTTCGGCACCCTCTACGCCGAGGCCCAGCGCCGCTACTTCGAGTCGGTCGCACCGTACGCGCGTCGTCTGATCCACCAGGTGGGCGCGCCGAAGGTCGGCGAGATCACCGGGCTGCCGCCCGCCGTCTCGCTCCAGCAGCGCCGCTCCTCCCCGACGTCCCGCTCCTCGGTCGGCACGGTCACGAACCTGTCGAACTCCCTGCGGATGCTCTTCTCCCGCGCCGGCGACTACCCGCCGGGCGCCGCGCGCCTCGACTCGGATGCCTTCTCCCCGAACACGGCGGCCGGCGCGTGCCCGAAGTGCCACGGGCTGGGCCGGGTGCACCGCACGACGGAGGAGTTGCTGGTGCCCGACCCGTCGCTGTCGATCCGGGAGGGCGCAATCGCCGCGTGGCCGGGTGCCTGGCAGGGCAAGAACCTGCGGGACATCCTTGGTGCGCTCGGGTACGACGTGGACCGCCCGTGGCGCGAACTGCCCGCCGGACAACGGGAGTGGATCCTTTTCACGGACGAGCAGCCCGTGGTGACCGTGCATCCGGTGCGGGACGCCGAGCGTATCCAACGGCCGTACCAGGGTACGTACATGAGCGCCCGCCGGTACGTGATGAAGACGTTCTCGGACTCCAAGAGCCCGACCCTGCGCGCGAAGGCAGAACGCTTTCTGGCCGGCGCACCGTGCCCGGCGTGCGGCGGCAGCCGGTTGCGGCCGGAGGCGCTGGCGGTGACGTTCCGCGGCCGGACCGTCGCCGAGTTGGCCGCGCTGCCGCTGGCGGAGCTGGCCGAGCTGCTCGACGGCACGACGGAGACCGCCCGCGTCCTCACCGGGGACCTCAAGTCCCGTATCGCACCCGTTGTCGAACTGGGCCTCGGCTATCTGAGCCTGGACCGCGCCACCCCGACCCTGTCGGCGGGCGAACTGCAACGGCTGCGCCTCGCCACCCAGTTGGTCTCCGGGCTGTTCGGTGTGGTGTACGTCCTCGACGAGCCGTCCGCGGGACTGCATCCCGCGGACACGGAGGCCCTGCTCACGGTGCTTCGCCGGCTGAAGGCGGCCGGGAACTCGGTGTTCGTGGTGGAACACCATCTGGACGTGATGCGCGCCGCCGACTGGTTGGTGGACGTCGGGCCGCGCGCGGGCGAGCACGGCGGGCGGGTGCTGCACAGCGGGCCGGTGGCGGAGCTGGCGGCCGTCGAGGAGTCGGCGACGGCCCGCTTCCTCTTCGACCGCTCCCCCACCGCTGCAGGCGAAGTCCGCTACCCCAGCGGCCAGTTGAGGGTCGGTCCAGTCACGCGGCACAACCTGCGCGGGGTGACGGTGGAGTTCCCGCTGGGGGTGTTCACGGCGGTCACCGGTGTCTCGGGCTCCGGGAAGTCCACGCTCATCGGCGAGATCACCGAGGAACTGCCGGGAGTGGAACGGCTGGTCGCGGTCGACCAGAAGCCGATCGGCCGCACCCCGCGCTCGAACCTCGCCACCTACACGGGCCTCTTCGATGTCGTACGCAAGGTGTTCGCGGCCA
This sequence comes from Streptomyces colonosanans, assembly GCF_001866645.1. GTDB lineage: Bacteria > Actinomycetota > Actinomycetes > Streptomycetales > Streptomycetaceae > Streptomyces > Streptomyces colonosanans. The sequence goes on from NZ_MLYP01000027.1 coordinate 131,638, forward strand.
CCGACGAGGCGCGCGAGCGGGGGTACGGCGTCGGCCGGTTCTCCTTCAACGTGGCCGGCGGGCGCTGTGAGACCTGCCAGGGCGAGGGGTTCGTCAGCGTGGAGCTGCTCTTCCTGCCCAGCACCTACACGCCGTGCCCGGACTGCGGCGGCGCGCGCTACAACGGCGACACACTCGAGGTGACGTACCGGGGACGGAACATCGCGCAGGTGCTCGACCTCACGGTCGAGGCGGCGGCGGAGTTCTTCGCGGACACCCCGGCGATCGCCCGCAGCCTCGGCACGCTGCTCGACGTCGGCCTCGGGTATCTGCGTCTGGGCCAGCCGGCCACGGAGCTGTCCGGCGGTGAGGCGCAGCGCATCAAGCTCGCCAGCGAGCTGCAGCGCGGGCGCCGCGGGAGCACCCTCTATCTCCTCGACGAGCCGACGACCGGGCTGCATCCGGCCGACGTCGAGGTACTGATGCGTCAGCTGCACGGGCTGGTCGACGCCGGGCACACGGTGATCGTCGTCGAGCACGACATGTCCGTGGTGGCGAGTGCGGACTGGGTGATCGACCTGGGGCCGGGCGGCGGGGACGCGGGCGGGCGGATCGTCGCGGCGGGACCGCCGGCGGAGGTGGCGCGGGCGGGCGGGAGCGCGACGGCGCCGTACCTCGCGCGCGAACTCCCTGACGTCCAGGGCCTATGAGCGCGCGAGGGCAACGACTCGGTTTCGGGCACCGGATGCCCGACGCCGCCCCGTCGGCAGGCGCGGCCGGTCAGTGGCCGAGCGCCGCCTGCATGATCTTCACGATGACCAGGACCATGGCGACCAGCAGGTAGGCGCGCAGGGCGCCCATACCGATCTTGCGGCTGGTGGACATCACCGGCTTGGAGAGCGCGTGCAGCGGCGGCATCCGCCACGACGCGCGGCCGGTCCGGTCGACCGGTTCCGGGCCCGCCCCGGTGTGGCGCTTGATCATGGAGTAGGCGACGGCCAGCGCCCCGAAGAGCGCACAGACGGCCAGGATCTCCAGGATCTCTGCGGCGGAGATGCCGGGGAAGAGCACTGCGGCGGTCAGGACCAGCGACATGGTCACCAGTACACCGACCACGGCGGCGGTGAAGGCGTTGGTCTTCGGCCCGTTCACCCACGGGCCGAGCACCTGCCGGTCGTTGCACAGCAGGAGGAGGAACACGCTGGCGGAGGGCAGCAGGACCCCGGCGAGCGTCTGTACGCCCTCGGTCACCAGTCCGAGCGGGGAGCCGGGGATGAGCACGATCGTGGCCGCGCCGGTCACCAGCCCGGCGTAGACGGCGTAGAAGCCCTTCGCGCTCCCGACCCCGCGATGCAGGGAGTGCTCGAGACCGAGCACGTCGCCGATCGCGTACGCGGTGGACAGGGAGACGGCGAACGCGCCGAGGATCGAGGCGTCCAGCAAGGCGATCGCAAAGAGCACCCCCGCCACCCGGCCGGCCTCGTGCCCCAACCCGGTCGCGATCCCGGCCGCGTCGGTGAACCGGCCGAAGCCGTGGGTGCCGGCGAACGCGGCGGCGGTGAAGCCCATCATCGCAGCGGCTCCGATGACCACGATCACGATGCCGATCCACAGGTCGGCCTTCTCGTACCGCAGATAGCGGGGCGTGATCCGCTTGTCGATCACGTAGGACTGCTGGAAGAACAGCTGCCAGGGGGCGACGGTGGTGCCGACGAGGGCGATGACGAGCAGCATCACGGTGGCCAACTGCCCTTTCTCGACAGGCAGGTTCGGCACCGCAATGTCCCGGGCCAGCTGCGATGTGGCGGGGTGGAGCATGAAGTAGACGGGCACCAGCAGCAGCGACGCCCCGCACAGGGTCATCGCGATCCGCTCGAACCGGCGGAAGGACCCGGTGAACGCCGAGGCGATGACGACCACGGCGGCGAGGACCACGGCGCCTGGCTTCGGCAGCCCCAGATAGCCGGCCGCGAGGGTGATACCGATGAACTCGGTCACCAGGGTGAGCGCGTTCAGCAGCAACAGGTCGATCACCGAGAAGGCGCCCCAGAACCTCCCGAACCGCTCCAGGATCAGCCGCGCGTGCCCCACACCGGTGACGGCGCCGAGCCGCAGCGCCATCTCCTGGTTCACATACAGCACCGGGACCAGCAGGAGGATGGTCCACAGCAGGTGCGTGCCGTAGTTCTGGCCGGCCTGGCCGTAGGTGGCGAACGCGCCGGCGTCGTTGTCGCCCGCCATCACGATCAGCCCCGGGCCGACGATGGCCAGCAGGGTCTTCAGCTTGGCCGACAGCCTCCGGCGCTCTGTGCGGTCGTCGAGCCGGATGGTTCCGAGCGCACCGTGGATGTCGCCGATGTGTGCGTCGTCCGGCGCCGCCCGGCGGCCGGCCGTGACGTCGCACCGCGTGGTGCGGGTGGTCGGGGTATGGGTGGTCATCGAATGCCTCCCAGTCCTCCCGGGCACCGGAGGAGTGTCGACCCTCCTGGTTGCCGGGGAGGTGTCGGAGGGCACGCAACAGCCATCACCTCTACGCGGCGGGACGCTCCCGGGGCAGCGGACGGCTGTACGTCGACTGCCATCGGGCCGCACGCGAGGCGGGGGCGCGGGGTCCGCGCAGAGGAGGTGGTTACCGCGTGCCGGACGAATGCGCGGGCAGGCGGATGAGGGACCGACTTCGGTCCGGACTACTGGAGTCCATGACTGTCGCCTCCTTCCGGCCGGGGACGCCGAGGGGCGCCCTCATCGACACGGCAAGGAGCGGACCGGCCCGCGCGACCGCGGCCGGCTCACCCCGACTCGTCAGAGCTTTGGCACTCCACGGCGTGATCCCGCGCGGTCTGCGGGAAGCCACTTGGCCTCACCCCTTAGGCCGGGGAGAGGTGTCCTGACCCTGGGCGTCTCTCGACGTCGTGGGGTCAGTGGCCTGTGTCCGCGAAGACGCCTCACCGAACGAGGTGCCTGATTCAAGAACTCGTCCAAGTATAGTGCCGCCCGCCGCACCCGGCGCCTTCGGTCACGCCCTTTCGGCACCGACGTACGCGGTGGTGGCTGGTCGCCCCAGGGGGCCGAACCACGGGGTGATCTCGGGCGCGATCATCGGCAGGGACCAAGGATGGTGCCGGCCGGGTCACGGCGCCGGAGACCATGATCAAGGCGATGAGCACAACCGGTGTCGGCAGCGGGCGGCTCGGGCACGTGTCGTCGGCTTCGGGCAGTCGCCCGATGGCCGCACGGTGCGATCAGGAGACGGCTTCGGTTCCGGACCGGGCCGGGCCGCCCTGTCTGGGCACGGGCGGCCCTGGCGAGGCTGTGTGGGGATTGCCGGCTCCCTCCCGGTGGACGCCGGGCCGGCTCTCCGCCCAGGCGACCAGCCCCGGGTCGTCCAGCGTGTCCACCCATAAATCGGCGAGGGCGAGGGCTTCCTTGCTGGGGTTCCGCCCTACTCCGATCACCCGCAGGCCCGCGTCGACCGCGGCCTTCAACCCGTTGGCGGAGTCCTCCACGGCCAGTGTGTCTGCGCGGTCCACGCCCAGCCGCCTCGCCGCCTCGACGTAGGCATCGGGACGCGGTTTGGGAAGGACGTCCTCCCCCGGCACGACGATGTGCCGGAAGTGCCGTCTCAGACCCACGGACTCGATGCAGAACTCCACCACGTCTGCTGGGCAGTTGCTGGCCACGGCCAGCGGCGCGAACCGGCTCAGGCTCTTCACCAGGGCCTGAGCTCCCGGAACGGGTACGGGGCGTTGGGCGACGAGTGCGCGGAAGTTCGCGAGGAGTTGCCGGGTCATCTCCTCACCGGCGTCCGGTCTGCCGGCGAGGCGTGCCATGAGGGCACCGCATTCCGCGTAGTGCAGGCCCTTGCTTGTCTCCGTGAACTCCGGGTCCGGTGCGACTCCGTGCTCTCGCAGAACGATGTCGCGCGCCTGCTGCCAATGCCGTTCGGAGTCCACCAATGTGCCGTCGCAGTCGAAGACAACGGCTTGTGGTGTCCAGTCGAAAATGCGATGGGTTGTCATGTGCTTGCCGTTCTGGTGCAGGACGGAACTGCCGAAGGGCGGCGCGATCCGCCAGTCAGAGGTACCGGTGCGCCTGCTGAATTGGATTCACCGCAGGAAAGCGCGAAATCGTAGGACGGCCATGGCCGGTTCATGCATGGCGGTCATACACCGCAGTCCGCTGCGGTTTCGAGCGCATCCGGAACCAGAAACATAATGAACGCTACGCTCGACCCGAACGGCCGTGGGCGTTTGCCACCGCAATACGCACGTGTGGGTGACGCCTCAGCGATACCGCAGCAGGCCTGCGGCGGTTTGCGCGCCACCCTGCCGCATACGGAAGAAGCCGGTATGGCCGTACGCGGAGCAGTGGATGACGGCGGGCGGTGTGTGCTCGGTGAACCGCGAGGCCGTCATGCGACAGGAGACCGGCCGGACCAGGCGCCCTCCGCTGCGCAGGGCGACCGCCTGCCGCGCCGCCTCCAGCAGGGCCATCCCGGGCACATGGTCCGTGCCATGGTCGAAGAAGAAGGGATGGCGGGGATCGGCGGGATCCACCAGGAGGCGGTCGCCGTCCAGGCAGACGACGACGTCCGACATCGATTCGAGCCCCAGCGCGGCCGGTTGCGGCCGTGGTCCTCGGCCCGCCGCCACGGTGGTGACAGCTCCCGGCCGGAGAGCCTGGTAACGCTCGGCGTCGAGGAAGCGCGCCCCGCCCGCGGCGTGTGCGAACGTGCGGCCGCCGGCCAGGAAATCCACCTGCATCCGCAGTCCCGTCACCGTGTTCCCGCATCCGCCGGTACGGATGCCACCTACGGTCGCGAGACAGGTGATCTCACTGGCGCCGTGGACTGCCCTCGGCTCCCTCGCCACGTCGAGGCGGAAGGAGACATCGCTGATCAGGAAGCGGGACGTGGGGGGCACGTCGAAGTGACGCAGCGGAATGTAGATGCCGAGCTGACGCAGCGTCTCCACGACCATCCACGGGCTGTGCCGGTCGTCGTGCCCGCGGGGGAACGTGGGATGCGAGCGCGTCCACGCGGCGGCGGCACAGAAGGCGAGAGGACCGCAGGAGCGGACGTCCGTCAGCAGGACCTCGGCCACCGAGATCCGGTGCACCCACTCACGTTCGACAGTCCGGGACCAGCTCAGGACCGAAAGGACATCACAGGCAGCAGGAGCAGACCCGGTAAATGATTCCCGTGAGTCCCACGTTCTCTGCCCAGCGTCCATAGAAAGAGGCTAATAAGACTATTGCCGTTTCCGCATGCGCGGTTTTCGTGCCCACGCGGCCGGGCGGCTACATTCCTCCTCGCGGCCCACCAACAGACAAGGGAACACACGTGCAGGATCGGGCGGAAGAAACCCGCAAAGCTGTACTGCAGGCGGCGGCTCACCTGTTCTTCGAGCGGGGATACGCGGCGACCAGTATCAGTGACATCAGTGAACGGTCCGGTCGCACCAGCGGAGCGATCTACTTCCACTACGCCAACAAGGAACAGCTTGCCCTGGCCGTGGTGCATGCGCATTTCGCGGCCTGGCCTTCGGTGATCGCGCGCATGGAAGCCACCCTTGGACCTGCCCTGGAGAAGTTGGTGGGCCTCAGCTTCGAGGTCGCCCGCGCGTTCCGCGACGATGTCCTGATCCGCGCGGGTGCCCGTCTGTGGGCCGAACGGGGGTCCATCGACGTCGAGATGCCTCCGCCCTTCGTGGACTGGATCACCACGGTCGAGAGGCTGCTCACCAGGGCACGCACCGAGGGAGACCTCGCCCCCCGGGCGGAGCCCAGCCGTGACGCCCCCACCCTGGTCGCCGCTTTCTTCGGACTGCACACCCTCTCCGACGTCCTCGACGACCGCCTGCTGATCGAGGACCGCCTGACCAACTTCTGGCTGCTGTTCCTGCCCGGCATCCAGGCCGATCCCGCACCGCGGGACCTACTGGCCAAGGCACGCGGACACATGGCGGTGGGACGCCCGGCCCCTCTCCCCGATGGCCGTACCCGGTAGCCGCCGATCGCTCGCGATCGCCGCATCCGCGGTGTGTGCGCCCGCGCGCCTCAAATCTTCCATACCTGCGCAAGTACTAACGTTTCGGCGTGCGAAGACACGGACGAGATGCACGAGGCGTCACAACGGCGCACGCGGGCCGACCGGTTGAGCGAGCCGAGGGCGCGAGGGGACGATTGCGTCCTGGACCTACGGCAGGCGCGCCCGCCCTGCGCGGTGGGGTGCTGCATCGTGCCGTATCCCGGACCCGGCAGGCCTGGGGCCGTCCCTTGACCGCGTACTACCTGGTGGCCGGGAGTGCGGTGCTGATCGCCGCGCTGGGGCTGGTCATGGTGTTCTCCGCCTCCCAGATCCAGGCCCTGCGCTCCGGGCTGCCGGCGACGTTCTACCTCACCCGGCAGGTCATGGCAGCCGCGGCCGGCTCGGTACTCGTTCTGCTGGCTGCCCGGATGCCCGTGCCGTGGCACCGCTGGCTGGCCATTCCGCTGCTGGTCTCCAGCGTGGCGCTGCTCGGGCTGGTGCAAGTGCCGGGGTTGGGGCGGACCGTCAACGGCAGCACCAACTGGCTCGCCGTCGGCGGGCCGTTCGCGATCCAGCCCAGCGAGTTCGGCAAGGCCGCGTTCGTCGTGTGGGGAGCCGACCTGCTGGCCCGCAAGCAGCAGCACAGGCTACTGGGCCAGTGGACGCATCTACTGGTACCGCTGGTGCCGGGGGCACTGCTGCTGGTCGGCATGGTGTTGCTGGGCGGGGACATGGGCACCGCGGTGATCCTGAGCGCCATGCTCTTCGGGATGTTGTGGCTGGTCGGCGCACCGCTGCGGTTGTTCGTGGTCACGCTGACGGGCGCGGGGCTGCTCGCCGCCGTACTGATCACGACCAGCGCGCACCGCGTGTCCCGCTTCGCCTGCCTCGGCGCGAGTGACCCGGGGCCCGGTGACCAGTGCTGGCAGGTGGTGCACGGGATGTACGCGCTGTCGACGGGCGGCCTGTTCGGCAACGGGATCGGCGCGAGCCTGGAGAAGTGGGGTCAACTGCCCGAGCCGCACACCGATTTCATCTTCGCCGTGACCGGAGAGGAACTCGGGCTCGTGGGCACCCTGACGGTGCTCGGCCTTTTCGCGGCGCTGTGCGCGGCGGGGCTCCGTATCGCCGTCCGCGCCTCGGAGCCGTTCGTCCGGCTGGTGGCCGGAGGCGTCGTCACCTGGATCGCGACGCAGGCCACGATCAACATCGGCGGCGTACTGGGGCTGCTGCCGATCGCGGGCGTGCCCCTGCCGCTGTTCTCCTACGGCGGCAGCGCGCTCATCGCGGCCCTGTACGCGGTGGGTCTCCTGCTCGCCGTGGCCAGGAGCGAGCCCGCCGTCCGCGCGGCGCTCACCGCCCGCAAGCGTGCCCGGGTGTCCGCGCGTCCGGGTCTCCTGCGGCGCCGCCGGGCAGGAGGCCGTCCGCGCCGCAGCGTCTTCCCCGGTGGTTGAGGTGGTGCCGGACGTCGGCCGTGGAGACGGCCGGCGGAGGCAGTGTGGCGGTGGTTCAGGCGGACAGGGGGCGTTGGAGGTGAATGCCCTGGAGGATGCCGATGCCGATCCACCCGGCGAACATCGATGAGCCCCCGTAGCTGACGAAGGGCAGTGGCAGGCCGGTGACCGGCATGATGCCCAGGTTCATGCCGATGTTCTCGAACGCCTGGAAGGCCAGCCAGGCGACGATACCCGCCGCCACCACCGTCCCGTACAGATCGGGACAGTCGCGGGCGATGCGCAGGGCGCGCCACAGCACGACACCGAGCAGGGCGATCAGCGCTCCCGCGCCCATGAATCCCAGTTCCTCTCCCGCGACGCTGAAGACGAAGTCCGTCTGCTGCTCCGGCACGAACTGCCCGGTGGTCTGCGCGCCATGGAACAGCCCCTGCCCCATCAGTCCGCCCGCACCGATGGCGATGCGGGCCTGGCTGGTGTTGTAGCCCACCCCGGAGGGGTCGAGGGCGGGGTCGGCGAAGGCGGCGAAGCGGTTGATCTGGTACTGGTCCAGCAGATGCAGCTGCCACACCGCCAGCACGCCCAGCCCGCCGACCACCATCAGGGTGCCGATCCACCGAACGGAGGCGCCCGAAGCGAGCAGGACCCCCAGCACGATCACACCGATGCCCATCGCCTGGCCGAGATCCGGGGTGAGCAGGATCAGCAGGGCGGGTACGCCCGCCACCGCGAGGGCCTCGACGACGCCGCGGTTGTCCGGGCGGGCGCGGTCGCCCGTGTCCACCTTGGTGGCCACCAGCAGGGCCATGGCGAGCACGATGGTGACCTTGACGAACTCCGAGGGCTGGATCGACATCCCGCCGATCATGATCCAGCGGCGCGATCCGTTGATCGTGGCGCCCACGGGAGTCAGCACCAGCAGGACCATCAGGATCGTGACGCCGTAGAGCACGGGCACCAGGTCCCGCAGCCGGCGCGGGCCCAGCCAGGCGGTGCCGGCCGCCAGGACCATCCCGATGGCGATATTGAGGACGTCGCGCTCCAGGAAGGCGTACGGATCGCCTCCGGTCAGCTGGGTCCGCCCGCGGGTCGCGGAGTACACCAGCGCCGCGCCCAGGACGGACAGCGCCAGCGCGGCACCCAGCAGTGCCCAGTCCATACGCCGCACGCGCGATCCGGGCGCCAGCCAGGACTGCCACCCCGTCCGGCGGCCCGGGGCCCACCGTCCCGCGGCCCCTCCCCCGACCTTCACCGGGGACCACCCGACCGGGGCGCCGCGGCGCGGGAGGCCCACTTTCACCGCTTCTCTCCCCTTACTCCATTCGTGCCGCAGGCCGTTCCGGGTCCTGCCAGATGCGGACGCTACCATTCGCCAGTTGCGCAACCCTTGAAGTTTGTACGTGTGTCGCTCCAGGCCCGTCGGCGATGAGGGCCGTGCTCACATCGGTCAGGGCGCGTCGATGACCTTCGGCAGCGCCAGTTCGGCCCAGATCACCTTGCCCTGGGGCATGTACCGGGTGCCCCAGCGATCGGCCACCTGCGACACCAGGAACAGGCCACGGCCTCCCTCGTCGGTCGTCGCGGCATACCGCAGATGCGGCGAGGTGCTGCTGCCGTCCGCGACCTCGCAGATCAGCATGCGGTCATAGATCAGCCGTACGCGGAGCGGCGCGGAGCCGTAGCGGATGGCGTTGGTGAGGAGCTCGCTCAGCACGAGTTCCATGGTGAAGCCGAGATCGGACAGCCCCCACTCGTCGAGCTTGCCGGACACGGCGCTCCGCATCCGCGCGACGGCGGCCGGGTCGAGCGGCACGTCCCAGTCTGCGATCCGGTCGGACGGCAGCGCCTGGGTGCGGGCGATGAGCAGGGCGACGTCGTCGCGGGGACGGCTGGGCAGCAGTGCCTCCAGTACGGCCTGGCAGCTCTCGTCCGGCGGTCGGTCGGGGTGCCCCGCCAGAGCTTGCCGCAGCATCTCCATCCCCACGTCCAGGTCGCGCGTACGCTCCTCGATGAGGCCGTCGGTGTAGAGGACCAGCTGGGTGCCCTCCGCGAGGTCCAGCTCGGCCGTCTGGAACGGCATGCCGCCCAGGCCGAGCGGCGGCCCGGCCGGCAGATCGGGGAAGGTGACGCTTCCGTCGGGGTGGATCAGCGCCGGCGCCAGGTGCCCCGCGCGCGCCATGACGCAACGACGCGTCACGGGGTCGTAGATCGCGTACAGGCAGGTGGCCCCCACGACACCCGCGTCCCTCTCCATGCTCGTCTCGTCCTGGTCGATGCGGCCGACCAGGTCGTCCAGATGACTCAGCAGTTCGTCGGGCGACAGGTCGAGCGCGGAGAAGTTGTGCACCGCGGTCCGCAGGCGCCCCATCGTGGCAGCGGCATGGAGGCCGTGGCCGACCACGTCGCCGACGGCCAGCGCCACCCGGCTCCCCGACAGGGGAGTCACATCGAACCAGTCCCCGCTCACGCCCGACTGGGCCGGGAGGTAGCGGTAGCCGACGACCAGGGCGTTCTGCTCGGGCAGGGCCCGCGGCAGCAGGCTGCGCTGGAGGGTGACCGCCAGGGCGTGCTCACGGGTGTACCGGCGGGCGTTGTCGATGTTGACCGCGGCACGGGCCACCAGCTCTTCCGCCAGCGCCAGCTCCTCCTGGTCGAAGGCGGCGCGCCGATCGCAGCGCCAGAAGCTGGCCATACCCAGCAGAACACCGCGGGCCCGGATCGGGGCCACGATGAGCGAGTGGAAACCGAAGTCCAGGATCTCCTTGGCGCGCTCCGCTTCCTGTACATGCCAGGCGGTGGTCACCGACAGGTCGGCCAGCAGCTCGGCGCGGCCGGAGGCGTAGCCACGCGCCTGGGGCGTGTAGGGCGGGAAGGTGATCAGCCGGCCCTTGTCGTAGAGCGGAGGATCGTCCCGGATGCCGCACAGAGCGATGCGCCGCAGGTCCGTCGCCGTGGTGGCCGGCTCCTCGCCGTGCAGGACGGCGTCGGCCAGGTCGACGCTGACGAAGTCGGCGAAGCGGGGAACGGCGACCCGCGCCAGTTCCTCGGCCGTGCGACGCACGTCGAGGGTGGTGCCGATACCGACTCCGGCGTCGTACAGGAGCTTGAGCCGTTCGGACACCACCTGTGCCCTGCCGGACACCGCCTGCAGCTCGGTGGAGTCGCGCAGCGTCACCACCGTTCCCTTGGGGCCTCCGCCGCGGTCCGTGGGCCGCTGGTTGACCACCAGCAGCCGGTCCCCGGCGAAATGGACCTCGTCGGTGGCCTCGCGGCCGGAGACGAGCAGCCTCACCATGCCGGGCTCGAGGCCCGACAGCTCCGGCACGCGCCGCCCCTCGACGTCCTGGGGCAGCTCCAGCAGCCGTCTGGCCTCGTCGTTCGCCAGGAGCAGCCGCCCGTCGTCATCCACGATGAGCACCCCTTCGCGCACGGAGTGCAGCACCGCGTCGTGGTGGTTGTACATACGGGTCATCTCGTCCGGGGCCAGGCTGTGGGTCTGCCGTTGCAGACGCCTGCCCACCAACGCCGTCCCGGCGGTGGCCAACGCGAGCGCACCGGCCCCGGCACCCAGGATGATCGGTAGCTGCCGGTCCACCTGGCCGGTCACCTTCGCGACCTTCATCCCGGCCGCGACGAGCCCGATCACCTTGCCGTCGGTGTTCTTGACGGGAGCGATGGCCTGCACCTCGCGGCCCAGCGGGCCGTTGACGCTTTCCGTGTAGACCTTCCCGGCCAGCGACGGGCCGATGTTCCCCACGAACGGCTTGCCGATCAGGTCCGGCAGGGGATGGGTGTAGCGGATGCCATGCGTGTTCAGGACCACGATGAAGTCGACGCCCGCGCTCTTGCGCCCCGCCTCGGCGGCCGGCTGGAGCACTTTCGTCGGGTCGGGGGTCCCCAGCGCCGCCACGACGCCCGGAGAGTGCGCGAAGGTCGTTGCGACGGCTATGACGCGGTGCCTGGCCTCGGAGCCGGTTTCCCGCTGCGACTGCAGCACCAGGGCGAAGACGGCGCAGGCCACGAGCAGCACGACCAGCGCCACCTGCTGGAGGAACACCTGCCCGGCGACACTTCGTGGGCTCCTGCCAGTCAGTGACCGCAGCGACGCGCGCCGTATCCGGGCGAAACGGTCCGCCATGTGCCTTTTCTAGCACTGGCCATCCCGCATGGCCATGTCCGGCCGACGGCACAGTCCCCACCGACTCGTCTCCTGCCGGGTCAGGCGGAGGGCGCCGAGTCTCTGCCGGGGGCCGCCGATGAGCCCAGTGCCGCGGCAGGCGATGTTTACGACCCGGGGAGCAATAGGGAGTGGGTGAAGGAGCGGCGTCCGGTGCGGTCGATCGCAAGGCGCCGGAAGGTCCTCGTAGCGGAGCTCCCAGGACCTTCCGGCAACGCCGTGAGCGGCCGTGCCGGACGCCGCGACGCCGCTCCCCATTGCTCACCAGGTCGTTACCCGTCAAGGAGCGGCTTGCGGTGCGTTCCCCCTCTGGGCTCAGCTCGCGGGTACACCTGCTTTCGATCACCAAGAGGCGTCGTCGGTCGGCCCGGCGAAGTCGACGGACGAGCGTGCGGACCTGGAAGTGGCTGCGCTGCCCGTCCGGCCGGGCTCGATGGGCGCCGCATCCCGTGCGGGGACGCGCTCGCCGTGTCGTGCCGGCCCTTGGGCCGTCGGCCCGTACGCCGACGGCGGCACGGAGGACGCAGCGCGCGCGGCGGGAACCGGCGCGGCCGCCGGCGGCCGTGTGCCGCTGACCCGCAACGCTCCACGCCGGGTCAGCAGGACGGCCCACGCCCGCCGCAATCTGCTCCCGCTCCCGTGGAGCAGGCCGAGGACGATCGCGGCGCCCACCGCGATCAGATGCTCGCGGCCGGCCAGATTGGGCTTGAAGATCGACTCCAGCACCATCGACCCACCCGTCAGGGTGAACACGACGGGAGCGCGCCGGATGACGGCGAGGTAGGTGAACAGGCCCACCACCGCGGCGGACGGTCCGGTGTCGAGCACCTGCCCGGCCTCGGGTGGCAGGCCCAGGCCCGCCCAGCCCGGCCCTATGGCGATCATCACCCGTACGGTGAGCGTGCCCGCCAGCGTGGTCGCATACGACAGGGCCAGTGTCCGGGCCCGGCCCAGCATCAGTTCGGCCAGGGCGAAGGCGAGGAACAGCTGGGTGATCCCCGCCCACACGGGCAGATCAAGGGCCGGGACGTACAGCGACACCGGAGTGCGCAGCAGAGCGAGCCACAGCGGCAGATCGGCCTTGACCCCGCCCATGACCCGCACCGCCATCTCACCGGTCGGGCGCTGCGCGATCGCATGGAAGAAGATCACTCCGAAGGCGGCGACGAACGCCAGCAGCAGCCCGGACAGCCCACGGCGCATGAGTTGCCGTACCGGTTCGACGACCATGCTGTGCCACTCGCCCCGCAGCGTGCGCGCGATGAACAACACGATCCGGACGCCCATGATCGCCCATGGCCCCGACTCGCCGCCACTCGCGCGGTCATGGTCATGACTCGGCTCCACCGCTTGACGCAAGAACTTCCCCCCACATCCACCCAACTCCCCCCATCTTATGCGGGAGTCCAGCTCCTGCCCGGGTGGTGCCGGACCAATGGCCGCGGAGGTCAGGACCCGCACGGTCGTGGCGGCCTGCTGTGTCCGAGGGCCGGTGCGGCGGGGGCCGGGCACCGACGCGCCCGCGCCCGTGACCCGTCTCCCTCACGCTGCGAGTGCGTGACCGGGGTGCAGCACCACCTTGGTGTAGCCCTCGATGCGCTTGTCGAACTTCTCGTACGCCAGCGGCGCCTGGTCCAACGGCAGCTCGTGGGAGACCACGAAGCCGGGCTTGGCGCGTCCGGCGATGATCAGGTCGCGCAGCTGACGGTTGTACTGCTTGACGTTGCACAGGCCGGTGCCCATCTGCTGCCCCTTCTCGAACATCCGGCCGATGGAGACCAGCAGTTGGCCGTGCTTGGCGTGTTCGTCGGGCCCACCCGGGTCGGAGGGCACGTACCGACCGGGCACGCCGAGCATGCCGGTCGGCCGCACCGTCTCGACGAGCTCGTTGAGGACGACGGCGGGTTCCTCGCGGCTCGCGTCGGCCGACTGGGCCTGGTATCCGACCGCGTCCACGCCCTTGTCGGTTCCCTCGCCGAGCGTTTGCTCCTTGATCTGCTCGGCCGGGTCGCCCTCGGTGAAGTCGATGGGGATCGCCCCGATCTCCTCCGCCTTGGCGAGGCGCTCGGGCACCCGATCGACGCAGAACGCCTTCGACGCGCCGCGCAGCAGCGCGGAGTAGGCGGCCATCAGCCCCACCGGTCCGGCACCGAAGACGGCCACGCTCTCGCCGGGGGACACCTGGGCAAGCTCGCACCCGTGGTAGCCGGTCGGGAAGATGTCGGCGAGCAGAACGAAGTCGGTCTCGAACTCGCCACCCGACGGCAGCTTCAGGCAGTTGAAGTCGGCGAAGGGCACCCGCAGCCGCTCGGCCTGACCACCGGCGAACGGGCCCGTCGCCACGTACCCGTAGGCTCCGCCGGCGAAGCCCGGATTGACCGTCAGGCAGAACCCGGTCTTCCCCGCGAGGCAGTTCTTGCAGAACCCGCAGGCGACGTTGAAGGGCATGACGACACGGTCCCCATGGATGAGGGAGGTCACGCCACTGCCGATCTCCTCGACTATGCCGAGGTTCTCGTGCCCGAAGACGATGCCCGACTCGGCCGCCGTACGGCCCTCGTACATGTGCAGGTCCGATCCGCCGATCGCGGTCGACGTGATCCGTATGATCGCGTCGTTCGGGTGCTGGACATCCGGATCGTCGACGTCCCTCACGGCCACACTGAAGGGCTTTTCGTAGACGACGGCTTTCACGTCGGTCACCTCCGCGTCGAGCGCTGGCTGACGGCGGCCGGGGACGGGCCGCTAGCACGGGGAGACGCGAGCCGTCGGTGTGTGCCGTGACCCCTGGGTACTCTCGCTTCACCGCCGACTACTTCCAGGTAACGCCCGTACGGCACGGGCCGCAAGCGAGGAGGCACTCCGGCATCAAGTCACGCACTGTGCACGGATGTTCGCCTACGGGAGTGATCCGCGTGGCCGGCGCAGCCTTCTGCCGGCCTCCCATCGACAGACGCGTGTGGCGTGCACGCCATCGCATGCACGCCACACGGACCGTCGAAAGGAAGGTCAGCCGGGAGTGACGACTACTTGAACCGGACGACCTGCGGGTCGTGGTCGCTCGCCTGGTCGGAGAACTCGGAGTTGATGTGGACGACCTCGTAGACGGGCTTCTTGATGGCGGGCGAGACCAGGATGTGGTCCAGCGTCTGCGAGTTGCCGTCGTAGACGTAGCTGTACCGCTCGTTCACCGGCAGCGTGTTGATCAGGTCGGTGAGGACACCGCCCGAGGTCAGCGTGGTCAGCGGCTTGGAGTACTGGTAGTCGTTCAGGTCGCCGAGGACGACGATCTCGGCCTTCGAGTCCTTGGCGAGGAGGCTGGAGACGAAGGCGTTGACTTCCTTGGCCTGGTTCGTGCGCTGGGTCTCGGAGCCGAGCGTCGGCGGCTGGAGCGCGCCGTGCACCGGCCGGTCTCCGCCCTTGGAGTTGAAGTGGTTGCCGATGACGAAGATCTGCTGCCCGTTCTGGCGGAAGACGAACTCGCCGACCAGCGGCTTGCGGCTGCTGTTCCACGCGCCGGAGGTCGGGTTGATCCTGCCCGGCGAGACCGAGAGCTTCACGCCCTTGCCGCCGTCGGTGACGGCCTGGACCGCCGTGGTGGAGTCGCCGCCCGGCCGGTCCACGAAGCTGACGCGCTGGGGGTTGAAGAGGAATACGATACGAATGTTGCCGCCCGGCTGACCGCCGTCCGCGTCATTGACCGGGTCGATGGAGCGCCACTCGTACGCCGGGCCTCCGGCCGCCTTGATCGCGTCGGTGAACTTGGCGATGGTCCTGTCGGCCGCGACCGTGCCGTCGTCCGTGGCACCGCTGTTGTCCTGGATCTCCTCCAGGCTCACGATGTCCGGGGTGGCAAGGTTCTTGACGACGCCCTGGGCCAGCCGGTCGAACTTGCTCTGCGAGTCGGCCGGGGCGAGGTTCTCGACGTTGTACGTGGCGACGGAGACCTCGTTCGACTTGCCCTTCTGCGCCACCTGGGGGGTGATGCCGCCGGACGTGACCGTCCCGAGCGTGGTCGCCTGGATGTTGTAGCCACCGTAGTTGGAGTAGTCCACGGGACCCGCGGTCGTGCCGGTGAGCATGTCGCCGACGTCGGCCTTGAGCTTGTCACCGGTCAGCGAGGTGACCAGCAGACGCCCGGAGTTGGCGTTGTCGTAGCCGGTGAGGACGGTGCCGCCGCGCGGGGTCGCGTTCTGCTCGGGCTTGGTGGTGATCCACGTCTCGTTGTAGGCGTTGGTGGCACCCACCACACGCGAGTCGCCGATCTGCACCAGCATGCCCTCGTGGGCTTCCAGCCAGTCCAACGCATAGGTGTCGGGCTGGAGTTCCAGGGACTCAATGCTGCCCCCCTGGGCCTGCGGCGCGTAGGCGTCGGGCAGCGTCGAGGCGTCGATGACCTCCGGCTGCGGCAGCGCGTTGCCGGAGGACAGCACGACGGCCTTCGGGCCGGTCAGTTCGGTGACGGACTGCGATCCGCTGCTCTGACCACCGGGGTAGTACTCGCTCACCTTGCCCGAGACCAGGACCGAGTCGCCGACCTTGACCTGCGGGGTGGCGGAGCCCGTGAAGACGAAGACGCCCTCGCTGGTGGCCGAGTTGTCGTCCGGTTCGGCGTCCTGGATCCAGTAGCCCTTCGAGCCGGTGCTCCGCACGCCGGTCACCACACCGGGCACATTGGTGACGGTCTTACCGTTCTGCGGCGAAATCCGGGTGGTGCCCTGGATATCGTGGATACGAAGATCACCAGGAGCGGTCTCGGTGGGCGACGGGGTGGGCGTGGGCGACGGGTTCCCGCCGTCGGCCGCGGAGTTGCGGGGGCTGGGGTCGGAGCCGGTGAAGTCGACCGAATTGTCGTCCGTGTCGATGAGGCCTGCGCCACGGGATACGGAGGTGGTGTTGCCGGCCCCGGTGGCGGGGTTGCCCTCGCGCACCACGGCGGTTCCGTACCCGACGAGGTCCTTGATGGTGCCGTCCGCCGCACAGTCGGCGGCGGTCAGACAGGTGAGCGCGGTGGTCGAGTGGACCAGCGCCACGGTACCGGTGGTCGCCGACATGCTGATGGTGCCGGTGGCGTCGGGAGTCGGCAGGGCGGTGTCACCGCCGGAGCCTTTGGCCTCCGCGACCAGATAGGTGCCACCCGCCGGGATGGCGCCCGTGAGCGGGGTGACCTGCCACTTGGTGCTGGTGGTGGGCGAGCCGCTGAGGTACTGCACGGACCATCCGCTGAGGTCGAACGATGCGGTACCGGCGTTGCCCAGCTCGATGAAGTCATGGGTCAGAGAGGCGCCGGAGTTGCCGCCGCCGCCGTAGACCTCGGAGACGACGGCGTCCGACGACGGGGCCGCCTGGGCGGTGAAGGGAAGCGCGACCAGCGACCCGGCGAGGCCGATAGGCAGCGCGATGAGGATGGCCTTGGCGCCTCGGCCGCGCAGGGCCGGGGGTATGCGTGAGGACACGTGGGGCTCTTTCTTGCGGAAGGAGGCGTGAGAAAGACGCAGTTGACAGGTGGGAGGCGTGAGGTGCCCCGGAAGTCGGCCCAAAGATACGCGCGTAGATACGCGGGCAACAAGACGCTGAACCCGTCGGTCGGCAAGCGTTTCCCAACCGTTCCCCGAAAGGACGGACCTTGAAAGCACGGTGAGCACCCTGGGCGCGTGCGGGCGCGATGCCAGTGGGGCGGTGCCCGGGGCGATTCCGGTTTCAGCGGTGCCGCACGCCGCGTCTGACGTCCTGTCGGCACTGCTCACCCGCAGGCACGACGAGGCCGGCGAGGAGCAGGCCTTCGGCGTGAGAGCAGAGGCGATACCGCCGCCACCTGCGGCGTGCCGTCGGCGAGTGCCGCACCGGGCGCCGACCACCGGGCATACGCGGCCGGAGCAGTCCCGCGCGACAGGCCTTCGTCCCCGTACGAAGGTGGAGGCATGACCGAGGAGTCCACCGCTGTGACCGCCCGGCCTCCGCCGTGGAGGCGGAGGCTTTCGGCCGGCCGGTGCCCCGCGGACTCCGGTTCCCTTTTCCGTGAGGACATTTCATGATCGAGGCCTATTCGCTCACCAAGCGCTACGGAGAGCGCACCGCCGTCGACGACCTCAGCTTCACCGTGCGCCCCGGCACCGTGACCGGGTTCCTCGGGCCGAACGGGGCCGGGAAGTCCACCACGATGCGGATGCTCCTCGGGCTGGACGCGCCCACGTCGGGCCGGGCCGTGGTGAACGGGAAGAGCTACGCCGAGCACCGGGCACCGCTGCACGAGGTCGGGGCGATGCTGGAGGCGCGGACCATCCACACCGGGCGCAGCGCGTACAACCACCTGCTGGCGCTCGCCGCGACGCACGGCATCTCCGCACGCCGGGTCGACGAGGTGCTCGACCTGGTCGGGCTGCGCACGGTGGCGCGGAAGCGGGTCGGCGGTTTCTCGATGGGCATGGGGCAGCGGCTGGGCATCGCCAGTGCGCTGCTGGGCGACCCGGCGACGGTGATCCTCGACGAGCCCGTCAACGGCCTGGATCCGGAGGGGATCCTGTGGATCCGCAATCTGCTCAAGGGGCTCGCCGCCGAGGGGCGGACGGTCCTGGTGTCGTCGCACCTGATGTCGGAGATGGCGCTGACCGCCGGGCATCTGATCGTGATCGGGCGGGGGCGGCTCATCGCGGACACGTCGGTGGCGGAGTTCACCGCGCAGGCCGCGGGGGACGTGGTGCGGGTGCGCACCGACGAGGCGGAGAAGCTGCGCGCTCTGCTGGCCGGGCCGGAGGTATGCGTCTGCGCGCAGGAGTCGGGCGTGCTGTCGGTGACCGGGCTCAGCAGTGACCGGATCGGGCAGATCGCGGCCGACCACGGTGTGGCGCTGGCCGAACTGACGCCGCAGCAGGCGTCGTTGGAGGAGGCGTTCATGGAACTGACCCGGGACGCCGTGGAGTACCAGGCACCGGCGGCACAGCTCGTCGGCGCAGGCGGGGAAGGACGCGCGACATGACGACGGCAACGGTGATTCCCGAGGCGGAGCGGCGCGAGGTCACACAGCTACGAGTGATCCACTCCGAGTGGATCAAGCTGCGGTCGCTGCGCTCGACGCTCTGCACACTGCTCGCCGCGGTCGTCGTGATGATCGGTCTGGGCTTCCTCTTCAGCTACTTCACCGCCGACCGCTGGTCGCAGCTGCCGCCGGAGCAGCGGCTGGGCTTCGAGCCGGCGCTCGTCAGTCTGCGTGGCTTCTACCTGGCCCAGCTGGCCGTCGGTGTCCTGGGTGTGCTGGTGGTCAGCGGCGAGTACGCCACCGGTATGATCCGCGCCTCGCTGTCCGTGGTACCGCGCCGTCTTCCTGTGCTGTGGGCCAAGGCCCTGGTGTACGCGGCGGTGGCGTGGGCGCTGATGACGGCCGCCTCGCTGACCGCGTTCCTGGTGGGGCAGGCGGCGCTGTCCCGCCACCACTTGGAAACCTCGCTCGGTGCCCCGGGCGTGCTGCGCGCGGTGCTCGGCGCCGGTCTGTATCTGACGGTCGTGGGCCTGATCGGGGTGGCGCTCGGCGCGCTGATCCGCAACACCGCGGGCGGGATCGCCACGCTCTTCGGTCTGCTGCTGGTGCTTCCGGTGCTCGCCGAGGCGCTGCCGTCGTCCTGGTTCGACGCGATCGACGAGTATCTGCCGAGCACGGCAGGGCAGGGCCTGGTCCAGATCCACCAGCAGCCGCACACGCTGGCCCCGTGGACGGGGTTCGCGGTGTTCTGTCTCTACGCGCTGGTGGCCCTGGCCGGGGCCGGGGTGGCACTCAAGCGACGGGATGCCTGATGGCGGCTTTGGGCCGAGGTGCCGCCCTGTCGCGGGCTGCGGCCTGGCACCCGCACGACGTGCAGATCCACCCGGACATCGCCGACCATCCGGCTCGGGCCGCCACCGGCCGCTGAGCGCCCGGCGGCGGCGTGGCGTCGTCACACGGCCAGCAGCCCGCGCCCCAGCCAGTCCGAGGAGTCCTTCGCACCGGGCAGGGCGAAGAAGTACCCGCCGCCGGTCGGAGAGATGTAGTCGACGAGTGGCTCGTCGATGAGACGGGTCTGCGTGGCCTCGAACTGGCGCTGCACATCCTGCTGATAGGAGCAGAAGACGAGGCCCATGTCGAGGTTGCCGACCTTGTCGACGCCCCGGTCGTAGTTGTAGCCCCGGCGCAGGATGCGCGAGTTGTCGGTCCCGGCGGTGCGCGGGTTCGCGAGACGGATGTGGGCGTCCAGGGGGATGGCCGTGCCGTGCGGGTCCTTGGCGTAGTTGGGGACGTCGCTCTCCTTGGCGCCGTCCAGCGGCGCGCCGGTGTCCTTGCGGCGGCCGAACATCTTCTGCTGCTCGGTCAGCGAGACCCGGTCCCAGAACTCGACGAGCATGCGGATGATCCGGATGACCTGGTAGCTGCCGCCGGCCGCCCAGGCGGGCTCGCCCTGTCCCTCGCCCACCCAGACCAGCCGGTTCATCTCACGGGCCGAGGCCACGTCGGGGTTGGCCGTGCCGTCCTTGAAGCCGAGCAGATTGCGCTGGGCGCCAGAGGGGCGGGGCGCGTTCTGGAAGCCGTCGACGCGCCACTTGATCTGCATGGCACCGCGGGTGTGCCGGGCTATGTCGCGCAGCGCGTGCAGCACGGTGTCCTGGCGGGCGGCGCAGATCTGCAGCGACAGGTCGCCGTGGCACTCGGCCGCTTGGAGATTGTCGTTGGGGAACGTGCGCATCGGGGTGAGCCGGCGCGGCTTGGCCTTGGCGAGGCCGTACCGGTCGTCGAAGAGGGAGGCGCCTACGCCGACCGTGACGGTGAGTTCGTCGGCGGGGACGACGGGTCCGAGGATGCCGTTGTCGGAGGGCGGGGCGCCGACGCCCAGGTCCTCGGGGGTGCCGCCGGCCGTGAGGAAGCGGGCCCGCTCGGTGATGGTGCGCAGCAGGTCGGCGAGTTCCTTGCGGTTCTCGGCAATGACGTGGAAGGAGACGAAGCCGGCCGCGGCCGGGGCGGGATTGATGATGCCCGCCTGGTGGACGCCGTGGAAAGGGACCTTCGCGGCGTCGGTGGTGTCCGCTGCCTGGGCCTGGGTGGTGCCGGTCTGGCTGAGGGCGAAGCCGCCGCCGGCGAGGACGGCGCCCGCGGCCCCGGCGCCCAGGGCCGTCTTCACGAAGGAGCGGCGGCCGGCACCGGCGGGACAGCCGCCCTCGGGGGCGGACGTTTCGGCGGACGGCATGCGGTGGTTCCCTTCGGTGCGTGTGGTCTCGGGGCGCGGTGCGGGCATCAGGCGGACTTCCGGATCTCCAGCAGGTCCGGAATGGGGGCGAGGTCTTCGAGGAGCTGTCCGGTCGCCCCGTTCAGCTGGGCGCGGCTGGTCTCGTCCAGCCGGTCCACGGGCGTCCAGGAGCCGCCCCGGTGGGCGGCGTCGAGCAGCTTCTGCAGCCGGGCGACGTCGGCGTCGACCGTGGTCGGCAGCTGCGGGGCGCGGGTGGTCAGCAGCGGCTTCAGCAGGGTGAGGAGTTCCCGCGTGCCGGTCAGGTTGGCGTCCGCGGTGGCCAGTTCGGTGCCACTGCCCTGGTCGGCGTCACCGGTCAGTTCGAACTGGAGGGTGTTCTCCAGAATCTCGTGGGCGCGCAGCGGCAGGTCGCCGGGGTTGAAGTCCTGGGTGGGGAAGGCCTTCCGCAGGCCTGCGGCGGCATCAGCGAGCTGTTGGGCGGGGGCCTTGAGTTCTTCGGCGGACTGTCCGTGCCACAGGCCGTGCTCGATGCGGTGGAAGCCGGTGAAGTCCTTGTCGTTCACGCCGCCGGGGAGACCGTCCGGGCGGCCGTTGATCTTCTTGTCGAAGTCCTCGAAGGTGCCGTAGGCGGCGCCGAGCGAGGAGTACGTGCGGTGCGCGGTCAGCCAGTCCTTGCGGGCGGCGTCGAGGTGGTCGCCGGCGATGTCGTCGTTGAGCTTGCGGGTCTGGGTGACGAGGGTGGCCAGACCCCCGTCGACGTACGCCTTGTATGCCTTCAGGGGCGCGTCGAGGTCGCTCTCGGAGACCGGGGCGACCGCCTTGGCGCCGCTGCCGCCGGTGCTGCCGCTGACGGTGACCGCCCTGGAGGTGACGGCCTTGCCGCCGGTGGGCACGCAGCGCCAGGCGTAGGTGCCGCCGTCGATCGTGGCGACCAGGTCGCGGGTGGTGCCGGGGGCCAGGCCCTCGATCTCGCCGTAGACCGCATTGGTGGCCGGGTCCACGAGGTACACCTCGGAGGTCTTGTCGCCGGTGTTGTGCATCTGGAAGTTCTGCCGTCCCTGCTTCGGCGCGGTGAACCCCTTGCCGCACTCGGTCTCCGAGACGGCCACGGTCTGGTCACCGACGTGCTTGGACCCGTTGAGGGCGACGATCAGCCCGGCGAGAACGGACGGCACGGCGACGACGGCGGCCGGAACCACCCAGGCGGGACGGCGGCGCGCGGCGGGCTTCGGCTCCTGCGCCTCGGCGGTCGGGGCGTTGTGCGCCTTGGCGGTCGCGGGGCGAGGGCCACGCACACCACGCACGAACAGGGTCATCACCACGGCCAGGTACGCGACATAGGCGACCACCTGCAGCCACGTCATCGTCGGCGTCAGGTTGAACACACCCTGGATCAGGGTGCTGTACCAGGAGCCGGCGTCGATGCTGCCGCTGAGGTCGACGGCGTATGCGCTCTTGCCGGGCAAGACCCCGCCCTCTTGCAGATCGCGCAGGCCGTAGCCGAGGACGCCGGCGGCGATCACGATGAGGACGACTCCGGTCGCCGTGAAGAACTTCGTCAGGTTGATCTTCAGGACGCGGCGGTAGAGGCCCCAGCACAGGCCCGCCGCGAGGACGAGGCCGATACCGGCGCCGACCATCGGGCCCGCGGATTCACCGGCCGCGCGGGCCGTGGTCCACAGGAACAGGGCTGTCTCCAGTCCCTCGCGGCCCACCGCGAGGAAGGAGGTGACGATCAGCATGCCCGCACCCATCGCGAGCGCGCCGGTGACCTTCTCCTTGATCTCACTGGAGAGGCTGCGGGCCGAGCGGCGCATCCAGAACACCATCGCGGTGACGAACGCGACGGAGATCACGCTGAGCGTGCCGCCGAAGGCCTCCTGCGCGGTGGCGGACAGGGATGCGGCGGTGAAGGTGAGGACCGCGCCGAAGCTCATGGCGAGCGCGATCGCGGCCAGGACACCCGTCCACACCTGCGGAAGCCGGGATTTGGCACCGGCCCTGACGAGGGTCGCAATCAGGATGGAAACGATGAGTCCGCCTTCGAGCCCTTCCCTCAGTCCGATGAGAAAGCTCGGAAACGCGTCATCCCACATGCGGCCCTCCTTGGCACGCCCCCCGCCGACGATCGCGCAGGTTAGCGAAGGCATACCTTACTAGTGCCGAACCATCATGACGACACAAGTGCATTCGATTACCCAAGAGACGGTAATGAGGTGGAAAAAGCACGCGGTCGGGGGCAGAGCGGGCACCCGCTGCACCGCCCAGGCGATGCTTGCCAAGGCAGTGCCCTTCCGAGAGCCAGGCCGCGACACCGGCCCGATGTCGTACGGCGGCGGATCGGCCGGGACTCGGTCCCTGCCGTCACTCTGCTGCCGGCCCGCCTTGCGATGATGGCGCCCGAAGATCCAGCCGGACCGCCTCCGGCAGAATGTGAAGAGGCAGGAGAACAGCACATGACCGTCATCCGTGGAACGTCCGTGGACATCCCCACCCAGGACGGCACGGCCGATGCCTACCTGGCCTACCCGGACGACCGCAGCCCCCACCCCGGGGTTCTGCTCTACATGGACGCATTCGGGCTCCGCCCGCACTTGAAGGGGATGGCCGACCGCCTCGCCGAGAACGGCTACACGGTCCTCGTGCCCAATGTCCTCTACCGCCATGGGCGGGCACCCGTGGTCGAACTCCCCGAGTTCATCGACACCGAGCGCCCGGAGCTCTTCCAGCAGATCACGCCCCTCATCCGGTCGCTGACGCCGGAGGTGGCGGACCGTGACGCCGACGCCTATCTGCACTGGCTCACCAACTGCCCCCAGGTCGCCGACGGGCCGGTAGGCGTCACCGGATACTGCATGGGCGCCCGGCTGGCCCTGCGCACCGCCGGTTCCCACCCGGAGCAGGTCGCCGCCGTGGCCGGCTTCCATGGCGGGCGTCTGGCGACCGACACCCCCGACAGCCCGCATCTGGTGGCCGACCGGATCACCGCGGAGGTGTACTTCGGCCACGCCGACCAGGACCCCTCGATGCCGCCCGAGCAGATCGAACGGCTCGACAGGGCGCTCACGGAGGCGGGCGTCCGCCACCGCAGCGAGGTCTACCCCGGCGCATCCCACGGCTTCACCCAGGGCGACACCTCCAATTACCACCACGAGGGGGCGGAACGCCACTGGACGGAGTTGCTGGCCCTCCTGGACCGCAACCTTCGGGGCGCGGACCGCGCCGTGTGAGTCCACGGGCCGCGGATGTCTCCCCGGCCTGCGCGAAACCGGGCGCCGGGGAAGCATCGACCCGGCGCCCGGTGCCGGACGCGTCTCACCGACGCGCCCGTTGTCCGTCAGGCCGGCGGTACGACAGCTACCGGGCAGGGAGCATGGTGCAGCAGCGCGTGCGCCACCGAGCCGATGCGCGGCCCCACGGCGCGGGCGGCATGCCGTCCCACCACCACGAGCTGGGCGTGGGCGGCCGCGGAGAGCAGTACCTGGCCGGCGCTGCCCATCTCCACATGCTCGGTCACCGGCACGTCGGGAAAGCGTTCCCGCCAGGGTCGCAGCGCCTCGTCGAGCGCCTTCCTCTCGTACGGCTCCAGACCGCCGGCCTCCTCGAGCAGCTTCATCGAGGCAGGGCTGTAGGCGAAGACGGGCGGCAGGCTCCAGGCCCGGACGACGCGTACGGCCGCTCCCCGGGCCGCCGCCGTGGCGAACGCGAACCCGAGCGCGGACGCGCCGTCCTCCGGCTCCCCGTGCTGGCCGACGACGATCTCACGGCCCGCCGCCTCGGCGGTGGCGAGGTCGTCCGAGCGGACCAGCACCACGGGCCGGGCGGACTCGGCGATCACCTGCCGGCCCACGGAGCCGAGCAGGAAGCCGACGACCGCGCCGTGCCCGCGCGAGCCCAGCACCAGCAGCTCGGCGTCGGCCGCCGCGGCGACCAGCGTTCCCACGGGGGCGCCCTCCACCGCTTCGGCGGTCACGGTCAGCTGCGGGTGCCGCTCGGTGATCGTGCGCCGCATCCCGTCCACGATCTCCCGCGCCCAGCCGGCCTGGGCGTCGCGGTCGGCGGCAGGGGCGATGTCGTACGACTGCCACTGCCAGGCGTACACGATCCTCAGCGGCAAGGACCGGCGCACCGCCTCCCGGCCCGCCCACGCCGCCGCGGCGGCGCTTTCCGGTGATCCGTCGACTCCCACGGTGATCGGGCGGGTCATACGGCTGCCTTCCTGTCCGGGTTCCGGTGGCCTCACGCCTACCGATACGGGTGCGCACCACATTACGAGGCGAAGCGGGTGGATCGAACATACGATGGGCGGGACGCCGATGACTTCGGGGTGGGAGACCTTATGGCACAGGCTGCGGATGCGGCTGCGGCTGCGCGGACCGTCATCCTCACCGTGGACGACGACCCAGGGGTGTCACGTGCCGTGGCACGCGACCTGCGCCGCCGCTACGGCGAGTCGTACCGCATCGTGCGTGCCGAGTCCGGTGAGAGCGCGCTGGAGGCGCTGCGCGAACTGAAGCTGCGCGGGGACCTGGTGGCCGTCATCGTGGCCGACTACCGGATGCCGCAGATGAACGGCATCGAGTTCCTCGAGCAGGCCCTGGACGTCTATCCGGGTGCACGGCGGGTGCTGCTGACCGCGTACGCGGACACCAACGCGGCCATCGACGCGATCAACGTCATCGACCTCGACCACTACCTCCTCAAGCCGTGGGACCCGCCCGAGGAGAAGCTCTACCCGGTCCTGGACGATCTGTTGGAGGCGTGGCGGACCTCCGACTACAAGCCGGTCCCCGTCACCAAGGTGGTCGGGCACCGCTGGTCGGCGCGGTCGTCGGGGGTCCGGGAGTTCCTCGCCCGCAACCAGGTGCCCTACCGCTGGTACTCGGTCGACACACCGGAGGGGCGGCGGCTGCTGGCGGCGGCCGGGCAGGACGGTGAGCGGCTGCCGCTCGTCGTCACCCCCGACGGCACACCGCTGGTGGAGCCCGACGATCCGGACCTGGCGACACATGTGGGGCTGGCGACGACGCCGACGGCACAGTTCTACGACCTCGTCGTGATCGGTGGCGGGCCCGCAGGGCTCGGGGCCGCCGTGTACGGGGCGTCCGAGGGACTGCGGACCCTGCTGGTGGAGCGGTCCGCAACGGGCGGGCAGGCCGGGCAGAGTTCCCGGATCGAGAACTACCTGGGCTTCCCTGACGGCGTGTCGGGCGTGCAGCTGACCGACCGGGCACGCCGGCAGGCGACGAAGTTCGGTGCCGAGATCCTCACCGCGCGGGAGGTCTCCGGTCTGGAGGTCAACGGCTCCGCGCGGGTCGTGAGGTTCTCGGACGGAACCGCGGTCGCCGCGCACAGCGTGATCCTGGCCACCGGCGTGTCCTACCGGCAGCTTCAGGCCCCGGGCCTGGAGGAGCTGACGGGGTGCGGGGTCTTCTACGGCTCGGCGCTCACCGAGGCGCCGGCCTGTTCGGGGCAGGACGTGTACATCGTGGGCGGCGCCAACTCCGCGGGCCAGGCGGCGATGTACCTGTCCCGGGGCGCCAAGTCGGTCACCCTGCTGGTCCGGGGCGCCTCGCTGTCGGCGTCGATGTCGCACTATCTGATCCAGCAGGTCACGGAGGCGCCGAACATCACCGTGCGCACGTCCACCGTCGTGGAGGCCGCGCACGGCTCGGGCCACCTGGAGCAGCTGACGCTCAAGGACATGGTGACCGGGCACACCGAACTCGTCGACGCGCAGTGGCTGTTCGTGTTCATCGGGGCGGCCCCGCTCACGGACTGGCTGGAGGGGACCGTGCTGCGCGACGAGCACGGGTTCATCATGGCCGGTCCGGACATGACCAGCGACGGGCAGCCGCCGCCGGGCTGGGAGCTGGACCGGCCCCCGTACCACCTGGAGACCAACGTCCCCGGTGTGTTCGTGGCGGGCGACGCGCGCAGCGAATCCGCCAAACGGGTCGCCTCCGCCGTGGGCGAGGGGGCCATGGCGGTGATGCTCGCCCACCGTTATCTGGAGCAGTCATGAACCCACAGCGTGGGGAGCAGTCGTGAGCGGCCGGCCGATGCCGTGCGACAGGGCGGAGCTGAGCACGCTCTTCCTGTTCGAGAAGCTGGACCAGGAGCAGTTGGAACGGCTTTGCGGGGAAGGACGGGTGGAGCTCTTCGAGCCCGGCCCGGTGTACACCGAGGGCGAGCCCGCCACCTGTTTCTTCGTCCTCCTCAACGGCACGGTGGTGCTCTCGCGCCGAGTCGGCACCGACGACGTGGAGATCTCCCGGACGTCGCAGCGCGGCGTGTACGCCGGTGCCTTCCAGGCGTATCTCGGGGACCGGGCGCGGGCGTCGCAGTACAACGGTTCGATGCGGGTCACCGAACCCTCGCGGTTCTTCGTCCTGCCCGCGGAGAGCTTCGCCGCGATCATGCGGGACTGGTTCCCTATGGCGGTGCATCTGCTGGAGGGGCTGTTCTTCGGTACCAAGAACACCCAGCAGGTCATCAATCAGCGGGAACGTCTGCTGGCGCTCGGTTCCCTGTCCGCGGGTCTCACCCACGAGCTCAACAACCCGGCCGCCGCTGCCGTGTCGGCCACCTCGGCACTGCGCGAGCGGGTCGCCGGGATGCGGCACAAGCTGGGCCTGATCGCCGCCGGACGGTACGAGCCGGAGACACTGTTGACCCTGGTCGGCATCCAGGAGCGGACGGCCGAACAGGTCGCCAAGGCCACGCCGCTCAGCCCGCTGGAGGCGTCCGACCGCGAGGACGCGCTCGCCGACTGGCTCGACGACCACGGCATCCAGGACGGCTGGCAGGTGGCACCGACCTTCGTGCAGGCCGGGCTCAGCACCGACTGGCTGGACCAGATCGCGGCGGCCGTCGACACCCGGACCCTCGAAAGCGCGATCCGCTGGCTCGGCTACACGGTCGAGACCGAGCTGCTCATGAACGAGATCGAGGACTCCACGACCCGGGTCTCCACCCTCGTCGACGCAGCCCGGCAGTACTCCCAACTCGACCGCGCGCCCTACCGGATCGCCGATGTGCACGAACTCCTCGACAGCACCCTGCTGATGCTCTCGGGGAAGATCGGCCGGCGGATCACCGTGGTCAAGGAGTACGACCGCACCCTGCCGGCCGTTCCCGCCTATCCCGCCGAGCTGAACCAGGTGTGGACGAACCTCATCGACAACGCGGTGTCGGCGATGGACGACGCGGGCGGGGAGGGCACATTGACCGTGCGGACGGCGCTCGACCGCGACCAGGTCCTGGTCGAGTTCCGCGACACGGGCCCGGGGGTGCCACCGGAGATCCGTGACCGTATCTTCGAACCGTTCTTCACCACCAAGCCGGTGGGCCAGGGCACCGGGCTGGGCCTGGACATCTCCTGGCGCATCGTCGTCAACAAGCACCACGGCAGCCTGGAGGTCCACTCGTCGCCGGGCGACACGCGATTCCAGGTACGGCTGCCACTGACCGCCGAGGAGTCCGAGGTCATCGAGCCGGACTCCGCCGCGCGGCCGAATTCCGAGACAGCAGCGGAGGCGACATGACCACAGCGAACGGAATCGACCCCAGCGTCCCGCCGAGCGGCACGGGCTGTGTGGAGTGCGACGAGGGAGGCGGCTGGTGGTTCCATCTGCGGCGGTGCGCGCAGTGCGGGCACATCGGCTGCTGCGACGACTCGCCCGCCCGGCATGCCACCGCCCACTACCGCGCCACCGGTCATCCGGTGATCCGCAGTTTCGAGCCGGGCGAGGGCTGGTTCTGGAACTACGTCACCTCCGAGCTGGACGAGTCCGGGCCCGACCTCGCTCCCCCGCTCAGCCATCCCGCCGACCAGCCCGCTCCGGGACCGACGGGCCGGGTGCCGGCGAACTGGGAGGAGACGCTGCGCTAGCGTGATGCGCCGGCAGGGCCCGCCGGTTCACCGTCGCGGCGCACGGGGCCTGGATCACGCCGAGGCGCCGGCCCTGATCGGGGCTCACCTCGGGTGACCCGGCCCCGCCCGGTCACGAAGGACTCACCGCCGGGCGAGCGAGTGCGGCGTCGGCTCCTCGAGATCGCTCTCCGGTTCCTTGCGGCTCATGGCACTCGGCCACCACATCCGGCGACCGATGTCGTACGTCAGGGCGGTGACGAGGACGGAGCGCACCACGAAGGTGTCGAGGAGTACGCCGAATGCGACCGCGAAGCCGATTTCCGCCGCGAAGACCAGTGGCAGCGTCGTGAGCGCGGCGAAGGTTCCGGCGAGTACGACGCCCGCGGATGTGATCACGCCGCCGGTGGCGTGCAGACCGCGCAGCGATCCGCGCCGGGTGCCGTGCGCCTTGGATTCCTCGCGCACCCGGGTCATCAGGAAGATGTTGTAGTCGACTCCCAAGGCGATGAGGAAGACGAAGATCCACAGGGGGATCGCAGGGGAGGTTCCGGCGAACCCGAAGACATGCTTGAAGGTCAGGGCGCTCACACCGAGCGCCGCCGCGAACGACAGCACGACCGTGGCGAGCAGAACCAGCGGTGCGACGACGGCACGCAGCAGCAGGCCGATGATGAGGCCCACGACGACCAGGACGAGCGGGACCAGCAGATTCCGGTCACTCTCGCCGGCCCTCTTGTAGTCGAGGTTGATCGCGCTGCCTCCACCGACCTTGGCCTCCGCGCCTGGGACGGCGTGCGCCGCGTCACGCACCCGATCGATGGTCGCGAACGCCGCCTCGCTGTTCGATTCGGCCTTCAGCGTGCCTTCCAGGTAGACGCGGCCGTCCTTCACCACCGGCGCGCTGACGTCCGCGATCCCGGGCGTGGCGGCCACGGCGGACCGTAGCGGTTCAGCCGCGCCGGCGGAGCCGATGATCTGGACGGGATCGCCGCCGCCCGCCGGGAAGTGCAGGGCCATCGCCCGCTCACCGGAGACGGCTTCGGGCGTGCCGGTGAAGGAGTCCTTCAGCTGCATGTTGTCCGCCTTGAACCCGATCAGGCCGAGCGCCAGCACACCGAGCACGACCGAGGTACCGATCCAGGTGATGCGCGGCCGACGGACCACTGCGCGCCCGACCCGCGTCCACGTGCCACGTACCGCCGGCTCCGGGGAGCCGAACGCCGGCCGGACCGGCCAGAACAGCCAGCGCCCGAAGATGACGAGAAGAGCCGGAAACAGTGTGGTCATCGCGAGCAGAGCGCTCGCGACGCCAATGGCCATCGAGGGCCCCAGGCTCTTGGTCGAGTTGAGCTCGGCCAAGAGGAAGCACATCAGGCTCAGGACCAGCGTCGCGCCGCTGGCGACGATGGCCGACCCGGCGTGCCGCAGGGCGACCGCCATCGCCTCATGTCGATCCTCGTGGCGGCGTAGTTCTTCGCGGTAGCGGGCGATGAGTAGCAGGGCATAGTCGGTACCCGCGCCGAAGACGAGCACGGTGAGCACGAACCCGGTGTCCGCGCCGACCGTCAGGCCCCCATACCGGGCGAAGAGGTAGATCGCCGCCTGGGCGACGACCAACGCCAGGCCCACGCAGATCAGCGGGACGATCCACAGCACCGGGCTGCGATAGGTGAACAGCAGGATGATGACGACGATCGCGATCGTGAGGTAGAGCAGCGCCTTGTCGGTGCCCGAGAACGCGTCGGCCTGGTCCGCGGAGTAGCCCGCGGGTCCGGTGACATGCGTGGTGAGGCCGGAATGGGAGTGGACGACCGACCGGATCTCCTTGACGGCGGACGCGGTCTCGTCCGAGCCCGACTGCCCGCCTGACAGGCTCTTGATGGGGACGACGAGCTGGATCGCCCGGCCGTCCTTCGAAACCACCGGACCCACGATGGGCGTGGTCACGTGCGCAATCTGCGTGAAGCGCCGGGAGTCCGCCGCGGCCACCGCCTTGTCGTCCGCGGTGACGGCGCCATTGGCGCGCTCGTAGATGACGACCGCCGAGCTGACTTCCGGCGTGAACTTCTTCGCCAGTGTGACGGCCTGGGTCGACTCGGCGTTCTTCGGCAGGAACGTGAAGCTGTCGTTCTGCTGGACGCTGGTGAACTTGCCGCTGAACACGCTGGCGACCGCCAGCAGGCCGATCCAGAACGCGAGGACGACCCATTTCGCCCTCCGGCCGGCCGGAACTGCTAATACTCGCATGGAAACTCCGTTGAAGGGTTCGGACAAGTCGGGTGCCGACTGCCTCGGGAAGGTTGACGTTCATGTGCCGCAGCGTGCCGATCCGTCCTGTCAGGCCCGGCACAGATCCCTGTTGGATCGCCCCTCAGCCCTGCTTGCTGTAGAGGCGGAGCGTGATCGGGGCGAACACGAGGGTGATGGCGGCGGTCGCGGTCAGGGACCAGGCGACCGTGCCGCCGGCGCCGCCGGTGTCATTCATCAGGTCCCGGGCCGCGGTCGCGACGTGGCTGAGCGGATTGGCGTCGGCGAAGGCCTGGAGCCAGCCGGGCATGGTGCTGGGCTGGACGAAGATGTTGCTGGCGAACGAGAGCGGGATCAGCGCGGCGTTGGCGATGCTGATGACGACGGCCGGGCTGTGGATAACCAGGGCGACCGCGGCCCACAGCAGGGACAGCGAGAGCCCGAAGGCGACGACCAGGGCGATCGCGGCGAGCACGCCCGGCGTGCCGCCGTCGGGGCGGTAGCCCATGGTCAGGCCGAGGACCACCACGATGGCAGAGGCGAACAGGTAGCGGGCGGTATCGCTGAGCAGGCCACCGAGCACGGAGGCGCCGCGCCAGATCGGCAGGCCGCGGAGGCGGTCGAAGGCTCCGCTCTGCACGTCCTGGGCGAGACGTGCACCGCCGTACATGGTGACGATGGCGATGCTCATGGTGAGCACGCCGGGCAGGAGGATCTTGAGGTAGTCGCCGGTCGAACCGCTGATGGCGCCACCGAAAAGGCAGGGGAACAGCACGGTGAACAGGATCGGGATGGCGGCCGAGTCCACGAGCTGCTTGGGGTCGTGCTTGATCTTGAGCATGGCGCGCCTGCCGAAGGCGGCCGAGGCGGCGAGTGCGCCGACACGGCGGCGTAATCGTCCCCCGGCGAGCAGGACGTCGATCGGGTCGGCCTCCGCCGCGGCGGGGCGCGTGGGGGCGGCAGGGGTACTCATGCGTTCAGGTCCTCGTGGTCGATGGTGGCCGGACCGGCCCGGTGGCCGGTCAGGGCGAGGAAGGCCTCGTCCAGGCTGGGCCGGCCGAGGGAGAGATCGGCGATGCCCACCCCGGCGTCGGTGAGCCGGCTCATGGCGCGCCCGACCATCCGGCCCACGTCCGTCCCGCCTGGATCGGATGCCACCTCCGCGCGGTAGATGGCATCCGACTGGCCGGGCGCCGGAACCAGCTACGCGCTCTGGGTCAGCAGACCGGCGTCGATGACCTCAGCGATAAGGGTGGCGCCGCGGCTGTTCTGGTGGATGTGGTCGGTCGTGAGCACGAGACCTCGCCGCCGCGAGATCGTGTCGAGGCTGCGGCGCAGCACTGCGTGCTGGACGAGGACGCCGACGACCGCTGCGGGCGTCACCTCCCGGTATGAAATCGGCGGCGGGTCCGCTTGGCGCAGTTCCTCGATCTGGCGTTCGTGGAGCGGAAGGTAGGCCACCTCGTTGGTGGCGGCGACCTCGGCGATCATCCGGCTGTACGCCTGCGATGCCTGTGCCGCTGCTCCGTCGAGTTGTTGGCCGAGTACCGGTAGCGACAGCAGACCGATCGTCGCGTCGGTCTCCGCTCGCAGCCTTGTGACGACGGCTTCCAGGCACTGTTGGAACCAGCCTGCCGACGGGCGATCGGGGAGCTGTTTGCGCTTCATGGCCTGCTCGACGGGGTAGCCGGCAAGGCTCGCTCGGGCGTCGTTGGTCCCGATCAACACGGTGATCACATCGGGTGGGTTCGTGACGACAGCATCGAGGCGCTGCAAGAGGTTGTAGGCGAAGTCGCCGTTGGCGCCGAAACGGGCAAGCTGCACGTCACCGGGAGGGTGGCGTCGTCCGAGAAGATCCAGGTAGTCGACGCTGAACTGCGCGCGGGTGAGGCTGTCGCCGAGGCACGCGATGCGTGTCGTCACGGCGCTTCCTCCGGGCTGGGCGTGCCGACGCGTTCGGTCGGGCGGGTGTCGGTCCGAGGACGGTGGTCGGTGCCGAGGGTCGCAGTGATGGCCAGGATGGACGTCGGCCCCTCCATGTCGACCACGTGCCATACCCCGGCCGGGTTGATGGTGGCCTCGCCCGGTCCGAGCAGAACGCGGTCGGGCAGCCCGTCCACGTCGCGGGTGACCGTCACGGACCCGGTGAGGCAAACGACCAGTTCGTCGCCTGCAGGGTGGCTCTCCCAATGGTCGCCGAGCCCGTCGCCGTCGAAGATCATCACCATCCGGCCCTCGGCGCCGTCTGCCGCGACTGCGGCGCTGTAGGCCTGGAGCACCTCCGGGTCCCAGGTGAAGCCCTCGACGGGTTTCGCTCTCGATCCCAGTCCGAGGTGCACGGGGGTGGTCCGCAGGTCCATGGCATTGCGTTCGTGGTTGACGAGTCTCATGCCGACGATCGTCCACGACAGCGATTGGGCAGTCTTGAAGAAAAGGGAAGAGAAGCCGGCGCGACGGGCAGACGGTTGGCGGCTACCCGGCTCCGAGGAGGACTTCGCTGCGACGCCAGGCCGTCGGCGATCGGCCCGTGAACTCGCGCCAGTCCCGAACGAGATGGGCCTGGTCGGCGTAGCCAGAGACGGTTGCCACATCGCCCCACGGGAGCGGGTCCTGCGCCGCCGCAAGTTCGTGCGCGTGCTCGAAGCGCAAGACTCGGGCGAAGGTCTTCGGCGACAGGCCCACCTCACCGCGAAACCGCTCGGTGAGGTACCGACGGCTCCAGCCGAGTTCCGCGGCGACCGCACCAACCTGGACGCAACCCCGCGCGGCGACGAGGCGGCGCCACGCCTCGGCTACCTCGGGGCGCACCCAGCGCACATGGTCGCCGCAGGCGCCACGGCCGACAGCTCGGAGGAGCAATTCGTCCAGCGCGGTGAACCGCGCCGCCCATGTTGTCGCCGATCGGAGCCGGTCGACCAGCTCGACGGCAAGCGCTCCGAGAAGCTCGTCAAGTGGGACCAGTCGGTGGGCGAGCTCGGCGGCGGGCATGCCGTAGATGGCCCGGGCCCCGAGCGGTGTCAGCGATACCTGAACACCTTGCTGGCGTCCGTCGTGGTGAATCGCGACGGACCGGCACATCAGACCGCCGGCCACGCTGCCGAATCGGGTGACCGGTGACCCGTCGTCAACGCCCGCCGCCACCTCCAAAGGATCTGACAGGCTGATCACCGCAGTGAGCGCGCGGCTCGGCGGGCCGCAGTGCACCCCCGTCGGGAGCCCGCGGAGGTCGAAGCCGACATACGAGTCGACGTACTCCCGCAAGACGGGCGCCGGACGTGCACCGATCCCGGTGGCCGTGTGGTCCTCCATTTTCGTCAGTGTACGAGCCGCCCAGCCCAGGAAGGTCACCATCCAAGGACTGATCACCGCCGTTTGCTGCTGGTGACGCGGTTCTACCGGCACCCCGTCACACAGCGCTACATGTCCGTTGGCCATAGCTATACGAGAACAGGGCCGAGGAGTGCGCCACCGCCGCGGCCAAGTCCCCGGGAGCCGCCGCGCTGATCGCGGACGGCAACGGCGAGTACCGCGGGACCTACCGGCGCATCCTCGACGCCGGCCACCCCGTCCTGACCGTCCCCGACACCGACCCGGGCACCGTCGCCGAGCAGCTGCGCGCCAACCTGGACCAGGCCCACGAGCACCGCCAGCGCCAGGCCGGACAGACGCTCAGCCTGGCCGCCGGCGCCTGACCTCGCACAGCACCAACGAGAAGCGGCGCCCGAAGCCATAAGGGGTGGCTTCGGGCGCCGCGTCGACTGCAAGCCCCGTGCTCACACGAGGAGGCTCGCGGTCGTCAAGCGGCCTGACCGAGTCCGGCGGCGGTCAGGTCCTGTTCGCGCAGCGGTGTGAAGTCGACGTCGAGTTTCGGGTCGTACGCGTCGGGCTGGATGCCGAGTTCGTGGGTGCTGTACTCGCCGAACCGGTTGATGTGCTCGGTCAGGTACGGCGAGATGTGCGCCAGGTCTTCCGGGTCGATCTCCCAGCCCTCCTCCAGCAGCTGGCGGACGATCTCCGCGATGTCCAGGGCGTTGTGGAAGGTCACCGCGTTCGTGAGCAGCGCGTTGAACTTCATCGCCTTCTCCTGCTCGATGGGGTCGTTGTCGGCGATGACGCCGCGGTTGCCGAAGCCGAGCCACTGGGAGAACCGGTTGAACGACTCCACCTTGTTGGTTGCCGCCGTCACCCGCCGGCGCAGCGGCGCGTCGGAGAGGTAGCGCAACAGCTGGACGGTGCGGATCACGCGGCCGACCTCGCGGAAGGCCGCGTAGGTGGCGTTCTTCCTCGACCCCGACCGCAGCCGCTTGAGCAGCGTGGAGGAGGAGATGGTGCCCTCGCGTACGGAGACGGCCACGCGCGGTGGCGGAGCTCCGGAGACTGGAACGCGGGCGGGTACGGATAGGCGTACGGGTAC
>NZ_MLYP01000028.1 GCF_001866645.1 Streptomyces colonosanans
CTGCCGCTGCCGCTGCCGCTGCCGCTGCCGCCCAGCCCGCCGCGTCCTGGGCGGCAGATTCCCTTCCGGCGGCGTTCCGGGCGTCCCGCGTCTCGGACCCCGCCCCCAGCCCCCGGCAGGGCGGACGGAGGGCCTTCCGCTGGCCGTCAGGCCAATCGGGAAGCCTGCTTGAGGGCGGTTTAGCTCGATCGTGTGATGGTCGGCTTCCCGGCTTGCGGTGCTGTCTGGGGGCGGGGGTAGCGTGAGCGGTGCGATCTGGGACGCCGGGTGCGGTGCCGGCGTGCGGGGCCCCTGCTCCACCAGCGAGATGGTTCAGGGCCTCCCCGTCGCCTCTGGCCGCATCCACATGGCCAGGTCGTGAGACGGTGCCCATCAGCGGCCTCCGGCCGCAGGTCGCTCTTCCGGATCGGACCACGGACAGGATCCGTGTCGCCGCCCGGTTGCGAAAGCGGAGGACCAGTGCGCCCAGGACGGTTCGGGGCGTGCCGGTGAGCGGACTCACTCCCGCTCACTGCCAAGGAACGGTACGGGGGTCTCGGCGTCCCCTCACAGGTGGGGCCGGAGGCGGACGCGGGCCGCACGGTGCATCGAGTGCACCGCGGCTCCCGCGCCGTGAATGAGGCACCGAGCCCGCCTCCGGGCTCAAGGGCGGCGGCCGGTCAGGCCAGGCCGCGGTTGCGGAGCACGCGGCGCTCCAGGGGGCTGAAGACAAGGAGGTCGATCAGCACGCCCACGGTCAGGATGAGCAGGATGCCGAGGAAGACGCCCGGCAAGTCGATGCTCTCGCGGGAGTTCTCCAGGTAGCGGCCGAGGCCCATGCCCAGTTCCGGGGAGGACGCGATCAGTTCGGTCGCCATGAGGGAGCGCCAGGAGAAGGCCCAGCCCTGCTTGAGCCCCGCCGTGTAGCCCGGCAGGGACGCCGGCAACAGGATGTGGCGGGCCCCGCGCAGACCGGTGGCGCCGATGATGCGTCCCGCGCGGAGGTACAGCGGGGGCACCTGGTCGATGCCGGAGACGAGACCGATGGCGATCGAAGGGACCGCGCCGAGCAGGATGACCGTGTACATGGCGCCGCCGGTGAGGCCGAACCAGATGACGGCCGCCGGCACCCACGCCACCGACGGCAGCGACTGGAGCCCGGACAGGACGGGCCGGACCGCCGCCCGGACCAGTGG
Source organism: Streptomyces colonosanans (assembly GCF_001866645.1). Classification (GTDB taxonomy): domain Bacteria; phylum Actinomycetota; class Actinomycetes; order Streptomycetales; family Streptomycetaceae; genus Streptomyces; species Streptomyces colonosanans. The sequence continues at coordinate 1,176 of NZ_MLYP01000028.1, forward strand.
CACCCGGGCGACGATCAGGCCCAGCGGCGTACCGATGGCCACGGAGGCCAGGAAGCCCAGCAGTCCGCGTTCCAGACTGGTCCAGATGATGTCGAACAGGGTGCCGCGCAGCCAGAGCGTGCGCAGGCTGTCCCAGGTCGCCCCGGGAGTCGGCAGCCGGTCCTCGGACACGAGCCCGCTGAGGTGCAGCGACTCCCAGACCGTCAGGACGAGGACGATGCCGAGGAGCGGCGGCGCCACCGTCCGTCGCAGCACCCGTCCGGCGGAGTCCCGGCGTACGGGCTTCGTCTCCAGGGAGTCCAGGCTCGCCTCCAGACAGGCGAGATCGGCGTCGGCGCGTCCTCCGGCCTCCGCCGCGCGGGCCTCAGTCTCGGGCATGGCGCCGGATCTCCTCGCGCAGCTGGTCGGTGATCTCCACGGACAGCGCGGCCACGTCCGGGTCCTCGGGGCGGCGCGGCTGCGGCAGGTCGATCCCCCATTCGTGGGCGACCCGGCCGGGCCGGCAGGACATCAGCAGGATGCGCTGGGCGAGCCGGACCGCCTCGCGGACGTTGTGGGTGACGAAGACGACGGAGATCCCGGTGGTCTCCCAGATCCGGGTCAGCTCCTCGTGCAGGACGTCCCGGGTGATGGCGTCGAGCGCGGCGAACGGCTCGTCCATCAGCAGGACCTGGGAATCCTGCGCCAGGGCACGGGCCAGCGCGACGCGCTGCCGCATGCCGCCGGACAGCTCGTGGGCCCGCTTGCCGTACGCGTCCTGGAGCCGTACCAGGTTGAGGAGTTCCTCGGCCCGGGTCCTGCGTTCGGCCTTGGGGACCCCCCGCAGTCTGAGGACGAGTTCGATGTTCTTGCCGGCCGTCAGCCACGGGAAGAGCGCGTGCTCCTGGAACATCAGCGCGGGCCGGCCGGCGGGCACCTCGATCCGTCCCGAGGACGGCTGGTCGAGGCCCGAGATCAGATTGAGCAGGGTGGACTTGCCGCACCCGGAGGACCCGAGCAGGCAGACGAACTCGCCGGGCAGGACATCGATGTTGATGTCCTGAAGCACTGTCTGCATGCCCTCGGCACGGCGGAACGTCTTGTGGACCCCCGCCACGCGCACAGCGGGCACGCGAGGCGCGAGGGAGGCCGCACCGGGCGCGGCGACCTGTTCCGTGGTCATTGGCGGATGCACTCGAGTCAACTCCTGGGTGCAGTGCAGGACGGGCGGACGGCATGCGTGACGTCGTCCCTCATGGCGTGCTGAGCCCGGCGTCGTCGACCGGGGGCCGGCCTGCCGCCGTACGGGCCCGGTTCAGGGGGCCGAGGTCGTAGATGCCGCGCAGCACGAAATGGTCCAGCAGGCCCGCCTCGGTGGCGTGGGCGGCCTGGGTGCCGAGCGTGGCGGCCAGGGGGTCGTCGGTGAACGTGAGGGAGGGCCAGGCCGCCTCGATGATGCCGGCGGGCAGTGCCGTCCCGGTCAGTTCCCGCAGGGCCTCGTTGACGGACCGTCTGGCCTCCTCGGGCTTCGCGTTGATCCACGCGTTGGCGGCCGCCGCTCCCCGGATGACCGCCTCGACGACGTCGGGGTGCTTGTCGAGGAAGCGCTGCGACACGATGAGGTGGGTGGTCACGAACCGCCGGTCGGGCCAGAGCTGCGCCTCTTCGAGGAGGACGCGTGCTCCCTGGGCGACCAGCATCGAGGCGGTCGGCTCGGGCACCCACGCCCCGTCGATGGAACCGGACTTGTAGGCGTTGGGCGTCATCTTGGTGTCGGTGCGGACGACGGACACCTCGCCGCGCCCCGACATCGGGTCCACCTGCCAGCCCTGCGTGGTGATCCAGTGCAGCAGGGCCACGTCCTGGGTGTTGCCGAGCTGGGGGCTCGCGATCCGCTTGCCCTTCACATCGGCCACCGTACGGATCTTCTTCGGGTCGACGACCAGTTTGACTCCGCCGGACGCGGCCCCCGCGACGATGCGCAGGCCCTTGCCACCGAGCTTGGTGTAGCCGTTGATCGCGGGTGACGGGCCGACCCAGGCGAGGTCGACCGAGCCGGCGCTGAGCGCCTCGATGGCGGTGGGCCCGGCACTGAACGTCGCCGTCGACAGCTTCGTACCGCCGAGTTCCTTCTGGATCATGCCCTCGCGCACGCCGACCAGTGCGGTGGCGTGCGTGAGGTTGGGGAAGTAGCCGACCCGCACCTCCGGGGTGGAGAGCGCGGGGCCCGCCGGCACCACCTTCACGGTGCTGCCGACGCGCTGCGAGCCGTAGCCGCACGCGCTGAGGGCGGCGCACAGCGCGAGCCCCGCGAGAACGGCGCCGAGCCGCCGGACCGGCCTCATGTGCCGGTCTCCCAGGGGGCCCGGGTGACGAACGAGTCGCCTGCCATGCCCGCCGTCAGTGTGGTGCCGTCGGCCGGATCGATCAGCAGGAACGATCCGGTGCGACGGGAGACTGCGTACGGGTCGAGGGCGAGCGGAGCGGCCGTACGGATCCGGACGCGGCCGATGTCGTTGGCCGTCAGCCGCTCGGGGGAGCCGTGCTGGGACAGCGGATCGAGCGTCACCCGGCTGACGAGCTCCTTCACGACCGCCTGCACGGTGCGGGTGGTGTGCTTGAGCAGCACCCGCCGGCCGGCGACGAGCGGCCGGTCGGCGAGGTGGCAGACCGTGGCCTCGATGTCCTGCGAGGATGCGGGGGCCTGGTCGGAGGGCACCAGGAGGTCCCCGCGCGACATGTCGACGTCGTCGGCGAGCAGCACGGTCACGGACTGCGGCGCGCGGGCCGACTCCACCCGCTGCCCCAGCAGGTCGATGGCGCTGATCACCGACGTACGGCCGGAGGGCAGCGTCGTAACCTCCTGGCCGACGTGCAGCGATCCGGACGAGATCATGCCCGCGTAGCCGCGGTAGTCGGGGTCCTTGGCCGTCTGCGGCCGGATGACGTACTGCACGGGCAGACGGGCGGGCGCCCCGGCGGGCTCCGAGCTCACCTGCACAGTCTCCAGGTGCTCCAGGACCGTCGGCCCGCCGTACCAGTCCATGTTCGCCGACGGACCGACCACGTTGTCGCCGTTGAGCGCCGACACCGGGATCGCGGTCACCTCGGGGACGCCGAGCCCCCTGGCGTACGCGATGAAGTCGTCCGCGATGCCCGCGAACACGGACTCGGCGTGGCCGACCAGGTCCATCTTGTTCACGGCCAGGACCACGTGCGGCACCCGCAGCAGCGCGGCCACCGCCGCGTGCCGGCGGGTCTGCTCCACGACCCCCTGCCGCGCGTCCACCAGGATGATCACCAGCTCGGCGGTGGAGGCCCCGGTGACCATGTTCCGGGTGTACTGCACGTGCCCCGGGGTGTCGGCCAGGATGAAGCTGCGGTTCCCCGTGGTGAAGTATCGGTAGGCCACGTCGATGGTGATGCCCTGCTCGCGTTCGGCCCGCAGGCCGTCCGTGAGCAGCGCCAGGTCCGGCGTCTCCTGGCCCCGGGCCAGGGACGCCCGCTCCACGGCCTCCAACTGGTCGGCGAGCAGCGACTTCGAGTCGTGCAGCATCCTGCCGACCAGCGTGGACTTGCCGTCGTCGACGGAGCCGGCCGTGGCGAAACGCAGCAGGGTGGAGTGGTGCTCGGATCCGCTCGGCCTCGTCGGCATGATCGGCATCAGAAGTATCCCTCGCGCTTGCGGTCTTCCATGGCGGCCTCCGACATGCGGTCGTCGGCCCGGGTGGCGCCCCGCTCGGTCAGTCGGGAGGCCGAGATCTCCTCGATGACGGCCTCGGGGCCGGCGGCGGACGAGTCGACGGCGCCGGTGCAGGACATGTCGCCGACGGTGCGGTAGCGCACCGTGCGGATCTCCAGCGGCTCGCCGTCCTTCGGCCCGCCCCAGTCGCCCGGGGTCAGCCACATGTTGTCCCGCAGGAAGACCTCGCGCAGGTGCGCGTAGTAGATCGACGGCACCTCGATGCCGTGGCGGGCGATGTACTGCCACACGTCAAGCTCGGTCCAGTTGGACAGCGGGAAGACCCGCACGTGCTCGCCGGCGGCGTGCCGGCCGTTGTACAGCTGCCACAGCTCGGGACGCTGCCGGCGCGGGTCCCAGCCGCCGAACTCGTCGCGCAGACTGAACACCCGCTCCTTGGCGCGGGCCTTCTCCTCGTCCCGGCGCCCGCCGCCGAACACCGCGTCGAAGCGGTGCGTGCGGATTGCCTCGACGAGCGGCACCGTCTGCAGCGGGTTGCGCGTGTCGTCCGGCCGCTCGCGCAGTTCCCCGCGGTCGATGAGTTCCTGTACGGACGCCACGTGCAGCCGCAGCCCGTGCTGGGCAACCGTGCGGTCGCGGTAGTCGAGCACCTCGGGGAAGTTGTGCCCGGTGTCGACGTGCAGGAGCGAGAACGGCAGCGGAGCGGGGGCGAAGGCCTTCAGCGCCAGATGGAGCATGACGATGGAGTCCTTGCCGCCCGAGAAGAGGATCACGGGGCGCTCGAACTCGCCCGCCACCTCGCGGAAGATGTGCACCGCCTCGGATTCAAGAGCCTCCATATGCCGCAGCGGTATGTCTGTCTCGGTCGTCATGTGTGGATCCCGCATTCCGTCTTGGCGCTCCCCGCCCACCGGCCCGCCCGGGCGTCCTCGCCCGGGAGCAGGCGTCGGGTGCAGGGGGCGCAGCCCACTGAGCCGTAGCCGTCCGAGAGCAACGGGTTGACCAGCACCCCGTGCTCGGCGATGTACGTATCCACGTCCTCGCGCGACCACCGTGCGATCGGGGAGATCTTCACCTTCCCGCGCGCCTCGTCCCAGCCGACGACCGGCGTCGCGGCGCGCCCCGGGGAGTCGAACCGGCGCAGCCCCGTCACCCAGGCGCTGTACGGGGCGAGCCCCTCCTCCAGCGGCTGGGTCTTGCGCAGCCGACAGCACAGGTCGGGGTCCCGGCGGTGCAGTTCGGGACCGTACACCGCGTCCTGCTCGACCACCGTCTGGCGGGGGAGCAGGGTGATCATCCTGACGCCGCCGACCGCCTCCACCGCGTCCCGCGTCCCGAGGGTCTCGGGGAAGTGGTAGCCGGTGTCGAGGAACACGACGTCCACTCCGGGCAGCACGCGCGCGGCGAGATGGGCCACGACAGCGTCCTCCATCGAGGAGGTGACGCACATGCGGGAGCCGAAGGTGTCGGCGGCCCAGCGCAGGATGTCCAGCGCCGGGGCCTCTTCCAGCTCCCGCCCGGCCCGGGTGGCGACTTCCTTGAGTTCGTTCATCCGAAGTCCTCTCGATGTCTCTTTGCGTGAGCAGCCGAGAAATGACAGGGAAAGAGCGCGTTGCACCCACCTGAGTGCTGAATGGCAGGCGCAGGCTAACGGGGCCGCCGTACACGACGCTGACGAGGCGCTGACCCGCGAGCGGTACGGGTCGGTCCGGTCGTACGGCGTGGGGGGTGGTGCGGGGTGCGGTGCAGGGGTGCGGCACGGCGGTGCGGCACGGGTGCGGTAGGGCGACGCTCAGGCGCCCGTCAGTGCACCGTAAGCGGCACCTGTCACGATCAGCCGCACAAAGCGCCGACGAGGGCATGGGATTGAGGGTGCGGAGATGAAGTCCGAGACAGGGACGAGCACGCGCACGCGTCCGGGGGAGCCAGGGAAAGAGGTCCGCCGGCTCGACCGGGTGATCATCCGCTTCGCGGGTGACTCGGGTGACGGTATGCAGCTCACGGGTGACCGGTTCACCTCGGAGACGGCGTCCTTCGGGAACGACCTCTCTACGCTGCCGAACTTCCCGGCAGAGATCCGGGCCCCCGCCGGAACGCTGCCGGGTGTGTCGTCCTTCCAGCTGCATTTCGCCGATCACGACATCCTGACTCCGGGGGATGCCCCGAACGTGCTGGTCGCGATGAACCCGGCGGCGCTGAACGCGAACATCGGTGATGTGCCGCGTGGCGGCGAGGTCATCGTGAACACGGACGAGTTCGCCAAGCGGACGATGGCGAAGGCCGGTTATGCGATGTCGCCGCTGGAGGACGGTTCGCTGGACGGTTACCGGGTGCATCCGGTGCCATTGACGACGCTGACGATCGAGGCCCTGAAGGACTTCGGTCTGTCGCGGAAGGAGGCCGAGCGGGCGAAGAACATGTTCGCGCTCGGGCTGCTGTCGTGGATGTACCACCGGCCGACCGAGGGCACCGAGACCTTCCTGCGCCACAAGTTCGCCGAGAAGCCGCAGATCGCCGAGGCGAACGTGGCCGCGTTCCGCGCCGGCTGGAACTTCGGCGAGACGACGGAGGACTTTGCCGTCTCCTACGAGGTCGCGCCGGCCACGAAGGCGTTCCCCACTGGTACGTACCGGAACATCTCGGGGAACCTGGCGCTCTCGTACGGCCTGATCGCCGCCTCCCGCCAGGCGGACCTGCCGCTCTACCTGGGCTCGTACCCGATCACGCCGGCCTCGGACATCCTGCACGAGCTGAGCAGGCACAAGAACTTCGGCGTCCGTACCTTCCAGGCGGAGGACGAGATCGCGGGGATCGGCGCCGCGCTCGGCGCGGCCTTCGGCGGCTCGCTCGCCGTCACCACCACCTCCGGCCCCGGTGTGGCGCTCAAGTCCGAGACGATCGGCCTCGCGGTCTCCCTGGAGCTGCCGCTGCTCATTGTGGGCATCCAGCGCGGCGGCCCGTCGACCGGCCTGCCCACCAAGACCGAGCAGGCCGATCTGCTGCAGGCGATGTACGGCCGCAACGGTGAGGCCCCGGTGCCGGTCGTGGCGCCGCAGACGCCCGCGGACTGCTTCGACGCGGCCATCGAGGCCGCCCGGATCGCGCTCACCTACCGCACGCCGGTCTTCCTGCTCTCCGACGGCTACCTCGCCAACGGCTCCGAGCCCTGGAGGATCCCGGACGTCGACGAACTCCCGGACCTGCGGGTCCACTTCGCCACCGGGCCGAACCACGAGCTGGCGGACGGCACCGAGGTCTTCTGGCCGTACAAGCGCGATCCGCAGACCCTCGCAAGGCCGTGGGCCGTGCCCGGCACCCCCGGCCTGGAACACCGCATCGGCGGCATCGAGAAGCAGGACGGCACCGGCAACATCTCCTACGACCCGGCCAACCACGACCTCATGGTCCGCACCCGGCAGGCCAAGGTCGACGGCATCGCCGTCCCGGACGTCGAGGTCGACGACCCGGACGGCGCGAGGACTCTCGTCCTCGGCTGGGGCTCCACCTACGGCCCGATCACCGCGGCCGTACGCCGCCTGCGCGCCGCGGGCCGGCCCATCGCCCAGGCCCATCTGCGCCACCTCAACCCTTTCTCGAAGAACCTCGGGGAGGTCCTCGGGCGGTACGAGAAGGTCATCGTCCCCGAGATGAACCTCGGCCAGCTCGCCATCCTCGTCCGGGCCAGGTACCTCGTCGACGCCCGCTCGCACACCCAGGTCAACGGCATGCCGTTCAAGGCCGAGCAGCTCGCCTCGGCGCTCAAGGAGACCATCGATGAGTGAGACGCTCCTGAACCTCGTGCCGAAGGCCGAAGCGGCCCAGTCGATGAGGGACTTCAAGTCCGACCAGGAAGTCCGCTGGTGCCCCGGCTGCGGCGACTATGCCGTCCTCGCCGCCGTCCAGGGCTTCATGCCCGAACTGGGCCTGGCGAAGGAGAACATCGTCTTTGTCTCCGGCATCGGCTGCTCCTCCCGCTTCCCGTACTACATGAACACCTACGGGATGCACTCCATCCACGGCCGCGCCCCGGCCATCGCGACCGGTCTTGCCACCTCGCGCCGCGACCTGTCGGTCTGGGTCGTGACGGGTGACGGCGACGCCCTGTCCATCGGCGGCAACCACCTCATCCACGCCCTGCGCCGGAACGTCAACCTCAAGATTCTGCTCTTCAACAACCGGATCTACGGGCTGACGAAGGGGCAGTACAGCCCCACCAGCGAGCTCGGCAAGATCACCAAGTCGACGCCGATGGGTTCGCTCGACGCGCCGTTCAACCCGGTCTCGCTGGCGATCGGCGCGGAGGCCTCGTTCGTGGCCCGTACGGTCGACTCCGACCGCAAGCACCTCACCGAGGTCCTGCGCCAGGCCGCCGACCACCCGGGCACCGCACTCGTGGAGATCTACCAGAACTGCAACATCTTCAACGACGGCGCCTTCGAGGTCCTCCAGGACAAGGACCAGGTCAAAGAAGCCGTCATCCGCCTCGAACACGGCTGGCCCATCCGCTTCGGCACCGACAACGACAAGGGAGTCATCCGCGACCCCGCAACCGGCGACCTGAAAGTCGTCCAGGTGACACCCGACAACGAGCACACCATCCTCGTCCACGACGCCCACACCCCGTCCCCCGCCACCGCCTTCGCGCTCTCCCGCCTCGCCGACCCCGACACCCTCCACCAGACCCCCATCGGCGTCTTCCACTCCGTCGAACGCCCCGTCTACGACACGCTCATGGCCGAGCAGCTCGGCAGCGCGATCGAGCGGTACGGCAAGGCCGATCTCCGCCAGCTCCTCACCGGCAACGACAGCTGGACCGTCGTCGGCTGACCGAGGACCCGCGCACACGACGAACCCGGGCCCCGCACGAGCGGGGCCCGGGTTCGCGACCTCGGCCGGCAGCGGGGAGAGGCCGGGACCACCGGCGCCTCCTTCAGGATCGCGCGGGCGATCGAGACGCGCCGGCGCTCACCGCGGGAGGCGCGCGTCCGGGTGGGGAAATGCCGTTCCGGAAGGGTGAGTTGGGGCGGGGGCGCAGCGGAGAGGAGCAGGGGGCGACACGGACGGAGGGTGGCCGCCACACGCACGGCTTTCAGTAGACAACGGCTAGTGCCGCTGTCTATTCTGGGTCGCACCCTCTTTGTGCGGAGGCAGTTCGTCTTGCCGCTCTTTCCGGCTCCTGGTGTGGCCCCTTATGTGCCGCCGGGGCCACACCGCCCCCACGTCCTACCGCGTCTCCACCCTCGACTCACCCAAGGGAAGTGCCCACCGTGCTCACCAGGATCGCCGAACTCGCACTGCGCAGGACCCGGTTAGTTCTTGTGATCGCCGCCGTCGCCGTCGTGCTCATGGGCGCGCTGGGTGTCGGGGCCTTCGGCAAGCTGCTCAGCGGCGGCTTCGACGACCCCGACGCACCCTCAGCGCGCGCCCAGAGCGTCATCGACGAGAAGTTCGGCGGCGAGACGGACCTCGTCCTGCTCGTCCGCGCCGTGGACGGAAGCCCGCTCGACTCGCCGGCCGTCGAGGAGCGGGGCCGTACCCTCACCGAGGGGCTCAAGAAGGATTCGACGGTCGCCAATGTCATCTCGTACTGGGACACCGGAGCCGAGGCCCTGACCTCGCACGACGGCAAGAAGGCGCTCGTCCTCGCCCACGTGAACGGCGACGAGAACGAACGCGCCGACCTCGCCAAGGCCCTGATCGAGGAGTACGGCGGCGACAAGAATGGCGTCGACGTCCAGGCCGGCGGCCTTTCCGCGATCATGAACGACGTCACCACCCAGGTCGGCAAGGACCTCGCTGTGGCCGAGGCCATCGCCGTACCCATCACCCTCATCCTGCTCGTCCTCGCCTTCGGCAGCGTCGTCGCGGCGCTCCTTCCGCTGGTCATCGGGATGTTCGCGGTCATGGGGACCTTCGCCGAACTCTTCGTCATCGGCAGCGTCACCGAGGTCTCCGTCTTCGCGATCAACTTGACGACCGCCCTCGGCCTCGGCCTTGGCATCGACTACGCGCTGCTGCTCGTCAGCCGCTTCCGCGAGCAGCTGGCCGCGGGCGCGGAGATCGACGACGCCCTGCGCCGCACCGTGCAGACCGCCGGCCGGACGATCGTCTTCTCGGCGGCCACCGTCATCGCGGCGCTCGCCGCCCTCCTCATCTTCCCGCCCTTCTTCCTCCGTTCTTTCGCCTACGCGGGCATCGGCGTCGTCCTCATCTCGGCGCTCAGCGCCCTCTTCGTCATCCCGCCGCTGCTCGCGGCCCTCGGGGCCCGTGTGAACAAGGGCCGCCTGCCCTGGGTCGGACGCGTACAGCGCACCGACACGCCGTTCTGGGGCAAGCTCGCCGCCTTCGTCATGCGCAGGCCCGCCCTGACCGCGCTCCCGGTCCTCGCCCTTATGCTGCTGGCCGCGAGCCCCTTGCTCTCCGTCACCTTCGGCACGCCGGACGAGCGCGTCCTGCCCGAGAGCGCGGGCAGCCGCCAGGTGGCCACCCAGCTCCAGGCGGACTTCCCCGGCGACGACAACAACGCCGTACAGATCGTCGCGCTGAACGGCGCCACGGGACCCGCCTTCCAGGAGTACGCGAAGGAGGTGTCCCGCCTGGACGGCGTCGAGCAGGTGGCCACCAGCACCGGCTCGTACCGCGACGGCAGCCCCGGCCGGCCCGGCCCCGCCGCGGCGGCCCTCGGCCGCGACGACGCCCAGCGGCTCATCGTCACCATCGGCTACGAGACCAAGTCGGAGGAGGCCCAGAGCCTGGCCAAGGAGATCCGCGCGGTCGACCCGCCCGCCGGCACCGAGGTGCTCGTCGGCGGCCAGGACGCCCGACTGGTCGACTCCAAGCACTCCATCGGCGTCCGGTTGCCCATCGCCGCCGGAATGATCGGCGTCACCACCTTCATCCTCCTCTTCCTCTTCACCGGCAGCGTCGTCCAGCCCCTGCGCGCGCTCCTGCTGAACGCGGTCAGCCTCACCGCCTCGGTCGGCGTGATGGTCTGGATCTTCGAGGACGGCCATCTCTCCTCCTGGCTCGGCTTCACGCCGCAGCCGCTGGACACCTCGATGACCGTGCTGTTCTTCTGCGTGGCCTTCGGACTCTCGATGGACTACGAGGTGTTCGTGACCAGCCGGATGAAGGAGCTCCACGACGCGGGTCACGACCGCGACACCGTCGTGACGCAGGGACTCGCCAGAACCGGACGGATCGTCACCATCGCCGCTGGTCTGCTCTCGGTCAGCTTCTTCGCCTTCGGCACCAGCGCCATCAGCTTCCTGATGATGTTCGGCATCGGCAGCGGTCTTGCCGTCGTCATCGACGCGATCCTCGTGCGCGGCGTGCTGGTGCCCGCGACGATGCGGCTCCTCGGCGGAGCCGCCTGGTACGCCCCGCGGGGTCTGCGCAAGCTGCACGACCGCGTCGGCCTCAGCGAGGGCGACCCGGCGGACGACGCCGAGCGGCAGCAGGTCCCGGCCGCCTGAGCCGCTCGTCGCTCGGCACACACGAGGTCCTTCCCGGCGGCCGCCCGGCCGCCCGGGGAGGATCTCGCCGTTCGACCGGTGACCTTGAAGCAGTACGGCCTCGTGCTCGGACACGACCGTGGCGGCCGGCGCGCGTGCGTCGCCGACCGCCACGGAGACCGGGCATGGTGCTCAGTAGACGGGGTCCGGCCTCATCAGGCCCATGGCGATCAGCACCCGTGAGGCGACGCTCACCGCCGTGATCCCCAGAACCTGGGACGTCTTGAACGCCGGCGGCAGGCTCATGACGGTCTTCCGCGCCGCCCTGTGACTGCTGTGCGGGCCGAACAGCCGGTAGACGTGGGGAGTCTGCGAGCCGCAACAGAGCCGATGGGCCAGCTGCGGATCCAGGACGAGGGCCGGGTGCCACGGGAGGCACCCGATCGCCTTGGCGAAATCGAGCATGTAGTGGTTGTAGTGCACCAGGGTCCGCAGGTCGGGATTGCCGTGGAAGACCTCGTTCTCGTACGCGGCCTGCCGCTCGATGAGGTTCTGGAGCCGCACCCGGTCCGGCAGCGCCTTTTTGCCGCTGCACAGCAGAGCGAAGTAGCGGCTCTGCATCTCGGAGCACGCCGGCACTCCGCCGGCGGCCGGCCGTGCCCAGCCGATGAGGACCGCGCCGAGGCCGAGATCCGGATGGATCATGTGCTTGTACAGCCTGTGCACATCGGTGATGTTCACATCCTTCAGGATGCTGAAATCCTCGATGTACCCCGTGTTGAGCATGATCGTGTCGATCTTCTTGCGCCGGCCGTCCTTGAAGAGGACGTAGTCCTTGCCGAGCCGCTCGATCCCCGATGCGTTGACCGTCAGGGTGTTGTCGACGATCCGGCGGATGAAGGCGTCGTTCTTCGTCAGGAAGTGGTTGAAGAAGTGCGGGTTCTTCGAGTTCCACTCGGCCACGGCCCAGGCGGCGGCCGTCTTGCCCCGGCTCTTGTTCCGGTTCATCCCGAGCCGCATGAAGGTACCGGCGGCGGCCAGGGGAACCGAATGCAGCAGCTGCGAGGTGTAGGTGTCGTTGGTGTACGGTCGGCCGGCCGGGTACCTCTCGACGATCGGCTGGTAACGGCGCACGGACAGGGTGCAGCTCTCCGTCACCTGGGCGATCTCGTTGACGACATCCGCCGCCGTCTCGCCGATTCCCACACAGAGGACCCGCTTTCCGCGGAACGGTTCGGCGTTCCGGTAGTGGGCCGAGTGGAGGATCTCACCCGCGAAGTCTTCCTGTCCGGGCAGATCGATGTCCGGCGGTGGGCGAGGGAGCGGGGCACCGTCTGTTCGAAGGCCAGCTCGAAGCCCGGGGGCGGTAGTTGGCCGCGCACGGCGGTGTGCGGGGTCGTGCGGGTCATCGGCTCAGCTCCGGTTCTGGCGTCTCCTGCTGTACGGGGCGCGGCGCCGGGCCGCTCTGGAAGACGGGCTTGCGCATCGCGTTCCTGCGCCGGATCTCGGTCGTCGCGAGCCGCCCCAGCTCGCCGAGCGTGGCGTGGCGCCGGCCGGGGGCGCGCAGCAGGTGCCCGCCCGTGGCGCCGAGCACCCGCGCCGGGGTGAGGACGTCCAGGACCGAGGCACGGTGGCTCAGCAAGTTCAGGACGCCGTCGATCCTGCCGCGTGCGTGCAGCCCGCGCACGACCCGCGGGACGATGCCCGCGATGGGTCCGGCCACGCCGAGGTCCGCGGCCAGGCCGTAGTACTCGGCGTACGTGCGGTACCGCCAGCGGCCGAACTCCGCGACAGCGTGGTCGAGTCGGACGTCCGACCCGATGGCGTCACCGACCGCGTCGGCGAGCCGTTCCGCCTGGTGGAAGGCGTCGCCGATGCCGCGGCCGCCCGCCGGGTCCTTGAAGTGCCCGGCGTCGCCGAGCAGCACCCAGCCGGCGCCCGCCGCCTCGCGGAAGTAGCCGAAGAAGCGCCGGATGCCGTAGATCCTGCTCGCCCTGGTGGCGCCGGAGAGGGCCTCGGCGATCGGCGCGCAGCGCAGCGCGTGGGCGCGCACGTTGCCGTCGAGGTCGGCGCGGAAGCTCTCCCGCTCGTGCTGCTGAGGGGAAACACCCACGATGTAGAGGCCGTTGTCGGCGGGGCCGCCCCAGCATGCGCCGGTCGCCCCAGCGGTGGAAGACGAACGTCGGCCGCGGACCGGGGTCCACGCCCTCGAAGTACGTCCAGTAGTAGCTGCGTTCGCCGGGACTCACGTGGTACATGCGGGACCCGCACGCCTCGGCGACCTTCGAGTTCCGCCCGTCCGCGCCGACCGCCAGGCGGGCCTGCAGCCGCGTCTCGACGCCGCCCGACACCGCACGGACCCCCGTGACGCGGCCGCCCTCACGGATCACCCCGACGACCCGGGTGCCCAGCCGCACCTCGGCGCCGGACGTGCGTGCCGCGTCCACCAGGACCGGGTCGAGGACCTCGCGCCGGATGCACGCCGCCCCGCCCACGTCGCCGAGCTCCTGCGGGAACGCGGCCCGGCAGCGGAAATCCTCCAGGCGCATGTCGACATGGCTCATGGTGGTGACCCCGGCCGCGCGCAGCCGTTCCATCACGCCGAGGCGGTTCAGGAACGCCAGGGAGTCGGCCTGGAGGATGTTCGAGGAGAGGGTCGAGCGGATCTCGGTGGCCTGGTCGAGCACGGCGACCCGCAGACCGCGACGCGCGAGGAGCGCGCCGAGCGTGGCCCCGGCGCAGCGCGCTCCGACTACGATCACGTCGAACTCCTCGGTCATGAGGCGCCGTTCCAGCGCACCGCCGCGGCGGCCGCGAAGTCGCCGGCGTGCGCGAAGCCCGACATCACCACGAGGTCGCCGTCGCGCAGCGCTCCGGCGCGGGCCGCCCGGTCGAGGGTGACGGGCACGGCGGCGCCGTACAGGTTCCCGTAGCGGTCGAAGGTGTCCAGGTGCTGTGCTTCGTCCAGCTTCAGGGCCTGGCGCCAGTTCTTCAGGAAGATCCGGTTCGGCTGGTTGGTGACGAGCACGTCGATGTCGGACGGCTGCTCCCCGATGTCGGAGCAGAGCTTGCCGACGAGCTCGGGCACGAGGGTGTTGCCGCGCTGGAGGATCTCCGTCGTCTTGCCGGCGTCGAAGCCGATGTCCATCTGGCCTTCGCCCGGCTCCCAGTACAGGCCATGCCCACGACGGCGATGGCGTCGTCGTCGGGGTCCGGGCCCCCGTCGGCGTCCGCTGCTTCCGCCTCCGGGGCGTCGTCCTCGGGGTGCGCGAAGCCGAGCAGGCCGAGCAGGTGCTCCGCCACTGCGGCCGCCGTCGGGTGGTCGAAGAGCAGGGTGAGCGGCAGTTCGAGGCCGGTGGCCCGGCTCAGCCGACCGGTCAGCTCCACGGCCGCGAGGGAGTTGTAGCCGTAGTCGCGGTAGGCCATCTCCGGGTCGATGTCGAGCGGGTCCGTGCCCGCCAGGCCCGCAGTCTCCTCGCGGACCAGGTCGAGCAGGGCCGCCGAGCGGTGGTCGGCCGGCAGCCTGGCCAGGCACCCTGCCAAGCCCTCGGCCGGCCCGGACTCCCCGGCCACCACGCCCTCGGCCGGCCCTGCTCGCCGGGTCCGCTCGTCCATCGGGTCAGCCATGCCGTCCTCCATGTCGTCTCCCTGCCGCCCCGCGTCCAGCCGCCGCTCCCGCTTGCGGGAGCCTCCTACGAGGAGGCGGCCTCGCCCGTCAGCAGGAACGCCCGAATGTGCGCGCTGAGTTGTTCCGGCTGGTCCTCGGGAATGAGGGTGTAGCTGTCTTCGATCTCGACAAGCCGGCCCTTGGGCAGCAGCTCGGCGAGCTTGCGCCCGTGCTCGGGCGGCATCACCTTGTCCTCGGCGGCCCACACCACGAGCGCGGGACGGTCGAAGTCGCGCAATTTCTCGGCCCAGTCCAGCAGTTCGCTCTTCGGCGGCACCCCGAGCACGTACTTGCGCAGGTCGCGGCGGATCTCCTTGGAAGTCCACAGCGGTTCGAACCAGGCGTTCATCACCTCGTGCGGGACCGGCCGCTTGCTCATCCAGCCCCAGGTCATGGGCAGCCGCCGCATCGGCTTCCACTTCAGCAGTTTGAAGGCGAAGTTGATGCCGCCCGGCAGCTTCGCCGAGGTGAAGAGGTTGCTTCCGGGCACGCCCGGCGGGAAGTTGTCGAACGCCTCGCACGAGGTGATGACGAGGCGCCCGATCCGCTCGTCCCTGCCCTCGGAGACCAAGGCCTGCGCACCGCCCCAGTCGCTCATCACCAGCGTGACGTCGTGCAGGTCGAGCCGGTCGAGGAACTCCGCGACCAGCCGGGCCACGCCGGCGATCGACAGGTCCGCGTCCGGCTTCATCGGCCGGCGGTGACCACCCAGCGGCAACGTCGGCACCACGCAACGGAACTGAGAGCGCAGAGGCGCCACCACGTTCCGCCACAGGGAGCCGTCCATCGCGACACCGTGCAGCAGGACCACGACCGGCCCCTCACCGCCGGTATCGAGATACTCCACCGTGCCGGCCGAAAGGTCTACTTCAGCCATTTCACATCTCCTCGGATCCTGCGGGTTCGAGAGGTCGCGATGGCTTGGCCGCACCGGACGCGGCAGACGATGCCCAGTTGGGCTGCGCTGCAGCCGCCCGGACGGGTGAGCCGAGGTAAGCAAAACATCTCAGACTCTGTTTCGCCACCAACAACTTGACCCCGGAATGATCACCACCCTTTAGGGCAATAGTCGGCCGACGCCCGACTGAGTACCGTGGCAACTCCTGTGCCGGATCCGTCTGCCGCAAGGTGAAGGACGCGCGCACGGACGAGGTACGCCGTGCGGCTTCAGTCCACACCTCAGAGGTCGTCACTCCGGAATCCCTCGATCCTCTGGCGCAGTAGCCGGATCGCGGGCTCACAGGACCTCGGTCATCCCATCACCGTGCATCGGAAAGGCTGCCCTGTGATCACTGCTGAAGAAGTATGTGTCCGCATTGCCAAGAAGCTCGGCAGCAAGGCGAATGCCTACACCCTGAACGAGGACACCGCTTTCGAATCCGTGGGCCTGTCGAGCTTGCAGATCGCCGACATCGTCCACACCATCGAGGACGACCTCGGGATCGAATTCGACGAGAGCAAGGCCGCGAGCGTGAAGACGGTCGCGGACCTGGTGAAGCTCGCCGAGGAGACCAAGCAGGGCAGCGCCGCCGCGTGACGGCCATCGATTACCGGGGCGCCACCGCGGAGTCCATCAGACATCATTACGACGTCTCCAACGACTTCTTCGCGCTGTGGCTGGACACGAACCTCACGTACACGTGTGCGCTGTGGGACGAGGGCGACACGCTCGAAAGCGCCCAGATGCGCAAGCTCGACTACCTCATCGAGGGCGCGCGGGCGGCCGGCGCGCGCCGTGTCCTCAACGTCGGCTGCGGCTGGGGAAGCCTGCTCGAACGGCTGGTCCGCACCCACGGGGTGCAGCAGGCCGTCGGCCTCACCCTCAGCGACAACCAGGCGGAACGCCTGCGTGAGCTGGCGCTCGAGCGCACCGAGGTGCGGGTGGAGAACTGGCTCGACCACGAGCCCGCCGAGCCGTACGACGCGATCATCTCCATCGGTGCCTTCGAGCACTTCGCGCGCACCGGCCTGTCCCGTGCCGAGCGGGTCGCCGCGTACCGCGAGTTCTTCGAGCGCTGTCGCGCCTGGCTGCCCAAGGGCGGCAGAATCGCGCTCCAGACGAACATCAAGGGAAATAACGTCCAGATGGACAAGCAGACCGTGCGGGATCTGCTCTTCATCATCGACATGATCTTCCCGGAATCCGAGATTCCGGCGCTCTCCGAGGTTATCGAATCGAGCGAGAAGCACTTTGGCGTCGTCCATCTGCGCAACGACCCGGACCATTACAGCCGCACCTGCCAGGAATGGTTCGACCGGTTGCGGGCCAACCGCGATCAGGCCGTGAAGGTGGCCGGCGAGGAAAACGTCGCCAACTACGAGCGGTATCTGAGGTCCACGGTCGGTCACTTCAGGAACCGCCATCTGGGCCTGTCGAGGATCGTCCTCGAAGCCGTGTGACCGACAGCTCCACCGGCGGGTCCTCTCGAGGAGCACTCACTTGAACGCGTACAAGCACGTCGTCTATTGGCACGACACCGAAAAGGTCACCTTCGAGGCCCCTCTCCGGGAACGCGTCGACTGCGACGTCTGCATCGTCGGCGGCGGTTTCACGGGACTCTGGACCGCCTACTTCCTCAAAGAGACCGAGCCCGCGCTCGACATCCGCATTGTCGAGGCGAACTACTCCGGCTACGGCGCCTCGGGCCGCGCCGACGGATTCGTCACGCCGACCATCGGCAAAGACATCCAGGCTCTGGTGAAGGAATTCGGACTCCAGCGCGCGCTCGAGGCGTCGCAGGCGGTCGGCCGGTCGATCCTGGAAATCGGCAGGTTCGCCCGCAAGAACCGCGTCGACGCGGAGTACGAGGCCAACGACTACCTGATGGTGGCCACCGACGCCGCCCAGCTCAAGCGGCTGGAGCAGGACCGAGGCCTCGCCGAGCGGATGGGTGCCGCGCAGGCGGAGATCCTCCCGCGCGAGGAGTCCCAGGCCGTCATCGGCTCGCCCGCGGTGATCGGCAGCATGCGCACCGGCGGCGCACTCGTGAACCCCTTCAAACTCTCCCGCCGCATCGCCCGCGTGGTGCGCGAGAAGGGCGTGACGATCTACGACAACTCGCCCTGCCTGCGGGTGGAGCCGGGAGTGCGGCCGACCGTCGTGACCGCCGGCGGGCAGGTCAAGGCCGACAAGGAGGGTCGATCTGCGCGATCTGACCGCGGGCCCACTCGCGGAAGTCCGTGGTCGAGCACTTGTAGTCGTCGGGGTTGAGGGCCCCGGAGGTCCACTCGTTGTCGACGCCGGCATCGGCGAGCGCTGCCTTGACCTGGGTCAGGGACTTCGCAGCGGCCGCGACGAGTGCGTCGTCGGATGAGCCTGCCTCCTCGGCGGCTGCTCGAGTGTCGGCATCGAGATCGAGTCCGGCGATGTAGTCGTTGAACTCCTGGCGCAGTTGCGAGATGTCTGCGGACTGGGCTGCCGCGTTGGGCGCGGCCGCGGCGACGGTGGCCGCGGCGGGGGAGATCGCGTTGGCTGCTGTCGCGCCGGTGAGTGACATGGTCGCAAGCGACGCGACGGCCAGGGTCGCCAGGATGGGGCGCTTCATCGTACTGACTCCTCAATGTCGCCAGGCTCGGTGTGCCTGGGCTTGATCGGCATTCAAACGACGCTGAGCAGGCCAGTGGAAGGCTTGCGGGGTGGCAGGCACCGGACATGTCCGGTGCCGGACATGTCCGGTGCCGGACAGGCCATGTGGTGGTTCGCGCGGTCTGCCGGCCCCTGACGCCGCTTGACGTGGAGCGCGGTCGCTGAGCGGCCGACCGATGGACGATCGGTTCCGCTGTGCCGTCCGCTTTTTGAACGTGATCGCTTGGTTCGGCCTGGGTGGGTATGAACTCGCGGGAGAGAGGCAGTTCCTGGAACATCTGGATGATCGACCTGCTTCCGATGTCGCATCATGTGGAGTGCGTGGCGATCTTTTCCCGCCCTTGTGGTCGCCAGCTTCAGATGGCTGGATCTCACCGCCGATCCCGTGGTTTTCGCCTTTTGGACCGCTGCGGCAGTGACCCCAGGGTTAGTCGGTGGGTGTGCACATCGCGGTCACCGAGAACGACAGGGGGCACCAGTGACAACCGGCAGTTCACCAGGCCTCCGGCTTCCGAAGATCGCTCGGAGCGTCCCCTCTCGGGCCGCCGCAGCCTTGCGCGTGAACCGCAGGCGCGTGGATGCGTTCGGCGTGAGCCGCCGGCAACCATCGCAAAGTGACGAAAACGCTGCTGATCCT
Source organism: Streptomyces colonosanans (assembly GCF_001866645.1). GTDB lineage: Bacteria > Actinomycetota > Actinomycetes > Streptomycetales > Streptomycetaceae > Streptomyces > Streptomyces colonosanans. The sequence continues at coordinate 20,202 of NZ_MLYP01000028.1, forward strand.
GCTCGACGAGTGCGACCAGTTCTTCGAGGCGGACGCCCCCCGCTTCGATCAGACCAAGAAGCTCAAGGGCCTCCCTGCAGTTCGGCGGCCAACTCGAAGGTCGCCATGATCAGGGCCAGCTTGCTTCTGGCCGCGGTTCCGAACTCCACCGGCCAGCCAGAACAGGGGAGTTGGACGGTCGGCCGGCCAGGCGCCTAGGTTCGCGGCATGGGAGAAGTCTCGCGAAGACGGCTGATCACGTTCGACGGGGCGGCCATGCTCGGGTTCGCCTTGCTCCCTCAACTGGAGGTGGTGCGGCCGGACACCGGCGGAGCGCTCAGCGGGACGACCGCCTGGCTGCTCTCGCTAGCCACCGCGCTTCCTCTTGCCGTACGACGGTTGTGGCCCGTTCCGGTCTTCGTGATCGTCCTGATCGCCTCCTGCGCGGCGCTGGCCGCTGGTCTCGGCCCGGTCGTTTTCCTTGCCGCCGCCTACGCTCTGTACCTGGTCGCAACGACACAGCGGCGGCAGACGGGGCGGTCGGCCGTCCTCGTCGGCGGGGCGAGCGCCGCGGCCGCGGCCCTGCTGACGGTGACCGGCGGGCAGCACTACGAGGGCGGGACCCGGGCGGTGCAACTGCTGTTCGGGCTGCTGGTCCTCGGTGCCACCTGGGCCGCGGGGACGGCCGTCAGGGAGCGGCGGGAGAGCCTGCGGCGGGCCATCGAGCAGGCGTCCGAGCAGGCAAAGGTCGAAGAGCGCATACGGATCGCCCGGGACATCCACGACGTCGTCACGCACAGCGTGGGCCTGATCGCGATCAAGGCCGGTGTCGCCAACCACGTGGTCGCCACCCACCCCGAGGAGGCGAGGGAAGCCCTGACAGTCATCGAGGACATCAGCCGCAGGGCTCTGCGAGACATGCGGGCCACCCTCAAGGTGCTGCGCCGGGAGCAGGGCGACGGCGCGCGGGACCTCCGGCCGGTCCACGGCCTGTCGGACCTGCCCTTGCTGGTCCGGTCGGCCGAGGCGGCAGGTGTCCGTATCGACCTGCGCTGCGACTGTGCGGAGGAACCATCCGACGGTGTCGCGCTGGCCGCGTTCCGGATCGTCCAGGAGGCGCTGACCAATGTCGCCAAGCACGCCGCCCCCACCCGATGCCTGGTCCAAGTAACTGCGGAAGAAGGTGTGTTGACCATCGACGTTACTGACGACGGCCCGGGGTCGGGGCACCGGGCGAGCGTGCCCGGTGGCGGAATGGGCCTCATCGGGATGAAGGAACGGGCCGCCGCGCACGGTGGAACCCTCACCGCCGGACCCCGCCCCGGCGCCGGCTTCCAAGTCGTCGCGACACTGCCCTACTGAACCCGGATCGCCCCACGTACGTCTGAGACCGCACTCATACCCAGGTATGGCTCCGGCTCGCGAAAGAGGCCCGGCCGATCCAGACCCGGGTCCGATGTGTGGGGAGGCAGCCGAGGCCAGAATCGACCCGTGATCGACGTCCAGAACCTGACCAAACGCTATGGGCAGACCACCGTCGTGGACGCCCTCACCTTCACGGTGCGCCCCGGAGCCGTCACCGGCTTCCTCGGCCCCAACGGCGCCGGGAAGTCGACGACGATGCGAATGATGCTCGGCCTGACCCGCCCGGACACAGGATCCGCACGGATCGACGGGCATGCCTACCACGAACTGACCTACCCTCTCCGGCACGTCGGCGCCCTGCTGGAGACCTCGGCTCCGCACCGCAGCCTGACCGCACGCGACCATCTGCTCTGGCTTGCCCGGAGCAACCGGATCGCCCGGGGCCGGGTCCGTGAGGTCCTGGAGATGGTCGAACTCGCGGGCGTGGCCCGGCGACGGATCGGCACCTTCTCCCTCGGTATGGGCCAGCGGCTCGGCCTGGCCGCCGCCCTGCTGGGCAACCCGCCCGTGCTGGTGCTCGACGAACCGGTCAACGGCCTGGACACGGAGGGCATCCGGTGGCTGCGCGAGCTGCTGCGCTCGATGGCTGCCGAGGGTCGGACCGTACTCATCTCGAGCCACCTGATGACCGAGATGTCCATGGTCGCCGACCAACTGATCGTCATCAGCCGCGGCCGACTCCTCGCGGACACCGGCCTGTCGGACTTCATCCAGCGTCACGGGCGGCCGTACGTACGCGTGCGCACCCCGGAACCCGAAAGGCTCGCCCGGGAGTTGCAGCGCAACGGTGCCTCCGTGACCCGTAGCCCGGACGGCGGCATGGACGTCGTCGGCATGCAGGCCGCGGGGATCAGCCGGCTCGCGGCGGCGGTCGGCTTCCCGCTCGACGAACTGAGCACCCACGCGGGGTCCCTGGAGGAGACATTCCTCGAAGTCATCGGCGAAGAAGCCATTGACGGAGCAGCCGCTGACGGAGCAGCCGCTGGCGGAGGAGCCATCGGTGAGGACGGAAGGAATACCCGTGTCTGAGACGTTCGCAGCCGTCAGCGCCGAGACCATCAAGCTGCGTGGCATCCGCGGCGCGCACCTCTCGCTGCTGCTGTTCGCCCTGGTCAGCATCCTCATCGCCGCCCTCGACGGCTGGTCCGCGAAGGGCGCGCTGGACTCCGGCAACCCCAGCCTGCGCGCCGACTTCACCCCCCAGCAGGCCGGCCTGGTCGGCGTCCTCTACGGCCAGTTGGCGCTGATCGTGTTCGGCGTGCTCGTCGTCACCAGTGAGTACACGTCCGGCATGATGCGGGTCTCGCTGCTCGCCGTGCCCCGGCGCGGCAGGCTCTACGCCGCGAAAATGACCGTCACGGCGGTGGCCGCGGTAGCCGTCGCCGCCCCGGTCACCGTCCTCGCCTACCTGGTAACCCAGTTGGCGCTCGGATCCCACGGCGCCTCGCTCGGCGCGAGCGGTGTCCCTCGCGCTTTGGCGGGCGCGGTCGTCTACCTGACCCTGATGTGCCTCTTCGCGGCCGGTACGGCGGCGATCGCCCGGAACGCCGTCATCCCGCTGGCTGTTCTGCTGCCGATGGTGCTCGCCGGGACGCACCTTCTGTCCCTCATCGGAGCGGCCAAGGAGATGACGCGGTACTTTCCCGACCAGGCCGGAAGGGAACTGCTCAATGTCGACTCGCCGCATACGGCCTTCGGTTTCACGGTGCTGCTCGCCTGGACCGTCGCGGCTCTCGTGTGGGGCTTGGTTCGCCACCTTCGCTGGGACACCTGACAGGACCGCCCTCAGCGGCCACGGCAGCCGGTTGTCCGCCCCGCATGGCACGACGGCCACGGCCGCAAGCGACGGCACCGGAGAGCTGCTGGTCGAGGTACCTTGAAGCTCCTTGCGACGTAGGCGAGTTGACACCTCACCCAGCCGATTCGATCCGGCGCAGATCGCCAACCTTCACGAGCAACCTTCACGAGCAACCTTCACGAGCAATCTTCATGGGCAGACGAGGACACCGGAATGGTCGAGCGGCTCCGGGTGCTGATCGCGGACGATCAGGCGCTGTTGCGTGGAAGCTTCCGGGTCCTGGTCGATTCCACACCCGGCATGGAGGTCGTCGGCGAGGCGGGGGACGGCGTGACGGCGGTCCGGCTCGCTCGCGAACTCACCCCGGATGTCGTCCTGATGGACCTGCGCATGCCGGTTCTCGACGGCATCGCCGCCACCCGGGAGATCTGCTCTGACAAAACGCTGGCAGGTGTCCGGGTGCTGGCCCTCACCATGTTCGACATGGACGAGTACGTCTACCCGGCCCTCCAGGCGGGCGCCAGCGGCTTCATGCTGAAGGACGCCTCACCGGCCGACCTGGTCAACGGCATCCGGGTGATCGCCACCGGGGAGGGCGTACTGGCGCCGACGGTCACCCGGCGCCTCATCGGGAACTTCTCCGGACGCGGCGAGGCGACACGGCCGGCACCGCGACTCGTCGGACTGACCAAGCGTGAACAGGAAGTCCTCGTACTGATCGCGAACGGGCTGTCCAACACGGAGATCTCCGAACGCCTCGGCATCAGCATGCCGACGGTGAAGACCCATGTCGGCGGCCTCCTGTCCAAGCTGCAGGCCCGGGACCGCGCGCAGCTGGTCATCATCGCCTACGAGAGCGGCTTGGCCGAGCGTGGTATGCCGACGTGATGGTGGCCGCGCTCTCGACAAGGCCCCGTGTGTTCCTCACGGACTCGGTCGCCTCGGGCGTGTGCCGGACGGCGGCCGCGGCGACCAAGGCACCCGTGGCGCAGCGGCGTGTGTTTCGTCCGGTCGGCGAAGGACCCACCGAGGCTGGTCAGACGGCTGGAGAGGCCTCACCGGCGGCCCATCTGCGAGGAAACATACATCATTCTGGTACATACGCTAAACTTGGTACATGTCCATGAAGCGAACCAACGTCTACGCCGACCCTGAAGACCTCGCCATCATCAAGGAGGCCGCCAAGCGGCGCGGGATCAGTGAGGCCGAGATCATCCGCCAGGGCATCCACCTTGCCGCCATGGCCAACCGCGTCTGGGACGAGCCCCTCTTCTCCCGCACCTTCGAGGGGGCCGGTCGCACCCTCAGCAAGCGCGAGGTGCGTGACACCGTCGCCGACGCGGTGCGCCGCGAGACCGAGACCGGAACTGCCGCGTGATCATCGTCATTGCGGACACGTCCGGGCTCATTGCGGCGCTCGACTCCACCCATCCCGAACACCAGGCGTCAAACGAAGCGATCATGGCTGCAGGTCTGCTGGTGATGTCCCCCTTGCTGCTTGCTGAGATCGACCACGTCGCCACCCGCGAACTCGGCCGTGATGCGGCGCTCAGTGCGGTCGATGACATGCGGCATTGGATGCGCCGTGGACGTATCGCCGTCCCGGAGGTCACGGAAGATCACCTGGGGGTCGCCCAGGCCGTACGTGCTCGCTACCGCGACCTTGACCTGGATCTCGCGGATGCGGTCAACGTGGCCCTCGCCGCGGATTACGACACCGATGCCGTGCTTACTCTCGACCCTCGCGACTTCCGGGCTTTGCGCCCGCTCAGCCGCCATAAAGCGTTCCGGGTGCTGCCCGACGACCTTCCGCTCTGACGCCTGCGGTGTCCCGTCGCGTCGGGCGTTGGCGGCGACGGTAGGCGGCGCCCGTTCTTTCCCGCCGCAGGTCGCACTGGAGCACCAGCGGCGCTTGCACGGCTGTCCAGGTAGAGGAGGGGCCTGTGCCGCGCACCGGCGCCCAAGGTCCGATCACCAGCACCTACCTGCGGGACCCCGATGGCAACCTGATCGAGATCAGCACCTACGCCCCTGGCTGACCTGAGCAACGGCTTTCAGGATCGGGTTGAGACGTAGACTCTCAGGCGCTGTCTCCGGGGACCCGGTGCCGTCGCGCACCGCCTCCGAGGAGGTCGCGCAGGGCCTGCTTCTCCTCGGTGCTGAGCCCGGACACGAACTGCTGGAGTGTGGCGATCGGGTCCGGACCGCGGTCGAGGGCCTCGTGCATGGCCTCGGCGGTCAGCTCTGCAGCGTTCTTCGCGGGACGGTACGCGCCGCGCCGCCCGTCCACATCACGCAGGACGAGTCCTTTGTCGTACAGACGTTTGAGGATGGTGTGCACGGTGTTGTAGGCGAGGCCGCCGCCGATCTCGGTCTGGATCTCGGCCGGTGTGAGCGCCTGGTCGGTGGCCCACAGCGTGGCGAGGACCTCGCTCTCCAGCTCACCGGCGCTACGTCGTTCCGCCCTGCCCTGCGGGCCCCTGCCAGCCATGCCCGTAACCTTACAGTGCGTAGGGGCGCGGTACGGCTGGCCGCGAAGGCTGCCGGAGTGTTCCCGCCCTCACCCGATCGGCTCGTCCTGGTCCGCGGGGCGACCGGGTGTCGCCGGTCCGTCCTGCGTGCTCGGGGTGCCCGCGTTAACGTGACCGTGTTCCGGGGATGTCTTTCCCGATCTCCACCATCGACCCTACGGCTTGTGAAGTGTGCTTCCTCTAGGGTCTGTTGGGAGTGGGGGGTGGGTTATGGCCAACAATTCCAACACCACGCTGGCGGGTGTCCGCCGCCTTGTGGCGCCGTCGGTCGCCGGTATGTCGTGGCGCGACCGCAGCCAGAGTCCGATCGCCCTCGTGGCGGCCGCCTTCATGCTGGTCCAACTCGTCCTCGTGCGGCCGGGCATGGGGCTCGGCTGGGACGAGACGGTCTACGTCAGCCAGGTCAGCGCCCATGCCCCCGCCGCGTTCTTCAGCGCGCCGCGCGCCCGGGGCATATCGCTGCTGGTCGCCCCGATCACCTCATGGTCCTCGTCCACCGTCCTGCTCCGGGTCCATCTGGCGGTGCTGTCGGGGGCCGCGCTGTTCCTCGCCCTGCGTGTGTGGCGGGGCCTGTTCCCGGCCCGTGTCCTCGCCCTCGGCGGCGCGCTCTTCGCGAGCCTGTGGGTGACTCTGTTCTACGGCCCGCAGGCCATGCCCAACTACTGGGTCGCGATCGGCGCCCTGGCCTGTACCGGCTGCTTCCTGCGCGCCCAGGCGGACAGCAGCGACCGGGCCGCACTGTGGGGTGTCGCCGTGAACGCTGCGCTGATGGCGTGGATGCGGCCCACCGACGCGGTCTGGGCGACCCTGCCGCTGCTCGTCATGGTGGTTCTCGTACGGACGTGGCGGCGTCTGTCGCTGCTGCTGGCGTTGGTGGGCGGGCTGGCCGCCGGGGCGTTCGAGTGGATCGTCGAGGCGTACGTCGCCTACGGGGGCCTCGCGCAGCGTCTGTCCGACGGGTCCCGGGTCCAGGGCGGCCTGGGCTGGCACCTCGCCGTCGTCGACCAGATGCGCAGCCTCGGCGGGCGCGCCCTGTGCCGCCCCTGCACCGTCGCGATGCCGAACCCGTTGGTGACCGCGTGGTGGTACGTGCTGCCCCTCCTCGCCGCGTTCGCGGCGGCCGTGGCGGTCCGCCGGGCCGGGCGCGCGGCCCGCACCCTGGTGCCACTGGCCTGCGCGGCAACGGCGGCGATCCCCTACCTGTTCCTGATCGGGTACGCCGCGCCCCGCTTCCTGCTCCCCGCCTACGCCCTGCTCGCCATCCCCGTAGCCGACGCCCTCCTGCACCTGGTCACCGCGAAGGACGGCAGGTGGCGGCCGATCACCTCGACCGTGGTGGCGCTCGGGCTCGTCGTGCATCTGGGGGTGCAATTCGCGGTTCTGCACGGCACGGTGGACCGCACCACCGCCGACCACCGCGCCTGGTCCCGCATCACCGCAGAACTCCACCGGCTCGGGGTCCGGCCGCCCTGCCTGCTGACCGGGAACGAGGCCATTCCGATCGCCTTCTACGCCGGCTGCTCCTCCGCCGCGACCAGCGGTAACAACGCCAACAGCACCGCCGCGGACATCGCGCGCACCGCACAGCGCATGCCCGCCGCCCATCTGGGCACCCCCACGGAGCGTCCGCCTGCGTACGCGCGTGACTGGACCGCGCACACCGTCGACGGCGTTCGGATCCTCGTGGCCCCCACGGCCGGGCAGGGCGGACGCGGATGATTCCCGAGGCAGGCACCGGCCCGGCACCCGTCACGCGGGTGTCGCCCGGCATCCGGGCGGCGGCCCTGCGCCGACCGGTTCGTCGGCATGCGGCCGTCACCCTCGCCGTGCCAGTGCCCCAGCGGGCAACATGTGCCCCGTCGCGACGCCCGGCACGCTCCCCCAAGCTCTTCGAGTAGGGGGACCCCCAGAGCACGCTCCCCCACGACGCCGCTCCTTGACGGGCAGCCGTTGCCTGCCGGGGCACTGGTGGGCGCGTCGCTGCGGTCAGGATGCGTTCAGGTTCCCGATGGCACCGTCGGGCCTCATGACCTATGAGACGTCCGAGACGGCGGGGCCGCAGCGCACCGCCGCTGCCGCCCCCGCTCCCCGCTTCAGCTGGAACAAGGTGCCCGAAGTCACCGTCTACTTCTGGGTCATCAAGGTCCTGTGCACGACGGTCGGCGAGACCGCGGCCGATTTCCTGAACTCGAACATGGGCCTGGGCCTGACCGGTGTGTCGCTGCTGATGAGCGCGCTGCTCGCGGTGGTGCTCGTGGTGCAGTTCCGCATGAAGGCCTACCGCCCCGGCGTGTACTGGCTCGCCGTGGCCCTGATCAGCGTCGTCGGCACCCTGATCAGCGACAACCTCACGGACAACATGGGTGTCCCGCTGACGACCAGCACCACGGTGTTCGCGATCGTCCTCGCGATCGTGTTCGCCGCCTGGTACCGCACCGAGCGGACCCTGTCGATCCACCACATCGACTCCGTGCGCCGTGAGTCCTTCTACTGGCTGGCAGTCCTGTTCACGTTCGCCCTCGGCACCGCGGCCGGCGACCTGGTCGCCGAACAGATGAACCTGGGCTACTGGGTCTCCGCCGTCATGTTCGCCCTGGCGATCGCCGCGGTCGCGGTGGCCCATTTCGCGCTCGGTCTGAACGCCGTATGGAGCTTCTGGATCGCCTACATCCTCACCCGTCCGCTCGGCGCCTCGATGGGTGATTACCTCTCCCAGCCGACCGGCGACGGAGGCCTGGGGCTGGGCACCACGGTGACCAGCGTGCTGTTCCTCGCGGTCATCCTCGGCCTGGTGATCTACCTGTCGAAGACCCGCACGGACGTCACCAAGTCCGAACGGGCCGCGCGACACGCGGCGTGAACGCCGGTCAGGCATTCGGGATCGGTTCGGATCTCCGCTGAGAGGGTCGGACACGACGCGGCCGCCGTGGGCGGTCGTTCCCCACCGTCATGGGGCGTTCGTCGCGGCGAGCGCCCCACGGCATGAACAGGAGTGTCCGCCCTGTGGAGAAGTCCGAAGCCCTCGCCGACGCCGACGTCGTGGAGGTCCGCAAGAGCGTGGTGAAAAAGCTGCCGGAGGTCACCCTGGCCTTCTGGATCATGAAGATCGCAGCGACGACCCTGGGCGAGACGGCGGGCGACCTCTTCGCCCAGACGCTCGGACTGGGCTACTTCCTCACCACGATCGCACTGTTCCTGATCTTCGTGGTGACCCTGCTCGTCCAGCTTCGCTCCCGGCGCTACAACCCCTTCTTCTACTGGACCGTCATCCTGTCGACCAGCATGGCCGGCACCACGATGTCCGACTTCATGAACCGCGACGCCAGCGCCGCATACCTCTCCGACGGCGCCACGTCTCTCGGCTGGGGACCCCAGGGCCTGGGGCTCGGGTATCCGGCCGGCGCCGCGATCCTGAGCTCGATCCTGGTCGCGATCTTCGCGGTCTGGAAGCTGACCGGCATGACGTTCGTGATCCGCGACATCGTCAGCCTCCAGGGCGAGGCCCTGTTCTGGTCGGCGATCCTCGTATCCAACACCCTCGGCACATCGATGGGCGACTTCCTCTCCGACAGCTCCGGCCTCGGCTACGCGGGCGGCGCGCTCCTCGTGACCGGGTTGCTGATGGTGCTTGTCGCCCTGATGCCGGTTCCCGCGGTGCCCAATGTGCTGCTTTTCTGGATCGCCTTCGTCCTCACCCGTCCGCTCGGCGCCACCGCGGGCGATTTCCTCACCAAGCCGATCGCCAAGGGCGGCCTGAACCTCGGCACCGCGGGCTCCTCGGCCGTACTGCTTGCCATCCTGTTCGGCCTGATGGCGTACGCCCACGTCCGGGAGCGCAAGGACCGCACGGCGCTCCCGGCTGCGGCCGGTCAGCGGGATCGGGTCACCCGGCGGGCAGGCTGACCGCGAACCGCGCGCCCGGGGTGTGGTCCGGCTCGTGACGCACCTCGCCGCCGACGGAGCGGGCCAGGCGTCGCGCGAGCGGCAGCCCCAGGCCCGCTCCGCTGTGCCCGTCATCCGGATCGGCCCGCTGTCCGGGCTGGAAGAGCCGTCCGGTGAACGACTTCGGTACGCCGGGTCCGTCGTCCGTGACGTCGATGCGTACGCCGTCAAAGGTGCGCCGGGCCTCGACGGCGACGTACGAGCGGGCGTACCGCAGGGCGTTGGCGAGCAGCGGGCTGACGATCCGCTCGAGGAGGGCGGCCTGGATTCCGGCCTCCAGGCGCGCATCCTGTGCGCGGACCTCGATCGTCACCCTGTCCGGGGCGTCCAGGCCCGCGGCGAGATGCCGAAGCGTCGGCAGGACCTCGGCCGTGCCGGGTACCGTGGGCGTGCCCTCGCGGGCGTCGTTCAGGAGGGTGTCGCAGATGCCGCGCATTGATCGGGCGGCGTCCGCGATCACCGCGTGGGTGGCCCGGGTGTCGGCGTCGGAACGCGGACGGGCCTGCCACCAGTCCAGCTCGGCGACGATCCGGCTGAGCGGTGTGCGCAGCTCGTGCGACAACTCGGCGGTCAGCTGCCGCTCGTGGCGCAGCACCGCCCGGATGCGGTCCAGGAGGGCGTCCAGCGAAGCACCGAGGCGGGCCAGTTCGGCAGGCCGCTCCGTGCCGAACCGTTCCTGGGAGGCGACCGCACTCCAGTGCGTGGCCTGCTCGGTCATCGTGCCCACGGGGCGCAGCGCCCGGCCCACGGCCAGGCGTGTCAGCGCGTAGGTGCAGGCGAGCATCACCGCGTCCAGGACGAACGACCCCAGCAGCAATGTGTCCGCCGAACTGCGGTACGGGGACAGGTCCAGGGCGGTGACGACCGTGGCCGCGCTGCCTGAGGCGCGGTGGGGTACGGGCTGGGCGCACAGGCGGACCGGGCCGTGGACGTGGCCGTCGGTGGTGACGCAGCGCTGTCCGCCGCGGGCCACCAGCCCGTCCGCGATACCGGTCAGCGACCCGCGCGCCGCGGTCGACGAGGGCTGTTCGAGCAGATGCCCGCCGGCGTAGATCCATACGTTCGTGTCGAGCAGTGCATCGTCGCCGGCCTCCAGGACGCGTACCTGCGGGCCGCGGGTGTCGATGGTCGCGGCGACCGCGGCGGCCCGGGTGTGCAGCTCGTCGTCCGCCTGGCGCTCGAGGTGCTGCCGGACCACGGTGTTGAACGCGATGGTGAGGATCACCATCAGCAGCGTGGCGGTGGTGAGCGCCACCAGGGAGAGCCGGCCGCGCAGGGTGCGCGGCGCGAGCCGGGCGAGCAGGGCCGCCGTCCGTGCGGCCGGACCGGGCTGGGCGGACCGGGCCGTCATGACAGCCGGTGGCCGATGCCGCGCGCGGTGCCGATCGTCAGGGCGCTGCCCGACTCGCGCAGCTTGCGACGAAGCCGGGTCAGATACTGGTCGAGCGTGTTGTCGCTGACCAGGGCTCCGTCGGGCCAGCTGGCCCGGATCAGCTCGCGGCGGCGCACGATGTCCCCGGACGCCGCCATGAGCGCCGCGAGGAGACGGAACTCCGTCGGCGTCAGGTCGACCTGCCGGTCGTGCACGCTGAAGCCGTGCTGGACGGCGTCCAGGACCAGGTCTCCGACGGCGGCGGCCGGGCGGGGCGCGGCCCGCTTGAGCGCAGCCCGCAGCCGGGCGGTGAGTTCGCTCAGGTGAAAGGGCTTGGGCAGATAGTCGTCACCGCCGGCGGAGAAGCCGGAGAGCCGGTCGGTGAGCCGGTGGTGGGCCGTCAGGAAGATCACCGGGGCGAGGAACCCGTTCGCCCGGATGGCCTGGCACACATCCCGGCCGTCCGCATCGGGCAGCCCGATGTCGAGGACGGCCGCGGAGATGTCGTCACCGGCCAGCCGCAGGGCGGTTGCGCCGTCGGGAGCCGGCGCGGTGTCGTATCCCTCGTCGCGCAGGCCGCGCAGCAGCACGTCCCGCAGTGCGTGGTCGTCCTCGACGACCAGGATCTTGTGGCGCATGCATTGTTCTCCGTGGGCTCGCTCGTCCGGTCCGCCGGCATCTCGCGGGAACTGGTCCCGTAGGGCTACCGGGGCGTGCTCACCCGCTCCAGGTCGGGCTCCCGCCGGGGTATGGACGACGAGAGCAGGGGGCGCAGCCGGGTGGCCTCCAGCCGCAGGGCCAGGCGGTCCGGGCGGCGGCCCAGTGGAATCATCGTGACGGCCGCGACGAGCGCCCCGACGATGAACCCCACCGCCACGTCGTGCGGATAGTGAGCGCCGACCCAGACCCGGGAGGCTGCCATCGCGGCCGCCGCCACCAGGGCGACGTAACCGATCCGGCGTGAGACGAAGAACAGGGCCACCGCGGCGGCCGCGGCTATCGCCGTGTGGTTGCTGGGGAACGACCAGTCGCCCGGCGCCGGACACGCCTCCAGCGTGGTCACGTGCAGGCTCTGGCAGGGGCGGTCCTCGCGGACCAGAAGTTTCAGCCCGGAGTTCACCGCGTACGCGAGCACGACCACCAGCGGGACCGCCAGGGCCACCAGCGCGGCGCCGGAGCCCTTGCGGCGCGCCCGCCACCAGGCGAGGACCATCAGGACGGCGAACAGCCCGAGCCCGTACGTCGACCAGGCGGAGACGACGGAGTCCAGCCAGGAGGGGGCGCGACCGGCCAGGTCCACCACGTCCGTGTAGGCCGAGCCGTCGATCGTCGAACCGTCGAACGCGTACATCATCCGCGGACACCCTCCTTGGTGGCCCGGCGGGAGCGCAGCAGCTCCAGGCCGAGCGGGATCAGCGAGACCACGATGATCACCGCGATGATCGGCAGCAGGTACTTGTCCACGTTCGGTACGGACGAGCCGAGGGCGTACCCGGCCAGGGTCAGGCCGATGCTCCACACCAGGCCGCCGATCACCTGCCAGAGGGTGAACGTCCGTGCGGGCACGTGCAGGGCGCCGGCCACCGGGTTCAGTACCGTGCGCACCACGGGGACGAAGCGGGCCAGGACGATCGCCTTCGCGTGTCCGTACCGCTCCAGGAGTTCCTCGGCGCGCTTCGCGCCCTCATGGAGCCGGGCCGAGCGGCTGTGGGCCAGCAGCGCGCTGCCCGCCTTGCGTCCGATCAGATAGCCGCACTGGGAACCGGTGAGCGCGCCGACGACGGCGGCCACCAGCAGCGGGAGCAGCGACAGCTTCACCCCGTGCTGGCCCGAGCCCGTGCACAGCAGGCCCGCCGTGAACAGCAGCGAGTCGCCGGGCAGGAAGAAGCCGATGAGCAGGCCCGTCTCGGCGAACATCACGACGCCCACTCCCAGCACGCCGAAGGCGGCGAGCAGGGACTGGGCGTCCAGCACATTGACCGCCAGCTGTGATCCCAGTGACAGGGATGTGGCCATCGTCGCGAGCCCTTCCGTGAGGGGGCCGGGCGCGACGCGGCGTCGCCCGGCGGTTGACTACAAACACGTAGACCGTCTACCGAACTGTAGACGATGATCGGGTGGCGAGCGTTCCCCGTTCACCGTGACGGGTGAACGTGACTGGTCACTGTGACGGGTGGAGCGGCCGGATCCCGTCGGTGACCGCGCCTCGCGCTTGGGTCGTCGCGAGCGTGACCTCCGTCGCCTTGATCAGGGCCACGGCCGAGGGGCCTGGTGTCGGACCGAGGTCGTCGGCGCGGCGTCCTGCGTGATCGCGGCCGTCAGTGCGACGCCCACGATGGTGACCTTGACCGATGCCATGGCCTCGCCCGTGGCGGCGTCCTCGACGGTACCGGGAAGCCGGTTCTGGAGGGAAATGCCCGCTTCCATGGCAGTGGCGAGCGGCGAGGGCGGCAGCCGTGGACTTGGGCAGGGGCGCGTCAGGCCGGGTATGTGTGCGCCCGCGCCGCCTGCACGGTCGCCCAGACCACCGCGCCCGGATGCAGGAACAGCTCGGCCGCGGCGACGGTGGTCAGGTCCGCGGCGAGGGGCAGTTCGCGGGCGGGGTGCCGTCCAGCCGCAGATGGCCGTCGGAGAGCGGGACGAGACCGGCGAGCGCGCAGGGCGGTGGTCTTGCCCGCGCCGTTCGGACCGAGCGGCGGCTCAGGCGCGGTCGATGTGTACGTTCGTCGACTTCACGCGGGCGGTGGCCTCCATCCCGACCTCCAGCCCCAGTTCCTCCACGGCCTCCCGGGTCAGCAGCGAGACCAGACGGTGCGGCCCCGCCTGGATCTCCACCTGGGCGGCCACATCACCGAGCTTCACGGCGGTGACGATCCCCGGGAACGCGTTGCGGACCGAGGTGTACGAGGGGGCGTCCTCCTCGCCCGTGCCGCCGCGGGCCAACTCGACCGAGAACGCGGCCAGATCCTTGCCGTCGATGACCCGGCGCCCGCTCTCGTCGCGCCGGGTCGCCACCCGGCCGGCGTCCGCCCACCGCCGCGCGGTGTCCGGGCTCACCCCCAGCAGGCGGGCGGCCTGGCCGATTGTGTAGGACTGCATGGGCGCCACGATAGGCGCCCGCGCCGCCCTGGCCGAAACACGCCCAGGCGGGTTCCTCCCCCGCCGGATCTGGCGGAAACCGGCTCGGTTGTCCGTCCCCGTATGGCAGGATCCGGGCCCATGGGCGTGTCCTGGGCGGTGCGGAGCCTGCGCGCGGCGGTGTTCGCCGTCGTGTGTGTGCTGTTGGCCGCGAGCGGACATACGCTGGCCACCGGCGCCGTACCCCCGGTGTGGGTGGAGGCGGCCGGCTTCCCGCCCGTGTTCGCGGCCGCCGCTGCGCTCGCCGGGCGTGAGCGCTCGCTGCCCGGGATCGCCACGGCGATGCTCGCCGTGCAGGGCGGACTGCACCTCGCCTTCGACGCGGCCGGGCCGCCTCGGACGCCGATGCACATGCCGGGCATGTCGTACGGCATGCGCATGGACGGCCCGTCGCACGTGATGACCTCGAACGCCCTTGCCGCGCATCTGATCGCCGCCCTGCTCGCCTCTTGGTGCCTGCGGTGCGGCGAGGCCGCCCTGTGGTCGCTGCTGCGCAGGGCGGTTGCCTTCGTCCCGGGCCTCGCCGCCTGGTGGCGTGCGGCACCGCTGCCCGCGTACGCCGGATCGCCGCGTCAGCGGACCTGCGGGCGCCGCCTCGTCCGGCAGGCGCTGCTCCGCCACTCGTTGTCGCGGCGTGGCCCGCCCCCGTCGGCCCCGTACGCGATCTGACCCCCAACCCCGAGTACGAGTACGGAGCTAGATCACCCATGTCTTCGATGCGTACCACCCTGCGCCGCACCACCGCCGTCGCCGCCCTCGCCGCCGCCGGCGTCCTCACCGCGGCGGGCGCGGCCTTCGCGCACGTCGGCGTCCACCCCGAGAGCTACGCCAAGGGTGCCACGGACGGCGTGCTGACCTTCCGGGTGCCCAATGAGGAGGACACCGCCGCGACCACCAAGGTGCAGGTCTACCTGCCCACCGACCACCCGCTCCTGGGCGTGATGGTCAGCCCGCAGAACGGCTGGAACGCGAAGGTGACCACCACCAAGCTCAAGAAGCCGGTCAAGACGGACGACGGCACCCTCACCGACGCCGTCTCCGAGATCACCTGGACCGGCGGGCGCATCGGGCCCGGCCAGTACCAGGACTTCGATGTCGCCTTCGGTCAACTTCCCAAAGATGTCGATGCGTTGAGCTTCAAGACGCTGCAGACCTACTCCGACGGAAAGGTCGTCCGCTGGATCGAGGAGGCCCAGAAGGGCGGGGCGGAGCCGGAGAACCCGGCGCCGGTCCTCGAACTCGCCGCCAAGAGCGCCGACAGCGAGGGCGGTTCCGCCGACTCCTCCGCCACCACACCGGAGAAGTCCGGCAGTTCGACCGCGAAGGCGGCCTCCACCAGCGACTCCGCCGCCCGTGGGCTCGGCATCGCGGGCCTGGCCGTCGGAGTCCTGGGCCTGGCCGCCGCGGGCTTCGCGATCGCTCGCGGTCGTGGCACCCGCACCTCCCGGCCCCAGTGATCCGATCCCCGTCCCACCGGCGTCAATCGCCGTCGGTGGGACGGGAAGTCCCACACTCCCGATCTTCGCGAGCCGCCCGTACGAGAGAGGCCGTCCACGCGACGGTGGGGTCGCGCTCGACGGCGACGAGGACGCCTTCCTTCGTGGTCCCCACACGCCGGGCAGCAACGGCATCGGTGTACGCGTCCATCCGGCCGACGAGGCCCTCGGGGCTGCCGCGGTCCGTGTCGCTGTTCGGCCGAACGGGTGATGTGCGTAAGAATTGGGCGGTGCAGACTTTGAGTGCGAGCCAGTGCGGGGAGGGCCGGTGAACAGTCACGATGTCACCGACGAACAGTGGGAAGGGCTCGCTCAGGTCGTTCCGTTGCGGGGCCGGGACGCCTGGCCGTCCGCGGTCGGCCACCGATCGATCCCCGAGGCCGAGACCGAGGCGCGGCGGCGCCGTTTCGTGGTCCTGCGGGTCAACGTGTTCGCGGACGCCCGTGAGGTCGCCGAGACGCTGATGGCCGGGGTGCCCGTGCTGCTCGACCTGACGGGCGCGGAGACCGAGGTCGCCAAGCGGGTGCTGGACTTCAGCACCGGGGTGGTCTTCGGTCTGGGCAGCGGAATGCACCGGGTCGACCGCAATGTTTTCCTGCTGACGCCTCCGGGAACCGAGGTGCGGGGGCTGATGGAGGGTGTGGGCGTCCCCGGCGTCTGAGATCCGGCTCGGAAATCCGGTCGCCCGATAGTGGGGAGAACGCGGGACGGAAGGGTTCGCCCGACGCCGCAGGCCTGCGGTCTCGGGCCCGCGGTCTCGAGCCCACGGTTTCGGCCGTGACCATGCCTTCCGCCCTGTCTCCGTCGGACCATGCCGGTGTCGCGGACCCGGGTCCGCACCGGCCCCGCGTCACCGCACTGCGGCTGTCATCGTGCTTCGGACACCGGCGGGCCCGGGTTCCCGCTGCGTGGCGCGGATGTGCGAACGGGGTCATGTCCGGCTGGTGGATGCGGTGAGCGACAGGTCCTGGGCAGCGGGATGGACGAGGTGACGGTGGTAGACCTGAGCCCGTGACAGAGGAACCCGGACGGCAGCGGAAAGACCTGGACGTGGCGCGGTTGCAGCGGCGGCTCGCGGACTTCGCCGCGGCGCGCGACTGGCAGCCGTACCACACCCCCAAGAACCTGGTCGCCGCGCTCAGCGTCGAGGCGTCCGAACTGGTCGAGATCTTCCAGTGGTTGACGCCGGAGGAGTCGACGCGGGTGATGGACGACCCGGGTACGGCACGCCGGGTGACCGACGAGGTCGCGGATGTGCTCGCGTATCTGCTCCAACTGTGCGAGGTGCTGGGCATCGACGCGCTGGCGGCGCTGGACGCGAAGATCGACCGCAATGAGGAGAGGTTCCCGAAGCCGGGGGCGGAATGATCGGGAAGCGCGCCGAGTAGCGGTGGCTCGGCAGTTCCGCGGCCGGACCCCGGACGCCAAATTGTCACTCTCCGGAGTTACGAAGTTGCCTATGCCGCCCCAGTTATCCACAGATTTCGGGCTAGCACTGGCTTTTCGTCTCGTCTGCCCTCACTCTGGGTAGTGAGCAATGGAGTTCGGGGAGACGTGCGGGTGCGCGTCGGGACGGAGCGGGGGCAGCGTATGGACGCGGTGCGGCTCATCATGGCGAGCAGGTGCGCCCTGGCGGGGAGCGGCGACGGGCTGAGGATCATGACGGAGGCGTGGCAGGCGTACGCACTGGCGCAGGCGATCGGTAGCCGCCTCGCGGTATCGGGCCCGCCCGAACTGCGCGGCGAGGCACTGGGGTTGACGGAGCTTGCGGGCAGGGGCTGCGGTGTCCTGGACACGCCGTGCATCGATGTGGCCGACCTGCGCGCCGCCCAGCTGACGGATCTGGGCGATGCCCGCAAGGCCCTCCTCGACCTCGGCACCCTCCTTGTGGAGCTGGGCATGGCTCTCGTCGCGGTCGCGAGCGCGGCGGACGACGAGGGCACGTACTGGCAGTGCATGGAGGCCATAGACGCGGCGGACGAATCGGGGGACCGGGTCAGAGAGATGCTGCGCAGACTGGCGGCGAGGGACGGAGAGACCAGGGAACGGAACAGGACGGCGGGCTGAGCTCGCGCGCTCCGGCCCGGTCGGCCGCCGCATCTTCACCCGATCGGCGACCGGTGGGACCGGCGGGACCGATGGGGCTGACGGGTCGCCGGACGTGCAGGATAGAGGCATGGATCTCCGCATTTTCACCGAGCCCCAGCAGGGGGCGACCTACGACACCCTCCTCACTGTCGCCAAGGCCACCGAGGACCTGGGCTTCGACGCCTTTTTCCGGTCCGACCACTATCTGAAGATGGGTGACGTGGACGGCCTCCCCGGCCCCACCGACGCCTGGATCACCCTTGCCGGCCTCGCCCGCGAGACCAAGCGCATCCGCCTGGGCACCCTGATGACCGCTGCCACCTTCCGCCTGCCCGGCGTCCTCGCCATCCAGGTGGCGCAGGTCGACCAGATGTCCGGCGGCCGCATCGAGCTGGGCCTGGGCGCGGGCTGGTTCGAGGAGGAGCACAAGGCGTACGGCATCCCGTTCCCGAAGGAGAAGTTCCCCCGCCTGGAGGAGCAGCTGGCGATCGTCACCGGGCTGTGGGCGACCGAGGTCGGCAAGACCTTCAGCTTCCACGGGAAGCACTACGACCTCACCGACTCGCCCGCGCTGCCCAAGCCCGCCCAGGCCGAGATCCCGGTGCTCATCGGCGGTTTCGGTGCGACCCGCACCCCGCGGCTGGCCGCACAGTACGCGAGCGAGTTCAACATGCCGTTCGCGTCGATCGAGGACAGCGAGCGCCAGTTCGGCCGGGTCCGTGCCGCCGCGCAGGAGGCCGGACGTGCCGCGGACGCCCTGACGTACTCGAACGCGCTGGTGGCCTGCGTCGGCCGGGACGACCAGGAGGTGGCGCGCCGTGCCGCCGTGATCGGCCGCGAGGTGGACGAGCTGAAGACCAACGGCCTGGCGGGTTCCCCGGCCGAGGTCGTCGACAAGATCGGCCGGTACGCGGAGATCGGCTGCCGGCGCATCTACTTCCAGATCCTCGACCTCGAGGACCTGGACCACCTGGAGCTGATCTCCTCGCAGGTCCAGTCCCAGCTGGCGTGACGGTCTCCTCGCGGGTCCGGTCCCCGATGACGTGACCGGCCACGGCCGCGTCCCGGGCGCTGGTGCAGCCCGGCCCGGGGAGCGGCCGAGCGGAGCGTCATGGCAACCGGACTGACGGCCGGTCACCGGCCCGAACTGCCCTCTTCGCGATAAAGGAAGGCGACCGTCGGCCGGGGTGTGCGAAGGTGAGAGCGTCGTCCTGCCGAGCCCCCAGGATCACCCTTCCTGGGGGCTTTGGCGCGTACGGCGCCAGCACTCGTCCACCCCGTCGGAGGGGTACCCGTATGTTCCTGACCATCACCACCACCGGCACTCCAGCGCGTCCGGCCACCGACCTCGGCTTCCTGCTGCACAAGCATCCCGATCGGGCTCAGGCGTTCCCCACCTCCTACGGCACGGCGCACGTCCTCTACCCCGCGGCGGACGACGAGCGCTGCACGGCCGCGCTGCTGCTGGAGGTCGACGCCGTGGCGCTGGTGCGCAAGGGCAGGGGCAAGGGCCGCGGCGGCGCCCCCGACGCGGCGCTCGCACAGTACGTCAACGATCGCCCGTACGCGGCCTCCTCACTGCTCGCGGTGGCCCTGAGCAGCGTGTTCTCCAGCGCGATGAAGGGCGTCTGCGCGGCGCGGCCCGAACGCGCGGGCATGGCAATGCCGTTGCGGATCGAGGTACCGGCGCTGCCCGCGCGCGGCGGCGCTGATCTCGTACGCCGCCTGTTCGAACCGCTCGGCTGGACGGTCACCGCCGAACCGGTGGCGCTGGACGCCGAGTTCCCGGAATGGGGCGACTCCCGCTACGTGGGCCTTGTGCTGGAGTCCTCGGAACTGACGCTGGCCGAGGCCCTGCGCCATCTCTACGTCCTCCTGCCGGTGCTCGACGACGCCAAGCACTACTGGGTCTCCGTTGACGAGGTCGACAAGCTGCTGCGAGCCGGTGAGGGCTGGCTGCCCGACCACCCCGAGCAGCAGTTGATCACCAACCGTTATCTGTCGCGTCGCTGGTCCCTGACCCGGCAGGTGAGGGAACGCCTGGAACTGGTACGCCTGGCCCAGGCGGACGACAGCGAGGTCGAGGAGATCGACAACGCGGTCGAGGAGATCCGCGACGCGGCCGGAGAGGAGTCCGGCGCCGAGGAAGTGACCCAGGCCGAGGAGGCGACCGGGGCCGGCAAGGAGACCGGGACGCAGGAGAGGACGCCGTCCCTCGCCATGCAGCGGCGGGACGCCATCGCCGCGGCGCTCCGGGCCTTTGATGCCGGACGGGTCCTCGACCTCGGCTGCGGACAGGGCCAGTTGGTACAGGAACTGCTCAAGGACCCGCGGTTCACGGAGATCGTGGGCGTCGACGTGTCGATGCGGGCGCTCACCATCGCCTCGCGGCGGCTGAAGCTGGACCGCATGGGGGAGCGGCAGGCGTCGCGCGTCACGCTGGTCCAGGGCTCGCTCACCTACACCGACAACCGGCTCAAGGGGTATGACGCCGCCGTGCTGAGCGAGGTCGTCGAGCACGTCGACCTGCCCCGGCTGTCCGCCCTGGAGTACGCGGTGTTCGGCTCGGCCCGCCCCCGCACGGTGCTCGTGACGACCCCGAACGTCGAGTACAACGTCCGCTGGGAGACCCTCCCGGCCGGCCACGCCCGCCACGGCGACCACCGCTTCGAATGGACGCGGGAGGAGTTCCGGACCTGGGCACGTCAGGTCGCCGAACGGCACGGCTACATCGTGGAGTTCACGCCCGTGGGCCCCGACGACCCCGAGGTGGGACCGCCCACGCAGATGGCCACGTTCGAACGGAACGCGGCCACGCTCGCCACGAAGGAGGAGAAGACGGCATGACCGAGACCAAGGGGCGCACCCTGCCCGTCACCGACCTCTCCCTCGTGGTCCTGATCGGCGCGTCCGGATCGGGCAAGTCGACCTTCGCCCGCCGGCACTTCAAGCCGACCGAGATCCTCTCCTCGGACTTCTGCCGCGGCCTGGTGGCCGACGACGAGAACGCCCAGAGCGCCAGCCGCGACGCCTTCGACGTGCTGCACTACATCGCGGGCAAGCGCCTCGCGGCGGGCCGCCGTACGGTCGTCGACGCGACCAGTGTGCAGCAGGACAGCCGCCGTCAGCTGATCGAGCTGGCCAAGCAGTACGACGTGCTGCCCATCGCGATCGTGCTCGACGTACCGGAGGAGGTGTGCGCCGAGCGCAACGCGGCCCGCACCGACCGGGCCGACATGCCGCGCCGGGTCATCCGGCGGCACACGCGCGAACTGCGCCGCTCCCTCAGGCATCTGGAGCGGGAGGGCTTCCGCAAGGTGCACATCCTGCGGGGCGTGGAGGAGGTCGAGAACGCGACGGTCGTGACCGAGAAGCGCTTCAACGACCTGACCCATCTCACCGGTCCCTTCGACATCATCGGTGACATCCACGGCTGCTCGTCGGAACTGGAGGCGCTGCTGGGCAAGCTCGGCTATGCCGACGGCGCGCACCCGGAGGGCCGCACGGCCGTCTTCGTCGGCGACCTGGTGGACCGCGGCCCGGACAGCCCGGGCGTCCTGCGCCGGGTCATGTCGATGGTGGCGTCGGGCAACGCGCTGTGCGTGCCGGGCAACCACGAGAACAAGTACGGGCGTCACCTCAGGGGCCGCAAGGTCCAGCCCACGCACGGACTCGCCGAGACGATCGAGCAGATGGAGGGCGAGAGCGAGGAGTTCAGGCAGCAGGTACGGGAGTTCATCGGCGGCCTGGTCAGCCACTACGTCCTCGACGGCGGCCGGCTGGTCGTCTGCCACGCCGGCCTGCCCGAGAAGTACCACGGCCGCACCTCCGGCCGGGTCCGCTCACACGCGCTGTACGGCGACACCACGGGGGAGACGGACGAGTTCGGCCTGCCGGTGCGCTACCCGTGGGCGGAGGACTACCGGGGTCGTGCGGCAGTGGTGTACGGCCACACACCCGTCCCGCAGGCCACCTGGCTGAACAACACCATCTGCCTGGACACAGGCGCCGTCTTCGGCGGCCGGCTGACCGCGCTGCGCTGGCCGGAGCGAGAGCTGGTCGACGTACCGGCCGAGCGGGTCTGGTACGAGCCGACCCGGCCACTGGCCACGGAGGCACCCGGCGGCCAGGACGGCCGACCGCTCGATCTGGCGGACGTGCACGGCCGCAGGGTGGTCCAGACGCGGCACGCGGGCCGGGTCTCGGTCCGGGAGGAGAACGCGGCGGCGGCCCTGGAGGTCATGAGCCGTTTCGCGGTGGACCCGCGCCTGCTGCCGTACCTGCCGCCGACGATGGCGCCGACCGCGACCTCGTGCGTCGAGGGCTATCTGGAGCACCCGGCCGAGGCGTTCGCGCAGTACCGGGAGGACGGGGTCGCGCGGGTCGTGTGCGAGGAGAAGCACATGGGATCGCGAGCGGTGGCCCTGGTGTGCCGGGACGCGGAGGCGGCGCGCCGTCACTTCGGTGTGGACGGCCCGACCGGCTCGCTGTACACGCGCACCGGACGGCCGTTCCTCGACGACGCGGCGATGACGGAGGAGATCCTGGGCCGGCTGCGGGAGGCCGTGTCGTCGGCGGACCTGTGGCGGGAGCTGGAGACGGACTGGGTGCTGCTGGACGCGGAGCTGATGCCGTGGTCGTTGAAGGCGTCCGGGCTGCTGCGCACCCAGTACGCGGCGGTCGGCGCCGCGTCCGGGGCGGCGTTCCCGGGGGCGCTGGCCGCGCTCGAGGAGGCGGCGGTACGCGGCGTCGACGTACGGGAGCTGCTGGCGAGACAGCGTGACAGGGCGTCGGCCGCGGGGGCGTTCACCAAGGCCTACCGTCGCTACTGCTGGCCGACGCGCGGTCTGGACGGCGTCCACCTGGCCCCCTTCCAGATCCTGGCGGTGCAGGGCCGCAGCCTGGCGTCCGTACCGCACGACGAGCAACTGGCGCTGATCGACCGGATGGTCGAGCACGACGGGAGCGGGCTGCTGCAGACGACACGCCGGCTGTTCGTGGACACCGGCGACCCGGAGTCGGTGCGCGCGGGTGTCGACTGGTGGCTGGAGATGACGGGGCGCGGCGGCGAGGGGATGGTCGTCAAGCCGGTGCAGGCGGTGGTACGCAGTGCCGCGGGCCGCCTGGTGCAGCCGGGCATCAAGTGCCGTGGCCGCGAGTACCTGCGGATCATCTACGGTCCGGAGTACACCCGCCCCGAGAACCTGGCGCGTCTGCGGCAGCGGTTCCTGAACCACAAGCGGTCGCTGGCGATCCGCGAGTACGCGCTCGGGCTGGAGGCCCTGGACCGGCTGGCGGAGGGCGAGCCGCTGTGGCGGGTGCACGAGGCGGTGTTCGCGGTGCTGGCGCTGGAGTCGGAGCCGGTGGACCCCCGTCTGTGACGGGACCGCCGGCGGGCCGCCCCTCACCCACTCCAGCGCGGGCGTTCCCCTGCGCGGCCGCAGCACCGCGCAGGGGACACGGACCGGAAACCGGGGATCCGATTTCGTCATGAAGACGAAATCAAACGGTCCGGTTCGTGCCGAACGGAGGATGAACGCGTGCCTGGAAGGTCAGGATGAAGGCATGGGACTCCATGTCGACTCCGAGGCCGGGCGGCTGCGCCGCGTCATCCTGCACAGGCCGGATCTCGAACTCAAAAGGCTCACCCCGAGCAACAAGGACGCGCTCCTCTTCGACGACGTGCTGTGGGTACGGCGGGCGCGCGCGGAGCACGACGGGTTCGCCGACGTGCTCCGCGACCGCGGGGTCGCCGTCCATCTCTTCGGTGATCTGCTCACCGAAGCCCTGGAGATCCCGGCGGCCAGATCCCTCGTCCTGAGCCGGGTCTTCGACGAGAAGGAGTACGGGCCGCTCGCCACCGACCATCTCCGCGCCGCCTTCGAGACCCTGCCCGCCACCGCGCTCGCCGAGGTCCTCGTCGGCGGTATGACCAAGCGGGAGTTCCTGGACGCCCACCCGGAGCCCACCTCGGTGCGGTTCCATGTGATGGACCTGGACGACTTCCTCCTCGGGCCTCTGCCCAACCACCTCTTCACCCGTGACACCTCCGCCTGGATCTACGACGGTGTCTCCATCAACGCCATGCGCTGGCCGGCGCGGCAGCGCGAGACCGTCCACTTCGAGGCGATCTACCGGTACCACCCGCTCTTCCGGGACGAGGCCTTCCAAGTCTGGTCCGAGGGGCAGGCCGACTATCCGTCCACCATCGAGGGCGGGGACGTGCTGGTCATCGGCAACGGCGCGGTGCTCATCGGTATGAGCGAGCGCACCACGCCCCAGGCCGTCGAGATGCTCGCGCACAAGCTCTTCGCCGCCGGGTCGGCCCGGACCATCGTCGCGCTGGACATGCCCAAGCGGCGCGCCTTCATGCATCTCGACACCGTGATGACCATGGTCGACGGCGACACCTTCACCCAGTACGCGGGGCTCGGCATGCTCCGCTCGTACACCATCGAGCCGGGCGCCGAAGAGAAGGAGCTGAAGGTCACCGATCATCCTCCGGAGCACATGCACCGCGCGATCGCCGCCGCGCTCGGCCTGGACGAGGTGCGGGTGCTGACCGCCACACAGGACGTGCACGCGGCCGAGCGGGAGCAGTGGGACGACGGATGCAATGTCCTCGCGGTCGAGCCCGGGGTCGTCGTCGCCTACGAGCGCAACTCCACCACCAACACCCACCTGCGCAAACAGGGGATCGAGGTGATAGAGATCCCCGGGAGTGAGCTGGGCCGGGGGAGGGGAGGGCCCCGGTGCATGAGCTGTCCGGTGCAGAGGGATGCCGTCACGGCATAGGCTTCGTATAGAAATGTGGAGCGTCGTATAGACTTACATTCATTCACGTGTTCGCCCTGCCTTTCGTACCCTGGAGCACCACCATGGCGACAGTTCCGACCGCCCTCGCCGGCCGCCACTTCCTCAAGGAGCTGGACTTCACCGCCGAGGAGTTCCGCGCGCTGATCGAGCTGGCCGCCGAGCTGAAGGCGGCCAAGAAGGCCGGGACGGAGACGCAGTACCTGCAGGGCAAGAACATCGCGCTGGTCTTCGAGAAGACCTCCACCCGTACGCGCTGCGCCTTCGAGGTCGCGGCCGCCGACCAGGGCGCGCACACGACGTATCTGGACCCCGTCGGTTCGCAGATCGGCCACAAGGAGTCCGTCAAGGACACCGCCCGTGTGCTCGGCCGGATGTTCGACGCGATCGAGTACCGCGGGCACGGCCAGGGCGTCGTCGAGGAGCTGGCCGCCTACGCAGGGGTGCCCGTCTACAACGGCCTCACCGACGAGTGGCACCCCACCCAGATGCTCGCCGACGTGCTCACCATGACCGAGCACAGCGACAAGCCGCTCGGTCAGATGGCCTTCGCCTACCTCGGCGACGCCCGTTACAACATGGGCAACTCCTACCTCGTCACCGGCGCCCTGCTCGGCATGGACGTCCGTATCGTCGGCCCCAGGGTGCTGTGGCCGGACGACACGATCGTCGAGGTGGCCCAGCAGCTCGCCCGTTCCTCCGGCGCCCGGGTCACGCTCACCGAGGACGTGAAGGAGGGCGTGCACGGCGCCGACTTCGTCGCCACCGATGTGTGGGTGTCGATGGGCGAGCCCAAGCAGGTCTGGGACGAGCGCATAGCGCTGCTCGGCCCGTACGCCGTGACCATGGACGTGCTGCGCGCCACCGGCAACGACGACGTGAAGTTCCTGCACTGCCTGCCGGCCTTCCACGACCTCGGCACCGACGTCGGCCGCGAGATCCACGAGCGGCACGGGCTGACCGAGCTGGAGGTCAGCGACGAGGTGTTCGAGTCCGAGCGCTCCGTCGTCTTCGACGAGGCGGAGAACCGGATGCACACGATCAAGGCGGTCCTGGTCGCCACCCTCGGCTGACCGGGCCCGCCCTCCTCGCGGCGCCCCTCCCGAAACCTCCCGAACGATCATCCCGGCGGGCTCGGAACCACCCCCTCCGTTGTCCGCCACGCGACCGCCCCCAAGGCTCTCGGCCCCTCCCCGCCCCCGGCTCCGCTCGACGTGGGGGACCCCGTGAGCGGGACCACCCCACGGTCGCCCCCCACACACCGAAAGAGCACCACCCGCATGCCCGGCTCTCCCGCCAACCGTTTCCGTATCAAGTCCCCCGAACGGCTCGTCGCCGAGGCCGGCGCCGATCTCGAAGGTCACGGCCTCAAGCGCCACATGGGCCTGTACCAGCTCGTCTGCTTCGGCATCGGCGCGATCGTCGGCACCGGCATCTTCGTCGGGCTCTCCGACTCGGTCGCCCAGGCCGGTCCCGCCGTCGTCGTCTCCTTCGTGCTCGCCGCCGTCACCTGCGTCTTCACCGCGTTCTCCTTCGCCGAGCTGGGTGGTGCGATCCCGGTCTCGGGCTCCTCGTACTCCTTCGCCTACGCGGGCCTCGGCGAGGGCACGGCCTTCCTCGTCGGCTGGTGCCTGCTCCTGGAGTACGGCATCTCGGTGTCGGCCGTCGCGGTCGGCTGGAGCCAGTACGTCAACGAACTGCTGCACAGCCTCACCGGATGGCAACTGCCCGCGGACCTCTCCGCCGGGCCGGGTGACGGCGGGGTGATCAACCTGCCCGCCGTGATCGTGATCGCCCTCGCCGCTGTCCTCCTGGTGCGCGGTGTGCGCGAGAGCGCCCGGGCCACCGCCGCGATGGCCATCCTCAAGCTCGCGATCCTCGTCGCCTTCTGCGCCATCGGCTTCACCGCCTTCAAGCACGGCAACCTGACCCCGTTCTCACCCGCCGGGCTCGGCGGCATCGGCGCAGGTACCACGGCCGCCTTCTTCTCGTACATCGGCTTCGACGCGATCACCACCGCGGGCGAGGAGGCCAGGAACCCCCGCCGCGACATCCCGGTCGCCATCCTCGTCTGCATCGGTGTGGTGACCGTGCTGTACTGCGCGGTCGCGCTCGCCGCGATCGGCGCCATCGGCGGCTCGGAGGTGGGCGGGCGGTCCGCCGCGCTGTCGTACGTCGTCAACCAGGTCACCGGCTCCACCATCGGCGGCGGCGTCATCGCCTTCGGCGCGGTCATCGCCATCGCCTCGGTCGTCCTCGCGGTGATGTACGGCCAGACCCGCATCCTCATGTCGATGTCCCGGGACGGACTCATTCCGCGGGTCTTCGAACGCGTCTCGCCGAAGACCTCGACGCCGGTGACCGGCACCCTGATCGTGGCGGTCGTCTTCGCGGTCCCGGCGGCCTTCGCCTCGCTGGACTCCGTGGTCAACCTGTGCACCATCGGCACGCTCGCCACGATGGCCGTCGTCAACATCGCGGTGATCGCCCTGCGCCGCGGCGCACCGGGCCTCGCCCGCACCTTCCGCGTGCCGCTCTACCCCGTGATGCCGCTGCTCGGCGTCGCCTTCTGCCTCTACCTGATCTACGAGACGGGCTGGACGACCTGGGTGCAGTTCGCGGTGTTCCTGGCGGCCGGATTCCTCGTGTATGTCCTCTACGGGCGGCGGCACTCGCGGCTCGTCGCGACCACGGCCGAGGTCACGCCGGACGCCACTGCCGCGGAAACACAGGCAGTCTGAACCAGACCGCCTTGCCGGACTCGGTGGGGCGGTGGCCACAGGACGAGCTGAGGCTGCGGATCAGCAGCAGGCCCCGCCCGTGCTCCTGCCACGGGTCGGGGTCCTCCTCGGCCGGGTGGGTCAGATCGCCGGGCGGCGCCGGGTCGGTGTCGTGCACCTCGACCTTGCAGCCCGTCGGCAGCAGTTCGACGACCAGCTCTATCGGGCCGTCCCCCGCGGCGTGCTCCACGGCGTTCGCGACCAGCTCCGCGGTGAGCAGTTCCGCGGTATCGCTGTCGGCCGTGTGTTCCCGCACTGTCAGCGCCGTACGGACCAGGGCACGGGCGACGGGAACCGCCGCGGCGGTCTGCGGCAGGACGATGCGCCAGAAGGCGGGCGCGGGGGGTTCGTACAAGGCGGGTCCGTTCCTGGCGCAGGGTGTCCTGCAGTGAATATGAGGGCATGGTACGGCGCGCCCCTTACGGGGTGGTCGGCGGGTTTCGTCCCGGAACCGCGGCGGTCCCGGGACGGCTGCTACCCCTACCGACGCCCCGCCCGATCCGGCAGTGCCCGTCGTTACCGGGCTGTCGAGAAGGTGTGACGTGATGCCGGATCTTCCTCCGGCCGAGGATCGTATCGCGGTATCGTGACGACGGTCACGAAGAAGTGATAGCTTCGTCTCAGAGCAGCAGTCTGGACAGCGCGCCCGTCCGAGGAGGCCGCACACCATGAGTCCCTTCACCGGCTCCGCCGCCCGCACCTCCGACTGGCGGCACCTGCGGTGCGAACGCACCGACGGGGTCGCCACCGTCACCCTGGCCCGCCCCGAGAAACTCAACGCGCTCACCTTCGGCGCCTACGCCGATCTGCGCGACCTGCTGGCCGAACTGTCCCGCGAGAAGTCCGTACGAGCCCTGGTGCTGGCCGGCGAGGGGCGCGGCTTCTGCTCCGGCGGCGACGTGGACGAGATCATCGGCGCCACGCTGTCCATGGACACCGGCCGGCTGCTCGACTTCAACCGCATGACCGGGCAGGTCGTACGAGCGGTGCGGGAGTGCCCGTTCCCGGTGATCGCGGCCGTGCACGGGGTGGCCGCGGGCGCGGGTGCGGTACTCGCGCTGGCCGCGGACTTCCGGGTGGCGGACCCCTCCGCCCGCTTCGCGTTCCTCTTCACCCAGGTCGGGCTCTCCGGCGGCGACATGGGTGCCGCCTATCTGCTGCCACGGGTCGTCGGGCTCGGGCACGCTACCCGGCTGCTCATGCTGGGCGAACCGGTGCGGGCCGCCGAGGCGGAGCGGATCGGGCTGATCAGTGAGCTGACCGAGAACGGCCGTGCCGACGAGGCCGCCCAGGCGCTGGCCCGCAGGCTCGCCGACGGCCCGGCGCTCGCCCATGCCCAGACGAAGGCCCTGCTCACCGCGGAACTGGACATGCCGCTGGCCGCCTCGGTCGAACTGGACGCCTCCACCCAGGCGCTGCTGATGACCGGCGAGGACTACGCCGAGTTCCACGCGGCCTTCGGCGAGAGGCGCGCCCCGAAATGGCGGGGGCGGTAGCCATGGCGGCGGTACGGACGCAGACGGGACGGCCGCTGCGGGTGGCCGTCATCGGCGGCGGCCCCGGCGGGCTGTACGCCGCCGCCCTGCTCAAGCGCCTCGATCCCGCCCGCGAGATCACCGTCTGGGAGCGCAACGCCCCCGACGACACCTTCGGCTTCGGTGTCGTCCTCTCCGACGAGACCCTCGGTGGCATCGAGCATGCCGACCCCGTCGTCCACGCGGCGCTGAAGGACGAGTTCGTGCGCTGGGACGACATCGACATCGTGCACCGGGGCGTGCGCCACACCTCGGGCGGCCACGGTTTCGCCGCGCTCGGCAGGCGGCGGCTGCTGCAGATCCTGCACGAGCGCTGCCGCTCGCTCGGCGTCGACCTGCGCTTTTGGACCGAGGCTCCGCATCCGGCCCGGCTCTTGGCGGAATACGACCTGGTGATCGCCGCCGACGGTGTGCACAGCGCCACGCGCGCGGCGTACGCCGAGGTGTTCCGGCCCTCGATCGAGGAGCACCGCTGCCGCTACATCTGGCTCGCCGCGGACTTCGCCTTCGACGCGTTCCGTTTCGAGATCGCCGAGACCGAGCACGGCGTCATGCAGCTGCACGGCTACCCCTACTCCCGCCCGTTTCCAGGCTCCGGGGCGCAGACTCCAGCGGGCGCCTCCACGGTGATCGTCGAGATGCGCGAGGAGGTATGGCGGGCGGCCGGGTTCGCGGAGCTGGAGCCCGCCGAGACGATCGAGCGCTGCGCCAAGATCTTCGCCGACGCGCTCCAGGGTCGGCCGCTACGGTCCAACAACTCCACCTGGACCACCTTCCGTACGGTCGTCAACGAGCACTGGTCGCACGGCAACCTGGTCCTCCTCGGCGACGCCGCGCACACCGCGCACTTCTCGATCGGCTCCGGCACCAAGCTGGCGGTGGAGGATGCGCTGGCCCTGGTCGCCTGCCTGGAGGAACACGTCTCGCTGCGCGACGCCCTGGTCGCCTACGAGGAGGAGCGGCGCCCGGTCGTCGCCTCCACCCAGCGCGCGGCCCGGGCCAGCCTTGAGTGGTTCGAGAACCTCGCCCTCTACCTCGACCAGCCCGCCCGGCAGTTCGCGTTCAACCTGCTCACCCGCAGCCGCCGGGTCACCCACGACAATCTGCGCCTGCGGGACGTCCGATTCACCGATGCGGTGGAGCGGGACTTCGGCTGCCCGCCCGGCACGCCCCCGATGTTCACCCCCTTCCGGCTGCGCGATCTGACCCTGCGCAACCGGGTGGTGGTCTCACCGATGGACATGTACTCCGCGGCCGAAGGCGTTCCGGGCGACTTCCACCTCGTCCACCTGGGCGCACGGGCGCTCGGCGGGGCAGGTCTGGTGATGACCGAGATGGTGTGCGTGAGCGCCGAGGGCCGGATCACCCCGGGCTGCGCCGGGCTCTACACCGGGCGCCAGGCCGAGGCATGGCAGCGGATCACCGGCTTCGTGCACGCGCAGGCGCCGGGTACCGCCATCGGCGTACAGCTCGGACACAGCGGCCGCAAGGGCTCCACCAAGCTGATGTGGGAGGGCATGGATGAGCCGCTTCAGGAGGGCAACTGGCCGCTCGTGGCCGCCTCCCCGCTCCCGTACAAGCCGGGGAGCCAGACACCCCACGAGCTGACCCGGGACCAACTGGTCGACATCCGCGACCAGTTCACGGCCGCCGCTGAGCGGGCCGCCCGCGCCGGATTCGACCTCCTCGAACTCCACTGCGCCCACGGATATCTGCTCTCCGGATTCCTCTCGCCGCTCACCAATCACCGTACGGACGCCTACGGTGGCACGTTGGCCAAGCGGCTCCGCTTCCCGCTGGAGGTCTTCGATGCCGTGCGGGCGGTGTGGCCCGAGCAGAAGCCCATGACCGTAAGGATCTCCGCGACCGACTGGGCCGAGGGCGGCACCACGGCCGAGGAGGCCGTCGAGATCGCCCGTGCCTTCGCCGCGCGCGGCGCGGACGCGATCGATGTGTCGACCGGGCAGGTGGTGGCCGAGGAGCGGCCGGCGTTCGGGCGCTCGTACCAGACGCCGTTCGCCGACCGGATCCGCCACGAGACCGGTGTCCCGGTGATCGCCGTGGGCGCCATCTCGTCCTGGGACGACGTCAACTCGCTGATCCTGGCTGGACGCACGGACCTGTGCGCGCTCGCCCGGCCGCATCTGTACGACCCGCACTGGACGCTGCACGCGGCGGCCGAGCAGGAATACGCAGGGCCGGGTGCGCCGTGGCCCGCGCCCTACCGCGCGGGCAGTCGGCGCCCGCAGACCGGACGCACCGACGCCCCGAAACCCCGGCTCACACTCGGAGCCTGATGTCCCCGGTAGGCAACGTTTGCCCTTGAAGGAGCGGCGTCGTGGGGGCACCTCCCGCTCTGGGGGTCCCCCCGCTCTGGGGGTCCCCCCGCTCTGGGGCACCTCCCGCTCTGGGGGTCCCCCCGCTCTGGGGGTCCCCCCGCTCTGGGGCACCTCCCGCTCTGGGGGTCCCCCCGCTCTGGGGGTCCCCCCGCTCGAGCGAAGCCGAGAGTGGGGGAGAAGCCGAGAGTGGGGGAGCGTGCCGGGCGTCGCGACGGGACGGACGGTGCCTGTCGGGGCACTGGTGTCCCGACAGGCAGGCTCATACGCCCGCGAAGACCGCTCCCGCGTCCCGTAGTCGCTCGTGCAGCGCCCGGAAGACCTCGGTCGAGCGGGCGCCCGGCCAGTCCTCGGGGAGCAGTTCGACCGGCAGCCCGGGATCGGTGTACGGCAGATGACGCCAGGAGTCCAGGGCGAGCAGATAGTCGCGGTACGCCTCCTCGGGCGGGGTGTCCTCGCGGGCTTCCCAGGCCTGCAGCACCGGCGCGTGGCGGTCGAGGAAGGCATTGTGCCGTTCGGCGATCGCATCCAGGTCCCACCAGCGTGCCACGGCCTGCGCGGTCGGCGCGAAACCGAGGTGCGCAGCGTGGAAGAAGTCCACGTACGGGTCGAGGGCCAGCCGCTGCAGGGTGTGCCGGGACTCCTCGTACAGGCGTGCCGGGGCGATCCACACCCCGGGGGCAGCCGTACCGAAGCCGAGCCCGGCGAGCCGGGAGCGCAGCAGGTGCCGCTTCTGCCGCTCCGACTCCGGCACCGAGAACACCGCGAGCACCCAGCCCTCGTCCTCGGGGGACGTCGTCGCGTACACGCGCCGGTCGCCGTCTTCGAGCAGTTGCCGCGCGTCGGGGGACAGCGCGTACCCGGCCGCGCCCGCCGCCGTGCGCTCCGGTACGAGCAGCCCGCGCCGCTTCAGCCGCGACACCGACGACCGTACGGAGGGCGCGTCGACGCCGACCGCGGCGAGCAGCCGGATCAGCTCGGCCACCGGCACCGGGCCGGTGGCGAAACGGCCGTACGCGCCGTAGAACGTGACGATGAGGGACCGGGGAGCGTGCTGATCGGACACGGTGATCACTGTAGATCGCCGCGTCAGTGATCACCTTCCGCGGGTGCGGACTTGACGCCCGCACCGGCGTCCGCGTTCTGGTCCAGGGCGCGGTCCCCGCGCAGCCGGAAGCGCTGGAGCTTGCCCGTCGCCGTGCGGGGCAGCGCGTCCACGAAGAGGAACTCGCGCGGGCACTTGTACGGTGCGAGCTCGGCCGTCAGGAACGCGCGTAACGCCTCCGGGTCGCGGGGCGCGCCCGCCCGGAGCACGAGGTACGCCACCACGATCTGCCCGCGGGCCTCGTCCGGCCGCCCGACGACCGCCGTCTCGATGACGTCGGGGTGGCGCAGCAGGGTGTCCTCGACCTCGGGTCCGGCGATGTTGTAGCCGGCCGAGATGATCATGTCGTCGGCGCGTGCGACATAGCGGAAGTAGCCGTCGGGTTCACGGACGTAGGTGTCGCCGGTGACGTTCCAGCCGCCCCGCACGTACTGCCGTTGCCGCGGGTCGGCGAGATAGCGGCAGCCGACCGGTCCGCGCACCGCGAGCAGTCCCGGTTCGCCGTCGGGCAGGGGCGTGCCGTTCGCGTCCTGCACCCGCGCCTGCCAGCCCGGTACCGGAACTCCCGTGGTTCCCGGGCGGATCCGGTCGTCCGCGGCGGAGATGAAGATGTGCAGCAGCTCGGTGGCGCCGATGCCGTTGATGACGCGCAGCCCGGTGCGCTCGTGCCAGGCACGCCAGGTCGCGGCGGGCAGGTTCTCGCCGGCCGACACACAGCGTCGCAGCGACGTGATGTCGGACCCGTCCAGTTCGTCGAGCATCGTGCGATACGCGGTCGGCGCGGTGAACAGCACGGATACACGGTGCTCGGCGATCGCGGGCAGCAGCTGCCGGGGGCCTGCCTGTTCGAGCAGCAGGGCGCTGGCGCCGGCCCGCAGCGGGAAGATCACGAGCCCGCCGAGCCCGAAGGTGAAGCCGAGCGGAGGGCTGCCCGCGAAGACGTCGTCCGGGCGCGGCCTGAGGACATGCCGGGAGAAGGTGTCCGCGATGGCGAGCAGATCGCGGTGGAAGTGCACACAGCCCTTCGGACGACCGGTGGTGCCCGAGGTGAAGGCGATCAGCGCGACGTCGTCCGCCGCCG
The DNA here is from genome assembly GCF_001866645.1 of Streptomyces colonosanans. Classification (GTDB taxonomy): domain Bacteria; phylum Actinomycetota; class Actinomycetes; order Streptomycetales; family Streptomycetaceae; genus Streptomyces; species Streptomyces colonosanans. The sequence goes on from NZ_MLYP01000028.1 coordinate 53,621, forward strand.
TGTCCACGGGGGCGTACGGCTCCTCGGGGGCCGGCAGGCGCAGCAGGTCGTCGGAGGTGTCACCGCCGTATGGGGTGATGCGCAGCCCGGGGACCTCGGCCTTGACCAGGTCGTCGACCGCGCGGACGTCACACAGTGCGTGGCCGACCTGGGCGATCGCGCATATGGTGCGCAGCTCGTGCGGACGCTGCTGGGCCAGCACGGTGACGGCGACCGCGCCCGCCTTGAGCGCCGCGAGCCAGCACGCGGCCAGCCAGGGGGTGGTGGGACCGCGCAGCAGGACCCGATTGCCCGGCACGACGCCGAGGCGGGAAGTGAGCGCGTGGGCGATCCGGTCGACGCGGGCGCGAAGCTCCCCGTACGTCCACACCTCACCGTCCGCGGTACGGAAGGCGGGGCGCCCGGGGGCGGTGTGGGCGAGCAGCTCGACGGCGGCGTTCAGCCGTTCGGGGTAGCGCAGCTCGGGCAGGTCGAAGCGTAGCTCGGGCCACTGTTCGGGGGGCGGGAGGTGGTCGCGCGCGAAGGTGTCGAGATGGGCGGTGCGGGTGGCCTCGGCCGGCTTCGGTGCCGGCGCGGGGTCCGCGGTGTCCGTGGCGCTTGCGGCGTCCCTCTGGTCCATGGCGGTTCGCCCCCTCGTCGTGGTGGGCTCGCGCATCGAGCGTATCGTGTTGGTGACGACAGTCAATGGTTCGCGATACGGTCGGACGAACAGCCCGTACACCCCCGGTGCGCCGACGGGGAGAGGGGACCGGCCATGACCGCATTCTCACTCGACCCAGCGCGTACCGCCTGGCGCGCCGAGCTGCGCGAGGCGGCCGAGCAACGACTGCGACCGCTCGCGGAGAAGGGCGAGCCGGGCCGCGTCAACCACGCACTCGTCGCCGAACTCGGCCGACTCGGGCTGCTGGAACGTCTGTTCACCTCCGGCGCGCTCGACCTGTGCCTGATGCGGGAGTCCCTCGCATACGCCTGCACCGAGGCGGAGACGGCGCTCGCCCTGCAGGGACTGGGCGCGCATCCCGTGCACGCGTACGGCACACCGGCCCAGCGCGCCCGCTGGCTTCCCGGTGTCCGCGCCGGTTCCACCGTGGCGGCCTTCGCCCTGACCGAGCCGGGCGCAGGCTCGGACGCGGGGGCGCTCGCCCTGCGGGCGGAGCCCGACGGCCCGGCGCCTGCCGGGCGCGACGTTCCGAGGGATGCGGGCGGCGGGGACGCCGGGCCTGCCACGTCGGCAGGCCCGGACGACGGCGGCTTCGTGCGCGCCGAGCGCGACGGCCGCCTCGGTTGGCGGCTCACCGGCGAGAAGTGCTGGATCTCCAACGCGCCCGAGGCCGACTTCTACACCGTCTTCGCGCGCACCACCCCCGGTGCGGGCTCCCGCGGCGTGACCGCCTTTCTGGTGCCCGCCGACCGTCCGGGGCTGACCGGCACCCCGCTCGACATGCTCTCCGCGCATCCCATCGGAGCCCTCGCCTTCGACGGCGTGCCCGTCACGACAGACGACATCCTCGGCGAGCCCGACCGCGGCTTCCGGGTCGCCATGGGCACCCTCAACCTCTTCCGTCCCAGCGTCGGTGCCTTCGCCGTCGGCATGGCGCAGGCGGCCCTGGACGCGACACTCGTCCACACCGCAGGGCGGCACGCCTTCGGCGGCAGACTGAAGGACCTCCAGGCCGTCTCCCACCGTGTCGCCGAGATGGCCCTGCGCACCGAGGCGGCCCGCCTCATGGTCTACGCGGCGGCGACCGCGTACGACGCGGGCGACCCGGACGTACCGAAGCGCTCTGCCATGGCGAAGCTGCTCGCCACCGAGACCGCACAGTACGTCGTCGACGCCGCCGTCCAGTTGCACGGCGCCCGCGCCCTGCGCCGCGGCCACCTCCTCGAACACCTCTACCGCGAGGTGCGTGCACCCCGGATCTACGAGGGCGCGAGCGAAGTCCAACGCGGCATCATCGCCAAGGAGTTGTACGCCACCGTGGAGGCCCCGTGACCACCGAGCACACCGACCCGCCCACCCTCTCGCGCGTCAACCCGCCCACCCTCTCCCCGCCCTCGGGCTTCTCGCACGCCGTCGTCGCCACCGGGTCCCGCGTGGTGTTCCTGGCCGGCCAGACCGCCCTCGACACGGACGGCAAGGTGGTCGGCGACACCCTGCCCGAGCAGTTCGAGCAGGCCCTGGCCAATCTGCTCGGCGCGCTGCGCGCCGCCGGCGGCACCCCCACCGACCTCGCCCGCATCACCGTCTACGCGACCGACGTGGCCGCCTACCGCATCCACGCGCGCGAACTCGGTGGCATCTGGCGGAGACTTGCCGGCCGCGACTACCCCGCGATGGCCGTCGTGGGGATCACCCGCCTCTGGGACGAGGAGGCCCTCGTGGAACTCGACGGCTTCGCCGTGCTCGCGTAGGCCTGCGGGGCTACGCCGGCACGGCGATCACCGCCGGTGCCGCAGACGTGGCGGCAGGCCGGACACCCCATAGGCGGCCGGGCCGGACTCGCCACCGAAGGGGTGAAGATCACACCCCAGCGCCCGGTGTCCCGGTACCTGTGGAATTCCCCATTCCAGGAGGTATTCCCATGTCCTTGCGCCACGTTGCCGGCGCGGTCGTCGGCGCCACCCTGCTTCTGGGCGCCGCCCCCGCCGCGGGCGCTTCCTCCGACCCGTACGGCCGACTGACGATCGACAGGATCGGACATCTCACCCGCGGCGCGATCACCCTCTCCGGCACCTACCGCTGTCTGCGGAGCAGCGGTCCCGTCTTCGTCTCCTCCTCGGTCTCCCAGGGCGACCCCCGAGTGCGCCACGGCGTCGGCGGCTCCTTGGCGGTCTGTGACGGCACCAGGCATCGCTGGACCAATTCGGCGGGGAGCTACGGCATGTACCGACGAGGCCGGGCGCATGTCGAGGCAACCGTGATGGAGCTGAGCGCCACCGGACTGCCACTGCCCCACTTCCACGCGGTCCGACGCCAGGACGTCACGCTGGTCAGGGGCTGAGCCCCAAGCGACCCCCGGCCGCGCTCCCACGGGCGGACCCGGAACCCGCTCCCGGTTCCGCCGCGCCCTGCCACCCTGGACGCCCTGTCTCGAGGGCGCCCTGCGGCGGCCGTCGTACGGAAAACACGCAGAGGTGAGTTGAAGGCTGATCAGCACTACATCCGAGTGGCCAGGTTCCCCGTCACAGTTCGTCTGCCGGACCCTTGCCCGCGAGGGCCCGGCGGCCCACTGATCACTCAAAAGAACCGGGCGCCGCGACAACCGCGGCCAGGTGTGCGGAATTTCACGAACCTGGATTTCCACCCTCCCATTCTGTGAACAGCGATTGATCTCCGCGTCGGCTCACGCCGGGCTTTTGCTCAATCGACGAGCCCCGCGCACCTGTTGGCCCCCTCGGTCGGTCCGGTGAGCCTTCCGGGCGCCGAGCAACGTGCGGGGCGCAGGGATGCCGCACGTCAGCCCGCATGTGCAGCGCTGACGGGTCGGCACGTCCTTGAGTACCTGATCCACTTGTCTGCCGCAGGCCGCGCGGGTCGATTTCCGATATGTCCGGCAGATTGCTCTGTCGGCGCATGGTTCTTGTGCGCCAGTGACTTTATTCACGGTTTGCGATATCCACACCGCGATCACAACCGACCGCAATATCCGCACTCCCTCCACAAGTCGACGAGGAACGCCGCCAAGTGGGTCGGGTGGAAAACTCCCTGAGGTTGCTCGAGGCGCCGGAATAGTGATTCGATCACGTCTGAAAGCGGTGACTGGCAGTCACCATACGGCTCTGTGCCTACATTCCCCCGACGCTTGAGATCGTCGGTTCCGGGCGCGGCAAGATGAGAACCGGAGGGAGCAACGTGGGTTGCTCACACGCCGTAGAATGTCCACTTTTCCCCCTGCTCAGGGAGAGTTTGCGGGGTTGGCGCGACTACTACTGCGACAGTGCGCATCAGTGGCAGGACTGTGCTCGCTATCGGACGTCACTCACCGGCGAGCCCGTGCCGATCAGTCTGCTGCCGAATGGAGCCACCGCGCGGCACCTCGAAGGCGCGGCCGGTGCGAACCGGCGTGGCCCGGCCCATCCGGCGCAGGCGCAGCCACAGATGCCCCAACAGGCTCCGCCGCCACAAACCGATCCGTGGTCACAGGAGACCGGGGCGTGGACCCAGCCGACACCGGCCGGGCCACCTGAGTCGTGGCAACCCTGGACCGCGGCGCAGCAGGACATGACCCCGTTCGGGGCAACGCCCGCGTCAGCACCGGTCCGGCCTCAGCCGCCGTCACCGTCCGCACGGATTCCCCAACGCCCGGACCGCACCGCTCGCTCCGCGCAGCAGGCGCCCAGCCCCAAGCGCGGCTGGTGGGCTCGACTCGTCGACTGGATGAGAGGTCCGGCATGAGTTCCTACTGGCCCTGGTGGGCGGGCGCTGTCGGGCTCGCTCTGGTCACCATCAACTACGCCCTCACCGCCGATCGGTCCTTCGGGGTGTCGTCGGCCTGGGACCGCGTGCTGCACTGGCGCAGGGAACGCCGTCTCGAGCGGGCGGAGGAGGAGTTCGCCGACGAGCAGGCGCTCGTCGACGCGCTCTCCGCAGCCACCGCGGAGCACTTCGGAACCGCCCCCGGCGCACCCATCGCGCCGCAGGCTCCGTACGGTGAGCCGCAGGTTCCTTACGGTCAGGCTCCGTACGGTGAGCCGCAACCCCCCTACGGTCAGGGTCAGTACGGCGCGATGCAGACCCCGTACGGCGCCCCGCAGACCCCGTACGGCGCGATGCAGGCTCCGTACGGCGCGGCGCAGGCGCCGGCCCCGGCCGTGGAACCGGCGGCGGACGAGAGTTCCTCCGCCACGAACCGGCGCCCGGCCCCGCTGGTCACCCAGGCCGCCCTGCTGGTGTCGATCTTCATCGGCGGACTGATCGCCTCGGTCGCTTCCGGGCGGTTCGAACTCCGCTACGACATGGGCCCGGGCTTCCGGGACCTGGTGACCGGCGATCCCCTCATCATGGTCGTGCTGTTGTTCCTGGGGGGCGTGCTGGTGGGCTTCGGCACCCGGCTGGCCGGCGGGTGCAGTTCCGGCCACGGACTCAACGGCTGCGGTCGGCTGCAGCCGGTCAGCATCGTCGCGACCGCCGTGTTCTTCGGCACCGCCGCCGGGGTGTCGTTCCTGTTGTGGAAGGTGATCTGATGCGCACCCGAGGCGCGATCCTGCTGGCCAACATCATCACCGGGTTGGCCCTCGGCTTCACTGTCAGCAATATCGGCTTCGTCGACTACGCCGAGCTGAACCGCATGTTCACCTTCCAGGACCTGCGGATGCTGCTGTCGTTCGGCGGCGCCGTCGTGATCATCGCGTGCGTGTTCGCCGTGCTGCGGGTCCGCCGCACGCCGGGACGTATCCACGCCGGCGTGATCCCCGGTGCGGTGCTGTTCGGCATAGGCTGGGCGATCTCGGGCGGGTGCCCGGCCATTCCGATCGCCCAGGTCGCCGGCGGCTACCTGCCCGCCCTGGTCACCATCGTCGGCGTTGCGGTCGGCATCCGGCTGTGCCGCTGGGCCAGCGCCCGGTACTTCCGACTCGACCGCGGCTCCTGCGGGTTGTAACGACGGCGACGTCACCGGCTCGGGCCGGGTCCGGACTGTTCCGAGAGGCGCCGCCGCACCCCCTGCAGACCCAGAGCGCATGGTTCCCGAGGACCGCTCGTCGTGTGCATGGTCGTCGCCGGGGCCGCACCGGGGTCAGGGCCATATCAATCGCCCGGGGCCTTGGCAATGACATGCCGACCGGGCCGGCAGCCGGTGAAGGGAGGAAAGCCACC
>NZ_MLYP01000029.1 GCF_001866645.1 Streptomyces colonosanans
AGGCGGGAGCCGCGTATCTGCCGATCGATCCGGAGTATCCGCGGTCCCGGGTCGAGTTCATGCTGGAGGATGCGCAACCCGCGCTGGTCGTGGACGATCCGGCCCTGGTCACCGAAGATTCCGGCTTCCCGGACACCACGGATCCCGTCGTCGCGCTGGACGCGCGCCATCCCGCGTACGTGATCTACACCTCGGGCTCGACCGGCCGTCCCAAGGGCGTCGTGGTCAGCCACGGGGGTGTCTCCAGTCTGGTCGCGGCGCAGGTGGAGCGGTTCGCCATCGACTCGCACAGCCGTGTGTTGCAATTCGCCTCGCCCAGCTTCGACGCATCGGTGTCGGAGCTCTTCACCGCGCTGCTGACCGGCGCCACGCTGGTGCTGCCGCCTCCGGGATCGCCGCTTTCGGCCCTGACCGACCCTGCCGCCGGAGTGACGCATGTGACGCTGGTGCCGTCGGTGCTGGCTGCCGTGCCGGAGGGCGCGCTGTCCGTGTCGACGCTGGTCGTGGCCGGTGAGGCGTGCTCTCCCGAGCTGGTCGAGCGGTGGGCGCCCGGCCGCCGCATGATCAACGCGTACGGCCCGACCGAGACCACGGTGTGCGCGACGATGAGCGAGCCCCTGACCCCCTGCGGCCAGGTACCACCCATCGGCCGCCCCATCGCCAACACCCGGGTCCACGTCCTCGACGAGCGGCTGCAGCCGGTTCCGCCCGGTGTCCCCGGCGAGCTGTACGTGGCCGGTGCCGGACTGGCCCGCGGCTATCTGAACCGTCCGGGGCTGACCGCCGAACGGTTCGTCGCGGACCCGTACGGCCCGGCAGGCAGCCGCATGTACCGCACCGGCGACCTCGTACGCCGACGCACCGACGGCGACCTGGAGTACGTCGGCCGTGCCGACCAGCAGGTCAAGATCCGCGGCTTCCGCATCGAACCCGGCGAGGTGGAGACGGTGCTCATCGCCCACCCCGATGTCGCCCAGGCAGCCGTGGTCGCCCGTCAGGACCGCGCCGAGGACAAGCAGCTCGTCGCCTACGTGGTGGCCCGCCACGGCACGCGGCCCGTCCGCGACCACGGCATCGAACAGGACCATGTGGGCGAGTGGCGGGAGATCTACGACGCATTGCCCATCACCGCGAACGAAGTCTCGTTCGGGCAGAACTTCACGGGCTGGAACAGCAGTTATGACGCCGAGCCGATCCCGGTCGAGCAGATGCGGGAGTGGCGTGACGCGACCGTGGAGCGCATCCGGGCCCTGCGTCCCCGCCGGGTGCTGGAGGTCGGTGTCGGCACCGGCCTGCTGCTCTCACAACTCGCTCCGGAATGCGAGACGTACTGGGCCACGGACTTCTCCGCCACGGCTGTCGACGCACTCGCCTCCCAGGTGAAGCAGGAACCCGGCCTGGTGGAACGGGTCGTACTGCGGACGCAGCCGGCGCACGACACCGAAGGGCTGCCCGTCGGCACCTTCGACACGATCGTGCTCAACTCCGTGGTCCAGTACTTCCCGACAGACGCGTACCTGGCCGAGGTCATCGATCGGCTGATGGAACTCCTCGCTCCCGGCGGAACCCTGTTCGTCGGGGACGTCCGCAATCTACGGCTGCTGCGGTCGCTGACCACCGCCGTGCAGCTGCACAAGGCGGACCCGGACACGGATCTCGCCGCGGTGCGACGTGCGGTGGAGCAGGCAGTGCGGGTCGAGAAGGAACTCCTGGTCGACCCGGACTACTTCACCGCCCTGCACGACCGCATCGACGGCCTGGGCGCCGTCACCGTCCAGCTCAAACGAGGCCACCACCACAACGAGCTGACCCGCTACCGCTACGACGTCGCCTTGCACAAGCAGCCCGTCGCCCCGTTCCCGCTCGAAGGGCGGACCGAGGTGGCATGGGACGGCCTGGACACCCTGCGCGGCCTCCTCGTCGAGGAGGACCCGGCCGTGTTGCGGGTCACCGGTGTACCGAACAGCCGCGTCGCCCGGGAGGCCGCGATCGCCCGAGCCGTGCAGACCGGCGACACCCCGCTGCCCGAGCTGCTGGACCGCCTCCACACGGTGGACGGCGACGACGGCCCGGACCCGGAGGAGTTCCCTGTGCTCGGTGCCGAGTACGGCCGCTGGGTCGGCGTGACCTGGTCCGGCACGGCGGACGACGCGGTGGACGTGGTCTTCGCCGACCTGTCGCGGCTGCCGTCGGGCGTGCCGGACGGGCTGTGCCGGCCCGCCCGGCACGGTACTTCGCCGACGTCGCTGACCAACGATCCAGCTGGGGTCCGCGCCACCGGTGCCCTCATGACCGAGCTGCGGGACTGGGTGCGGGACCGGCTGCCCGACTACCTCGTGCCCTCCGCGTTCGTCGCGCTCGACGCGCTGCCGCTGACCGCGGGCGGAAAGCTGGACCGCGCCGCACTCCCCGCGCCCGACCTCGGCTCCGCGGCGTCCAGCAGGGCCCCCCGCACCCCGCAGGAGCAGCTCCTCGCCGAGCTCTTCGCGAACGTCCTCGGTCTGCCCCGGGTCGGGGTCGACGACAACTTCTTCGACCTGGGCGGACACTCACTCCTGGCCACCCGCCTGGTCTCCCGCATCCGGGCCGTCCTCGACGCCGAGCTCGACGTGCGGGTCCTGTTCGAGACGCCGAGCGTGGCCGGTCTCGCGCGGCGGCTGGACGAGTCCGGACAGGCGGCCAGGCCCGCGCTGACCGCATGCGCGCGCCCCGAACGGGTGCCGCTGTCCCACGCGCAGCGCCGACTGTGGTTCCTGCACCAGATGGACGGGCCGAGCGGCACGTACAACATGCCGCTCGCCCTGCGACTGACCGGCGCTGTCGACCGGCAGGCGCTGCGCGAGTCGCTGGCGGACGTGGTGGCCCGGCACGAGAGCCTGCGTACCGCCTTCCGCGCCGAAGGCGGGGTCCCCTACCAGCACGTGCTCACCCTGTCGGAGGCCCGCCCCTGCCTGCCGGTGACCGACACCGACGAGGCCGAGCTGCCCGAACGGCTGGCGCAGGCGGCCAGGCGCGGGTTCGACCTCGACGCCGAACCACCGCTTCGGGCAGAGCTGTTCGCGCTCGCGCCCGAGGAGCACGTCCTCCTGGTCGTGGTGCACCACATCGCGAGCGACGGCTGGTCCATGGGGCCGCTCTCACGGGACCTGGCCACGGCCTACGCGGCAAGGTGCCGGGGCGAGGAGCCCGCATGGTCTCCGCTGCCCGTGCAGTACGCCGACTACACGGTGTGGCAGCGGGAACTGCTCGGTGAGGCATCCGACGCAGACAGCCGCTTCTACGCCCAACTCGATTATTGGACCAAGGCGTTGGCCGGGCTGCCCGAGCAGATCACGCTGCCGGCCGACCGGCCGCGCCCCGCGACCGCATCGCACCGCGGCGGTCAGTTGGCGGTGGGGATCGACGCCGAGCTCCACCAGGGGCTGCGGGAGCTGGCCACGAAGCACGGCGCGAGCGTGTTCATGGTGCTGCAGGCGGGCCTGGCCACACTGCTCAGCAGGCTCGGCGCGGGGAACGACATCCCGTTGGGGAGCCCGATCGCGGGCCGCACCGACCAGGCGCTCGACGACCTCGTCGGCTTCTTCGTCAACACCCTCGTGCTGCGTACCGACACCTCCGGCGATCCGGCCTTCACCGAACTCCTCGGCCGCGTCCGGCAGACCGCTCTGGCGGCCTACGCCCACCAGGACGTGCCGTTCGAGTATCTGGTCGAGGTCCTCAATCCGGCCCGTTCCCTCGCCCACCACCCGCTGTTCCAGGTCATGCTGGCCCTGCAGAACGCCCCTGCGGCCGACTTCACCCTGCCTGGTCTGAACGTCGGGCACGTGGCGGCGCCGACCGGTACGGCCCGGGTGGACCTCACGTTCAGTCTCGCCGAACAGCACGGTCCCGACGGCAGCCCCGCGGGAATTCTGGGAGCGGTGGAGTACGCCACCGACCTGTTCGACCCGGAGACCGTCGAGGCGCTCTTCGCCCGCTGGGCCCGGCTGCTGCGAGCCGTCGTCGCCGACCCGCAGCGGCCGATCAGCCGGATCGACACGGTGTCCGTCGAAGAACGCGGTCAGTTGCTCGCCGAGAACGCCGACGTGAAGTTGCCCGAGGCCGGGCTGCCCGAGCTGTTCGCCGCCCGGGTGCGCGCAACCCCGGACGCGGTGGCGGTCGTCTGCGGTGCCACCACTCTCACGTACGCGGAACTCGACGTGCGCGCCAACCGCCTGGCCCATGCCCTGATCGGGCAGGGAGTGCGGCCGGAGACGGCGGTGGCGGTGCTGCTGGAGCGTTCACCGGAACTGGTCGTGGCGATCCTGGCGATCGTCAAGGCGGGCGGCACCTACGTCCCGCTCGACCCTCGCTTCCCGTCCTCGCGCGTCGACCTGATCGTGCGGGAGACCGGTGCGGCGCTGGTGCTCACCGAGGACGTGCTCACCGCGCTCGGCCAGGCCGAGGCACGGACCACCGAACCTCACGTCCGTTGCCTACCTGAGCAGTTGGCCTACGTGATGTACACCTCCGGCTCGACCGGGCAGCCCAAGGGCATCGCCATCACCCACCACGACGTGGCGGGTCTGGCCCTCGCCCCCTGCTGGAGCGGCGGCGCCCACGAGCGGGTGCTGCTGCTTTCCCCGACGGCCTTCGACGCCTCCACCTACGAGTTCTGGGTCCCCCTGCTCGGCGGTGGCCGGATCGTCGTGGCCCCACCCGGGCAACTGGACACCCAGGCGCTGCGACAGGTGGTCTCGGACAACGATGTGACCGGTCTATGGCTGACGGCCGGGTTCTTCCGTCTCGTGGCGGAAGAACGGCCGGACGCCTTCGCCGGTGTGCGCGAGGTGTGGACCGGCGGTGACGTGGTCTCCGCCACGGCGGTCGCCAGGGTGATGGAGGCCTGCCCCGGCATCCGCGTGGTCAATGGCTACGGTCCCACCGAGACCACCACCTTCGCCGCCCACCACCGCATGACCACACCACCGGACACCATGCGCGGCGTACCGATCGGGCAACCGATGGCGAACATGCGCCTTCATGTGCTCGACGCCGGACTGCGCCTGGTCCCGCCGGGCGTCGTCGGCGAGCTGTACATCGCCGGGACCGGTCTCGCCCGCGGCTACCTGGGCCGCCCGGGCATGACCGCCGAGCGGTTCGTGGCCGACCCGTACGGCCCGGCGGGCAGCCGCATGTACCGCACCGGAGACCTGGTCCGGCGGCCGGCCGACGGCACAATGGAGTTCACCGGTCGCGCCGACGACCAAGTCAAACTACGCGGGTTCCGGATCGAGCCCGGCGAGATCGAGGCAGTGCTCGCCGGTTGCCCCGGGGTCGCCCAGACCGCCGTCGTCGTCCGCGAGGACCGGCCCGGAGACAAGCGACTCGTCGCCTACCTGGTACCCGCGCCCGGCCCGGCGCCCGACCCGGCGGACCTGTCCGAACGGTTGCGGCGCGCCCTTCCGGAGTACATGGTCCCGTCGGCGTTCGTTCCCCTCAATGCGCTGCCGCTGACCCGCAACGGCAAGCTCGACCGCGCCACGCTGCCCGCCCCCGAGTACGGCGCGTCCGGGCCCGGACGCGGCCCGCGCACACCTCAAGAGCAGTTGCTCTGCGGCCTGTTCGCCGAGGTACTGGGTCGCGAACGGGTCAGCATCGACGACAGCTTCTTCGACCTGGGCGGACACTCGCTGCTCGCCGCTCGCTTGGTCTCCCGGATCCGGGAGACCATGGGGGTCGGGCTGGGGCTGCGCGCCCTGTTCGAGGCCCCCACGGTCGCCGGCCTGTCGGAGCGCCTGGCGACGGGCAGCCCCGAGGACGCCTTCGACGTCGTCCTGCCCCTGCGCACCACCGGGGACCGCACCCCCCTGTTCTGCATCCACCCGGGCGGCGGCATCAGCTGGTGCTACAGCGGCCTGCTCACCCACCTGGGACCCGAGCACCCGGTCTACGCCATCCAGGCCCGCAGCCTCGGCCGGCCCGAGCCGCGGCCCACCTCCTACCAGGAGATGGCGGCCGACTACGCCGACCAGATCCGCAAGATCCAGCCGGAGGGCCCCTACATGCTGCTCGGCTGGTCCGCGGGTGGCCTCATCGCCCACGCGATCGCCACGGAGCTGCACCAGCGGGGCGAACGCACCTCGCTGCTGGCGATCCTCGACGCCTACCCGGTCAAGGACGTCACCTTCGACGAAGCACCCGTCCCCAGCGAACGGGACGTGCTGGTCGGCATGGCCGACTGCGACCCGGACGAGCTGGGTGACGCGCCACTGACCTATCCCGACGTCATGGAGATTCTCCGACGCCGCGGCAGCGCGCTGGCCAACCTGGAGGAACACCACATCGAAGCCGTCGTCGCCATCATGATCAACAACGCGACGCTCGCACTCGCCCACGAGCCGGACGTCTTCGACGGCGACCTGCTGCTGTTCAACTCCACCATCGACCGAGAGGACGACTCGGCCAACGCCGGTATCTGGCAGCCCTATATCACCGGGCGGATCGAGTCCCACGACATCGCCACCCGCCACGACCGCATGACACAACCCGGTTCCCTGGCCCAGATCGGCCCGATTCTCGCGGCGAAGATCGCGGACATCGCCGGGACCGTACCGAACCCGACGACCTGTCAGGAGCAGTGACCATGACCAACCCCTTCGAGGACAACGACGGCCGCTACATCGTTCTCGTCAACGAGGAGAACCAGCACTCCCTGTGGCCGTCCTTCGCCGACATCCCCGCCGGCTGGACGGTCGCACACCCGGAGGACACCCGCGAGGCATGCCTCGCCCACATCGAAGAGCACTGGACCGACATGCGACCCGAGAGCCTCGTCGACGCGATGGACGGCCAGGAGTAGCCCTCATGACGACCACCGTCGGTGATCCCCTGGCCGATCCGCGTACCGGACCCGGCGAGATCACCACTGCGATGCTCTCGGCGGAGTTCCGCCGCGACCCGTACCCGCTCTACGACCGGATGCGCCGGGAAGCCCCGGTGCACCGCAGCCCGCAGGGCATCTGGTACCTGACCCGGTACGCGGATGTCGAGCAGGCCCTGGGCGACCTGCGGCTCTCCAATGACCGCGACCGGATGACCCGCGCTTTCGGTGCCCGCGACGGCAGTCTGCGGGACATCAGCCGGCTCACCGCGCGGCTCGGACGCGTGATGAGCAACACCGACCCGCCAGAACACGCCCGGCTGCGCAAGCTGGTCAACAAGGCGTTCACCGTCCGGCGTGTCGAGGCGCTGCGGGACCGCATCCAGGCGGCCGTCGACCAACTCGTCGACAGGGCGTTGGCGGCGGGGCATGCGATGGACGTCATCGCCGCACTCGCCTCGCCGTTGCCGCACTCCGTGGTCTGCGAGCTGTTCGGGATTCCGGACGGTGACCGCGAACGCGTCAAGGGATGGTTCCGTGTACTGGGCCGGATGACGGAGGACATCGACAAGGCCGTGGAGGTGGTGGACCAGTTCGAGGAGTACCTGATGTGGCTCGTCGCCCGGCGGCGAAAGGCCCCTGGGGACGACCTGATCAGCGGGCTCGTCGCCACCCAGGCGCGCGACGACCACCTCACCGACACCGAGCTCCTGTCCACCTGCTTCATGCTCATCACCGCGGGCGATGAGACCACCACCAACCTCATCGGCAACGGCACCCTCGCCCTGCTCTGTAATCCCGGCCAGTTGGCCGGGCTGCGCACGGATCCCACGCTGATCCGAGCGGCAGTCGACGAGCTGGTGCGCTATGACTCGCCGACACAGGCGATCGTGCGGGTGGTGGCCGAGGAGGTGGAGTTCGCCGGACAAACCCTGGACGCCGGGGACCTGGTGTATCTGGTGCTTGCCGCCGCCAACCGCGACCCCGAACGCTTCGAGGCCCCTGATCGACTGGACCTCACGCGCTCCGGCAACCGGCACCTGGGCTTCGGCAATGGACCCCACTTCTGCCTCGGGGCGCCACTGGCCCGGCTGGAGACCGAGCTGGCCATCGGCACGCTCGTCCGTCGACTTCCAGAACTGCGCCTGGACACGAACCAGTTGGAGTGGCGTCCCAACCCATTGCAGCGACGCCTGGTCGCGCTGCCCGTCGCCTACTGAACACCACCGAATCGCTGATCAAGGAGTCACCGTCATGACCCGGGAATTCCGGGTGCGCCGGGAACAGGACCTTCCGGCCACACCCCAACAAGTCTGGAACGCGGTCGCCACCGGAGCCGGCAATCTCGGCTGGCTCTACCCCATGGAGGTCGAGCCACACGTGGGCGGCGCCGTCACCCGCGGCCACGCCACCGTCGTCGAATGGAAGCCGCCGCACCGCTTCGCCTGCCGTTCCGAGGACGGCAAGGGCTTCTCCAACACCCTCAGCTACGCCATCGAACCCGGGAACGACGGCATCTCCCATCTCTCCATGGGGATCCACTGGGTGCACGAAGGAACCGTGGACGACGGCTGGGACACCCGCGCCGACGCCGCCGAGAAACACGTCGACTTCTACCAGCACAGCCTCGCCGAGTACCTGCGCCACTTCGAAGGGCGCCGCGCCACCTACGTCAAGGCCGGCCGGCCCGCACCACCTGCGCACGCCGACGTGTTCACCGCACTGCTCCGGCAGGCCGGCCTCACCGATGGCACCGCCGTCGGCGACACGGTGCGCTTCCGCGTACCGGACGGCCTCGGCGGGCCACGGGACGCCGTCGTGGACTACCTCAGCGGCAACTTCCTCGGCCTGCGCACCACCGACGGGCTCTACCGCTTCTTCAACGGGTACGCGTGGAACTGGCCGATCTGGCTCGGACACCATCTGTTCACCGACCCCGTCGACGAGAAGCAGGCAACGCAGGAGTGGAAGGCATGGCTGGAGAAGGCGGCACCCTGATGGAGGCAAGCCAGATGTCCGCTACCGGAACACTCCTGTATTCCGCGGAGCTCATCCAGGAAGGCGGCGTCTACAAACTCGTCGTCACCGACCGCCTGCGCCACACCGTGCAGACCGCGTACATCCCCAGGAGGGCGGTGGAGCAGATTCCCACATTCCTCTCCAAGCTCGACTCCAAGCAGCTCAACGGTTTCCGGTAGCCATGGCGGCCCACAACGACAAGAAGTGGTTCCGTGTTCACCGGCGCGCGGAGGACCCCAGGCTCCGACTGGTGTGTTTCCCGCACGCCGGCGGCACGGCACAGCTGTTCCACGGCTGGCCTATGCTGCTGCCACGGGACATCGAGGTGCTCGCCGTGCGGTACCCCGGCCGCCAGGACCGGCTCGCCGAAGCGTGCATCGAGGACATGGCCACCCTGGCCGACTCGATCGAGGACGCCCTGCTGCCCTGGCTCGACCGGCCGTTGGCGCTCTTCGGACACAGCATGGGATCTTGCGTCGCTTACGAGGTGTCCCTACGGCTGGAGGCCCGCGGCATCGTCCCGCAGCACCTGCTGGTCTCGGCACGCGCCGCTCCCCACAGCGCCGAACACACCGCACTGCACCTCACCGACGACGAAGCCCTCATCGCCCGCGTGCGACAGCTCGGAGACCTGCACTCAGAGGCATACGACGTCCCCGAGCTGCGTGAGCTGCTGCTGCCCGCCCTCCGCGCGGACTACCGGCTCATCGAGGGCTACCACCCCCGCCATCCCAGCCCGGTCAAGGCACCGATCACTGCGTACGTCGGTCGGGACGACCCGAGTTGTGTTCACGACCGGGTGCTCGCCTGGTCCGAACTCGCCGCCCCGGGCTCCTTCGAACTGCGCTCGTTCCGCGGCGACCATTTCTACCTCGTGCCTCACGAAGCCGAAGTGGTCGCGGACGTCGCCCGGCACTTGACGCCCGCGACGTAACGCACCTTCGGGTGGGGAGTGCTCCGACATGCAGGAGGTGAAGAACGACAACCTCACCAAGCGCGGCGTACTGCCCCACCGGGCCGCACCATCCGCGCCTGCCGCCCCGGGCCGACGACCGGACGAGCCGGTACCTGTTCAGCCCGGAGCTGCTCGCAAACTCAAGGCTGCGACTCGCACCGGTCGCCCATCCGGGCCAGCGGCGATCGGGCACCGCTTCCGGACATGGCGCACCGTTCAACCCGGCTGAGCATGTCGGCTCCAGCGGCTGCCCGTACGGCTGCGACTGGAGGCGGAGCCCGATGTCGCGGCGTATGGCGCCCGCCGGGTTCCCCGGGGACGATGCCTGTACCGGGCACTCAGGCGCACGGCATCGGCAGCAGCGGCCACGAGGACCGAGATGGAGGCAACGATGCGACCGGACACACGCGCCACCGACGCAACGCTCCGGCTGCTCAGCCGGGACTGGGCCGGACTGGTCATCGCTCTGCTGCCGGCGGCTGCCGGCGCGTGGTGTATCGCCCTCGGAAGCGGCTGGAGGGTTCTCGGCGGTGTGCTCTGCGCCGCGGCCCTGGCACTCGCTCTCGGGTCTCTTCGCCACCTGGTGCATGTGGCACGCGTACGGGTGAGGCATCCGCCACCCGGACGAATGGTCGACCTGGGCGGTCATCGCATGCACATCCTCGCCGAAGGGGACAGGGGGACACGGCCGACGGTGGTGTGGATGCCGGGCGGCCATGTCGGCGGGTACGCCCTGTACCCGCTGCACGCGTTGGCGCGGGAGCGGATGCGTTCGGTCCTGGTGGACCGTCCGGGCTCCGGCTGGAGCGACCCGGGCCCGTTCCCCCGCACGACGGCCGCCGAAGCCGTCGAACTGCTCGCCGTGCTGGAGCGGGGCGGCGAAAAGGGGCCCTACGTCTTGGTGGGGCACTCCTTCGGGGGACTGCTCATGGCCAACGCAGCCAGGCGCCGCCCCGACCTGGTGTCGGGTCTGGTGCTGCTCGATCCGACCCCACCCGACGCGATCGCCTTTGGCCCGCCTGTACCAGCCCTACGGCGGGCCGCCGGGCAGCAGATCGCCATCGCGATGCGCCGCCTCTTCGGCCTCCACGCCCTTGCAGACAGGAACGGGGCTCATGCCTCCGAGGACCCGGCGCAGGTCCTCTCCGCGGTCGAGACCAGTGCCAAAGCAGCCTGCGCCGCCGCGTCGATCCTGCGAGAGCTGTCGCCGGACGGCATAACGAGAGACGGCTGGCACACGGTCGTGCACGACGGCGATCTCGACTCGCTCCCGCTCCTCCTCGTGGCGCCACGCGACCTGACCGGTGGTGACGAGATCTTCGATGCGGTCGACGCGCGGGAGAACGCCCGGGTTCGGCACTTCTTCCTCACCGTAAGGGAACGGTTTCTCGCGACTTCCAGCAATGCCCGGAGGGTCTACACCCCGGCGGGAACCGGCCATGATTTTCCGAACCAGGTGCCCGAGTTCGTCGTGCAGGTGGTGAGCTCATTTCTGGACGACTGTGCGGCGGGCACGCCGAACCCACCGTGAACGGTTTCGGAACCACCGTGGACTCCGGCGCTCCTCCGCCCAAACGAATGAAAGGCGTCGGCACACTCGGGCGCATCTGCCGAGGCCCGACTACGGTGTGTTCCGGTGGGGGTGGAATTCCTGCCCAGCGCCGCTGACCGACATGGCGGGCCCAGCACGTGCGGCGGCAGGAGCCGTGTTGTGTACACAAGAGAGGGTTCGCGCATGCCCCCTGTAGTACCTCCCTTCCTCATCGGCCTGATCACGACCCCCCTGCTCAAAAGAGTCGGCAAACCGCTGATGCGGGGCATCGTCAAGACGTCGGTCGGTCTGACTCTCGAAGTCAAGCGTGCAGCCATCGAGGCCGGCGAGGAGATCCAGGACCTCACCGCCGAAGTGGCCGCCGAGCGTCTCGCGACCCGTTCGCCTCGGAGGCGTCATATCCAAGCCGATGGTGAGGCCAAGCCCGACGGCAAGCTCGCGGCGCGGGGCGTCACAGCAGACTGAACACCGGCGGTCCACAAGAAACCGGGTACGGGTGGGAGCAATCTGCTCCCACCACCCGCTGGTGGGACCAGGACCACTTCAAGCGCCTCGACGTCGCCTTCGACAACGCCGGCACCGAAGGCTGGCCCCTCTTTCCTGCCTGATGGCTTTGAAGGAGCCCTCGTCCCGGTTCGCGTGATGACAGCCGATATCTGCACCACCTCACCGGCGAGACTGGTCAGGTCACGCGCAGCCCGCCGTCCACGAACAGGTCCTCGGCGGTGACGCCGGTGTTACGGAGCAGGAACCGGTGGAGACGTTGCAACCGCCGTACCACCCCTTCCGCCGCGAGATCGAAGACGCGATCCTGCCCTACGCCCGGCAGCACGACATCGGTGTGCTGGTCTACGGCCCGCTCGCGCACGGCCTGCTCACCGGCACCCTCAGCAAGGACACCGCCTTCCCCGCCGACGACTGGCGCGCCGAGAGCAGCGTCTTCCGCGGCGAAAGCTACCAACGCAACCTCGCCGTCGTCCGCGAGCTCCAGGAGTTCGCCGCATTCCGCGACATGACGGTCAGCCAGCTGGCCATCGCATGGACCCTGGCCCGTCCCGGAGCGCACGTGGCCATCGTCGGCACCCGGCAGGCCCACCACGTCGACGACAGCCTCGCGGCAGCGGACATCACGCTCGACGAAGCCGAGCTGCAGGACATCGTCTCCATCACGGCCGCGGCGACCCCGGCCGTCGGCCCGTCCCCGGAGAGTGTGTGATGACCGAGTGAGTACGGCGTCCAAGCCGACGCTGCACCTCGCCGTCTGCGGCTGGTTTCCGAGGTAACAGCACCGGATCTGAAGGAGCGTCAACACACGGGGCGGCGCTCCACGGGCAGATGCGAGGCAACACACCGGAAAGGAAGAAAACAATGACAGCAGTGCACAGCTCGCGTTTCGCAGGCAAGGTCGCCGTGGTCACCGGAGGCAGCCGAGGGATCGGCGCGGCAGTCGCCGCGCGCCTGGCTGCGGAGGGGGCCGCCGTCGCCATCGGCTACCGAGACAACCAGGAGAAGGCGCAGGCCCTCGCCTCCGCGCTCAGCACCGACGGCGGCCGCGCCATGGCACTGCGCGCCGACGTCGCCGAATCCGACCAGACGAAAGACCTTGTCGAACGGGCAGTGGCAGAGTTCGGGCAGCTCGACGTCCTGGCGTCCTGCGCAGGCATCGAGCACTTCGACGCCTTGGAGAACATCGCCCCGGCCGACTTCGACCGCGTCTTCGCCGTCAACACCCGAGGTCAACTGTTCGCCGCGCAGCACGCCGCCGCCCACATGAGTGCGGGCGGTCGGATCGTGCTCACCTCCTCCGTCAGCGCCTCCCGGGCAGTGTTCGGCCACACCTTGTACGCGGCGTCCAAGGCGGCCGTGGAAGCAATGGTCCTCAATCTGTCCGCCGAACTCGGCCAGCGCGGCATCACCATCAACGCCATCGCCCCCGGCGGCACCGCCACGGATATGGCGGCCGAGAACGTCCACAGCTACCAGCACCCCAAAGTCCGGGACACCATGCCCCTGCCTCAATGGCTCGCGGTCCACGGGGCGCTCGGCCGCCTGGCACAGCCGGAAGAGATCGCCGCGGGCTACGCCTTCCTCGCCTCCGACGACGCCGCCTATATGACCGGCCGCACCCTGCCCGTCGACGGCGGCTTCTTCTGAGGTCGCAGCCGTCGTCGCGGCCCTGGAAAACAGTCTGCTGCTTCCCCTCGCACCTCCCCGGGCTCACGCGGGGCCGTCCGCTTCAGCCTCCCCTGGAGTCCGCTCCCGACTACTGGTGATCGAGGGGCCCTTCTTGCCCCACGTCTCGCTGAACTCGTTCAGCCACTGACGGCCGGTTCCTCGCCGACGGCGGCGTAGACGGACTTGGCGTCTCGGGCGACGCCGGCCCAGTCCCGGCGGGACGCGTAGCGCAGGCTGTTGCGAGCAGGGGACGATGCAGGTCTGCACCACTGTCTGCGGCCAGGCGACGTTCACTGTCGGACAGGGCGACAGACCGTCGCAGACCAGCATCAGCACAGCGCGCACGCCCCGGTTCTTGCTCTCGGTCAGGACCGTCTGCCAGTACTTCGCGTCCTCGCCCCCCGTCACCGGCCCACAGCCCGGGAATCTCCACGGGGTGCTGTATCAAGAGGAGCCGTCCCGCCCGCCGGGCAGGCCTTCGCTGGTGACGAAGTAGAAGACCGGGAGGAGGACGAACACCGCGATCGCCAGCAACGGTGCGATGAACACCCCAAGAAGCCCGGCGACGGTGTAGGCGAGGGCTCCGGCCCACGAGCGAAGCCGTCCGTGCCGCACATACGTGTCCTCCACGTCAGGGTCCAGCAGCTCGGGCCGCCGGGCGATCTGTTGATAGAAGGCAACCCAGCTCAGGCACATCGCTGCGGCGAGGCCGGCGTAGAGAGCAACGGCCACCCGCGCGTCGGAGTCCGTGAGGTCGGCCTGCAGTGCGTCCGCGACCACCGCCGTGGGGAAGGAGAGTGCCGCCGTGGTGAGCAGGAGAAACAGGTTGGCGGCATGTAGTCCGCGGTCCATGGCCCTGATGCGGACGAACGCCTGATGGTGGTTGAGCCAGATCACCGCAACATAAGCGAAGGACGCCAGGTAGCCGAGATAGGCAGGCCACTGAGCCAGCAAAGCCCGGCCAAGGCCGCCCGGCTTGTGCGGCGGGTCAGCGAGATTGAGGACCAGAAGCGTGACGGCAATGGCGAACACCCCGTCACTGAAGGCCTCGGCCCGTGTGGTCTCGGAACGAGAGAACTTGCGAGGATGGGTACGGGACAAGTCGGCTCCTGGACTACTTGGCTCATGTCGGATTCGGGCGGTTTCCGTCGCGGCGCATCCTCGAGGGATCGGTCCGTCCGCCAGTTCTTGGGCCACCGTCCGTGCGCTCCGTCGGTCTGACCGTGGGCCCGCGAGCGGGGTCCGACCCCTCTCTGGGCTCCGAGTTGCACCAACTGCCGCTTGCAGCGGTGACGGATCACAAGTATGGGTGCCGTCTCCTTCCCCATCCGCCGAGAAGAGTGCTGTGCGCTCCCGGACAAGAAGAGGGCGCGGGCGGAGAAGTCAGCCCCTCTTGTTCACTCACCCGTGGCGAAGTTTGGCATGCCTGTCATCCCTCCTGGAGATGACCACCGCATGCATCACGCGTACCTGCAGCGCTTGGAGCGCGCCGACTCAATACCACTCGCTCGTGGCGGACCTGGGCCGCGGCTCTACAGACTGACGAAGATTTCGTCAGCCGATCACTACAGAGCGCGGTGGTGTCGACATGCCCTGGCGCCGGAGAATGCGTTACACGGGAGCCGACCATGACATCTGCGCAAACCGACGTTCGGTAGCCGGAGCGGCGACAAGTGACGGCACGCATCTGATCACGTAAGCACCTCAAGTAACGCGAAATATCGTCCAGGTCCCAGCGCTCGACAGTCAGTAGACGACTTGCCTTGAACACCGCCGATCTCGTCGCGTTGCTGCGCGTCGAGGAAACCACGGACGGCCTCGCCCGGGTCCATGACGGCCCCGGAGGGGTCGAAGCCGCGCAGGTTGACGTAGAGCTGCCCGTCCGGATATCGGTCGGCGACCTGGCGGGCCCAGTGGACGGCGAGCGTGGTATTGCCGACACCCGCCATTCCGCCGATGGCGCTGATCACCACTGTCTCGGCGTGCTGCCCGCCACCGTCGAGCATCTTGAGAACCTCATCGAGTTCGGCGCGCCGTCCTGTGAACACTGGCAGGTCGTGGGGCAGTTGGGCTGGCTGCGGTTCGGCAGACATCCGCTCGTGCGTGTCAGACGGTGGTTTCCCGCTGCTCCTGGGCCGCGCGCGTGATGGCGCGTCGGATGGGTTCGTAGCCGGTGCACCGGCAGATGTTGGATCCGACCACGGCCGCAATGGCTTCCGGGTTGTCGGCGAGGTCGGGATCGGCTTCGAGTGCTCCGGCGGCCGCCATGAGGAAGCCTGGTGTGCAGAATCCGCACTGGAGTGCGTGCTCGGCCGAGAAGGCCCGTTGCAGGGGGTGAGGTTCGCCGTCGGGTCCCGTGAGCCCCTCCACCGTGCGGACGGAGCTGCCGTCGCATTGCACGGCCAGCACCAGGCACGCTCGGACCGCCTCGCCGTCCATGAGGACGGTGCAGGCCCCGCAGATGCCGTGCTCGCAGCCCAGGTGCGTACCGGTGAGGCGCAGGTCGTCGCGCAGCACGTCGGCGAGCAGGCGACGGGGTTCCACGTCGAGGGCGTGTTCCGCGCCGTTCACCGTCAGCGTGATCTTCATCGGTGGCCTTCCTCCCGTGCGGCCATGCGCGCACGCTGGTCCGACGCCGCTTCGCGAAGCGTTCTGCCGACCAGGACGGCAATGGCCTGCCGCTTGTACTCCGCGTCGGCGTACGGCTCGGCGACCGGTGCGGCGTCATCCTGGGCGGCGACGCGGCCGGCGCGGGCGAACGGATGGTCGTCGGGCAGGCGGAGCACCTTCGGGAGCGTGCCGAGTTCGGTACCGAGCAGCGACCGTTCGGCGGCGCGGGCCCGTACCGGGCGGTCGGCGGAGTTGACCAGTCCGATCCGTGCGCCACTGATCACGCCGTCGTTCATCGTGAGGGCCGCGGCGACGGCAACCTGGGCGAAGCAGAAGTGAGTGCGGCGGTGCTCGATGAAGCCCACACCGCTGTTCTCGCCGAGCAGCGGAAGGCGTACGGCGGTGATGAGCTCTTGGGGCCGACGCGCGGTGTTGTAGGGCCCGAGGAAGTAGTCGCCGGCCGGGATGGCGCGGGCACCGTCGGGGCCGTTCACCTCCACGGTGGCGTCCAGGGCGACGCCGATGGCGCACCATTCCGAGGCGGGATGGGCCCAGGCGAAGCTGCCGGCCATGGTCCCGCGGGAACGGATAGGCGGGTGGGCGATGTTGACCACGGCCCGGGACAGCAGGGTGCCGAGTGGGCCCGGTACGGCATCGGCCGGTTCGAAAGCCGCGTGGCGGATCAGGGCGCCGACGCGCAGCTCGTCGCCCTCGATACTCATGCGGTCGAGCTCCGGGATGCGGTTGATGTCGACGACGAGCTGGGGCCGGATGCGTTGCAGGTGCATCTCCAGGATCAGGCTCTGCCCTCCGGCGAGCACCTGGGCCTTGCGCCTGGTGTCGCCGAGTGCCTCGACGGCCTCGGCGACGGTACGGGGTGCCACGTAGTCGAAGGATGCGGGTTTCACCGAACGCCTTCCTGGTGTCTCGAGGCGCGTGCCGCGCGCCAGACGCTGTCCGGGGTGAGCGGCATCTGCAGCAGGTCGGGATCGGCGATCCGCAGGGCGTCGGCCACGGCGTTGACGATGGCTGCCGGGGTGCCGATGCAGCCCGACTCCCCCGCGCCCTTGGCACCCAGCGGCGTGGTGGGGCTGGGGGTGCGGGTGTCCCTGATGTCGATGGGCGGGATCTCCGTAAACGTCGGGAGCAGGTAGTCGAGGAATCCGCTCGCCAGATGCGGTACGCCGTCGTCGTGGAACGTCATGCCTTCGTAGAGGGCCTGTCCGATGCCCTGTACGGCCGATCCGAATGCCTGCCCGTGCACCATCGTGGGGTTGAGGACCACTCCGCAGTCGTCGACGGCTACGAGCCGCAGGACGTTCACGGTGCCCAGGTCCGGGTCCACCTCGGTCACCGCCGCGTGGGCGCCGAAGGGGAATGCCATGCCGGCCGCGTACCGGTCCTCGACGCGCAACGGCCCTGTGGTCTTCACCAGGTCGCCCAGGCTCGTGGCCGCCGAACCGTCATGGGCGGCGTGCACGGTGCCGTCCGCCCACTGGACCTCGTCGACCGGCAGGTCCCACAGCTCCGCCGCCCGTGTGCGGGCCTCGTCGATCAGGAGGGTCGCCGCGTGCTGGAGCATGGCGCCTGCCACCTGCGCCGACCGGCTGGCGAAGGAGCCCAGTCCTTCGGGCTGCTCGTCGGTGTCGCCTTCGACAAGGCGGACCTGCGCCTCCGGGATGCCGAGGGCCTTGGCGACCAGTGCGGGGAAGACCGTCTCGTGACCCTGGCCGCTGGGCGCCGCACCGCACCGGGCGGTGACGGTGCCGTCTTCGTGGACCTCGAGGCTGCCGAACTCGTGGAGGCCGCCTGGTTCGCCACCGGAGCGCTCCACGTAGCAGGAGACGCCGATGCCCAGTGGCAGGGCGTCCGGGTCCTCGCGTCGGCGGGCCTGCTCCGCACGCCACTTCTCGTAGCCGAGCGTCTCGAGGGCCAGGTCCAGGGCGGCGGCGTAGTTCCCGCTGTCGTAGCGGCGTCCGGTCGGCGTCTCGTACGGAAAGGCGTCGAGCGGAATGAAGTTACGCCGACGCAGCTCGATCGGGTCGAGCCCTAGCCGCCGGGCCAGCAGGTCCATGGTCCGCTCGATCGCGATCGCGGCCTCGGGACGACCGGCGCCCCGGTACGGATAGGTCACCATGGTGTTGGTGAGAACCGAGCGCAGCGTCGCGTGGACGCGTGGGGTGGTGTACGCGCCGGTCGCCATCCATGCCGTCTGCATGGGCAGTCCCGCACCGAGGTGCGGGTAGGCGCCGATGTCGGCGTCGATCGTCAGCTCATAGGCGAGGAGCCGCCCTTCGGCGTCTGCGGCGAGCCGGACGGTCTGGTCCTGTCCTCTGCCCCGGGTGGCGACGAGCATCGACTCCAGGCGGTCCTCGATCCAGCGCACCGGCCGCCCGAGCTTCACCGCCAGGTGGGCGACGACCACGAACTCGGGGAAGGCGGCGCTCTTGGACCCGAAGGCGCCTCCGGTGTCCGGGACGACGACCCGGATCCGGTCGGTGGGCCAGCCGAGCAGCGCGGCCAGTTCACGACGCAGCCGGTGCGGCATCTGGTGCCCCGACCACACCGTCAGCCGATCTCCCTCGGGTACGGCGAGGATCGTGCGGCATTCCATGGGGCTGGGCATCAACAGTTGCTGACGGTATCTGGCCTCGACGACGGCGGCTGCGTCCTGCCAGACGGACGGGTCGATGGGTTCTCCCGACTCGCCCCGCAGGGCGATGTTGCTCAATCCGTCGAACAGGCGGACGCAGTCGTCCAGCGCCGCAGATGGTGTCACCACGGCGGGCAGGGGATCGATCGTGGAGGTGACCTCGGCAGCCCCGTCCTCGGCCCGGTACCGGTCCTCTCCGAGAACGACCGCCAGCGCCTCGCCCGGGTAGCGCACCCGGTCCTTCACAAGAGCCGGCCACTCCCGGCCCGCGACGGCGTCCTCCGTGGAGAGTCCGGCCAGCAAGGTGTACGGCACCCGAGGAAGGTCCGGCAGATCCGCCGCCGACCAGGCGCCCACGACACCCGGCACGTCACGGGCCGCCGTACAGTCCACAGCCTGCAGCAGGCCGTGAGCCACTTCGCTTCTCACGAACGCGGCGTCCAGACAGCCCGGCACGTCGATATCGGCCACATAGCGGCCTTTCCCGGTGAGCAGTCGCTCGTCCTCGCGCCTCACCCATTGCGCCACAACAACACCTCGTCGTGCATTGCGGGAACTGACAGGGCGACAGCCGCATCCCTTCACCTGCCGCTGTGCGGGATTTCCGGCCCATCGCTGCGGTGGCTACCCCTGCAGAACGCCACCCTGATGGAATTTAGCGGCTTCGACACTATCCACGCTGGAAGCGAAAGGACGAGTCACGGGCCGACATCGTGCGCTGTGAGGACGGAAGGAGTGCGCTGCCCGCACGGTCGGCCGCTGAGTCCAGCGGCCGACTCGAAGGGGGGCGAGCCGTCAGCCCAGTTCCGTGTCCAGCCACTGCAGGACCTCGGGTGTCACGGGGTCGGTGATGTCGGAGAACTCGTCATGCTTCGTCAGGAACTTGGCCACGTACGGGCAGACGGGCACGATCCGCTTTCCGGAGTCACGCACGTCGGTGAGCGCCTCCTGAACCAGCCGGGAGGCCAGACCCTGTCCGGCGAAGGCCTCGTCGACCACGGTGTGGTAGAAGACGCGCTGTTCACCGCGGTCAAGGTAGGCGGTCAGTCCGGCGCGCTTGCCGTCGACCAGGATTTCGTAACGGTTCTTGGCGTCATTCCGCTCTACGGTCGGAGCGGTGGAGTGCTGGCTCATCGGGTGCCTTTCAGATGGGGGATGTGACGCGCCGGACAGGTCAGTGGCGCGGTGGATTCCTGCGTGGCCTGATGACGGCGTTCGGCAGAGCGGGGGCGGGAAGACGCTCTCCGGCATACCCTTCGACGGCGCCGAAGCGCTCGGAGGAGTTCTGCCAGTCGTCCCGGGCCTTGGCGATGTCTTCGTGGCTGCGCCCGATGAAATTCCACCACATACCGCGGATTTCACATATCTGTGCAGGTCAGGGACGTCTTGGACCGTCGGGGATCAGCAAAACGTCAGCATTGGTCTCCGAGGAGTCGCTGGGTCATGGTGTCGAGGTCTTTGGTTCACGGTATGGGCAGGTTCTTCAAGGACTGCGAGCATCCGGCGTCGAGGTGGTCGAAGTGCCCGCACCTGTACAAGATCCGGTACCGGGACGCGGCCGGGAAGCAGGTCGAGGAGTCGGGGTTCGCCACCCAGGACCGGGCGATCCGCCGGTTGACGGAGATCTACAACACGAAGAAGGCGGCTGGTCGCAACCAGGCGAAGGCGGAACGGGCCGCGAAGTACGGTGCGATGCGCTTCGCCGAGTACGCCACCGAGTGGAAGGCCGGCCAGCGGGACCTGGCCCCGGCCTCCGTGCGGCATCTGGGCTCGCTGCTCGAGCACCACCTGGACGAACACCATCGGCAGCGTCATCCATGGGAGACCGTACGGCGTGCGGTGACGGAGAGTTCGGCGGTCACGCCCGGCGGAGTGGCCGCGGGTTGCGGGCCGAGGCGGTGGACACGGTGGCGCAGCGGGTCGTAGCCGTATCGGCCAGGAGGCAGGCAGCAGTCGGCGCCGACGACGAGTTCGGTGTCCACCGGGTGCAGCGCACCGGCGGAGGGGGCCGGGCGCAGCCGTCCCGAGCCGTCCGAGGCGGCGAGGGAGAGTCGGAGCAGGGCCCGCAGGTCGAGCTCGGCCGGGCCGGCTTGGCAGCGGCGGGCCCGGCCAGGCCGGGCCCGCCGGTGTGTCGGGGCCGGGACACCGCGCGGAGCGGGCGTTCCGCAGAGCAGTGGCGAGGTCCACCGGAAGGTCCTCCCGCGGGTGGTCCATATCCTCCGGGCGGCCGCCGCCGACGGGGCGTTCCATGCCCGCTGGACGGCTTTCCCGGAGGTGTTTCGCCTCCCCTGCAAGACCGTCGCCAAGGCGTTCCATGGCCTCGGGGCTGCGGCTCCCGGAGTAGGTGATCTCCGTCCATCGGGCGGTCGTGAACGCGGGGGGCAGGCCGCGCAGTTGGTCCCCTGTGGCGCGCAGTGGGGAGGCGGTGATCTCGTCGCGCTGAGCGGCGCTGGTGGTGTAACGGTCCCAGAAGCAGATGTCCCGTTCTCTTTGGTGGATAGCCGGCGATGTCGACCGGCCCCTGATCACCGCCTGGGCGAGATCCAGCCCATGTTGCCGGATCGTCGTGTTGCAGTCGCTGTTCCGGCCCCCAGCCCACCACCCCCCCCGCCCCACCTTCACGGTCGAGCCCTGCTGGCCCGAGGTCTTCGCGTCCGCTCAGGCATCGGCGTGCGCGGGAGCGTCCTGCTTGCCGCCCGTGACGACGAAGGCCATGATCAGCGCGGCCACGACGAACACCAGCGCCCCACCGATGAAGGCCCGGGTGAAGCCGTACGTCATCGCCTCCTGCGCCCGGGCGACCAGGGCGGCGTCATCCCTGTCCAGGCCGTCGAAGTACTCCGCGTTGGCGTTCGGCAGGCGGGTGTTGGCTTGGAGGTACGCCACCATGGCGAGGGCGGCGACGCCGACGGCTCCCCCGGCCTGCTGCGCGGTGTTGAGCAGGCCCGACGCGCTGCCCGAGTCGGCCTCGTCGACACCGCGCACCGCGCCGAGCGTCAGCGGCACGAAGGTCAGGCCGAGTCCGGCGGCGGTGACGAACATGGCGGGCATCAGTGTGCCCACGTAGGCGGAGTGCGGGGTCAGCCGACTCAGCCAGAGCATCCCGGTCGCGGCGGCGACCAGGCCGGGCCCGGCCACCATCCAGGGTGGCAGCTTGACGACGAGCTTCGAGGCGATCGGGGCCATCATGCCGATGCCGGCGCTGAACGGCAGGTAGGCCAAGCCCGTCTTGACGGCCCCGTAGTCCAGCACGTGCTGCATGTACAGGGTCAGGAAGTAGAAGGTCGAGAACATGCCCAGTCCGGTGAGGAACAGTGCCGCGTACGTGCCGACGCGGCTGCGGTCCTTCAGGATGTGCAGGGGCAGCATGGGGTGTGCGATGCGGGCCTGGCGCTCCAGGAACAGCACGAGCAGCACCGCGGCGACCGCCAGGTAGGTCGCCGTGACGGGGCCGGTCCAGCCGGTCTGTCCGCCCCGGGTGACCCCGTAGATCAGGGAGAGCAGACCGGCCGTGCCCGCCGCCGCGCCCGCGAGATCGAGCTTGCCGTGGTCGCGGTCGGCCTCTTCGAGCACGGTCGTTCCGGCCAGCACGGCGATGCCGATGGGGATGTTCACCAGCAGCACCCACCGCCAGTCGAGGTACTCGGTGAGGAGTCCGCCGAGGATCAGGCCCAGGACCGACCCGACACCGGCCATGGCGGCATACGTGCCCATGGCGCGGTTGCGCTGCTTACCCTCGGGGAAGTTCGTCGCGATCAGCGCGAGCGCCGTGGGCGCCGCGACGGCCGCGCCCACGCCCTGGAGCACCCGGGCGCAGATCAGCAGTCCCTCGTTCGGGGCCAGGCCGCCGAGCGCCGAGGCCAGGACGAAGGTGACGATGCCGAGCCGGAACACGCGGCGGCGGCCGAAAAGGTCACCGGCCCGGCCGCCGAGTAGCATCAGTCCGCCGAAGGTGACCGCGTACGCGTTGACCACCCAGGCCAGATTGCCGTCGGACATGTCGAGTGCGCTCTGGATGCTCAGCAGGGCGATGTTCACGATGGTGGCGTCGAGCACCACCATCAGCTCCGCGGCGGCGATGACCAGCAGGGCCAGTACCGGACGACGGTTGAACCCGGCGGCGGCCATCGCCCCGGGGCTCGCGCCGGTCTGTGTTGCTGATGACATGGGACCTCCAGATCGTGGCCCCCGCTACCGTGGACGTCCTCGTCCCCGCGACGACTTGTGCAGCAAGGGCCGGATGACTCAACGAAGGGAAAACTGATGCGTGTTCGTACAACGAAGGCTATTGCGGTCACCGCCACCGGCCTGCTCGCCGGCGCGTTCGGCTATGGCGCGGTCAATTTGGGTCCGACCTTCTGGAGCGTGCCGTTGGAAACACGGCTGACGTTTCATGCCGAACTGATGAAGATGAACTCTCCGGTGATGCTGACGGCGATGGGGGTCTCCGCCCTCGGCGCCCTGGCGCTGACCTTGCAGACTCGTGGCCGGGAGCGCTGGCTCGCGGCCGGGGCGACGGCGCTGACCGCGACTTCCTTCCTGGTCACCCGCTTCGGTAACGTACCGATCAACGCGCAGATCAAGGTGTGGGCGGTCACATCGCCGCCGGCCGACTACGCCGAGATCCTGCACCGTTGGGACCTGTTCAACCAGACGCGCACGGCCACCGCGCTGGCTGCCTTCGTCCTGCTCGTCATCGCTCAGAGCGGTTCCGGTCCGCGTGCGACTCGTTCCGCCACGCCTTCCAGCTGACGGTTGAGAGCCATCTCCGTCTCCGTCAAAGGCTGGTCCCAGAGCATGTTTTCAGGGTGCCCGGGTACCGCCGGCTCGCCGGCGTCGGGGGTGGGAACGGAGAACTGGCTCTGGCCGAAGGCGACGAATCCATCCGCGAAAAAGCGCCACAGGGACCTCAAGGACAAACGCATGGGGACATCGTGGCCGGTCGTGAAAAAGCACGGATAAAGTCCGGGATTCTTCATGACCGGCCGTCGTCCTCGGCTCAGGCGGACGCTCGAATCGGCATGTGGAGCACCTTGTCGTCGGCGAGCACGGTCTGGTGGGCCATGCGCAGTTCCAGCCCGGGTTCGATGCCGAGCTCCTCGATGAGGTGCGCCCGGGTGCGGCGGTAGGAGGCGAGCGCGTCACCGCTGCGGCCGCTGCGGTGGAGCGCCGTCATGAGCCGGGCGCAGAACCCCTCGCTGAGCGGGTTCTCCGCCACCATCCTGCTGAGTTCGCCGATGAGTTCGAGGTGCCGGCCGAGCTCTAGGTCCAGGTCGATGCGCCGCTTGAGCGCGCTCATCCACTCCTCGTCGTACTGCAGTGCGGTACCGGAGAGCGCCGAGCTCTCCCGCAGGCCCTCCAGCGTCGGCCCTCGGCGGAGGTCCAGGGCTTCCCGGTACTGCTTCGAGGCCAGGTCGTGGTGGCCCGCCACCGCCGACTGCGCGGCCATCGCACACAGCCGGTCGAAGCACACGGTGTCGAGAATGCCCTCGTTGACCTGGAGCTGGTAGCCGGGCGCCCGGGTACGCAGGGTGCACCAGCGGCCGTCGAGGTCGTAGCGGATCAGGAACTTTGCGCAGCTGCGAGACGTACACGCGGAGCGCGGCGAGCGCGGTGGTCGGCGGCCTGTCGCCCCACAGTTCGCGGAGGAGGGCATCATTGGACACGGTCGCGTTGGGCCGGATGAGCAGGGCGGCCAGCAGCTGCCGCAACTTGCGCTGAGGCAACGGGACTTCCGTGGACCCCACGACGATCTCCAGTGGCCCCAGCAGGCCCAGCGCGACTCCGCGGGGGGTGATGTCCGGCAGACCGCACGTCGGCTGCTGCTCCATGGTGAGGGTCATCTCAGCACCTCCAGACGCGGGTGGGCGCTGCGGAAGAACGTCAGCGGCTGCTCCTCGCGCAGCAGGCCCAGGTCGACTACCTCGCCGACGATGATGACGTGGTCCCCGCCAGGGAACGTGGTGTGCAGACGGCAGTCGAGGAAGGCCAGCGCGTCACCCAGAACCGGGGAGCCGGTCGCACCGGAGCCGTGCGGCAAGTCGCCGAAGTCCGCGGTGTCGCGGCGGGCGAAGGCCCGGCAAAGACCCGCCTGGTCGGCGGCCAGGATGTTGACGGCGAAAGCGCCGGCTTTCTCGACGGCGGCGAGAGCCCGCGAATCCTTGTGCACGCAGAACAGCACCAGGGCGGGGTCGAGGGAGACCGAGGTGAAGGAATTCACCGTGACCCCGACCGGATCCTCTCCGTCGGCCCTTTGACACGTCACGACGGCGACGCCTGTCGGATAGCGGCCGCACACCTCGCGAAGCACCCCCGCCTCCACGGGCGTAGCGCCCCTTTCCTCGGTAACGGAAACGATAAAGCTGTCCAACGTGCTCCCCCTAGAAATACCGCGCTCATCTCTCTCACCGGCGCGAAGCGGCGCCGGGAGCGGAAAGCGCTGGCACCAGACCCTAACGAGGCTACGTCGGCACCGCCTTCGTCCCAAAGGACAAGGCGGGGCGTACTTTCGGCTGGACCGCCCCTACCAGAGCACGGTGCCGGATCGCATAAGCCCTGCTCAAGAATGAGCGGAGAAGACCCTCCGAGCGCGGTGAGGGTCTGCCCCGGGCTTTGGCCCCGGCCGACGCACGGCGCCCCCCGGTCTTGGGCCATTGCCGCAGCCACTTTTCCCCGCCCTCATCCGCGCTTTATCGCGCCGGGTGAACCTGTTTTGGCCGGTCACCGAGCGACCGGACCCGGAACGGAAGGAATCAGAATGCGCAGCACTCTCATCGTGGCTCGCATGAAGCCGTCCGCCGAAGCTGACGTGAAGCGCATCTTCGCCGAATCCGACGCCGGCAAACTTCCCCACCTGATCGGTGTGAAGGAACGCAGACTGTTCCGCTTCCACGATCTCTACATGCACTACATGGCGTCCGACGAAGACGTGAGCGGGCCCATCTCCGAATTGACGGGCCATGAGCTTTTCGTCGATGTCAGCGAGCGGCTGAGCCCCCACATCTCGGCATACGACCCGGCGACGTGGCGCGGCCCTCAGGACGCCATGGCCCATGAGTTCTACACCTGGCGCGCGCAGGGCTGACGCGGCCCGTGCCTGCACATCCCGGGGACCAGACGTCACCGGTTGGGGGGACCGCACCGCTGGTGCGGGACAGCGAAAGGAGGCTGGCGTGGCCAGCGAAGGAATGACCAAGATCGCGGCGAAGGACGTCGAGTCCAACAGGCGTCGGGGCGGCGACCTGCGCACGCTGCTCAGCCCGGCCACGGCACACGCCACCGCGGGCTTCATGGGGGTGCTCACCCTCCAGCCCGGTGAGGTCGTCACCGAGCACTACCACCCGTACTCCGAGGAGTTCCTGTACCTCGTCAGCGGGGAGCTGCTCACGAAGATCGACGGGGAGCCGATGCCGCTCGCCGCGGGGGAGGCGCTGCACCTGAAGATCAACGTCCGCCACCGGCTGGAGAACCACGGCACGGAGCCAGCCTTCATGGTCTTCCAGCTGGGCCCGCTGGCGCCCCGTCCGGAGCTGGGCCACGTCGACACAGAGCCCCTGCCGGGTCAGGAGCCGGCGTGACCCGCCGCAAGGCCGTCGTCACCGGGATCGGAGTCGTGGCCCCGGGCGGCGTCGGCATCAAGGCCTTCTGGCAGCTGCTGACCGACGGCCGTACGGCCACCCGAACCATCTCCCACTTCGATGCCTCGGCCTACCGCTCGAGGATCGCGGCGGAGTGCGACTTCGACGCCGCCGCCGCGGGGCTGACCTCCGAGGAGGTCCAGCGCATGGACCGCGCCGCGCAGTTCGCCGTGGTCGCCGCGCGGGAGGCCCTGGCGGACAGCGGTGCTGCGACCGACCGGGTGCCGCCGCACCGCATCGGTGTCTCGATCGGCAGCGCCGTGGGCGCCACCATCACGCTGGAGCAGCAGTACGTCAAGGTCAGCGACCGCGGCGACAACTGGGTCGTGGACGCGTCGAACCCGTACCCGCACCTGTACGGGGCGCTGGTCCCGGGCACGCTCGCCACCGAGGTGGCGTGGACGGCCGATGCCCAGGGCCCGGTCCGGGTGGTGTCAACGGGCTGCACCTCGGGGCTCGACTCCGTGGCCCAGGGTGCCCAGTTCGTCCAGGACGGGTCGGCCGACGTCGTCCTGGCCGGTGCCACCGACGCGCCCATCTCGCCGATCACCGTCGCCTGTTTCGACGCGATCAGGGCGACCTCGCCCAACAACGAGGACCCCGAGCACGCCTCGCGGCCCTTCGACCGCAACCGCGACGGCTTCGTGCTCGGCGAGGGCGCGGCCGTACTGGTCCTGGAGGACGAGGAGTCCGCGCGGCGCCGTGGTGCGCGCGTGTACTGCGAGGTCGCGGGATACGCACAGCGCAGCAACGCGTTCCACATGACCGGTCTTCGCCCGGACGGCAAGGAGTTGGCCGAGGCGGTGCGGGTGGCGCTGTACCGCGCCCGGGTACCGGCCAATGCCACGTCGATCTCCTTCGCCTCGTACTGCGCGCAGGCCTGTGCCGTTCCGTCGAGGAGGGCCTTGAAATCGTCGTTGTCGGGCCACCAGAGGCCGGTGTGCGGCACCTCCTCCAAGGCGTCGAAGACGCTCGCGTCGCGGTCGGCACGGTACTTGCGCAGGGCGTTGTTGATCCGCAGGGTGCCGGGGGTGTTGCCGCTTCCCCAGATGCGGAACACCGCGTCCCAGAGACGAAAGTGCGAGAAGGCGATGAACGAGCAGTTGACGAGCATGTCGTTGTAGTCGAGCAGGCCCTGCTCAAGCTCCTCGACGTAGCGGAAGCGCTCCTCGTCGAAGTCGTCGTCCGCGAGTGCGGCGAGGAGCCGAGGGGCGAGGGCGTGGATGATCTCGAAGGTGTTGGACATGCCGCGCGAGTACAGCGGGTCGAGGAAGCCCGCGGCGTGGGACATCAGGCACCAACGGTGGCCCACGGTCTGGTCGGAGGAGTACTGCAGCCGGCCGGTGGACACCCACTCCCTGACCTTCCTGGCCCCCTCGAACTGCCGCTCCACCGCCGGGAACCGGCTCAGCAGCTGTGTGAACTCCTCCTCCGCGCTGACGCCCTCCGGCTTGGGGTACAGCCGTGGGTCGAGCGTGACACCCACGCTGCACAGCGGGTTGCGCGAGAGCTCGTGCTTGTCGAAGGGGATGATCCAGAACCAGCCCCGCTCGAAGAGGTGGTGCATGGTGCCGTTGTGCCAGGGCACCGGCGGCCGGCTCTTCTCGGGCACGTCCAGCACGTCGTCGAACGGCTTCACCCCGATCATGTGCGTAAACAGCGACCGGGAGTGGTGCCGGAACCGGGCCGGCTGCTCGCGCAGGCCGAGGCGGTCGGCCAGCGGCGAGCGCAAGCCGCTCGCGTCCACCAGGTAGCGAGCCCGGACCACGTGCCCGTCGGCGCCGGTCACGGTGACACCGTCGTCGTCGAAGTCGATCTTCTCCGCGCGCCACTGCTGGCGCGTGTCGCAGCCGTGTCCGACGGCGACGCGCAGCAGGTAGGCGTCGCTGTCCTGGCGGAAGAGGTGGCTGGCGGACGTCAGCGCGTCGGGGATGACGAACTGGTGCGCCTCGTCCGGGTCGGGCTCCTGCCCCGGACGGTGCAGCATGAAGCCGAAGTGCTGCTTGCGGCCGAAGGTATTGCTCACCTTCTCGTTGATGGTCGTCGCGTCGGTGAGGGCCTGGAGCTCGGGGATGTCGTAGCGTTCGGCGAGCACCTGGAGCCAGGCGACGAGCTGGGGAATCATGGACTCCCCCACCGCGAAGCGGGGGTGGGTGCTCGCGTCGGCGATCAACACCTTGGCCCCGCTGCGGGCCAGTACCGCGCCGAGGGTGGATCCGGCGATTCCCGATCCCAGGATCACCACGTCGTGGCTGGGCCTTTGTGTGGACACTGTCGGTTCCCTTCGCACTCGTTTGGTCCGGCCGCCGTATTGCCGTCGGCGCCCGCGCGACCACCCTTGCGTACGCCGATGAAGGCGTGAGAAAGCGCGCGCAAGCCACCGCGCCGTAGCACGGTGGCTTGCGTCGTCAGGCGCGGCTCTGCGGGTCGGCCTGCGTGGCGAAGGCTGCGGCGTCGGGCGCCACCTCCTGCCCCCCGTACCCGGCCGCGTCGTCGTCGGCAGGGTGGGTCCTTGGGCCGGGTGCCTGTCCGGGGGAAGTAACAAGCAGCCGGCCCAAGGAGCGCGGGAACCACCAGTTGGAGCGCCCGAGAAGGGTGACCAGAGCCGGGGTGAGCAGGCCCCGGACCACGGTGGCGTCGATGACGATGCCCGCCGCCAGAGCGGTGGCGAACACCTTCACGTCGGTGATCGGAATGCTGGCCAGCGCGGTGAAGGCCAGGAAGAGGATGAGCGCCGCGGAGGTGACGAGCCGGCCCGTGCGGCTGATGCCGGTCACGACGGAGGGGACCACGGTGTCGCGCTCGCCCCTGGCCGTCAGCTCCAGGTGGGTCTCACGGATGCGGTGGAGGATGAACACCTCGTAGTCCATGGACAGCCCGAAGAGGAAGGCGAACACCGCCATGGGAATCCAGATGGTCACCGCCCCGATCGCCGGGGTGTCGAACAGCGCCTCGCTGCCGTAGCCCTTCTGCCAGACAAGGACGACCACACCGTAGGCCGCGCAGGTGGACAGCGCGTTGAGGATCAGAGCCTTGATCGGCAGGACGACCGAGCGCAGGGTACGGGCGAGCACCACGAAGGTGAGCAGGGCGACGAAGATCAGGATGAGCCCGAGGGAGCCGTAGACCGCGTCGATGAAGTCGACGTCCGTGGCGGGCCCGCCGCCGGCCAGGGTGCCGGGGGTGTCCTGGGCGACGTCCATGACCTCGGTCACGGTGGACCGGCCGGCGCTGCTGGAGGGGTCGGCCGTGGTCCACACGTCGATGATGCGCTGGCCGCCGCGCGCCCAGTCGGCCGGGGCGGCGGAGCCCGCGACGCCGTCGAGCCCGGCGAGCTGGGTGTGCAGGGCGTCGCCGCCGCCCGCGGGCACGACGACCTCGAGGGGGCGGGCGATGCCCTCGCCGAAGCCCGCGTCGACGATCCGCTGGAACGCGGCGGCGGGCTTGCCGCCCTGGGCGAGGGTCACGGTGGCCGGCTGCCCCAGGCGCAGGGCGAGGACGGGCGCGGCCAGGCCCAGCAGTACCGCGCCGCTGAGCACGGCGCACAGTGCGGGACGGCGGGTGGTGACTCCGGCGATCCGGCCCCACAGCTTGCTGTCCGGGCGGTGGGCCCGGCGCGGCCGGTCGAGATTGTCGCCCCAGGCGTACAGCATGACGGGCAGCAGAGTGACGGCGATGGCGACGCTGACCAGCGGGATCAGCAGACCCGCGTAACCGACGCTGCGCAGGAACGGGACGGGCAGGACCACGAGCGCGGCCAGGGAAATGGCCACTGTGGCGCCGCTGAGTGCGACGGCGTGGCCGGCGCTGGCGACGGCCCGTACGACCGCCTCTCGGCGCGCCTCGGGGTCGGCGCCGTCCGACCCGGGCTTCTGCCGCTCCTCGCGCCAGCGGGTGACGATGAGGAGCGCGTAGTCGATCGCGATGCCCAGGCCGATGAGCGCCACCAGGAACTGGACGATGAAGGAGACATCGGTGATCCCGGTGATGCCGCGCACCAGCAGGAACGTGGTGGGGATGGCGACCATGGCCATCAGCAGGGGCACGATGGCGAGGCCGCTGGCGAAGACAAGGGCCAGGACGATCAGGGCACCGAGTGCGCCGATCAAGGTCTCGTAGATCGGGCTGCGCGTGGCTCCGCTGTCACGCCCGGAGAGGACCGGCTGTCCGGTCAGCTCGACCGGGGCTCCGGCGATCTTCGTGTGCTCGACGACCGCCTTGATGCCCGGGAGGGACTGTTCGTACGGGACGTTGGAGCGGTTGGCCGGCGGGTAGACGAGCGCGACGGTAGTGCGCTTGTCCTGGGAGACCAGGGACTCGCCGCCGGGGTCCGCATAGGAGACGCTGCGGCCGCCCTTCGGAGTGACCTTGGCGATCAGCGCGCCCCACTGCTTGCGCACGCCTTCGCTGTCGACGGTCGTGCCCTTGGGCGCGGTCACCACGAGCAGCAGGGGGGCATTCTTGCCGCCGGTCTGGGCGAAGCGCTGGGCCAGGGCGTCGTTCGCCGCCTGTGACTGCTTGTCAGGGAGCCGCGACTCGTAGGAGAGCTTGTCGATCGTGCTGCCCGACAGGGCACCTCCGGCCAAGGTGAGCACCACCCAGACCAGTACGACGGGCAGCCGATGGGAGAGCACCCACCGCGTCATGCGCTCCAAGGTAACCCTCCTGTAGGGACGCTACTGTGTAGCCAAGCTACATATACCGGAGGACAAGTTAGCCCGGTGATCCCGGCGACGCAACACCAAATCTGGTGCCCAGCAATGGAGTTGACATGGAGTGACATGTTCCGGAAACGCGGAGAGCCCTCGGCGGGCGCACCCCGAGAGGGGGTGTCGCCCGCCGAGGGCTCTCTTCACGGACCGCTCCGGGGCGGACAGCGCAGCCGACGGCGGCCAGGGCCGAACAGGGTTGGCGCTACAGGGAGTCGGTCCCGCGAAGGACGGCGAGGAAGCGCTTCAGGGCCGTGCCGAAGTACGCTCCGGCCAGGAGCGTCAGCGTCGCGGGGATTGCGACCATGGGCCAGTCCAGGGACTCCGGATGGCTCAGGCCCCGGTTGAGCAGAAGGAGGACCAGCGCACCCAGGACGCCGAGCAGGCCGATGAGGGCCGCGAGGGTGCCGGTGGTGATGGTCTGGTCGCGGCGGGCGGCCGCCGCGGCGATTCCGGTGCCCTTCCGGAGCCCTGACAACGCGCCCGCCAGGGACAGCACACAGCCGAAGGCCACGATCGACAACCCGATCAGAAGCAGCGGCGGGTGGTCCGGCCAGGGCCCGGCCGGGCCCCCGAGCAGCGCGGAGGCCCAGGTAGCCGCGAGCAGCGGCAGAGCGCAGACCGCCTGCAGGGACAGCCGGTTGGCGCTGATGCGCACCGTGGCGTCGTTGTAGGCGCGGGCGACCTCGGAGGGCGGACCCCACTCCAGGACGGCGCGGTGCGCAGCCTCTTCGACGTCGGTGCAGTCGTCCAGGTTGCACTCCGCCGCGCACTGGAGGCCGTCCAGCAGCTCGTCGATGATGTCCGAGCGGCGCGAGTCCGGTCCGACCAGGTACTCGGCCACGTGGTCGGTGTAGCGCTGCAGTACGGCCATCACGCCTTCCCGCCCAGTACGACCGTGATGACGGAGGAGATCTCCTGCCACGCCGTCCGCTTGTCGGCCAGGGCGCGGCGTCCGGCCGTTGTGAGGAAGTAGTTGCGGCGGCGGCGGCCGTTGTGGGTAATCCACTCGCTGCCGACCAGCCCCGCGGCCTCGAGCCGGTGCAGCGCCGGATAGACCGTCCCGGTGGGGAGGTTGATGGCATCGCCGCTGCGCCGCCTGAGTTCCTCGATGACGGCATAGCCGTGTTGCGCGCCGGGTTCGAGGACCGACAGCAGCATGCCTTCCAGATTGCCTCTCAGGTTCTCCGCCTTCACGTTTCCTCACACTACACAGCGGAACCGGACACGTCTGCCGGGATCGCGCGGTCCCGGGCCGGTCGCGGTGGTGCCGGTGCGGCGGCCATCTGCTGCGCGGCGTCGCGTGCGCACGCAGAAGCGAGGTCTCGCCGGGCTCTGACGCCCAGTTTGCGGTAGACGCGGGTGAGGTGCTGCTCCACCGTGCTGACCGTGCCGCGCAGGCAATGCGAGATCTCCTTGTTGGTGTGCCCGTCCGCCGCGAGCACGGCCACGCGCCGTTCCGCGGCGCTGAGAGGGCCGACGGCGGCGGCCCCGTCCCCACGGCGCTCACCCGGTCGCCGCCCGTGCGGCGCCAGCGCTTCGAGCTCGGCCGCGAGGGCGGCCGCCAGCGGCCGGGCCCCGCACCGCCCGGCGAGCCGGGCGGCCGTCGCCAGGCCCGTCCGGAGGTGGCCGCGGGCGAGCTCGGCCAGGGCGTCCGCGGTCTGCAACGAGTCGCCGGCGGCGCGCAGGACGGCGACGGCCTCGGTGAGCAGAGCGATGCGTTCGGCGCCGTACTCGGTGTCCGCCAGGACCCGCAGCGTGAGCCCGCGGGTCGACAGCAGCGTGCGCGTGGCCCGGACCTCGGTGCCGGTCGGCGGATCCGCGGCCGGGCCCCCGGTCATCGGCGCCGCCCGACGGACGGTCAGGGCGGCCTCGTCGAACCGGCCGGGCCAGAGCAGGTGCCTGGCCAGGTCCAGCGCGTGCCGGCCGGGCAGCAGGCCGTCGCGCAGCGCCGTGGCGAGTTCCTCGAAGTGCCGCGCGCCGAAAGACGGGTCGAGCAGCCAGGCGGTGGCCGCCAGCCGGGCTCTGAGCCCCGCCCGTTCGCCGTCGTCCCGGCACGCGGCTGGAGCGGCGGCAAGGCAGGCCCGCGCGTCGTGAATCCGGTCGGCCGCCAGGTGGCGCCCAGCGGCGTCGCGCAGCACGGCCACGGCCCAGGGCAGGTCGTCGTGTGCCGCCGCGAGCAGGTGCGGGGCGATCCGCGTGGCGGCGGCCCCGTCCGCGTGGAGCAGCACCGCCGCCCGGCGGTGCAGGTCCCGGCGGGCGGGTGCGGCGAGGCTGCGCAGTACCGCTGCGCGTGCTGCGGGATGCCACAGCCGCGTACCGCTGAGGAGTCCGGCCGTCTCCAGCGCCCCGCAGCGCCCCGCGACGGCCGCGGGCTGCGCGTCGAGCATCCGGGCCGGCAGGTCGTCGTCCGTTTCCTCCTCGTCGACCACGGCGAGGACCTGGGCGAGCGCGAGGACGGCGGGGCCGCCCCGGTGCAGGCAGCTCAGCACAGTGTCCGCGTAGGCATCGGCGAGGACGGGCTCCGCCGCCGCCCGCCGCGGTGCCGGCACGCTTCTGGTCGGCCACGATCGCCCGCAGGAGCAGGGGGTTTCCGGCAGTGATGCGGTGGCAGTTCGCCGCCAGCACCTCCGCCGCGGCCCTGCCGAGGGAGCGGGCCAGCACGGTGGCCACCGCCGCGCGCGACAGGCCTTCCAGTACGACGTGGCGGTAGCGGGGGTGGCGCCGCAGCTCGGCGTGCAGCCCCAGGTGGGCCGGCCGGGAGGCGATGCACTCGGCGACCACCAGGGCAATGCGCGACGAGCGCAGCTGCCGCGCCAGCTGGAGGATCGCGTGCAGGGAGAGGGAGTCGGCGAGGTAGATGTCGTCGACGCACAACAGGACCGGCACCTTCTCAGCCGTCTGCAGGAGCCCCGCAGTCAGGTCGTGCAGGGCCGCGCCGGTCGCCCGGTCGGGCGGCCACTGGGCCGAGCCGCCACCGGGCAGGCGTGCGGGAAACCGTGCCAGGGTGCGGGCGAGGGCGCCGCCTGCGTCTCCCG
The DNA here is from genome assembly GCF_001866645.1 of Streptomyces colonosanans. GTDB lineage: Bacteria > Actinomycetota > Actinomycetes > Streptomycetales > Streptomycetaceae > Streptomyces > Streptomyces colonosanans. The sequence continues at coordinate 34,211 of NZ_MLYP01000029.1, forward strand.
GGAACTCCGTGTATCGCACCAGCTGGCCGAGCACGCCGCCCTGCGTATCCCGTTCCGGCCAGGAGCCGGTGGCCCGCAGCACGGCGTGACCCGCCTGTACGGCCTCGCATCGCAGCGCGTCGAGGAGTTCGGTGCGCCCGCAGTCGAGGCTGCCGCTGACGGCCGCGACGCCGCCCCGGCCCTGGGCCGCGTCCTCGAACACCTCGGCCAGTTCGGCGAGTCGGGGAGCTCGTTCAGCCGGCCGCACGGGTGCCTCGTCCGATGGCGCCCACATCCTCCCCGGAGACGCCGCCGACGGCACCCGGCTCAGGTACGACGGCCAGGCCCCGCCAGGAGCTCCTCGCGCGGATCAGGTTCAGCACCGGCCCAGAGGCGGTCGGTGGCCAGGGCGCCGAACAGCGTCGGTCCCATGAGGATGCCGGCAAGTATCTCGCCGACCACGGGCGGCTGGCCGATGCGGCCGGCCAGGGCGCCCAGACCGCGGGCGGTGCCCGAGCTGGTCGCCGAAGGACCGTCCCAGGTATTCACCTGGGACATCACCAAGCTCGCCGGACCGGAGAAGGGCGTCTGGTTCCACGCGTATGTGATCATCGACATCTTCAGCCGCTACGTGGTCGGCTGGACGGTCGAGCGTGCCGAATCGGCCGAGCGGGCCAAGGAGTTGATCCGTGAGACCATCAAGCGCAACGGCATCGTGCCCGGGCACGTCCACGCCGACCGCGGCACCTCGATGACGAGCAAGAAGGTCTCCCAGCTCCTGATCGACCTCGGCGTGACCAGGAGCCACTCCCGCCCCGGGGTGAGCAACGACAACCCCTACAGCGAGAGTCACTTCAAGACCGTCAAGTACGCGCCGGACTACCCGGAAAGGTTCGATTCACTGGCGCACGCGCGGGGGTGGATGGAGGGGTTCATCACCTACTACAACCACACCCACCGCCACTCCGGGATCGGCTACCACACCCTGGCCAGCGTGCACTTCGGCACCGCCGAGCTGGTCCGCGAGCAGCGCGCGGCCACGCTCGCCGAGGCATACGCACGACACCCGGAACGGTTCAACCGCCGCCCGAAACCGCCCAAGATCCCCCGCCAAACGTGGATCAACGACCCGGCCAAGTGGCGCCAACCAGAACCACATAATTCATAGCACTACACATGTCTCACTTGACTTGACAGGCAGCGGCTTGCAAGGCCGACTTCGGCGCGATGAGCCGCACAACGAGTCTGGCTGATTCGCCGCGCATCGCTTCACGCCGTCCACGGCCGGAGGTCCCGCTCGCCATCCGGCAAACGCACGGCGCCTCTGGCTGAACATGCAGCTCGCCGCGCCGGCCCCTCAGTCCTGGACCGGAAGGCCCCTTCGGGGCATTGACCTGCATGGGCCACCAGCCCCGCGCGGGTGTGCGGAATGCCTGCGCGGAGCCTCAGCCACTTCATAGCCCTACTCGGCGAGCCTCGCCCTGCCTTCGTACAGGTGCGTTTTCGTGCTGCCGTCACACGTCTCTGCGGGACGGTGCGGCGCAATAACGGCCACACACCCATGTCGTACCGTCGTCGACCAGATCAGGGAGTGCGGAGCACATGGAGCATCTTGCCCGCCGCGCCATCACGACCATGCGCGAGAATTACCACGAGCCATTAGTACTGGACGACCTGGCCCGATCGGCGATGATGAGCAAATTCTATTTCATCAGGGTCTTCCAACGCACAACGGGCGTGACGCCCGGGCGATTTCTGAGCGCGGTACGCCTGCACGAGGCCAAATCCCACCTTGTACACAGCTCGTTGAATGTGGCCGAAATATCCGCACGGGTGGGTTACAGCAGCGCCAGCACGTTCTCACGGCGCTTCACGGCCTCGGTAGGGCTCTCCCCCACCCAGTTCCGGCGAAGCGGCCGGGGCTTGCGGGAGGGCAGGTCGGCGTGCTTGGTGCGGAGCATCGCCAGGGACTTGACCAGGACCTCGCGGGTCTCTGCGGGGTCGATCACGTCGTCGACCAAGCCGCGTTCGGCCGCGTAGTACGGGTGCATCAGCTCGGCCTTGTACTCCTTGACCATCTTCTGCCGCATCGCCTCGGGGTCCTCGGCGTCTGCGATCTGACGGCGGAAGATGACGCCCGCGGCACCCTCGGCACCCATGACCGCGATCTCGTTCGTCGGCCACGCGTAGGTGAGGTCCGCGCCGATGGACTGGGAGTCCATGACGATGTAGGCACCTCCGTACGCCTTGCGCAGGATGAGCGAAATCCTCGGCACGGTCGCGTTGCAGTACGCATACAGCAGCTTCGCGCCGTGGCGGATGATGCCGCCGTGCTCCTGGTCCACACCCGGCAGGAACCCGGGCACGTCCAGGAGAGTGACGATCGGAACGTTGAACGCGTCGCACATCTGCACGAAACGCGCCGCCTTCTCCGAGGCCTCGATGTCCAGCACACCCGCCAGCGTCTGGGGCTGGTTGGCGATGATGCCGACGACCTGACCGTCCAGGCGGGCGAGCGCGCAGATGATGTTGCGCGCCCAGCACTCGTGGACCTCCAGGTACTCGCCGTCGTCGACGATCTCCTCGATGACCTTGGCCATGTCGTACGGCCGGTTGCCGTCGGCCGGGACCAGGTCGAGGAGGACGTCGCTGCGGCGGTCCACCGGGTCGTCGGAGTCCGCGCGGGGCGGGTTCTCACGGTTGTTCTGCGGCAGCAGCGAGAGGAGGTAGCGCACCTCGGCGATGCAGGTCTCCTCGTCGTCGTACGCGAAGTGGCAGACGCCGGAGGTCTCCGCGTGGACGTCCGCGCCGCCCAGGCCGTTCTGGGTGATCTCCTCGCCCGTGACCGCCTTGACCACGTCCGGGCCGGTGATGAACATCTGGGAGGTCTCGCGGACCATGAACACGAAGTCCGTCAGCGCCGGAGAGTACGCGGCACCGCCGGCGCACGGGCCCAGCATCACGGAGATCTGCGGGATGACTCCCGAGGCCTTCGTGTTGCGCTGGAAGATGCCGCCGTAACCGGCGAGGGCGGAGACGCCCTCCTGGATACGGGCGCCCGCGCCGTCGTTCAGGGAGACCAGCGGGGCGCCGGCCGCGATGGCCATGTCCATGATCTTGTGGATCTTCGTGGCGTGGGCCTCGCCCAGCGCGCCGCCGAAGATCCGGAAGTCGTGAGCGTAGACGAAAACCGTGCGGCCCTCCACCGTGCCCCAGCCGGTGATGACACCGTCGGTGTACGGCTTCTTCGCCTCCAGGCCGAACCCGGTCGCCCGGTGCCGGCGCAGCTGCTCCACCTCACGGAAGGACCCCTCGTCGAGCAGCAGTTCGATACGCTCACGGGCCGTCAGCTTGCCCTTGGCCTTCTGCGCCTCGGTCGCGCGGTCACTCGGGCCGCGGCGCGCCTGCTCACGCAGAGAATGCAATTCCGTCACACGCCTATGGGCTCCTGATCCCGGAAAATCCACATGCCCGGGCATTTCATTGGCAACTCCCGTTTTCATCGACCATCCCCCGTAGGTCACACGCACTACGGCGCGCTGATTTCCGTTCTCACGCTACACGCCACACGTGGCAGGAAGTACCCCTGTCCGCCGCCCACTTTCTTTACCGGGGCTTAATAGTGGCCCCTATTCCGGGCACACGAAAAGAGGGCCGCCCGGCAGCTTGCCGGGCGGCCCTCGGAACAGGACGCAGGATGTTCAGCCAAGGGTGAAGCGGTCCGCCAGGGGTCTTGATGCGCTGCATGCCGGCCCCCGGCACGCTGCTGCCTGTTGTCCAAGGTTGCAGAGAGGGGTGGGCCATGGTCTTGGACCCGCAGCGCTGGCTGGAGCTCCGGCGCTTCCGCGGCCTGGTGGAGTCCGGGGCGATGAGCCTGTCGGAGGTCGCCAAGGAGACCGGGGACCACCTGGCCCGAGCACGGGCAGCGGACTCCGACCGGCGGCGGACCCGTGTCCTCAAGGTCCTCGACAAGCTGGCCGCGGACGGCGAGGAGATCACCGTCTCCTCCGTTGCCCGCGCCGCCGGCGTCCACCGCAGCCTGATCCACCGGCATGGTGACCTGCACGCGGCCGTTCTCGCCCGAGCGGGCGAGCCGCGTCCCGGCACGGCGACCGGAACGCAGGTCAGCCGCCAGTCACTGCTGGCTGACGTCGCGAATCTGACAGCCCGCAACGGCCGTCTGTCCGCGCACATCACCCGGCTCGAACGGCGGCTCTCCGAGGCGTTGGGACAGGCGGCCTGGGAAACCTCCGGCCTCGGCGCCCCGGCTGACGTCGAGACACTCGCGCGTCGGACCGCCGAGCTGGAACAGCAGATCCTCGACCTCCGCGCCGAACTCACCGAACGGGACGAGGACCTTGAAGCCGCCCGCGCTGCGAACCGTGAGCTGATGGCCCAGGTCAACCGCTGACGCCATCGCCGTCACCCCCACCACGCCGGGGCGGCGGCGTTGATCGCCAGATGCACCGTGTTGTCCGCGACGATGACCAGGGCGTTCGCAAGCCCCGACGGCACGGTCACCGGCGAGCCCTGGTTCACCTGCGCATCAGCCCACTTCACCCGCCGCGAGGCGGGCGCCAGCAGGTTCCTCGCCCAGACCAGATACTTCGCGGCCCGATAGCGGTCCAGCACGATATGCGTCACCACGATCGCAGCCAGCGCGAGCGGAGACTGCGTGATCAGCAAGAACGGCAGTCCATACGGGCTCAGCGAAGTTAGTGGGGGTCGGGCTGGCACAGCGCTCCACTTGGCCATTCGGAGACACGGCCGTCTCGGCCGGCCCCACGGCTGGGTCAGCCCGGCTTGACCGCCAGCGTCGCAAAATAGTGCGACATGTATTGAGCGGATGCGTTGGATTGGTGCGGCGCTTCCGTGAAGCCGGTGAGGACGAACCCCGCGGCAAGTTGCCCGCCGATCTGGTCGGTGAGGGTGTGGCTGTATTCAAGAGGGGCATCCGCGCCGAACTTCGTGGCGCGTTCCTCGGCCGAGTACTGCGTGACATCGCTGTAGGGCAGCTTGTGCACGACGATCAGCTCGCCGCGCTCGTCGAGCGCCTCGTGGTCGAACAAGTACACATCAGGGTTGAGGAAGCCCACGAGCAGAGTTCCGCCCGGTCGCAGGACGCGGAAGCACTCACGCCACACCGGTGCCAAGTCTGGTACGAATACGTTAGAGACCGGATGGAGTACGACGTCGAATGTTGCGTCGCCGAAGGCGCTGAGGTCGCGCATGTCGCCTAGGACGGTGCGCAGCTCGAGTCCGTCGCGCGCCGCCACCATCTGGTCCTGGCCGAGCTGGCGGGGTGAGTTGTCGAATACGGTGACCCGCGCGCCTGCGGCGGCGAGGATCGGACCCTGCTGGCCACCGCCGGAGGCCAGGCACAACACGTCCTTGCCGGTCAGGTCCGTCGGCAGCCAGGAGCGGTCGACTGGCTCACGCCCGATGAGAACAATCGACCAGTCGCCCATGCGGGCGCGCTCGACATCCTCAGCACTCACCGGCCTCGACCACTCGTTGCCCTCTTGGACATACTTGTCCCAGGCTGCCCGATTGTGGGCAACGGGGTCGACAACAATGTCCTGCACGTTTAACTCCCTGCTACAGCCAAGCGGACACCGGCGGTACTGACAGTTCGGTGCCGCTAGCCAACACGATTGCAGGGTGCGGGCTCAACGAGATTAGCGGGCATCGAGGTGTCCACGGGCTCGACGGGTGGTCGCGCAGCGGGTGCGGAAGCGCTGGTTGCCGGGGTTGCGGAAGCCGTAGGCGTCGCGGGCGATTGTCTTGATGACCTGGTTGGTGCCTTCGGAGCCGGCGTTGGTGATCCCCGTGTGCAGGAACGCAAGGATCTCCCGCCACCATGTCTCGACGGTTGTGGCCAGGCGCTGCAGTTCGGGAAGGTCGGCGTCGGCGCATCGGCGGTAGGTGCGCGACACCTGTCGCACACACGACACGCACTGGTGCATACCGCTGAGCTGGGCAACCCTGACGCCCACCGGGGTCACCCGCCCCTCAACGCCGAGAGAAGCAACGTGGCGGTCGCCGGCTTTTCTGCGATGGTCGTAGTGGGCCCTGGCGCCCTGTGATTTGGTAAGGGAGACGAACGCCCACACGTAGCCGACTGCGGCCAGTCGCTGGTTCTTGACCTTGCGGCTCATGACCTTGCAGCTTTTGCCGCTAGCGCGGGTGACCGGGGCACTTCCGGCGTATGCCTTGAGCGAGCTGGCGCTCGCGAACCGGCTTCGGTCGTCGCCGATCTCCGCAAGGACTCGGGCTCCGGTTAAGGATCCGAGCTCTGGAAAACTGCGGATGATCGCTGCGTCCGGATGCTTCTCGAAGGCTTGAGCAGTGGCTTCTTCAAGCTGGTCGGCATTGAGGCAGGCAGTGTTCAGTCTCCTGAGCAGGGCAGATGTCTGCTGACCGAGGGCCTCTTCGATCTGCGGGGCCTGGTGGAGGTAGTCGCGCTGGAAGACTTCGTGCAGTCTGTCGGCTTCGGCCTGGATACCGCGTACTCGGCCGGCCTGCTTGAGCAGGGACTGCAGGCGACGCCGTGTCAGTTTTGCGGCTGCTGTCGGAGTTGGAGCCGCAGCAAGGATCACGCGTGCTTCGCGGGCATAGAGGCCGTGCTTGTGGTCGGCGAGCGCTTCCAGGATGGCTGGGTAGAACTCGCGCAGCTGGGAACGGAGCTTGTTCAATGCCTGGCCGCGGTCCCAGACGGCATCCTGCTGGGCCCGGGCAAGCACCGCGATGGCCTGGACGAGCTCGGAATCCGCAGGCAGCGGCCGGTGGGCGGCCATGTCGGTCCGAAGGATGTTCGCCAGCGCCGCGGCGTCGACGGCATCAGACTTCTTGCGGGCGATGGAGTGGCGGTCCCGGTAGCGGGCGACTGCCAGCGGGTTGATTGCGTAGACCGGCCGTCCGGTGGCCCGCAGGCAGGAGACCAGAAGCCCACGGGAGGTCTCGATCGCGACGGGGATCGGGGCGTCCGCGCAGTCGCCGTGCTCAATCAGCAGCGCGGTGAGCTGAGCGAATCCTTCGGCATCGTCGCTGATCCGCTGCTTGGCGAGTTGCTTCCCACCCGCGTCGACCAGCGCGATGTCGTGGTGGGGTCGGCGCGGAGCGCGGTACTGGGATTCCTCCCAGCCCGTTTCTCCACGCCGCCCTCCCGAACCGGACGTGCGAGTTGGCCCCGCATCCGGCTCTCCACAAGCCCCGTTGAGCAGTTGCTTTCCTCAGGTCGTGCTGGGCCAGGGCGACGGGATGGTCGTCCCTCGGGGCCGGTATCGCGTGGTGACTACCGAGCCCGGGTTGAACAGGACGACGCTCCCGTCGTGCGGCCACCATCCGCCGTCGCAGTAGCGGCGACGGAGTTCCTTCCACCCGGTGCCGAGGTGCTTGCGTCGGAGCCATCCGAAGACCTGACGCCATACGATCATGCGCAGGTATTGGAAGGCCCGGGCGGACACCCCAGGGCGGAAGTAGGCGGTCCAGCCCCGCAGCGCCTGGTTGAGCTTGTGCAGCAGGACTGCCAGCGGCAGGCTGACGTTCATCCGGCAGAGCGCCTTCGTCTTGGCCTTGATGGACCGAAGTGCCTTCTTGGCCGGGTAGTTGTAGACGTACTGCCGGTCAGTTCCCCGCTTCTGATGGCGCTGGATGCGCCAGCCAAGGAAGTCGAGGCCCTCGTCGATGTGCGTGATCAGCGTCTTCTCCTCCGACAGCCGCAGGCCGACGGTGGAGAGGACCTCCGCCACTTCGGGAAGCAGTGCCTCCGTGTGAGCTCGGGTTCCCGAGACCAGAATGACGAAGTCGTCCGCATACCGGATCAACCGGTAGTTGGCCAACCCCTTCTGGCGCCGGGTGAACCGTCGCTTCGGGCTGGTCTGCGGCCCGCCCTCGATCTGGATGAAGTGCTCGTCCAGGACCGAGAGGGCCACATTGGCCAGCAGCGGCGAGAGAATCCCGCCCTGCGGGGTGCCAGTGACCGTCTCCTTGGAGGTGCCAACCTCGGTGAGGATGCCCGCCTTCAAGAACGCCTTCACCAGCGCGAGCACGCGCTTGTCCCCGATCCGAGCCCGCACCCGGTCCATCAGGGCCGAGTGCGAGATCTCGTCGAAGCACGCCGTGATGTCGCCCTCCAGCACCCATTCGTACGTCTTGGATGCCAGAAAACGCGTCTCGGCCATCGCGTCATGCGCCCGCCGGTTGGGGCGGAAGCCGTACGAGCACGGAGCAAAGTCCGCCTCGAAGATCGGCTCCAACACCAGCTTCAAGGCCGCCTGGACCACCCGGTCGGCCACAGTCGGAATCCCGAGGCGGCGCCGCTTGCGCGACCCCGGCTTGGGGATCATCCGTTCCCTGACCGGCACCGGACGGAAACTGCGGGACTTCAACTGCTCCCGCAACTCGGCAAGGAACCCCGCCGCGCCGAACCGTTCCCGGACGAAGGTGACGGTCATGCCGTCCACTCCGGCCGAGCGTGCGCCCTTGTTCCCCGCAACCCGCTCCCCGGCCATGGCCAGGAACGCGGGATCACAGACGAGGTTGTACAGATCGTCGAACCGACGATGAGGATCGTCGTTCGCCCAACGGTGCAGCTTGGTCTGGATCTCCAGTACCCGCCGCTCAGCCCGGAACGAGCCGAGCAGCGGATCACTCGTATTCACCAGCGGCCTCCTGGTCTTCCAGCACTTCCACTACTGACTTGCTGGCCCCCTTCGCCATGCGGCCGGCTTTCCCGACCTCGGACTACTACGGAGCCTCCGCCCCGCCCGGCGCCGCCAGCAGACGACGTGCCTGTCCTTCCGCCGCGCTGGCTGCGCGAGGCGAGGACGACACCGGACGGTTCCCACGTTCACTTGAAAGTCGATCGACGGGTGAGGCGTGCCCAGCTCTACCCCTGCGGCATCGCCACGGCTACGCCGCAGACATTCACCGTGACCTCCTGGCCGTTGATCACATGGCGACCAGGAGTTACCCGCTCTCGCACAACAAGCAGGTACGCACCGCGACCAGCCCATATCCGCCAGATTTGAGCTGGTGGGCCGTTAAGGGGCGTCAGACACCGGTTCCTCTCGTACACCTTCCCGTCTCGCTGACCGGACCCGCACCATCTGGCAGTACTGGCACGTCCCGGCGTTGTCAGGGCTGCTCCCACCCTCCCCGGCGCCTCCCGGATCAGGCTGCCCTCAGCTTCACCCGACCGCTGCGACGGCCAGGAGTCGAAGGTCTCTCACCCCCGCTCGACTTCAAGCGCCTCGTGGCGCACATGGTCTTCAGCCCAGTCCACCCCGCAGAACACGGGCGTCGGTAACGCGGTAATCTCCATGCAGCCCTCCTCTGTCGTGACTCTTTGCCCAAGTCAGAGCCTGTGCAGGGCGCGCGTGCTCCCTAATGGAAGTGCTCAAGGCACGTCATCCCACCAGCCGTTCGCAACCCCAGCGAGTCGTGCGGCCCTCGGTCTGCTTCGGAGCTGAAGCTCAGGCAGTGGAGAGAGGTGGTCCGCACAACTGGCTCGCACTGCGAACAGCGAACCGCTTCAGGAACAGAGAGCGAGCGCGACGGCGCAAGGCGTCCTGACTTGCACCATCACGACCACTCTGGTGCTTTTGCAGGCAGGCCTGCGCTCGTCTCGTATGTCTCGATGTCCGCTGATGGGCGCGGAGTTGACCTCGTCTTGTCAACAGGACTCGATGGTCCGGGCATACTCAAAGGCTCGCTCCGCGCCCTGAAGGACGGCGCAGCCCCAACCATGATCAGGGCTCGCCTGCCGACCTTCGGGTCCCATTAGGCCTACTCGTCTCGCGGAAACCGCGCTCACCTGCGCAGACGCGGCATCAAGGCTGTCATCCCGGAGAAGCGGGACCAGGCCGCGAACCGGAAGAAGAAGGGCTCTGGCGGCGGTCGGCCCGTCAGCCACGACGCGGACCTGTACAAGGAGCGCAACACCGTCGAGCGGCTGATCAACAAGTTGAAGGCCTGGCGGGGCATCGCCAGCCGGGACGCAGCGCTGGGCGTGTCGTCCGAGACCGATGGTTACCGTTGGGGCCGGCGCTGATGATCCGTTGCCGCCGCTGCGCACAAGGAAGGGAACATTTCAATGGTCCATGAGCCGATCTTGGTACTTGCGGCAACCGGGGGACAGGGCAGGGCTGTGACCGACGCACTGCTGGGTCGCCGGGCCCGGGTCCGCGCGCTGGTGCGCGACCCCCAGCGGAAAGCGGCGCGGGAACTGGCCGACCAGGGTGTCGAAGTGGTGGCGGGATCCTTGAGCGATCGCAGGTCGCTCATCACCGCGATGCGCGGGGCGGCCGGGGTCTTCGCGTTCACCACTCCGTTCGAGGCCGGCGTGGAAGCGGAGGTGGTCCAGGGACAGACAATCCTGGCTGCCGCCAGGGAGGCGGGGGTGCCGCATCTCGTGTTCAGCTCGGTCGCCGGAGCCGACCAGCGGAGCGGCGTACCGCATTTCGACAGCAAGGCACGCATCGAGGCCGAGCTGACCGCCGGCGAGGTGCCCCATACGATTCTGGGGCCGACGTATTTCTTCGACAACGCTCTCGGCGGAGCAGAGCGCGTTGTCGATGGCACTCTCGATCTGCCGCTCCCGCCCGATCGGCCGTTGCAGCAGCTTGCCCGCACCGACCTTGGTGCGTTCGCGGCGGAAGTGCTGCTCAACCCCGCACCTTACGTCGGGCAGCGTATTGAGCTGGCCGGCGATGCACCCACTCCCACGCAGATGGCGGCTGCGCTCGGCGCGGCGCTGGGACGGGAAGTCCGCCATAGGCAAGTACCTCTGACGGCAGTCGTCAATCCGGACATGCATGCGATGTGGACGTTTCTGAACGGACCCGGCTACCGCGTCGACATCCCCGCACTGCACGCTGCTCATCCGGAGGTCCCTTGGAGCAGCTTCGCCGATTGGGCGCACCGCACGTTCGCAACCGCGGCCCGCTGAAGCAGCCACGCCAATACGGTCACGGTATTTGAGTTGATTCGCGGACACTTCCTGGTGCTACATCCACCTCATGGGCACCATCCTGCGGCCGCGGCCGACATCCTCGGCCGCTCCACAGCCTCGCTGCCGCCGCTGCGCGACGGGATCGCCACGACTCCCCTTACGGGCCGGCAGGCGGCGTGTGGACTGCCGACCCGGAGCACGGTCCAGAGGTGGCGCGCCGCATCCGCACCGGCACGTTCACCGTCAACGGCGCATCCCGCGACATGCGTGCCCGCAACCTCGCTCCGCTGCCGGCCGACATCGACCACGCCGTGGCCGCCGCGGTGCCGATCTCCGGGCTGACCGCATGGCAGGGCCTGTTCGACCATGGCCGCCTCACCACAGGACAGACCGTCCTGGTCCACGGTGCCGCGGGCGGCGTCGGCTCAATCGCGGTGCAGCTCGCCCAAGAGGTCGGTGCCCGAGTCATCGGCACCGGCCGGGCCTCCGCCCGGGACAGGGCGCTCGCGCTCGGCGTGGACACCTTCCTCGACCTGGAGACCGAGAAGCTCGAGCACGCCGGCGACGTCGACGTCGTGTTCGACGTGATCGGCGGGGACATCCTCGACCGCTCGGCCACCCTGGTACGAGCCGGCGGCACCCTTGTCACCATCGCCATGCCGCCCAAGGTCCAACCCCGGTACGGGCGGGCCGTCTTCTTCGTCGTCGAACCCGACCGCACCCAGCTCACCGACCTCGCCGCGCGGCTGAGAGACGGACGGCTCAAGCCGATCATCGGCGCCGTACGGCCGCTCGCCGAAGCACCCGCCGCGTTCATCCCCGACAAGCGCACCCCCGGCAAGACGATCATCCGAGTCACCGAGGACTGAACACGAGACCCATCGTGATCGGAATGCGGATCGCCAGTGGCCTCCTGACGGTCGCTGCGCTAGTGCCGCATCAGGCAACGTTCGCCCTGGGTGGTCTGCGACGATGGCTCCATTCCGCATTCGTGATGTCGAGGCCATCGCCTCTGTGTCCTCAGTCGCCGGTCCGATCCTGGTCGTGCGCGTAGGCGTCAGCAGCGGCCTCCTCACCGGGGCTGTGCGGCAGCGAGGCCGACGGCGAATCTCCGGCCGAGGAGAGCAGGCCGGAAAAGTAGCGCTCCAAGCGGGTGGCGAACCTCGATCCCGGCGCCGTGGCTGCCACCTCGGCCGCGTCGGGTGCTGTGTCCACGTCGCGCAGGAGCGGCAGGTCGCGCACCCGAAGGCCCGCCCCGGTGAGGCGGTCGCGCTGGGCGGCGCCGGTGTACGCGGTGGACATCGGGATGCCTCGCAGCAGCGCCGGGTCGGGCACAGCCAGGCCGAGCGCCCAGAACCCGCCGTCCTTCGCCGGGCCGAACCACGCGTCGCACTCCCGCCATGCGCCGGGATCCATCACGGGGGCGAGGAGCTTCGGCGTGAGCTGTGGGGTATCCATGCCGACCAGTAGCGCGGGGCCGTCCGTCACGGCGGCGAAGGCCGCGGCCAGCCGCTCGTCCAGGCCGCCGGACGCCTGCGGGATCACCTCGATGCCAGGCGGCAGCCAGCGTCCAGGCGCGCCGTCCAGAAAGAGCACTCGGCGGCGGGCCGGGCAGCGCAGTACGGTCTCGAGGGTGTCGGCGAGCGCCGCCTCCGCCAGCGCGGCCGCCTGGGCGGGGGTGAACGGCGGGGTGAGCCGGGTCTTGACGTGCCCAGGCCGTGGCTCCTTGGCGATCACCAACAGCGCGGTCGGGCTGACCGCGCTCTCAGCCGTCGACCCGACCGGGCCGCTCACCGGAGTACTCTCGCCGGACGCCGCGGCGGCTCGCTGAGCACCGCGCGCATGTCGCGCACCGCGTGCCAGGTGCCACGCCAGGTTCCCGTGATCTTGGAAGGTCCGGTGCGCGGGTAGTACGGCACGTCGACCTCGCGCACCCGCCATCCGGCGCCGGCGGCGCGCACGACCATCTGCAACGGGTAGCCGGACCTGCGGTCGGTCAGGTCCAGGTCGAGCAGGGCCTCCCGGCGGGCCACTCGCATCGGACCGAGGTCGTGCAGGCGCAGGCCGGTGCGGCGGCGGATCAGCCGGGCCAGTTGGCGATTGGCGAGCCGGGCGTGCATCGGCCAGGCCCCGCGCGTCGTCGGCCTGCGCCGCCCGAGCACCAGGTCCGCCTCACCGTCCAGGACAGGCTGGGCGAGGGACGGCAGCAGCCCCGGGTCGAGGGAGGCGTCGCAGTCGCAGAAACAGACCACGGGCGCGGTGGCGGCGCGCAGCCCGGCCGCACAGGCGGCGCCGAAGCCGCGCACCGGTTCGCCCACGACATACGCGCCCAGCGAAGCGGCGAGTTCGGCGGATCCGTCGGTCGAGCCGTTGTCGACGACCACGGCTCGCCAGCCGGGCGGGATCCGCTTCAACACCCAAGGAAGGGCGGCCGCTTCGTCGAGGCACGGGAGTACGACGTCCGCAAGGGGTCGATGCCTCTCGGTCACGTTTTTCAGCGTACGGTGAGAAATGGGGGTTGGCGCGCCCGGATCGCACCGGACGCAGGCCGACGCACCGTCTCCGATGTCGGTCGGCGCGGTTCGGACGCCGGGCGCTTCCGTCGTGTGAGGGCCGCAACGTATCCGACGGCTGCCGGTTCAAGGCCCACTCCCACGCGCGCGTTACCGAGGTGCCGTTGCCGTGCCACGCAGGGAGGCCTTCGCGAACTCCTGCATGCCGTCGGCGAACGGTACCTGGGGCAGCCAGCCGAGTTCCTTGCGCAGCCGTGACGAGGAGGCGGTGATGTGGCGGACGTCGCCGAGTCGGTACTCGCCGGTCACCACCGGCTCGGGCCCGCCGCAGGCAGCGGAGAGCGCGGTGGCCATCTCCCCCACGGTGTGCGGGCTCCCGCTGCCGACGTTGTAGGCGCGCAGTGTGCCCTCCGGGATCGCCGCACCGACCGCGCCGAGCGCCGCCAGGTTGGCGGCGGCCACGTCCCCGACGTGGATGAAGTCCCGGCGCTGACGGCCGTCCTCGAAGACTCGGGGCGGCTCGCCGCGGGCGAGCGCGGAGCGGAAGAGCGAGGCCACCCCGGCGTACGGGGTGTCGCGCGGCATGCCCGGCCCATAGACGTTGTGGTAGCGCAGGGCGACCGCCCGGCCGCCGGTGGCCCGGGCCCAGGCGGCGGCCAGGTGCTCCTGGGCGACTTTCGTCGCCGCGTAGACGTTGCGCGGGTCGGGCGGCGCTTCCTCCGGCACCAGGCCGGGGGTCAGCGGTTCGCCGCAGCGAGGGCAGAGGGGCTCGAACCGCCCGGCGTCCAGGTCGGCGACCCGGCGCGGGCCGGGCCGGACGGTCCCGTGGTGGGCGCAGTCGTAGCGGCCCTCGCCGTAGTAGACCATCGATCCGGCCAGGACGAGTTCGCTCACCCGCAGCCGGGCCATGGCAGCGAGCAGGACGGCGGTGCCCAGGTCGTTGCACCCCACGTAGGCGGGCGCGTCGTCGAAGTCCCGGCCCAGGCCGACCATTGCCGCCTGGTGGCAGACGGCGTCCACCGTGTGCAGCGCCTCCTCGACCGCCGTTCGGTCCCGCACGTCGCCGCGCACGAACGCGACACCGGGCGGGAACTGCGGGGGCTCGGGGGACCGCACGTCCAGCACGCGCACCTCATGTCCGGCCTCGACCAACGCACCGACGACATGGGAGCCGATGAACCCTGCCCCACCCGTGACGAGAATCAGCACGCCTTCGAGGCTACGGCTGGATCCGCATACGCGGCGCGGCGAGTCCGTCCGGCGCGTTCGCGACTGCCACTGTGGCGGGTGTGGGAGTACGTACGCTCTGCGCCATCACGCTCCTCGCCGCCCTCACGGCCGTCGTCGCCGCAACCCTCCGCACAGGCGGTGATCTCGGCCGTCCGGCTGCGCTGTTGTACTGGTACGCCGCCGCGTGGGTGCTGTTCGCCGGCGCGGTGTGGGTGGTACGGCGCGTGCCGTTGCGCACCGCCGTGGCGCTGATCCTGGCCGGCGGGATCGCCCTGTGCGTGGCGGCACTCTCGGCTCCGCCACGCACCAGCGACGACATGTACCGCTACGCGTGGGACGGCAAAGTGCAGGCCGTGGGAGTCTCCCCGTACGCCTACCCGCCTGACGCGCCGCAGCTTGCCCGGTTGCGTGATCCATGGCTCTTCCCTGCCGGGACCGCGTGCCGTGGGTGGGACCTCCGCTCAGGGAGGGGTGTGTGCACGCACATCAACAGGCCGTCCGAACGCACGATCTACCCGCCCGTGGCCCAGGGGTGGTTCCTGCTGGTACATGCCGTCTCCCCGGCGGGCGGGCGGCACAAGCCGCTGCAACTCGCCGGCGCCGTGCTCGCCGTCGCCACGACGGTGGCGCTGCTGCTGGTGCAGCGGCGTAGGTGTGGTGACACGTGGTGGGTGGCGCTGTGGGCATGGTGTCCGGCCGTGCCGTTCGCCGCGGTCAACGACGCCCATGTGGACACTCTCGGAGTACTGCTCACGGTGGCCGCGCTCGTGACGGCCGCGGGAGCACGCCGTGGAGCGCTGCTCGGGGCGGCGATCGTCGTCAAGCTGCTGCCCGCACTCACCCTTCCCGGCGCGCTGTCGGGGGTGCTGGCCCCCGGACGCAGCCCGCGTACCCGGCTCCGGGAGACGGCGAGCGTGCTGCTCGCCGCCGTTGGTGTCGTGGCGCTCGCCTATCTCCCGTACCTGCTGACGCCCGGTTCCTCGGTACTGGGTTATCTGCCCGGCTATCTGCGGGAGGAGGGGTACGAGTCGGGTGACGTCGGCCGGTTCGCGCTGCTGCGGCTGGTGCTCCCGGACACGTGGGCCGGTCCGGCCGCTGTCACACTGGTCGCGCTCAGCGCCTGGCATGTCCTGCGGCGCGGCGATCCAGAGCGACCGTGGCACGGTTCGCTGCTGGTCACAGGCACTGCGCTGCTGCTCACCTCGCCCGCGTACTACTGGTACGCGCTGCTCGTCGTGGCCCTCGTGGCAATGGGTGGCCAATGGGAATGGCTCGCCGTCGCTGCTGCGGGCACCGTGCTGTATGTCGCCGGCGCACTGCAGTGGCATGGCGTCCAGGCTTCTGCGTACGGGCTGGCCGCTGTGACGGTGCTTGCCGGTGCACTCGTCCGGAGGCGGGCACATGGCGGCAAAGACGGGCGGCGGGACAGTGCGGGAGGACAGGCGTGTCAGCCACACCAGCAGTAAGGGGGTCAACGGTGGCGGCGGCTGAAGACGACCATCCGTAAGACGGTGAAGCGCACCACGGTCACCAGGGCAAAGCTCGGTGCGAGCACCAGGGTCTCCGCCGCTGGTGAGGCGGTGGTCCGGTAGTGACGGAAGAACAGGACAGCGCCCGAGGTGACCAGGTACGCCAGGACGAACAGGCCACCCGCGGCCAGATGCGCCTGGAGGACCCGGACCGTGGAACCACGAAAGGTCAGCCGGCGGTTGGCCTCCGTGTTGAGGACAGTGACGACAAGAAGGGAGGCGAAATTGGCCAGGATGGGCGGCGACCAGTGACGCAGAAACCAGTACAGCAAGGCCTGGGCCACCGTGGAGGCGACGCCGATCACGACGAACCAGAGCACGTCCCTGGTCAGTGCGGTGCGGCCGGGCCGGATCAAGGCGCTGTGCCGTGCGCTGAGGCGTCGCACTCCACCATCATGAGGCCACTGTGCGACCCGTCGAGCGGTGCGGAGCGCCGGTTCGGCCTTTCGACTGGCGGCAGACACCCGCATGCACCACCGGAACGGAAAGCCGACCCGATCTGTGCCAGTTTGTAGCTGACACGTTGACAGGCACTGACGGCGCGGTGGGGTTCGTCCACCCTCTGAGAGTCGCCCTGGGGCCGCCGGGCGCCGGAACGGAGGAGGCAGCCGATGGACAGTGGTGGACGGCCGCCGGCCCCGGGCTCCGGCGGGCCGCAGCGTCCCGAATCGGACGAGGATCACGTGCAGGGGCGCCTCGAACGCATTCGCGCTGCCGCTGCGGCGTGGGCCGCCAAGGGCTCCGCTCGTGCCCGGGCCCTCGTGCGGCGGGTCGAGCAGACTCCCCCGCCCCCGGGGCCGTTCCGTCCCGGCTTCTGGCGCAGTCCCATCCGCGGGCCCTGGCTGACGTCCGTGTTCGGCCTGGTGCTGCTGATCGGCATCCCGCTGCTCTTCGTGACCGGCGCCCTGTCCTACGCCGCCTACAACCCCAGCCTCGGCGCACTCAACGACCAGACCCCGGACAAGGGTCTGCTGGGCTTCTACCTGTTCGACTGGCCCACACATCCGTACTGGCTGTACCGACTGACCCAGGGCGTGCACGTGACGCTCGGCGTGGTCCTGGTGCCGGTGGTACTGGCCAAACTGTGGTCGGTGATCCCGAAGCTGTTCGAGTGGCTGCCGATCCGCAGCGCCGCCCATGCGCTGGAGCGGCTGTCGCTGCTGGCGCTGGTGGGCGGGGTCGTCTTCGAGTTCGTCACCGGGATCCTCAACATCCAGCTTTACTACGTCTTCCCGGGCTCCTTCTACACCCTGCACTTCTACGGCGCCTGGGTGTTCATCGCCGCGTTCATCGTCCATGTGAGCCTGAAACTCGGCCGGATGACCCGTTCCCTGCGCTCCCGCAACCTGCGGACGGAGCTGCGCACCGGGCTCGCCGGCACCCGGCCGGAGCCACCCGACCCGGACGGCCTGGTCGCGCTCGAGCCCGCGGCGCCGACCATGAGCCGGCGCGGCGCACTCGCCATGGTGGGGGGCGGTTCGCTGCTCCTCCTGGTGGTCACCGCGGGACAGAGCATCGGCGGCCGGCTGCGAAGGACCGCCCTTCTCGCGCCGCACAACCGTGACCCGGGTGGCGGCCCGAAGGACTTCCAGATCAACAAGACGGCCGCTTCCGTCGGCGTCACCCCCGCCCATGTCGGGCCGGATTGGCGGCTGGAGGTCCGCGGCCACGGACCGACGCACGTCCTCACCCGCGCACAGCTCCTCGCGATGCCCCAGCATGCCGCCGCACTACCGATCGCCTGCGTGGAGGGATGGTCCACCGACAACCAGCACTGGAGCGGCCTTCGGCTGGCCGACCTCGCCGCCCTGGCCGGCCTCCCCGACGCCGCAAACGTCCTGGTGGAGTCAGTCCAACCGCCCGGCCCCTACAGCTCGGTGGTACTGCGGGGCAACCAGATCCACGACCCCCGATCGCTGCTCGCCCTGCGAGTCAACGGCGCGGACCTCTCGCTCGACCACGGCCACCCAGCCCGCGTCATCGTCCCGGCCAACCCCGGCGTGAACAACACCAAGTGGGTGCACCGGCTCACCTTCAGGACGTGACCATGGCGCGCTTCGTCCGTTGGTACGGCTCCGGTCCCCTCCATCTTCTCGTCCTGATCGCCTCGTTCGCCCTCACCGGCTACGCCATGGTGCGCATGTTCGCTGTCCGCCCGCTCGAGGTCGCGATCTGGTTCGTCGGCGCGGCGATCGTCCACGACCTGATCCTGCTGCCCCTGTACTCACTCGCCGATCTGTCGGCCCACGCTGTTCTGCGGCATCGCGCCACCCGCATGCCGCAACCGCCGTGGATCAACTACCTGCGGGTGCCCACTTTCCTCTCCGGCGTGCTCCTGCTCGTCTGGTTCCCCCTCATTCTCGACCTCGCGCTTCCCTACCCGGACGCCGCACGACTGTCCGAAGGCGTCTACCTCGGCCGATGGCTGGCCATCACCGCCGTGCTCTTCGGCGCCTCCGCCCTTGCCTTCGCTCTCAAGCTCCGCCACCTCCGACGGGCCGCCCGCGCCGACGAGGAACGACCCGCACCGGGTCACGACGCCGCATCATGACATCCGGCGAGGAGCGGTCGCCCTGCGCCGGCGCAGACCCCTACGCACTGGCCCTGCGCAACGGCCACGAACGGGTCTACCTGCGGCTGGCGGACGGACGCCGGATCCGGATGCCGGTGGATCGCTGGTACGCGCATCCCACCGTGGCCGACGAGTCCGTGCTCACTCGCTGCGTCGGCCCCGTTCTCGACGTCGGGTGCGGGCCCGGCCGGCTGTGCAGGGCACTCCTGAGTCGCGGAGCTTTCGCGCTCGGCGTCGACGTGGCTCCCCGCGCGGTGGCCCATACCATCGCTCTCGGTGGAATCGCACTGCGCCGATCGGTGTTCGACCGGCTACCGGCCGAGGGAGGCTGGCAGACCGTCCTGCTCATCGACGGCAACATCGGTATCGGCGGTGACCCGCGCGCCCTGCTGTACCGCTGTATCCAGGTCACCGCCCCGACAGGTGTTCTCCTCATCGAGGTCGACCCCGACGATGTCGAGGAACGCTGCACCGCCCAGTTCGAAGACACCCATGGCCACGAAGGTCCGCCGTTTCCCTGGGCACGTCTGGGAGCACCAGCACTTCACAGGATCGCCGAGGACCTTGCCCTCAGCGTCACCGACCAGTGGAGATACGGTCACCGATGCTTCCTCGCCCTCGGCTGCCCGGACTCAGCCTCGGGACGTCGTTGCTGAGGCGGGGCTGATCACGCGGTGACGAGGAGACACGGCGTACGCCGACCGGACGCCGAGCGCGGGGCGCGACACCGGGTTGTGCCACCCGGTCGGGGCAACTGTCGGCGGCCGGCACGTGCGAGCCACCGATCGTGCTGATTGGGTGGGGTGAAATCCACCGTGCAGGGAGGCTGGAATCAATAACACTGGTCAGGCGCCTGGAGAGACCTGCGGCGCGGGCGACTCGTCACATCGTCCCGGCCGGGCCACGTCCGGCCCAAGGTGGACGGGCTGAGACGCATGAGTACGCGACCGATCGGTGACCACGCTCTGCTGTCCGACTGCCGCTCGGCCGCGCTGGTCACCTCAGGCGGCTCGGTGGACTGGCTGTGCCTGCCCCGGTTCGACAGCCCGGCGATCTTCGCTCGACTCCTCGACGAGGATGCCGGCTACTGGTCGGTCCGCCCTACCGGCCCGGTCGACATCAGCCGCCGCTACATCGAGGACACCCTTGTTCTGGAGACGACCTTCCGAACAATCGAGGGTACAGCGGTCCTGCGCGATGCCCTTGCCCTGGGGCGGCGCGAACGCGGGCACGCGCTTGGCACCGCTTCCCCCGGAATGCTCCTGCGACAGATCACCTGCACCGAAGGGTGGGTGAACATCGAGATCGCCTACGCCCCGCGCCCGGAGTTCGGACTCGTCCACCCACTCCTCTCAGCCGTGCGAGGTGGGCTCGCCGCGTACGGGGGCGCCCATTTCCTGCTGCTGTCCAGCCCCGTGGACCTGCAGGTGAGCGGCTCCACAGCGCACGGCCGAATCCCGCTCTCGGCAGGGCACCGCCTCGAATTCGCCCTGCACGTCGGGCCGGCGTGGGAAGGCGAGTCGGTGAGCTGGCGGGCGAGGCGGATCCGGCGCCGTATGTCCGACACCATCGAAGGCTGGCGCTCCTGGTCCAAGCTCCACCGCGGCTACGTCGGCCCCTGGCAGGACGAGGTGGGCCACAGCGGACGCGTGCTGCGTGCCCTGACCTTCGCTCCCACCGGCGCCATCGTCGCCGCGGCCACCACCTCCCTGCCCGAGAAAACGGGCGGGTCGCGCAACTGGGACTACCGCTACACCTGGGTCCGCGACGCGAGCTTCACCCTGCAAGCGCTCGCCACGGCCGCCTGCGAGAAGGAGAAGAATCGGTTCTTCGAATTCCTCGCGCGGGCCGCGGCAACCCAACTTGCCCGCGGTGTCGACCTGCAGATCATGTACGGCATCGGTGGCGAACGCGACCTGAGCGAGCGGCGCCTGCCTCACCTGACCGGCTGGCGCGACAGCAGCCCCGTACGGATCGGCAACGACGCCTGGCGCCAACGCCAACTCGACGTCTACGGCGAACTCCTCGACGCCGCTCACCAGACCCTTCCGCCCGGTGAGCCTCTCGACCCGGCCACCCGCACCTTCCTGGTCCAGGCGGCCGAGACAGCCGCCCAGCGGTGGACGCGACCGGATCAGGGCATCTGGGAACGACGCGGACCCAGCAGACACTTCCTCCACTCGAAACTGATGTGCTGGGTCGCCCTGGACCGCGCCATCGCCATGGCCCCCGCCCTCCAGGCCGACGAACACCTGCCCCACTGGCAGCACGAACGCGACCAGATCCGCCGAGCCATCGAACAACGCGGTTGGAACCCCCGCCTTGGCTCCTTCACCCAGGCATTCGACAGTGACGACCTCGACGCCTCCGCACTGATGCTTCCCATCGTCGGCTTCCTGCCGCCGCACGACCCCCGCGTCCAGTCCACCGTGCTGGCCGTCGCCGCCCACCTGACCGACCGAAACGGCCTGGTCCGCCGCTACCCCGCCGACGAGTTGCAGGGACAAGAAGGCGCCTTCCTGCTGTGCACCTTCTGGCTTGCCCAAGCCCTCGCGCTCACCGGCCACACCACTCGTGCACGACTCGTCTTCCAAGCCGCCCTCGCGCACGCCAACGACCTCGGCCTGCTGGCCGAAGAGACCGACTCCACCACAGCGGAGGCCCTCGGCAACTTCCCCCAAGCCTTCAGCCACATCGGGCTCATCAACGCCGCTCGCGCCATCCGCGACGCCGAGCGACGAACAATGCACACTCAGTAGACGAACACCGTATACGCGCCAACCGCCCCGCCGATCCACACGCTCACGCGGGCGCACAGTGAACGGTCGCCGCCCATCGCGCAGTCGGTCAGCGCAACGGCCGGAACTCCCTTGTGATCCCTGCCGAGCCGGCCGAGTCCACCATGCCGGCCCGCCTCGTCGAGCAGGCCGCGGGCGTCCTCGGCGGGCTCGACCTGCTGGTCGACAACGCGAGT
This sequence comes from Streptomyces colonosanans, assembly GCF_001866645.1. GTDB lineage: Bacteria > Actinomycetota > Actinomycetes > Streptomycetales > Streptomycetaceae > Streptomyces > Streptomyces colonosanans. Next base: position 55,962 of record NZ_MLYP01000029.1, read on the forward strand.
AGGGTCCGGGCCGACAAGCTGGAGTCCATCGGCGTGGACGACATCCGGGCCGTGACAGCCGGCCCGCCGGCTACGCCGCGGTCAATGCCGCGTGTAGGGGGCTACCAGCACCGTGGTGGCGTCGGCCCGACTCCGTAGCTCTTTGAGGGTCTGGCTCGGCGAGGCGTTCCGGCCGAAGGACGCCGGCAGGGGGTTACGGAACGCATACAGCGTCAGCTGGTACTCGTGCGTGCGACCGGCAGGCGGGCAGGGGCCGTCGTACGCCGCCTCGCCGAAGTCGTTCAGGAGTTCCCGGGCACCGGGCGTCAGAGTGTGCGCCCGCGTTCCCGACGCCGTCGCCGGAAGGCCGACCTGCAGCCAGTGAATCTTCTGGTTCTCCAAGTCGACCATGGACAGGGCGAGTTCGGCGGTCCCAGCGGGGATGTTCTCGAACCTGAGCCCCGGGGAGTAGTCATGGGGGCTGTCACAGGTCATCAGAGGGAGGAACGCGCCCGACGCGTCGAAACCCTGACCCCGGCCGAGGGTGAAGCGACCTGTAGGCACCGCCGTCGCCCGGGAGACCGCACTGGACGGGGCCGACGTCGCCCGGGTGTGCCCGGAGTTTGACGAGCATGCTGCGGTCGTCAGCAGCGCGGCTACGGCAATCGCCCCTGAGACACGGAAACGACGCTTCATGATGGAACCGTATGCCAGGCGGACACCGACCGCCTGTACCGGCTCACGGCTTCCTGATCTTCGTGCCTCGGCCCCGGCTGGGCCGAGGCACCGGAAAGGCCCGACCCCGGTTGCGTCCCGGGAAGTGGTCTACGGGTTCGGCCTGATCCGGGGTTTGCTCCGGTTTCGGGCGTAGTGCCGACGATCGCGCACAGCACAGGCAGCGGGCGAGGGCTCCCCGACTGCTCCCGCCAACGCCTCAAGGGCCCTCCGAAGAGAATCCCTGACTTGCGGAAACGCCGGCGAGCCAGGCACGGGCGCGCCGGTCGGTGTCCTCGATCAGGTCAAGCCCGGTCGCAGAACCGGGCAGGTGCATCGTTGCTTCCCTCCGGCAGAAGTGCCGCGGTCCGAGCTCTCGGGAGCGATCCGCAGGTCGCGCGGTGCACCGACCCGTGTGCCCGCGCCGGAACTTGCCGTGCTGCTGAGCTCAATTGCGGTCATGGGCGCCGCTCACCCGGTGAACGGTACGGACAGCACCCGGCAGGCGCACACAGCACCCGATCAGCCGAGTCGGGGCGGCGGGGCCCTTCCTCGCTGGATACCTGGTGGAAGAACACCGACCCGAGAGGAAATACGAAATGCGGACGAAAATCCTGCTGGAGGGACGCCCCGGTGTGGGTAAGACGACCGCCGTTCGCCGACTGGCCGCGCTTCTGCGCAGCCGTGCCATCGTCGGCTTCACCACGGAGGAGATCCGGCAGGGCGGCGCCCGGGTCGGTTTCGCTCTGGAGACGGCAGCGGGACACCGCGCCGTACTCGCCCATGTCGACTTCCCGGGACCGCCGAAGGTGGGAAGATACGGCGTCAACTTGGACGTGATGGATCAGGTGGCGCTGCCGGCGCTGACGTCCGCTTCGACGAATCCGGTGCCCGGCCGGCTCGTGCTCATCGACGAGCTCGGACGAATGGAGTTGGCTTCCGCCTCATTCAGGGAGGTCGTCCGGTCCGTTTTCGAGGCCGACATGGATGTCGTCGCGACCGTTCACGCCCACAGCGACCCGTTCACCGACGCGCTGAAACGGCGCCCCGACGTCGAACTCATCGCCATCACCAGGGCGAACCGGGACGCTCTCCCCGGCGAACTGGCGACACGGCTGGAGAACCGGTGACAGACACCTACGAGCACTGCTCAGCGACTGCGGCGCGGCATACTCGCCATTGAGCCGGAGGCAGCATGCCGCCCACCCCTACGCGGCTCCGTGGGATCCCGCGATGGCACAGCGTGCTGAACGTCCCAGAGCCCCACCGGCTTCAGCCGGCGGGCACCGTACGGGCGGCGGTGATGAACGCCTCCAACTCGTGGGCGATGTCCGGTCCGGTTGGCTGGTAGACGATCTCGGTGATGCCCTGCTCTGCGTATTCGGCGAGGCGGTCGGCCAGTTGTGCGGCCGATCCGGTCACTGTGGTGGTCGGGATCGCGGCCCAGCTGCCGGCTGCCCAGGCGGCCCGGTCGGCGGCGTTGAGGGCGACCAGGTGCTGGTCGTGGACTGCTAGGTGCCGCTCTCGTTCGGGAACCTGGTTGACCACGTCCAGCCATGCTTGCCCGCCGGGCAGCGTGGTCACGTCGCCGCCGAACTCGTAGGCGGCGTGATAGGCCAGCGCGTTGCCCGGCCCGGCGGCGGCGCGGACTCGGGGCGAGTCCAGGGACTCGCCCTCGGCCAGCACGGTGCCGTGCACGCCGAGCGCCGCCCAGGTGAACTCCTTGGCGAACGCGGTCTCGCCGTTGACGGTGAACAGACCGTCGGCAAGTTCCTTCGCGACGGCGAAACCCTTGGGACCCAGCGCCGAGATCAGCACGGGCACGTCGATCGGGCGGGACGGGGCGTGGCCGACCGGGTGCAGCATGCGCATGCGGCCGCCGCCCCAGTCGACGATCTCGCCGTGCAGCAAGGCGCGGAAGACACGGACGTACTCGCCGAGATAGGCCCAGGTTGTGGACTTGGCACCCATGGCCCGGGCACCGGTGAATCCGGTGCCGAAGGCGACGGCGACCCGCCCCGGTGCCAGGGCGCACAGGGCGGCGGCACCCGAGGCGTTGACCATCGGCTGACGGAGGTTGGGCACCAGCACGCCTGGCCCCAGTCCGATGCGTTGGGTGCGTTCGGCAGCCAACGCCAGCATCATCCACACGTCCGGGCTCTGCTGGGGAGTGTCGAACAGCCAGGCTCGGTCGTAGCCCAGTTGCTCGGAAACGGCAATGTGCGCCGGTGCGTCGAGGGAGGTCGGGAACTGGCTGGAAATCTTCATGAGGTGCCCTCTGATTCGAACCACGTTGTTCATGGTCATCTCCAGATACTCCACCCCTTGCGGGTCGTTCCTCTGATACCCCACGCACTCGTCTCGATCATCGATCAACGTTTTTGACGCGCCCCGCAGCATCGCCGAACGCGCCGCCATCAACCCGACCGGCCCAACACCGAAGCCCGGGTCGGGCTACGCCGGGTATGCCGTCTGCAGGATGCGATCGGCTGTATACACCGAGTCGACCAGCGGATGCAGCGCCAGCGCCCGCAGCGCGAGAGTGCGTTCACCGCTCGCCGCCGCCTCGATCACGGCCCGCTCCACCGCCTTGACGCTCAGCATGAGCCCGAGCTGGTCGGGCGCTACGGCGCCGGTGGCGAGCGGGGTGGCGCCGACGGCGTCCACCAGGCAGGGCACCTCCACGACCGCCTCCGAGTCCAGGCCCGGGACGGCCGTGCGGTTGCGGACGTTGAGGATGAGCGTCGTGCGCTCGTTGCGGGCGATCGCCCGCATCAGGGCCAGCGCGACGCGGTCGTAGCCGCCGCCCTCGAGGTCGCAGGCGTCGCGCTCCCAGCCGCCCGTGCTCTCCCGGCTCTCGGCCATGTACGTCGCCTCGCGCTCCTGGCGCGTACGCTCCCACACCTCCAGCGCACCGGCGGGCTCGGCGGCCGCCTGAGCGTAGAAGACATCCTGCTGGTCGCGCAGGAACTCCCCACGGGTGGCCGGTGCCTGGCGCAGCGCGGCGACCGCTTCGCGGTTGAAGTAGTAGTAGTGCAGGTACTCGTTGGGCAGCGCGCCCAACGTTCGCAGCCAGTCCGCGCCGAAGAGCTTGCCCTCCTCGAAGGACTCCAGCGCGGCGGCATCGGCAAGCAGTTCGGGCAGCCGGTCGTGGCCGTCGACGGTGATCCGGCGCAGCCAGCCGAGGTGGTTGAGCCCGACGTAGTCGTAGCCCGCGCGGTCGGGGTCGGCGCCCACCGCGCGGGCGGCGCGCCGGCACAGCCCGACCGGCGAGTCGCAGATGCCGATGACGCGGTCGCCGAGGACGCGCTGCATGGCCTCGGTGACCATGCCCGCCGGGTTGGTGAAGTTGATGACCCAGGCGTCCGGCGCGACGGCCGCGACCCGCTCGGCGATCCGCACCGCCTCCGGCACGGTGCGCAGGCCGTACAGCACGCCGCCCGCGCCGACCGTCTCCTGGCCGAGGACGCCCTCGTCCAGGGCGGCGCGCTCGTCGCGGCTGCGGCCCTGCAGGCCGCCGACGCGGATCGCGGAGAAGACGAAGTCCGCGCCGCGCAGGGCCTCGTCGAGGTCCGTCGTGGTGCGTACGGCCGGGCCGGGCGGGCGGCCCGTCCCCGGCCCGGTGAGCTGTGCGGCCTGCTCGGCCAGCACCGCGGCGATCGCGTCGAGGCGCCGCCGGTCGGTGTCGTACAGCACCAGTTCGGTGCACCGGCCCGCCGCGTCGCCGTCGTCCGTCAGCAGCGCGCGGTACACGAGCGGTACCCGGAACCCGCCGCCGCCCAGCAGAATCAGCCTCATACGGTGATTACCTCCGTCCCGGCCTCGCGGAACGCCGCGAGCGTGGCTGGGTCCGATGTGTCGTTGGTGATCAGGACGTCGATCTCCGGCGCCCCGCAGACAAGGGCGAGACCACTCTCGCCGGGGAACTTGCCGGCGCTCGCGAGCAGCACGACCTGCCGCGCGGCGGCGATCATGGCGCGCTTCACGGGCACCTCCACGTGCGTGCTGTCCAACACGCCGCCGCTGGACACCACGCCGCTCGCGCCGAGGAAGAGCCGGCCGACGTACAGCTCACGCAGATTGGACTCGGTGAGGAAGCCCACCAGGGAGAGGTAGTTACGGCGCACCTCCCCGCCGAGCAGGATCAGCCGCACCTCGGGGTCGTCGCGCAGCTCCTCGTACACCGCGAGGTTGCTGGTGACGACTGTGACGGGGCGGCCGCGCAGCAGCTTGGCGAGCTGGTGCGTGGTGGTGCCGATGTCCAGCAGGAGCGTGTCGCCGTCCTCGACCAGTTCGGCCGCACGGGCGGCTATCGCGGTCTTGGCCGGCAGGTCGTCCACGGCCATTTCGGCGAAGGGCCGCTCGTCGTCGGTGCGCGCGGCCACCGCCCCGCCGTAGACGCGAGTGAGCCGGCCGGCGTCGTCGAGCTCGGTCAGGTCACGGCGGGCCGTGGCCTCGCTCACGCCGAGCCTCTTGGCGATCTCCCGGACCGGGAGCACGCCTTCCTCGCCCAGGATGGTCAGCAGACTGCGGTGCCGCGTCTCTCGCAACATGCCCGCAATGTACTGCAGTTGAGCGACTGTGCACGAGTCTGATCGATCTCTTGCATGTACACGACTCTCGGTGCAAGGTGTCGGTCAACATGCAGCTCCGATCAGGAAGGGCGCGCAGGTGAGCACTCCTTCGACGGTCGCGAAATCCGTCGACCCGCTGGCAGACATACGCCTCCCCGGCGACCCCGAGTACGACGTGTACCTGACCGGGACCGTGTTCCTCGACATCATCTTCACAGGCCTGGACCACGCCCCCGTACGCGGCACCGAGAACTGGGCCCGCGGTATGGGGCTGAGCCCCGGCGGCATCGCAAACATGGCCACCGCGCTGGCCCGCCTCGGGCTGCGCACCACGCTCGCGTCCGCCTTCGGCACCGACCTGTACGGCGATTACTGCTGGGACAGCCTCTCCCGCAGCGAGGGGGTCGACCTCGGCCACTCGCGCCGGGTGGCCGGCTGGCACTCGCCGGTAACGGTGTCGATGGCGTACGAGGGCGAGCGCACGATGGTGACGCACGAGCACCCCGCTCCCCCGCCGTGCCTCTGCGGCCCGCCGCGCACACGGGCCTGCGTGGCCACGCTGGAGCCCGGTCGGCAGGACGACTGGCTGCGCGAGACGGAACGGCAGGGCGGCAAGATCTTCGCCGACGTGGGCTGGGACGACAGCGGACGCTGGGACCTGGCGGCGCTGCATGATCTCGATCGCTGCCACGTCTTCCTGCCCAACGCCACGGAGGCCCAGCACTACACGCGTACCGACTGCCCGCAGGAGGCCGTGCGCGCGCTGGCCGAGCTGGTGCCGATCGCGGTCGTGACCATGGGCCCCGAGGGCGCGGTCGCCATCGACTCGGTCACCGGCGAGACGGCGGAGGTGCCCGGGGTGCCGGTGATGGCCATGGACCCGACGGGCGCGGGCGACGTCTTCGTCGCGGGCTTCATGACGGGGACGCTCGCCGGATGGCCGCTGGACGACCGGATCGCGTTCGCCAACCTGACCGCCGCCCTGTCCGTGGAGCACTTCGGCGGCTCGCTGGCCGCGCCGGGCTGGCCGGAGGTGGCCGCCTGGTGGCAGACGGTGCGCCGGCCGCACGGCTCCGACGAACTGGCCCGGCGCTACGCCTTCCTGGACGAGCTGATCCCCGCGGTGCAGGTCCCAGGGCTGCGGCTGCGCGCGGTGCCGACCATCGGCTTCCGGGACGAGCGAGCCCGACGAGACGTCCCCGACGACGTCCCCGGCGAAGTCCAGTGAGGCCCCATTGAGACGAGGAGTGGGAATGCGAGGAGTTCGCGCGATGGTGCCGCGTACCGGCACACGACGCGTCAGGCGGAGCATGCTGCCGGTCACCCTCGTCGCCAGCCTGACCCTGCTGGCCACCGGGTGCGTGCCGGGCACCGACGGGTCGCAGGCCGGCGGGGCAGCCGGGGCCGGGAGCACGGCCGTGCCGGATCCGGCGCGCGCCGGCAACGTCACGCTCACCGTGTGGGACCAGGAAACCCGCGGCGGCACGAACGGCGAGATCGAGCAACTCAACAAGGAGTTCGAGAAGAAGTACCCGAACGTCCGCATCAAGCGGGTCTCGCGGAGCTTCTCCGACCTCAAGACCACCTTGAAGCTCGCGATTTCCGGCAACAACCCGCCGGACGTGGTGCAGGCGAACCAGGGCTACCCGGACATGGTGTCCTTCGTCCAGGCCGGGCTGCTCGCTCCGCTGGACACGTACGCGGGCATCTACGACTGGAACACCCGCTACCCCACCACGCTGCTCAATCTCAACCGGGTCTCGACCGACGGCCACCACTTCGGCACCGGCCGGCTCTACGGGATATCCCAGACCGGTGAGTTCGTCGGCATCTACTACAACAAGGACGTCCTGGCGAAGGCCGGCGTGCAGCCGCCGAAGACCTGGGCGGACTTCACCACGAGCCTCGGCACGCTGAAGCAGAGGGGCGAGCTGCCGATCCAGTTCGGCAACCTGGACAAGTACCCGGCGATCCACACCTTCGGCGTGCTCCAGGACCAGCTCGGCGGGGCGCAGGCACGTGACACGGTCCTCGGCCGCGGCCAGGGCTTCGACAACGCCTACACCAAGGACGCGGCCGCCACCCTGTCCGACTGGGTCAAGAAGGGCTACCTGCCCAAGGGCGCCAACGGGCTCGGCTACGACGACGCCGCCAAGAAGTTCACCGGCGGCGACGGCGCGTACCTGATCACCGGCACCTGGCTGCAGGCCGACCTGAAGAAGCCGATGGGCGGCAAGCTGGGCCTCATCCCGCCGCCGCCCGCCAAGACCGACGCCACCCCGATGACCACCGGCGGCCAGGGGCTTGCCTGGTCGATCACATCGCGGTCCCATCACCCCGAAGTCGCCGCTGCCTACCTCGACTTCATCACGAACCCGCACGCGTCCGATGTCATGACCGAGCACGGCGTGCTGCCCGCGCTGCTCGATCGGGCCGCGGCCAAGATCGACCCGGAGAGCAGCGAAGGACAGATGATCGCCGGCTGGCGGCGGCTGACCGCGGGCGACGGCCTGGTGCCGTACCTCGACTACGCCACGCCGAGCTTCTACGACACCACGTCCAAGGCGCTGCAGGACCTCATCGCCGGCAACAGCGACCCCGAGGAGTTCGCGGCGTCCCTGCAGAAGGACTACGGCGGCTTCATGAAGAAGCAGCGCGACAATTCGGCGGGGTCGAAGTGACCGCCCTCCGCGACCGCTACCGCCGCCGCGCGCCCGGCGAGCCGCGCGCCATCGGCTACCTCTACGTGCTGCCGGCGCTCGCCCTGTACGGCGTGTTCCTGCTGTACCCCTTCGGCCAGTCGGTGTGGCTGTCGCTGCTGCACTGGGACGGGCTGACGCGGGCCACCTGGGCCGGGTTCGGCAACTACGCGGACCTCTTCACGGATCCGAGCCTGCGCGCGCCGTTCGTCCACGCGCTTGTCCTGCTGCTGTTCTACGCCGCCCTGCCGGTGGCCATCGGCCTGCTGCTGGCGGCCGTGATGTCGCGGATCCGGGTGAAGGGCATGACCTTCTTCCGCACCGTGCTGTTCCTGCCGCAGGTCCTCGCCATGGTCGTGGTCGGTGTCGCCTGGCGCTCCATCCTCGCCCCCGACGGCCTGCTCAACGACACCCTGAAGGCTGTCGGTCTCGGCTCGCTGACCCGGGCTTGGCTGGGCGACTACGACTGGGCGCTGCCGGCGGTCGGCGCCGTCGGCACCTGGGTGGAGACCGGGCTGTGCATGGTGCTCTTCCTCGCCGGCACGCAGCGCATCCCGCGTGAGCTGTACGAGGCGGCGCGGATCGACGGCGCGGGCGCGATACGTGAGTTCTTCAGCGTCACGCTGCCCGGCCTGCGGGCGGAGACAGCGGTGGCGCTGACCCTCACCATCGTGGCGGGCCTGCGCAACTTCGACCTGATCTACATCACCACCAGCGGCGGCCCGGGCAACTCCACGTCGGTGCCGGCGTACGAGGTCTACCACCGGGCCTTCGAGACCAACCAGGTCGGCTCGGCGGCCGCCGTCGGCGTCGCCCTCACCGTCCTGATCTTCGCACTGACCGTCACGGTCTCCCGGCTCGTCGAAGGGCGGCGGTCATGATCTCGCGCACCGAACGCGGCGCCACGTACGCGATCCTGACGCTCTTCGCGGTCATCTCGCTGACGCCGGTGATCGGCATCCTCTCCACCGCCTTCGGCCGCCAGGGCGCGCTGGGCACCGGCTTCTCACTGCCCGAGGGCGGGCTGCACTGGGGCAACTTCGCGGACGCCTGGACGCGCGGACATTTTGCTACCTATCTGAGCAATTCACTGCTGGTGACCTTGGTCGTGGTGGTGGTGACGGCGGTGCTGGCGATCCTGGCCGGCTACGCATTCGGCGTGATGAGCTTCCCCGGCTCGACGGTGCTGTTCTACCTGTTCGTCATCGGCCTCACGCTGCCGCAGGAGGCGCTGGTCGTCCCGCTCTACTTCGACCTGCGGTACGTGGAGCTGACGGACACGTACTGGGCGCTGATCCTGCCGCAGATCGCCCAGTCGCTGGCCTTCGGCGTCTTCTGGCTGCGCGCCTACTTCCGCGGCAGCGCCCGCTCCGTCATCGAGGCGGCGCGGTTGGACGGCGCCTCCACCTGGACCACGCTGTGGTGGATCCTGGTGCCGATGGGCCGACCCGCCATCACCACCATGATCGTCATCACCTTCATGTGGACATGGAACGAGTTCCTCATGGCCCTGGTGATGATCAGCAACGAGTCCCTGCGCACGGTCCCGCTGGGCCTGGCCTTCTTCCAGGGCCAGCACACGGCTGAGACGTCACTGCTGGCGGCGGCGTCGGTGCTGATCGCGCTGCCGGTGGTGGTCGTGTACGTGGCGCTGCAGCGCCGCTTCATCGAGGGCATACTGACGGGCGCGGTGAAGGAGTAGGGCCCGCCGCACACTGACGGCGCGCCTCGCGCCGATCCAACCAACGCGTCCAGCACTGGAGTGCTGGACGCGGTGCTTTCGGCGCGCTCGACGCCTGCGTTCCCGTCCACGTGGCGGTGCGAGCGCACGCTTCGTCCTGCGCCCATCGGCCAGGACCGCCGTGCACGGTGTGCGCGTGAGACCTTCGGAGCAGCGTCGCAGACCTGCCGCGCTCATGGTGCACGGCGGTCTCTTACGTCGTCTGGGGGCCGTACTGACTACCGCGCTGATGCTCTGCGCCTTCCTGGTGACGGGTGGTGGCACCGCACAGGCAGCCGACCCGGACACGCACCGGGTGGCCACGTGGAACATGCAGGTCGGCAGCGACCGCTGGCAGGGCGCTGCCGTGATCGCCCGGGAGAACTCGGTGCTCGCGCTCCAGGAAGTCCCCAGAACCCCTCCGGCCTCGGCGACCTACACAGGAACCATCGGCAATATCGACACGTACTTCTGGGACGTCGGCGGCGGCAACTTCCCGCATTCAGCCCTCCCGAAGCCTGCAGTGCCGGGGGCGTCGTGGGTGCTGTCGCCTGGCCGACGCGGGCGTACGCTGCGGGAGCCGGCCGGGGCTGCCCTGAGGACCGGTCACTTTCGCCAGAACAGGTGGTGTGTCACGCCACTCGGGCTGGGCACGACCTCAAGGTGGAACCGGTCGAGCAGCTCATCGGGTAACTCCCAGAGGCGTAGTCCGGTTCCGAGTTTCACCGGCGAGACCGCCACGTGCATGGTGTCGACGAGGTCGGCATCGAGGAACTGCCGGATGGTGGTGACCCCGCCGCCGAGCCGGACGTCCTTGCCCTGCGCCGCCTCCCTCGCCTGCCCGAGGACCGTGACCGGATCGCTGTCGACGAAGTGGAACGTGGTGTCGGAGAGCGTGATCGAAGGTCGCTTGTGGTGGGTCATGACGAACACCGGGGTGCGGAACGGGGGCTCGTCACCCCACCAGCCACGCCACTCATGGTCCTGCCAGGGTCCGCGCTGGGGCCCGAACTTGTTGCGGCCCATGATCTCGGCACCGATGTTGCGCGCGTAGTCCCGGGTGAAGTAGTCGTCGAGGCCCCGGCTGCCCCCAGGATCGGTGCGCATGGGCCAGCTCGCCGTGGCACCGGCCCAGGCGAACAGCCGCTCGGGATTGGCATGGCCGAACGGACTCTCAAGGGCGCAGGTCATGTGGCGGAGCCACCTGTCCTGCGGCGCCGTGCGGCATGGGGGTCCCCCCTGCTCGAGCTAAGCCGAGAGCTTGGGGGAGTGCGTGCCGGGCGTCGGGGCGCAGACGGGGAACTCAGAACAGGCCCTAGAGGCCGCTGTCGGCGTACACCCCTGCTCCCAGTCGCGTACGGCCCAACGTCCCCAGCCGGTGCCGCCCCATGTGCCGATAACTCGGCGCCCTGGAAGTGCACTTGCTACCGTCGAGCCCGCTGCTACGCGGCCGGGCCGCCGCCATGACGGCCACGGCACGACACCGGAAAACAACAACCCGCGAGATCGCCGGGCGGGCAGGTCGGCGGGCGCCGCGGCCCTTGTCCGAGATCACGATGCGAGGACGCGGCCGGCGGCGACGGCTGACGCCACGGTGCCGCCGATGACGACGGCCCAGGCGGCGACCATCGGGACGCGGGTGCTCCAGGTGCGCAGCGCGGGCGAGTTCGTGGCTCGGGCGAGGAACGCGTCGCGACCGCGCAGTACCGCGAGGCCGACGCCGGTCAGGGTCAGCGCCATGCCGGCACCGAACGCCGCCACCATCGCGATTGCCGCGCCTACCCGGCCGGTCAGCAGTCCGCTGAGGAGGACCAGGAACGCCGACGGGGAGGGGAGCAGGCCGCCGGATGTGCCGAGCAGCAGGATGCCGCGCCAGGTGAGCAGGGACTTGGACGTAGGGATGTGGTGACTGTGGCCGTGGTGGTGTTCGTGGCCACGCCCGTGTTCGTGACCATGCCCGTGTTCGTGGCCATGCCCGTGGTGGTGACCGTGACTGTGACCGTGCTTGCGGTTGGTCAGGTGGCGTCGGAGCAGGCCGATGCCCACGGCGACCACGACCAGGGCCGCGATCAGCTGCAGCCAGTTCGTGACCGCGGCGACGTCCGGTGCGTGCTCGGCGGCGAGCCAGAAGGCCACGGCGAGTACGGCGACCGACGCGGTGTGCATGAGGGCCACGATGGCGCCGAGCCACACCGCGTCCCGCGCCTTGCCCCGGCCGGCCAGGAGGTACCCGGCCGCCAGCGACTTTCCGTGGCCGGGGGCGCAAGCGTGGAAGGCACCCACGGCCGCCGAGACGAGGAGGGCCAGTGGCAGGACGACACCGTGGTCCAGCAGTGCGGCAAGGTCCGTGGTCCATACGGTCGCCGGACCCGTGGATGCGGTGGCGGTGGAGTTGCCGGCTCCGCCGAGGGCGAGGGTACGGGCGGGGTCGCTCGCCGTGTGCAGGCCGCCGCCACCCTTCTGTGTCACGGAGATCGTGCGATAAGCCGGGTTGACGTCGGTCAGCGCGGTGATGGTCACAGCGACCGTGTCCACGGCGTGCGGGCAGGTGTAATGGATCAGGGCGCCCTTGCTCGCGAGCTGCGCGGTGTCCACGGCGCCCAGTCGGCACTCGCGCCCGTCCTGGCGCACGGTGATGTGCGAGCCGAGGTAGGCCGCGTCGTCCCCCTGGGCCGCCTGGTGCAGGACGTCCAGGTCGTTCTGCTGGGCCGACCAGGTGATCTCGACGGTGCGGCCTTCGGCCCTGACCTGGGCGACCGGTGGTGCGCCGAAGGGGTGCGCCTCGGCCGTGCCTGTGGTGCCGAGCAGCGCCAGTGCGGCGGCCAGGCCGATCAGGAGGAGACGGGCGGCGTGGGTCCGGAGGGTGCGGAGGATATGCACAGTGGTGGTCCCGTCGGGAGTGGAGCGCCGCGAGTTGCCTCCCCTGGCGGGGGAGGCAACTCGCGGACGGTGGATCAGTGGCCGTTACCGCGCAGGTGGCGGGCAGCCAGTGCGTGGAGTGTGCCGTCGTCGGTGGGGGCGAAGACATAGTCACCGCTGACGGAGAGCGCCGAGGTCACGGCGGCACCGAGGTTGTACTCGGACAGCAGCTTGCCGGTGGCGCGGTCCAGGACGACCAGGCGGCCGTCGCGGGTGCCCGCGTACACCAGGTCCTTGGTGACCAGGGCGTGCATCGCGGGCGAGTTGAGGTCCCCGCTGCACCCCACGGGGGTCCTGCCGTGCTGGTAGCCGACCTTGGTCTCCCAGATCGGCTTGGACGGGTCGGCCGCGGTGGTGTCGTAGGCGCGGATGGCGCCGTCGCGGCTGGCGACGTAGGCGGTGGTGCCCCAGATCGCGGGGCTGGTCAGCGGGGCCGGGCCACTCTCGCCGCAGCCGCTGCCGCCGCCCAGCGGGGACTGCCACTGCACCGCACCGGTGCTGACGTTGTGCCCGCGGACGCCGCTGTTCGTCATCGTCACCAGCTGGGGGTCCCCGTTGGCCGGGTCGGTCAGGGCCGGGGAGGAGTGGCTGGCGATGTCGCCGTTGGTGTCCTTCGCCCACAGCTGGTGGCAGCCGACGAGGTCCATGGCGACCACCGTGTTGCTGGAACCGGTGTGCAGGTAGGCGATGTCGGAGCCGGGCTGGCGAACCGCCGTGCTGTGGAACTGGCCCCAGCTCGTCGCGCCGTTGAAGCCGCCCAGCAGGTCGCCGGTGTTGGCGTCACGGCACTCGACCTTGCTCCAGTTCTGGTAGACGGCGACGGTGCGGTGCTCGGCGTTCAGGTCGAAGACGGTGACCGGACCACCGGCGCGCCCATAGCGGCGGACGGTGTCGCCGTACTGCTTCTCGTCCTCGATCTGCTGCCAGACGACGTGGCCGTCCTCGGCGTCCAGAGCGTAGATCCGGCCGACGGCGGTGGTCAGGTAGACCTTGCCGTCGTGGTAGGTCGGCGCCGACTCGGCGTCACCGTCCAGGTAGGTGCGCCAGATCTCGCGGCCGGACTTGATGTCGTAGGCCAGCATCATGTGGTGCGGCGAGTCGAACGCCCGGGAGGAGACGATCACCTTGCCGTCCACGACGACCGAACCGTTGAGGTTGAACTGCTCGCCGGTGTTGGCCGCCCACTGCAGGTCGAGCTCGGTGCCCGGGTCGTCGGCGCTGGCGGAGCGACCCGCCTCGTCGCGACCCTGACGCAGCCAGTCCTGGCCGGCCTTCGGCTCGGCGACCTTGCCCTCGGGCACCACCGTGAAGGTGTTGGTGACGGTGGGCCACGCCTTGCCGCGAGTGTCGACCGCGGTCATCTCGGCCGTGTAGGTGTCCGGCTGCATGCCGGGGAGGCTGCTGCTGATCCGGGTCCAGGAGGTCCGGGCGGCCGGGCAGGGCTCCGGGGTGCCGCCGGGGGCCGTGTAGCAGTTCTCGATACCGGTCTTGCGGACCTTGGTGCCGAACTTCATCCGCTCCTTGTGCCAGCGGACGTGGCCGCGCGAGTCGCGGATGGTCAGCGAGGCCGTGGCCGGGGTACGACCGGCGTCCTCGGTGTACAGCTCGATCGGGATTCCGGCGCTGTTGCCGTGCACACTGCCCTGGGCGGGGCTGACCAGCCCGACCGCATTGCGGACGTCGAACTGGCGGTGGGTGCCCATCACATAGCCGGTGTCCTCGTTCTGCTTCGTGTTCGGGTCATCGTAGATGCCCTTGAAGTCGAGGATCTTGAAGTCCGCGCGGGCACCGTCGATGCCGTACTCGCCCTGGTTGTTGATCTCAACCGAGCGGTCGAAGGCACCACGGCGGTACTCGGCCTGCTGGTTGTGGCCCGCGGCGAAGAGTCGCACGTCGTACTTCGACAGCTCGTCGACGGTCGGCTGCATGCCGGCCCCCGGACCCCACTGGGTGAACAGCGAGCGGTGTGCGAAGACGAACACCTGCTTGCCGACTGCGTGGCGCTGGAGGTCCTCGCGCAGCCAATCCAACTGCGGCTTCAGGCCGCTGGAGTCGTAGTTGTCCTCAAGGACGACGATGTGACGGCCGTTGCGGTCGAAGCTGTACCACTCCGGGCCGAGGTTGCGGCGGTAGTACTCCAGGCTGCCGCCATAGCCCTTGGAGGTGGCGGTGCCGCCGACGTCGTGGTTGCCGACCACGGGGTAGAAGGGCATGCCGAGCTTGCCCTCGGTCAGGCCCTTGCGCAGGACGTCGTAACCGCCCTGGCGGCGCGGCTCGTCCGCGTAGTCGGTCACGGTGTTGTCGCCGGTCGTGATCGCCATGGTGGCGCCGTCGACCTCGGACATCGCCTCGACTTGCTTGGGCCACCACTTCGACGCGCTCTCGGCGGCGCCGTCCGTGGTGTTGCTGACCTCGATGTCGGAGTTCATCACCCACTTTTCGGTGGGGTTGGCGGCGTTCCTGTCCTTGACGAGGGCGAAGTCGATGCCGGAGCCGCCCTCCTCCGGGACCTTGTGGAAGAACTGCGGGATGTAGTCCTCACGCAGTGCGGGGGTGTAGCCGTTCGGGGAGACGATGCTGATGAGGTCGGTCTCCCGGCGGGTCGGGTCCATCTGAAGGCTGTACGAGCCGTCGGGGCCGGTCGTGGTCCAGACGGAGCCGTCGGTGACGTCGACCCCGGGCATCAAAGCCTCGCCGGCGTCGCGCTTGCCGTTGCCGTTGGTGTCCTCGAACACCGTGCCGGTGACGGTGACGGTGTTCGCGGTTGCCGCTGCGTCCTCGAGGAGCGGAGCCGCTGCGGCCACCTGGGGAGCCAGGCAGGACAGCGCGACGGCGCCGACGGTGGCCAGCTTGACCCGCTTGCGGTTGGCGCCGACCTTGGCGACCAGCTGGGCGAGCTGGAGCCGCCCGGTGCGGATCTGCCACACCGCGAGCAGCAGCGCGGCGGCCAGCGCGATGCCGAGCGCCACCGCTGCCCACGGGAAGGTGGGGAGCGCGTGGGCACCCGATGCGTCGACAACGGGAGTTGCTGCGTTGGCGTTGACGGTGGTGCCGTCGAACTCGGTGACGACCTGGGTCAGCCCGCCCTGCTTCAGCATGGCGCTCAGGTCGAGCTTGTCGACGTGGCAGTTCCACGCGAGCTCGACCACGACGCCGCCAGGGACGCCGCCGGAGTCTCCGGCGACGCCGGAGCCCGTGGCGGGGCAGCTCGTCGTGCTCAGCAGGCGCGAGGCCCAGACGCCCGCGTTCTGCGGTGACACCACGTCACGGTGGACGATCAGCCGCCCGCTGGTGACGTCGGTCTTGGTGGAGACGACGAGTTCGCCGTGCTCCGGCGACACATGCGCCGCGGCGGGCTGCACACAGATACCCAGCATGGAAAAGAGCACCGCAAGGCCAAGCCCTGCTGCTCTGCGTAGGAATTTCATAGGCAAGGAAGCTAGCTTGACTGGACAAGTTTCGGATCCCAGAGAGAGTGATCTTCATCGAACGGCCCCGGGGAATTCACGTGAGGACGCGTCAGGTCTCGACCTCACCCCGCAGTCCGCCCGCAAACCGACAGGTCAGCCCTGGAATTGTGTGGACGAGCCGGGCAGGTTCGGATGTACTGACTCTGCCGCCCGCTGCGCTCAACCGCCTGACGGAGACACGCAATGTGCGTGCACGGTATGCCGCTGCAACACCTACCAGACACCTGCCACGGATCTCCTGCGGTTAGCAGATTTGTCCGGACAACTCTCCCTATCTCAAGGCGCGTAGCGTGCGCCGGGTAGGGACGGCCGACCAGGTGAGGACACCGTGGGCGGCAACCGTCTGCTGACGGGCAGTGGATTCGATCGCAACAACGTGCATCCGGTCGCCTGCCCCGGCGCGGATCCGCCGCCTCTCACCTGCAGGAGCACCACGCGCAGAGAGACCGTCCTCCCTCACCCAGCAGGGCCGCACCCGAGGCGTCGGCACGATCCATCAGCCGCTCGACGACCTCGTCCACCAGCTTGTCCTCGACCGGCTCGGCGACGGGCATCTCCCTGTCGTTCATGTTCGTCCGTTCCGGCTGGCGAAGGCCCCGGCCAGGCCCCAGCCAGCCTGTCACAGCGCGGACTTACACGATCTTTCAGGCACACCCTCGTCACACTCCTCCGCCACGTCGCAACCGCGACGTCGGCCGCAAGTGTGGCGTAGTGGAGGGCCCGTCCGGGCGAGTTGGGTGTCCCTCGAACGTGTGTTGACGATGTCCCGGGGCCGTCGGGAGGGCTTACGCCTTGTCGTGGGCGTCGAGGAACGCTTCGAGGCCGGTCAGGTCGTCGGTGTTCAGGAAGTCGACTCCGGCGGCGAGCAGTTCACGCCAGAGCGCGTCGCGGGCCGGGCCAGGCCGGTCCGGCGTGGCCCAGAAGCGGACCTGCTGTCCGCGCGCGTGGGCGGCGGAGACGATGCCGCGCAGCTTGTCCCGCTCGGCGGCGGGCATCGGGCCGTCGCCCTGCCAGGTGAAGTTCAGGGTCCAGTTGTCGCTGATCAGCGAAGTGAAGGTGGCCGGGGTCGCCGTGCCGAGGTCGGACAGTCGCCCGTCGTAGAAGGCGTGACGCACCTGCTGGGCCTGCATCGGGCCGCGGGCGGCACGGTCGCCCGAGATGACGGCCGTCAGGGCGGCGGGGCGCACCTTGCCGTGCGCGTACGTGGTGAACAGGTGCCGATAGCGCTGGAGGTGGCGGTCGAGTTCGAGGTACGTCGACGAGCCCTCCGTCTTGATGTCGATGAGGAGCTGCAGGGGTTCGCGCCAGCCGCGGTAGACGGAGCCGTGGTTGGCCTTGATGCGCTGCGCCAGTGGTTCGAGGTAGAGCGATTCGAGGGTGCGGGAGGGGTCGAGGTCCACCGGATCGTGGGCGACGAGCAGCTGCCCGCCGACGAGGTAGATGTCGGCCTCGACGCTGCCGAAACGGTGGTCCAGCGCGTCGAAGAGGGGCCGGGTGTGCTCGTAGTCGTTGTGCGCGTGGGCATGGAGCAGTGGACGGGGACCACGGCCGCGCTCGCTCGCCTGCGCGTACGCAGCGGGGGCTGCAACAGCGCCGACGAGGGCGGCGCCGAGGGTGGTGAGGGCTCTGCGGCGGGTGGTGTGGAGCATGCTCTGCCTCCCTGGAGTACCGTATGTGACGCCAGTGAGTATGGGGCCAATGCACTCCAAAGGGTGTGCGTGGAACCGGAGTTGGCCGGATCGACTTCACCGGTTCACTTCTGCGGACGGTGTTGTCGACGGGTCAGGCTGGTGCATGAGTTGAGTTGTGTGGGGTGTGGTGGGGCCGGGAGGTGACCCCAGGGGTCAGGCCCCTGTGAACTGGGCGGTGACGCCGGTGATGCGGTCCCCAGGCGGCGAAGCGGACCCGTTCCGGGCTGGCTGCACCGCAGTCCCTCCGGGAGGCCTCGGGCCGGCGCCTGGCCGCCGGTCAGCGCAACGGTCGCCGCCGGGGTCACCGTGGTGACCCCGGCGGCGACAAGAACGGCCCCGAGGCCGACGGCCAGGCCTCGCACCCGGGGCGGGCGGGCGGGGGGCCTGCGGATCCTGTCGTCACGTCGCCTGTCGATGGGGGTGGTACGGACCGGATGGTCCCCGCACCCGCTTGGTGCGACGCCGTTCTTGGGCGCCGCGCCTCAGTGCTGCGGCGGTGCGGTGGTCGGCCCGAGGTCGGGCTCTTCGCGCAGTTCCACCGTGAGCGGGGCGCTGGTTCCGCCGAGGTCGAGCACGAGGATCTCGTTGCCCGCTGCCCGCCACAGTGGCGCCGGGGCGTAGAGGGTGCGCTGGGGGCCCTTCTCGGTCCACAGGCGGCCGAGGAGGAAGCCGTTGAGCCAGACCAGGGTGCGGTCGCTGCCTGGGACGGCGAGGAAGGCGTCCGCCGGTTCCGGTAGATCGACGACGGCGCGGTGGAAGACGGGGCCGTCAGCAACCTCGGTGGCCGGGGTGGTGGGCAGAACGCTCAGATCGTCGAGGGTCAGGACCCGCACGTCCCAGCCGAACAGGTGCTGGTGGTCCAGGCGCACGCCGGCGATCAGACCCTTGCGGTCGGCCAGGTGCGGCCCGTAGTTGACCCGGCCGAAGGGTTCGACGAGGATCTCCAGCTCGGCGCCGCCCTCGGGGACGACCAGCTCCAGGGTGGGGGCCGGGTTGTCGCGTTCGAGCACGCCGACCAGCTGTCCGTCGAGGAAGACCTGCGCGAGGTCCCGGACGCCGTCGACGGTCAGCGTGGCGGGTCCGGCAGGTCCGTTGATGCGGTGACGGTAGTGGACGAGCCCGTGGTGGTGGCCGAGCTTCTCGATCGGTTCGGGAGCCGGGCGGCGCAGCGGGGTGGAGAGGAGATCCAGGCTGTCGCGCAGGGCCGCGACGGGAGCGGCGGCGACGGTCCGCGGGCGGACGCGGCGCGCCTGCCTGGGCAACTCGCCCTCGGGCAGCGGCACATAGCGGCCGATGACCTCGCGGAACCGATGGAACTTCTCGGTCAGCTCGCCTGCCTCGCCGATCGGGGCGTCGTAGTCGTAGCTGGTGACGGTGGGCATGTAGCCGGGGTCAGCGAGGGTCTTGCCCGTGTGGTTGGCGCCGGCCCACCAGCCGAAGTTGGTGCCGCCGTGGCCCATGTAGATGTTGACCGATCCCCCGGCGGCCAGAATTCCTGCCAGCGCCTCAGCGGCGTCGGCGGCATCGCGGACGTGGTGCACGTCCCCGAAGTGGTCGAACCAGCCGTTCCAGAACTCCATGCAGACCAGCGGGGAGTCGGGCCGGAACTTGGCGAGCTCGGCGAACGCCTCCTTGGGGTGGGAGCCGAAGTTGACGGTGGCGAGCACCCCGGGCAGCGTTCCGCCGGCGAGCATGCGCGGTTCGGGGCCATCGGAAGTGAAGAGCAGGCAGTCGATGCCCCGGGCGATGAGACCCGTCTTCAGATGCTCGAGGTAGTCCGCGTCGTTACCGTAGCTGCCGTACTCGTTCTCGACCTGGACGGCGACGATGGGGCCACCCTGTGAGACCTGGAGTTCGGCGAGGACGGGGATGAGCTGGTCGAACCACTGGTCCACTGCGGCCAGGTAGGCCGGGTCGGCGGTACGCAGGTGCAGGGACTCGTCGGCGAGCAGCCAGGCGGGCAGGCCACCGAGGTCCCACTCGGCGCAGATGTAGGGACCGGGGCGGGCGATGACGTCGAGTCCGAGCGCGTCGGCCTGGCGGATGAACGCGGCGACGTCGTGCCAGCCGTCGAAGCGGGCCGGGCCGGCGGTGGGCTGGTGGAAGTTCCAGGCGATGTAGATCTCTACTGTGTTGCAGCCCATGGCCCGCAGCCGTGCCAGCCGGTCGTGCCACAGGTCGGGGTGAATGCGGAAGTAGTGCACGGCGGCCGAGACCACGCGGTGCTCGCGGCCCCCGCGCAGGAAGCGATGGCCGTCAACGGTAAGTGCTGGTCGTGTGTTCATGCGTGGTGCCTTCGGTGATGGTCGGCGGGGTCCGGCTCGGACGGCGGTAGGCAGGGTCGGGCGGGCGGCGGGCACCGCCCAGGGATCGATGGTGCCCGGCGCCGACCGGTGAAAGGGGTGTCAGCAGGTCCACTGCTGGTTGGTGCCGGCGGCAAACGGTGGCGATGTGCTGAGCAGCCCGGCGCGGTTCCTGCGCCTCGTGATCGGTGCATGGACCGCTCTTTGCGAGAGTGGTCCGGTTACTTGACGGCACCTGCCGTCAGACCGCTGCGCCAGAAGCGCTGCAGTGCGACGAAGGCGACGAGCAACGGGACCAGTGAGACGAACGCCCCGGTGATCGGGAGTATCGGCGGGACGCCATTGGCGAACGACGAGCGCCACTGGACCAGGCCGACGGTCACGGGCAGCTTGGAGGCGTCGTTGAGCATGAGCGCGGGCAGCAGGTAGTTGTTCCAGACACTGACGAACTGGAACAGAAAGATCGTCACCAGGGCCGGGGACATCACCGGCAGCGCGATGCGGAAGAAGGTCCGCTGCTCCCCCGCTCCGTCCATACGCGCCGCCTCCAACAGTTCGTCCGGCACGGACGCGGAGGCGTATATACGCGACAGGTACACCCCGAACGGGCTGACGAAGCTGGGCAGAAGAATGGCCCAGTAGGAGTTGGTCAGTTGGAGCTTGGCCATCATCAGGAAGAGCGGCAGGGCGAACATCGGCGCGGGGATGAGCACCGACGCGAGAATCACGTTGAAGATCGCCTCGCGGCCGCGGAACCGGTACTTGGCCAGTGCGAAACCGGCCATGACCGACAGCAGGGTGCTGACCGCGGCGCCGACCAGGCTGTAGAGCGCACTGTTGGCCAGCCAGGAGGAGAACACCCCTCCCTGGAAAGAGAAGACCCGGCTGACATTGGCCCCCAGGTCGAAGTGTGAGAACCACAGCGGGCTGCCCTGATAGAGGTACCCCTCGCCCTTGGTCGCGGAGACCATGAGCCACCAGAGCGGGATGAGGGTGTAGAGGGCCATCAGGCCGAGCACTGCGTTGACGACCAGGCGTCCGGTGAGCGGGGTCCGGGTGGCGGTCATGCGTCGGCCGTCCTTCGCTGAGTGAACTTCAGGAACCCGAAGGAGAGGACCAGCGTCACGAGAGCCAGCAGGACGGACTCGGCCGCGGCGAGGTTCGGGTCCGCCTGCGAGGCGTTGAGCGTGGTGTTCATGATCGGGCTGAACTTGTTGGATGCCCCGGGGATCCGCGCGGCCGCCAGCACGGCGGGCTCGGTGTAGAGCTGGGCGGTGCCGATGATGGAGAAGACCGTGGTCAGCACGAGTGCCGGGCGGACGAGCGGGATCTTGACGTGCCAGGCCAGGCGCCAGCCGGTGCAGTTGTCGAGCGTGGCGGCCTCGATGACCTCGCCGGGGACGGTCTGGAGTGCCGAGTAGATGATCAGCATGTTGTAGCCGGTCCAGCCCCAGGTGATCATGTTGCCGATCGACGCCGGGACCCAGCCGGCGGACAGGAAGTCAGTGTGGATGCCGATCGCGGCCAGCGGCCCGGTGAACGGCGAGAGGTCCTTGACCAGCAGGAACGACCACATCACGGCTGCGATCGCGCCCGGCAGCGCGTAGGGCAGGAAGAAGGTCAGCCGGAAGGTCTTCCTGAACCGGGCCGAGCGCGAGTCCAGCAGCAGTGCGAGCAGCAGGGCCAGGCCGAGCATCAGCGGCACCTGGAGGACACCGAGCAGCGCGACCCGTCCGAGCGAGCCCATGAAGTCGCCGTCGTGCAGCGCGTCGACGAAGTTGTCGAAGCCGGCGAACTGCGTGGTCTGCGCCCCGCCGAACAAGCCCTGACGGTGCACCTTGAAGAAGCTCTGGTAGAGGGCGTAGCCGATCGGCGCGAGCATCATCGCCGTGAACAGGACCCCGAAGGGGACCAGGAAGCCCGCGGCGTTCAGGGATGTGCGGCGACGGTATCGGCGGCTCGGCCCCGCGCCCGAGCGCGGACGCGGCCGCGCGGGCGATGGCGCGGTCTGTGTGCTCATGATGTTCCTCGCGCGGATGCGGTGCGGACTGAGATGGCAGGGCTCGCGACGCCGCAGGCGGCAGCGACGCCGCGAGCCCTGGGGAGCTGCTGACGGCCCTCGGCATCAGCCGCCGGTCACGGAGAGCCCCAGGCTCTTGATCTTGTCGATCGTCTTCTGCTGGACCGTCGTCGTCGCCTGGGCGTAGGTGCTCTTGCCGATCGCGTCCGAGTAGTCGGCCTCGACCTGACCGAACGTCGGCCCGACGACCCAGGTGGTCGGGATGTTGGCCGAGGACTCCTTGAAGACGTCGTAGATCTTCTGTCCGCCGAAGTAGGGGTCGCCCTTGGACAGCAGCGGGTTGTTCAGACCGGCCTTCGACGCCGGGTACAGGCCCCCGACCGTGATGCCGGTGCTGACCGCGTCCGGGTCGCTGGAGAGGAACGCGGCGAACTCCACGGCCTCCTTGGGCGTCTTGCAGCCGGACAGCACGGAGGTGGCCGAACCGCCGGAGTTGGAGCTGGTCTTGTCGCCGGCAGTCCAGGTCGGCATCGGGGCCACGGCCCACTTGCCGGAGAGGTCCTTCAGGTCGCCCTTGATGCCGGGGGCGGCCCAGGCGGCGTTCACGAAGGTCATGACCTTGCCGGCCTCGGACGCCTTGTCGAAGTTCGGATCCCAGGCGTTGCCGTTGTTCATCACCTGCTTCTTCGCCTTCAGGTCCTGCCAGAACTTCGCGACCTGCTGCGTGCCCGGGTTGTCGATGGACACCTGCCAGGAGCTGCCCTGCGTGCCGAACCAGGACTTGCCGGTCTGCCAGGTCAGGGCAGCCATGTCGTAGGCGTCCTGCGGCGCTGTGCCGAAGGCGACGCTCGGGTCGGCGGCCTGGACCTTGGCGGCGTCGGCGGCGTACTCGTCCCAGGTCGCCGGGGGCTTGGCGATGCCGAACTTCTTGAACAGGTCGGTGCGGTAGTACAGGGCCATCGGGCCGGTGTCGACGGGGATGCCGTAGACCTTGCCGCCGGCCGAGGACGCCGCGACGGTCCAGTCCAGATACCTGCCGGTGTCGCCGGAGGAGTACGACGTGATGTCCATCAGCGCGTTCTTGACCAGCATCGACGGGATGTCGTTGTAGGTGACCTGCGCGAGGCACGGCGCCTTGCCGGCGGTGATCGCGTTGGTCATCTGGTCGTAGCCGCCCTTGGCGCCCGACGGAATCTGCTTGAACGTCACCTTGGTGTCCGGATGGGCGGCGTTCCACTGGGCCGTGATCTTGTCGTAGCCCGGGGCCCAGCCCCAGAACTCCATCGACACCGGCCCGGCGTGGGACGCCCCGCCGGAAGCGCCGGCCGAGGCGGAGCCGTCGGAGCCTGAACAGCCGGTCGCCAGCAGTGCGAGGGAGACAGCTGCCGCCGCCGCGGCGGCGGATCCGAACGTGAACGTGCGCATGACTTCCTCATTCAACGGTCGCGAAAACAGGAAAGGTGAAACGCGGCACGGCCAGAAAGGTTAACCGAGCAAGCGAGTCAGATAATCGCAGGTGAATTATTAAGCACGACCGCACCAGCGGGTCAATGGTCGCGTCGGATATTTCCAATTCTTTATGAATGCGACTGACTCAGGGCAGACGTCGCCGACACACGGCTCTGACCAGCCAATTGATAGCAGGAGAAAGCACGTGTGGCCTATTGATGGATTGAGATGCCCAGTCGTACGGAATTCGGCAACGTCGACAAGCCGACATGCATGAACATGAAAAGCCGAGCGCATGCTTCTCAATCGTCCGGAGAATTCAGCAGCCAGGAGCACCCCTCCTCGGCACCGGTTAATACGGGGAAAAATCGGAGCGGCGCGCGCGCTCAGGACAGCCGGGCACGAACGGACTCCCTGATCACCAGACAGGCGGCGCCGCGCGCCCAGAGCCCCTCGCTCGCCTCGTCAACCTTGATGACGCAGTCGCGCGCCGCCGTGGAGACCGCGCACCGTTCCAACGCCGCCGTCATGGCCGGCCCGAAGTACTCGTAGGCGACCGTTCCCTCCCCCGCGATGACGATCAGCCCGAGATTGAGCAGATTGCACAGGCAGGCGAGGCCTCGGCCCAGGGCATCCCCCGCCACCGCGAACGCGTCACGCGCAACCTGACGCTCAGCCCTGGCACCGGACCGCGCCAGCTCCGTCACAGCGTCGAAGTCGGCCTCTGCTGAGCCACCCGCCTCCCGGAACATGCGCAGCACCGCGTCGGAAGAGGCCAACGCCTCCACACAACCCCGGTTGCCGCAGGCGCACTCGGGGCCGTTCGGCTCGATCGGGAGATGTCCGAACTCGACAGCGAGTCCACTCACTCCGGAGTGCAGCACGCCATGGAGCATCAGCGCACCACCCACGCCGCGCCCGACCGAGACCACCGCGAAGGAGTCGACGTCCCGCCCCTCGCCGAACCAGCGCTCGGCGATGACAAGGGCGTTCACGTCGTTGTCGACGACCACCGGGAGCCCGGTCGCAGCGCTCAGCGGTCCCGCGACGTCGACATCCTTCCACCCCAGCCGGACGGCGGAGCGACAGATGCCGGCCGCCGCATCGACGTGTCCGCCGACCCCCACGCCGATGCCCAGCACCGCCGCGCCGGGATCGGGGGCGAGCGCAAGGAGTTCCGCCGTCAACGCAGCTGCCACGGACAGGACTCGCTCGGGCTCGAGCGAGTCGAGCGGAGCGACGAGACGCGCGAGCTGCTCCGCCCCGATGTCGGTGAGCACGGCGGCCACGTGCGTGCGCGCGATCTGGACGCCGACGACCAGGTGCTGTTCGGTGTTGACCCGCAGCAGCCGCTGCGGCCGGCCGGGCCCCGTCACGCTCTGCTGCCCGGTCTCGCTGAGGTAGCCCCCTTCGATGAGCGGCGACAGCAGCCGCGTGACCGTCGACGGCGACAGCCCCAGACGCTGGGCAATCACCGTGCGCGAGATCGGCCCGGCCGTGAGCACCTGCGCGAAGATCTCGGCCCCTGTCTGGTCAGGGACCAGTGCCCTCATGACGGTCACCCATGCCTCCCACACACGGTTAACTCCATCGTCACCGAGAGTGTCACCTAAATATTTTTGTGTGTCAAGAAAAGAACTAGGCTCCCAGCGGCCTCCAACAACGGCACCCCGATGCTGGGCGGTACCGGTGCGGCGGACGGAGCCATCGACGCGCTGATCCGACAGTTCGCGCAGGAGGTCGGCCCCGCCGGTGTCCGCGTGTGCGGGACCCGGACCGCCGGCGTCATCGACAGCCTCACACCGGAAGGGCTGGCCGCGACCGGTGCCACCGGCATGGACGATGCCGCGATGCAGGGCCTTCGCGCTCACCTCGACAGCTTGCGCATGACCAGGTGCTCACCGCGCATCGCCGACATCGCAGCCCTGGCCACGTTCCTCGCATCCGACGCGGCCGTTTCCATCACCGGATCGTGGATCGACGCCACCTCGGGAATGTTCCCCAGCTGACGAGCCGCCCCGGACCGCCCGAAGGCAGCCGAAGGAACTCATCCACGTCCGCCGGCGCTCCCCTCTGACGCATGCGCGCCCCGCCACGGCCTGAAGGGCCCTGGCGGGGCGTGCTGTCCTTGGCGAGTCGACCAGCCGGCTGGTCAACTGGTCGTCCAGAGCGTCCGTCTTCCGCGCCAGGGGCTGAACATCCCCCATGGCCTCTGCCCGCACGGTCATGTCTGTGATCGGGTGTTACTTCCCACTCGAAGATCCACCGTTGACCGTACAGACCCACCGATCCCGGTTCACGGCACTCAGTTCGTCGCGTCCGGCTTCACGATGTCCGGCAGCTTCGCCTCGAACAGCTCGTCGAACTTCAGCGAGGGCAGGATGTGGCCCTGGTTGGCGGCGTCATTGGCCACGCTCGCGGCCCACGAGGACGCCGCCAGCCGCTGGTTGGGCGTGCCGTGGTGCCCCACGCTGCTGAAGCTGCAGTCGCCGACCTGGTAGAAGGACTTCTCGGAGTCCAGCACCCGCTTGGTGTTGAGGGACTCCCCGCGCGAGTGCGTGACGTAGTACGTGCCGAACGCGTCCGCCATCAGCTCGACGCGGCGGCTGGCCTCCGGCCCGGTGAGTGTGGTCTTGTCGATCAGCTTGTCCTCGTACTGCACGTGGTGGCCGAACTCGTGGGCGAGGATGGCGCGCGGGGCGACGTCGCCCAGGCCCACGGCCTTCAGGGCCTGAAGGATGCCGTCGCCCACGACAATGCGGTCCGAGATGCCCATCGGCTGCGGGTCGCCCTCCTCGGAGTAGGCGAACGCGTTGAAGGTGAAGAACGGGTTGTCGCCGCCCTGGAGGACGGGGTCCATGTTGACGAGCGCGTTGAACAGCCAGGCCAGGTACTTCGCGTCCTCACCCTCGACGCCGTACAGCACGCCGAGCACGCGGGTCAGCCGCTCCGGTGAGGAGAAGGTCTCCCCGCCGTGCATCGGCACGATCTGGATGTCGTCGGAGTAGATGTCCCAGAACCTCTTCAGGTTCTTTCCTTCGGACGTCAGCTGGTTTGTGTATTCGCCTTTGTAGCCGAAGGTGTTGGACTTCGACTCGCTGCCGAAGAGCAGCGCGTCATAGGTGGGCAGGTCGAACGCACCGATCCAGGAGAGGAAGATGGCCAGGCCGGGATCGGCGCCTGCCAGCAGGGTCCTCGAGTAGTCCCTCATCGCGGTGTCCGTGCACTGGTAGTCACCCGGGTTGATGGCGTTGTCGAGGAAGCCCGCCCACTGGGAGTCGTGGATACCGTACTTGGCGGCGGCGGCCTCGCGACGCTGCTTCCAGTCGGCCGGCAGTGCGGCCAGGAGCTTGTCGGCGACGGCCTTCGCCTCCGGGGAGAGTCTGGAGGTGTCGAACGTGGAGCCGGGGGACGCGGCGGACGTGACGGCGGTGGACGTCGTGCCGCCCGCCGCCGCGGCCGGAAGGGCGGCACCGAGGGTGCAGGTGGCCGCGGTCACGAAGGTGACGGCCCAGGCAAGGGTCTTCTTCACGGGGAACTCCTTGGTGTGCTCGAGCCGACGCGCGGAAGTGTCCCTGCGGGGTGAGGGGCGGTCAGCTGTGCGGTACACAGAGTTTGCAAGGAACCGACGCGCCGGTGAAGAGTTCGCGTTGTCGGAATCCGGCACGACAAAAACACGACAGACCGCATGCTCTTGGAGAGCACCCGACCCACAGCACCTGACGTGCTGTAACGCTCGCAGAGCACTGTGTCGGACACCACTCACCTCGTCCGGGCGCCCGCGTGCGATGGTTTGGGCATGTATTCGCTCAACGGCATAGGTATTAGCACAGCAGCCGAGGACGCCTACCTCGCCCTCGTCGAGGGTGGCCCGATGGCCCCGACCGAACTGGCGAGCACCCTGCGCGTGACCTCGCACGCCATAAGCACGGCGGTCGGCGAACTGACCGACCTCGGCCTGGTGGAACCCGACGGCGCACAGCTCGTCGCCCGCCCCCCGCGTTCCGCGCTCGACGCCGTAGCGGAAAGCCGCACCAAGGAACTCGCCGCCCTGCGCGACGGCATCGAGGAGTTGTCCCGCTTCTGGCGCGACCACCACGCCGAAGGAGCCACCTACATCGAGATCGCTCGGACGCAGGCGGCCCGCAGCGCACTCGTCCGGCGGCTCTACGACGAGGCCACCGAGCAGCTCCGCTGCCTGACCATCGGCTACACCGGCCGATCGGCGGAGCCCAACATGATGGCCCCCGGCTGTTGGGAGGCACTGACGCGCGGCGTCAAGGCCTCGGTCGTCTACGGGGCCCATGTGCTGCGTGACAAGCCCGCCCGGGAGGCCGTCCAGACCTCCGTCGACCTCGGTGAGCGAGCACGTGTCTTTCCCGACGTCCCGCTTAACATGGGCATTTGCGACGACCGCTTCGCCCTCGTGTGTCCCCCCACGAGTGACTGGGGCCGTCGTCACCACATCCTCGTGCAGCGATCGGACCTCCTGGAGGCGCTGATCGGCGTGTTCGAGTCGTTCTGGCAGTTCGCCGTCCCACTGCCCGCCGCCGTCGAGACAGCGGACGACTTCGGCAGAGCATCCACCGACGAGACCCGGCAGCTCCTCACCTATCTCAGCGGCGGCCTGACCGACGAGTCGATCGCCCGCGAGCTCGGCGTCAGCGAACGGACGGTGGCCCGCCGCATCACCCGTCTCCAGCAGATGCTCGGCGCACGGACCCGCTTCCAGCTCGGCGTCCAGGCGAGCCGTCGCGGCTGGCTCTGATGGGGTCCCTCTGCTCGAGCGAAGCCGAGAGTTCGGGGAGGACGTCACCCCTGTTCGCGCAGCTTGCGCCACTCGGGGGCAAGCACCGACCAGATGTCGGTGTCCTGCCGTACGCCGCGGTGGGGGCAGCTCACGCAAGACGCCGTCGCGGGTCATACCGAGCCGCTTGGCGGCATTGATGCTGAGGATGCCGGTGGATGACACCGGCCACTCGATGTTCCCGCGCATGATGCCTTGCAGTCAGGCGGCGCCATCACCGGGGTCGCCGCGCCCCGTAACCGCCCCGTTTCGGACCGGCTGCCCTTCGGGAAGGCGCGTCGTGCGCGCCTGCGGCCGCCCCCCGTCAGGGGGGCCGCCATGGACCCTGTCGGAGGCACGGCCGCAGGTCACGGAACGGATGCCTGGCCGTGTCCCGGCCGGCGCGCGGCCTGTCAGCCGTCACGCGCCGGCCGGTCCGCGCACTCAGTTCGTCGCATCCGGCTTCACGATGTCGGGGAGCTTCGCCTCGAACAGCTCGTCGAGCTTGAGCGAGGGCAGGATGTGGCCCTGGTTGGCGGCGTCGTTGGCGACGCTCGCGCCCCACGCGGACGACGCGAGGCGCTGGTTGGGCGTGCCGTGGTGCCCGGGGGAGTCGAAGTAGCAGTCGCCGACCTGGTAGAAGGACTTGGCGGAGTCCAGCACCCGCTTGGTGTTGAGGGCCTCGCCGCGCGAGTGCGTGAGGAAGTAGGTACCGAACGCGTCCGCCATCAGCTCGGTGCGGCGGGTGGCCTCCGGCCCGGTGAGCGTGGTGTTGGCGAACAGGTTGTCCTCATACTGCACGTGGTGGCCGAACTCGTGGGCGACGATGGCGCGCGGGGCGGTGCCGCCCAGGCCTATGGCCTTCATGGCCTCCAGGATCCCGTCGCCCACGACGATGCGGTCGGAGATACCCAACGGATGCGGGTTGCCCTCCTCGGAGAAGGCGAACGCGTTGAACGTGAAGATCGGGTTGTCGCCGCCCTTGAGGGAGGGAAAGTAGTTGACGAGCTCGATGACGTCCTTGGCCAGGCGCAGCGCCACCGCATCGCTCTTGATCCCGAACAGCACCTTGTAGACGCGGGCCACCCGCTCCGGGGAGGAGAAGAGGTCCCGGCCGTGCATAGGCACGAGCTGGATGTCGTCGGATTGGATGTCCCAGAACCTCTTCAGGTCCTTGCCTTCGGACGTCAGCTCGTTGGTGTACTCGCCGTTGACGCCGAAGGTGTTGGACTTCGACTCACTGCCGAAGAGCAGCGCGTCATAGGTGGGCAGGTCGAACGCGCTGAAGACGTAGAGCCAGTCGAGCAGATCGGGATCATCGACGCCTGCCAGCAGGCTCTTCGAGTAGTCCCTGAATTCCGTGGTCTGGCACTGGTGGTCGCCCGGTTTGATGGCGCTGTTGAGCAGGCCCGCCCACTGGGTGTCGTGAATACCGTACTTGGCGGCGGCAGCATCGCGCCGCTCCTGCCAGTCAGCCGGCAGATCGGCCAAAACCTGGTCGACGAGGGCTTTCGCCTCCGGGGAGAGCTTGGAAGTGTCGAGCGGGGAACCGGAGGACGCGGTCGCGGCAGAGGCCGTCACGTCGTCCGCGGCCGCTGCCGGCAGGGCGGTGCCGAGGGCGCAGGTGGCCGCGGTCACAAGGGTGACGGCCCAGGCGAGGGTCTTCTTCACAATGAACTCCTAGAGGTGTGCTGAAACCGACGCGCCGGTCCTCGTTACGGGCGAAAGAGGCCGTCGGCTGCGCCGTGAGCCAGAGTCTGCAAAGAAAGCACCCTCCCGAGAAGCCGTTGGCGCTGGCGGAATCCGGCGTGTCAGGAAGGCGTCGGACACCACTCATCCACTGTGGTGCCCCCCTGGCCTGCTCCTTGGCCGCCGTCCACGAACAACGACAGGCCCTGGACGCCCGGATTGTGCCCGTGGCGCGAAGGGCGCCGCACGGGAGTTCCCGTGCGGCGCCCTTCGCTGTGGGTGGGGCGTGTTACTTCAGCGCGTACGCCCGGGTGACGGCCTGGACCGTGCGGTTGCCCGCCTTGTCCCAGACCTCGGCCTTGATGCTGACGTAGCCGTTGGAGTCTGACAGTTCAGCATTGGTGAAGCGGGCCTTGAACGAGTTGTCGTCGGTGCGGTCGACGTCGACGCTCTTCCAGGTGGCGCCGTCGTCGTAGCTGACGGAGAACTTCGCCCCGGCCATCCGGCTGTCGCCGGCGAAGCCCTTGGCACGGGAGGCGTCCACGGTGATCGTGAAGGGTTTGCCCGCGGCCACCTCGTTGAGCAGGGAGGCCTTCATCCGGTAGTCGAGCTGGATGACGGGCAGTGTCTCGCAGGCGGTCGCCTGGGGGATGACCGCCTTGCAGTCGGGTGCCTCCATCGACTTCGGTGCCTCGGAAGCGAAGTTGTACTCGGTGACGACCTTGCCGCCGAGCTTCACCGTGCTGTCGGCATGGGTGTCGGTGGAGACAAAGGTGTAGTCGGCCTTCTCCGGCACGAACACCTTGGAGTTGGTGACGTCGATCTGCTCGCCGTTGCGGTAGTACGCCCAGGTCCGGTTCACACCGAAACGCGTCGCGTGCGTCGGATCGCTGTCACCGCCGAGACGCGGAGAGAAGAAGGTGCCCACGTCGGAACGGCAGAACGAGCAGGCGAAGCTGGGATCGACGGACGGATGCTGCACGGGCGCCCACCAGTGCGCGGCGACCGAGGTCCCGGGCCGGTAGCTGCGCGCCGACTCGAGCATGGCCATGGCCCCGCCGCTGCCGGAGGAAGTGACCTGGGCCCGGTAGGTGAGGTCCGGACGGGCCAGCATGTAGTCGTCGCGTTCGGTGCCCAGCTGGACACTCCGCCACAGCCGGGAAGGGTTCCAGGGGGCCGGACCCCAGGCGTCCATGACGTAGAAGCCTATCTTTTGGGCGCCGTCGCTGTGGAACGAGCTGCGGACCTTGGCGTAGTCCTCCTTCTTGCTGGGGGTCGACAGGTTCGCCGGGATGCCGGTGTTCCAGTCGTACTGGCCCGCGTACTGGTAGCGCGACTCCTTGATGCCCCGGACGTCGATCGTGGTCCGGCCGGCCGCGACATCGGCAGTGAGCCTGCGGCCTTCGTCGTAGTTGACGCCGAAGTACGGCACGTTCACCCCGTCGACGTACACGCTGAGTGTCTCGTCGACGCTGGGGGCGAGGACGATCGCGGCGGCGCCGGCCGCCTCCACGCGCTGGACCGGCGAGCTGTTGCCGAAGAAATTGTCCAGGTGTAGAAGGGCCGCCTTGCCCTTGAGGTCGATTCCCGCCAGGTCCTCCTCGGTTCCGGCGCCGACGTCCACGAGGTCATAGCGGCCGTGGCCGTCGAACCGGTTGAGATACTCGGAGGGGATGGGCGTCAGTGCATACGAGTCCGGCCGGGTCACCGATGCCCGGATCAGCGGCTCGCGGCGTGACTGGTAGAACGAGGCCCACAGCTCGCCGTCACCCTTCTTCGGTGCCTCGACCGGGATGGCGCCCGCGTGCTGCTCACTGACGGCCAGGTACACCAGGCCCCAGCCCTGCAGCAGGCTCTTGTCCTCCCCCGTGCGGCTGAGGATGTACGAGTAGTCCGCGGTCTCCAGGGGCCGCTTCTCGTCGCGCACGTCCAGCTTGAAGTCAGTGGCTGTGGTGCCGTCGACGGTCAACTCGGCGTCATGGGAGGTGAGGTCGATCGTCGGAAGGGCGAAGAGATCGAGGGCGTAGTCCGTGAACTTGTCCCCGCTGCTCTCGGTGTCCACCGAGCCCATCATGCTGTAACGATCCGCGGGCAGGCTCAGTTCGACCTTCCCTGTTTTGGAGCCCCCGAACTTGACACTGCGGGTGCTCATCCCCGTGAGGGAGTAGCTGAAACTGCTCGGCGTCTGACCCTTGCGGTCCTTGAAGTGGACGGTGAGCTTGTGCTGTTCGCGCTGCTTGTCCAGGCCGACGGCGGTGTGCGCGGTGGCGCCCGACGAGCTCGTCAGAGTGAGGGTGCCGTTGGTCAGACCGGTCGGGGCGAGGTTCGGGTCGAGGGTGACGGGGATCTCGGCGCTGGCGCCCGCGGCCACCTCGACCGGTTCCTGGACGGTGACCGCGCCCTGCGGGATGTTCCCGCTGAGTGCCGGGGTCACGGTCGTGGCACTGTTTGTGGTGTTGGTGACGGTGAGGGTACGGGTTTCCTTGTCGTACGTCCCCGGATGCCACTCGACCGTCCCGAAGTCGGCCGTACCGGACAGCTCCAGCGCCGGGTCGAGCGCGGCAGGCACATCCACCCGGCCGTTGCCCTGCTGGTAGGCGGAGTAGGCGCTGCTGGGCTTGGCGTGCGTGACGAGTGCCGCCTTGATGCGCCGGCCACTCCAGTCCGGGTGGCGCTGGGCCAGCAGGGCGGCGGCGCCCGCGACATGCGGAGTCGCCATCGATGTCCCGCTGGCCGAGGTGTAGTGCGCGTCGACGGGCGTGCCCATGGAGGTGCCGGCGGCGCGGGCCGCGACGATGTTGACGCCGGGCGCGGTGATCTCGGGCTTGATGGCGCTGTCGCCGACGCGCGGGCCGCGGCTGGAGAATCCGGCGAGGACATCGGACTTGTCGACCGCGCCCACGGTGAGCGCGGAGTCGGCCGTGCCGGGACTCTCAATGGTGGTCGCTCCGGGGCCGGCGTTGCCGGCGGCGATGACGAACAGGGTGCCGGTGGTTGCCGACAGCCGGTCCACCGCCTGCGTCATCGGGTCTTGGGGAGTGCTCGTGGCGCCGCCGAGGCTCATGCTCACCACATCGGCGCCCTGGGCCGCGGCCCACTCCATGCCGTTGATGATCGACGAGGCAGGGCCGAAGCCATTGTCGGCGAGCACCTTGCCCACCAGGAGGTCGGCGCCGGGGGCCACACCCCTGTACTTGCCGCCCGAGTTGGCGCCGCTGCCCACGATGGTGGAGGCGACGTGGGTGCCGTGGCCGTGTCCGTCCTGGACCGTGGCGGCGCCGTCCACAAAGCTCCGAGTGGCTGTCAGCCGCCCCTTGACGTCGGCGTTGTTGAGATCCACTCCGGTGTCGAGGACGGCGACCTTGACGCCCTTGCCGTCAACGCCCTTCGCCCAGGCCTCGGGAGCGCCGATCTGCGGCACGCTCTTGTCGAGGGATGCCCGGACCTTCCCGTCGTACCAGAGGCGGGAGACCTTCGATGCGCTCGGGGCGGTGACCATCCGGCCGTGCCGGGGCGTCTTGGAGACCGGCTTGACGGACCGCCAGAAGTCTTCGGCGTTCTTTTTGTCGACCTTCATGCCCGCCATGTCGACGGTCTCCAGCAGCGCACCGAGGTCGGCGGCGGGCAACTTGTCGGCGCGCGCCCTGAGCGTGGCATCCGACGGCTTGTCCCCATAGCCGACGATCACCGGCAGGCTGGCACTGCGGGAGTCGGCGTAGCCGTCCTTGATGAGCCGGGTGACATTGAACAGCTCGCGGTCGACGGCGTCGGAGGCGATGGCGTCCATCGCGTCCGCGGGGATCACATACAGGGCCCCGTCCGGCCCGGACATCGTCTCGAAGTGCTTGCTCGCGCTGTCGGTGTCGGCGATGTGCACCGACTGTCTGCCGCTCGCGTCCTTGACGACCTCGACGGTGTCGCCGGTGACCAGCGTGACCCGGGTCGTGACGGCCCCCTCGGCGGGGGCCGCGGGCTGCACCAGGCCCGTGTTCTGCTCCGAAGCCCCGGCGGCACCTGCCAGGCCGGGCAGCGCGGCGACAGCGGCCAGCACCACCCCCGTTGCCGCAAGTCGTTTGTATCGGGTTGCTCTTGGGTTGTCCACGTGCTCCCCTTCACTCCTTTTGCGAGCGGAAGCCGACTGCCCCACAAAGACGACAGACGCGTCGCGGGAGAGGCGGTCGGCTGTGCCGGACCAGGGTGTACGGGGATCACTTCTCGGAGAAAGACGTCGGCGCTGCCCGAATCCGGCGTGGCAGGACCCTGACAAAAAGCTCGGCGTCCACGCATCCTTGTCAAGGCCGGACGTGACCGTCTCTCACCTGATGGAAGGTCACTGGCCGTGCGAATCAACCAACTTGATGGCCGCCGTCATGGGACAGGACACCTCTAGGGCCTGTTCTGAGTTCCCCGTCGTCCGCGCGGAGCGCGGGCGCAGCGGCGTTCGGTGCGTGCGATCGGCGTGCGGTGTCGCAGGTCATGTGGCGGAGCCACCTGCAGGGTTCCGTCAAGTCGCTCGTGCCGACAGACCCCGCCACCGCTGGTCGGCCTTGCCGGTGCAAGTCCCGCAGTTCGACGCGGTGCCCGGTCTCGCGGCCGCCCGGCGCGTACAGGCACAGGCCGGTCCCGACGGGTAGGTGTCGTCGTTCGAACGGACCTTGCCGGCCGGCGGCCCGGAGTGTGTCAGACGGCGATCACGGTGACGCCCGCGTCGGTGAAGCGGGCGGAGGACTCGGCGGTGATGCCGGTGTCGGTGACCAGCACGTCGACCTGGCCGAGACTGCAGACACGGGCGAAGGCGCGCTTGCCGACCTTGGAGGAGTCGGCTGCGACGACCACCCGCTGCGCCCGCTCGGCGAGCAGCCGGTTGATCCTGGCCTCGCCCTCGTGATGGACATACGCCCCGCGCTCGATGTCGATCGCGTTGACCCCGAGCACCGCGATGTCCAGGGTGATCTCCTCAAGCACCCCGCTGGCCAACGGGCCGGTCAGCTCGTAGGACTGCGGCCGGGCGACACCGCCGGTCACCACCATCTTGATCTGCGGTCGGATCACCAGCTCGGTCGCGATGTTGAGGGCGTTGGTCACCACCGTGAGGGCCGGCGGGCGCCCCATCCCGGCGGTGGAGTCGGCGGCGATGTCGGCCCGTACCGCGAGCGCACGGGCGACCTCGGTGATCGTGGTGCCGCCGGTCAGCCCCACCACCTCGCCGACGGCCACCAGATCCGCCGCGGCCCGGCCGATCCGCTGCTTCTCCGAGGCGTGACGCGCCGTCTTGTAGCGCAGCGGCAACTCGTAGGAGACCCCGTGCGCGACCGCGCCGCCACGGGTGCGGGTGAGCATCTGCTGCTCGGCGAGCTGGTCCAGGTCGCGGCGGATGGTCGCGGCAGAAACGTCCAGCTCGGTGGCGGCGTCCTCGACCTCCAACCGGCCGTGCTGGGCCAACAGCTCCAGCAGTGCGCTCCACCGGGCATCCCTGGACACGGGCACTCTCCTCGCTCTGCGGCTTTCCGCCGCCAAGGGTCGCACAGAGCCTCGCCCCTACAGCCAATCTGCAAGAACAATGCTTGATATTGATCATAAGACCTAGATATCGTGCACAAACAAGCATTCAGTATCAGGGCGGAGTACAGAGATGTCCCATGTCGAGGTTGAGACAGCAAGCCAACCGGAGTGCTGGCGCCGCGCGGCAGACCTGGCTCCCTCCCGGCGGGACGCACTGCCGGCTTCGGGCGAGCGGATCGCCGTCGTCGGCTGCGGCACCTCGCTCTACATGGCCCAGGCCTACGCCGCGCTGCGCGAAGCCTCCGGTCAAGGCGAGTGCGACGCCTTCGCCGCCTCGGAGTTCCCCACCGGCCGCAGCTACGACCGGGTGGTGGCGCTGACCCGGTCCGGCACCACGACCGAGGTACTGGAACTACTCGCGCAGCTCCGCGGCACCACCCGCACCTCGGCGATCACAGCGGACCCCGAGACCCCGGTGATGACGGCGGCCGACGACGTCACGGTCCTCGACTTCGCCGACGAGCGGTCCGTGGTGCAGACCCGCTTCGCCACCACCGCCCTCACCCTGCTGCGCGCCCACCTCGGCCTGCACACCGACTCCGTCGTGGCGGACGCGGAGACCGCGCTGACCGAACCGCTTCCCGAGGGCCTGGTCGACTGTTCGCAGTTCACCTTCCTCGGCCGGGGCTGGACGGTCGGCCTCGCCAACGAGGCCGCGCTCAAGATGCGTGAGGCGTCGCTGTCCTGGACCGAGTCCTACCCGGCGATGGAGTACCGGCACGGTCCGATCAGCATCACCACCGACACCACCGCCACCTGGATGTTCGGCGAGGCTCCCGAGGGTCTCGCCGAGCAGGTCCGGGGCACCGGTGGCCACTGGGTGGAGGGCCGGCTGGACCCGCTGGCCGAACTGGTCCGGGCGCAGCGGCTGGCGGTCGCCGTGTCGGCCGCCCGGGGCCTGGACCCGGACAGCCCGCGTCATCTGACGCGCTCCGTGATCCTCGCCAACGGCTGACCGCCATGGCGCACGTCATCGCTCTCGACGTCGGCGGCACCGGCATCAAGGCCGCACTGCTCGACCGGGCCGGGCAGGTCGTCCAGCAATCCGGGCGGCCCACCAACCGGGAACGCGGCCCGGAGGCCGTGGTGCGCGGCATCGTG
Organism: Streptomyces colonosanans; assembly: GCF_001866645.1. Taxonomy (GTDB): domain Bacteria; phylum Actinomycetota; class Actinomycetes; order Streptomycetales; family Streptomycetaceae; genus Streptomyces; species Streptomyces colonosanans. The sequence goes on from NZ_MLYP01000029.1 coordinate 92,638, forward strand.
GACTTCGCCGCGGACCTGCACCGCGAGGCGGCCGAGGCCGGGCACCCGGTGTCCGCGGTCGGCCTCGCACTTCCGGGGATCGTGGACGGAGCCGCCGGGCGCGGCGTCCACTCCGCGACTATCGGCTGGCGGGACGTCCCGTTCCGCGACCTGGTCTCCGAGCGGACCGGCCTCCCCACCGCCGTGAGCCATGACGTTCGCGCGGGAGGCGTGGCTGAGGCACGGCTGGGCGCCGGGCGCGGGCAGCACCGCTTCCTGTTCGTACCGGTGGGCACCAGCATCGGTGCGGCACTCATGACGGACGGTCAGGCGGAGCCCGGTGCCCACAACCGGGCCGGCGAGATCGGCCACCTCGTCGTGCGGCCCGGCGGGGAGCGGTGCGTCTGCGGCGCCGCCGGATGCGCGGAGAACTACGCGTCGGCCGCCGCCGTCGAGCGCCGCTACACCGCCGCGACCGGAGAGCGCGCCGACCCGGCGCTGATCGCCCGGCGGGCGGCCGACGGCGAACCGGCGGCCGTCGCCGTCTGGGACGAGGCGGTCTCCGTCCTCGCCGACACGCTGCTGCTCTGCTGCACGGTCGTGGACCCGTCGCTCATCGTCCTCGGCGGAGGGCTGGCCGAGTCCGGCGACCTGCTGCTCGCCCCAGTGCGCGCACGGATGACCGAGCGAGCCACCGTCCCGGTGGTACCGGACCTCGTCCGCGCACAGCTCGGCGACCGGGCAGGCTGCCTGGGCGCCGGACTGCTGGCCGGGGACCTGCCGACGGCGCAGCCGGCCAAAAGGGGCGCACAGCCGTGATCGTCACCGTGACTCCCAACCCTGCACTGGACATCACGTACACCGTGCCCGGATTCCGGCTGCACACCACCCACCGGGTGGCCGAGGTCGCCGCGCAGGCGGGCGGCAAGGGCATCAACGTCGCCCGGGTACTGCATGCGCTGGGCCGCAGGACCACTGCCGTACTGCCACTCGGCGGTGCCACCGGCGCAGCGGTCGAGGCGGATCTCGTCCGGTCGGGGATCCCCCACCTCTGCGTACCGATCGACGGCGAGACCCGCCGTACCGTCGCCGTCGCGGACACCACCGACACAACCATGCTCAACGAGGCCGGGCCGGAGGTCGGCGCGGCGGAGTGGGCGGCGCTGCGCGGCCGGGTGCGTGACTTGCTGCCGGAGGCCCGGGTGCTGGTCGTCTCCGGCAGTCTGCCGCGCGGCCTGCCCGAGGACGCCTGCGCAGACCTGGTCCGGCTCGCCCGGGACCGCGGGGTGCCGGTGATCCTCGACGCGGACGGCCCGGTGCTGCGCGCCGGCCTGGCCGCACGACCCACAGTCGTCAAGCCGAACGCCGCCGAGCTGCTCGCCGCGACCGGCATCCAGGACCCGGCCGGGGCCGCAACCGCCCTGCTGGCGGCGGGGGCTGAGGCGGTGGTGGCCTCATTCGGGCCGGACGGCCTGCTGGCCGCCACCCCGGAGGGCTGCCTCCGGGCGCGGCCCCCGGAGCGGGTGGCAGGCAACACCGCCGGGGCGGGTGACGCGGTGGTCGCGGCACTGGCGGCCGGCCTTGCCGACGGCGCGGCCTGGTCCGACATGCTCGGCGACGCGGTCGCGCTTTCGGCGGCGACCGTGCTGGCTCCGCGCGCCGGGGTGTTCGACCCCGACGCCTATCGGCGCTTCGCCGCAGCCACCACGGGCGCCACTTCGACCTGACGTACTGTCACTTCACTTTTCCTGGAGCACCCATGCCCCTCGCAGCCACCGGCACGCTGGTAGCCGAAGCAGCCGCCGGACACCGCGCCGTCGCGGCGTTCAACGTGATCACCCTGGAACACGCCGAAGCCATCATCGAGGGAGCCGAGGCCGCCGGGGCGCCGGTGATCCTCCAGATCAGCGAGAACGCCGTGAAGTTCCATCACGGCCGGCTCTCACCGATCGCCCGCGCCGCAGGCGAGGCGGCCCGCCTGGCCGCCGTCCCCGTCTCCCTGCACCTGGACCACGTCCAGAGTCCCGAGCTGCTGCGCCAGGCGGCCGACTGCGGGTTCAGTTCGGTGATGTACGACGCGGCGCACCTGACGTACCAGGAGAATGTGGCCGCCACCCGCGATGCAGCCGACTGGGCACACCGACAGGGACTGTGGCTGGAGGCCGAACTCGGGCAGGTCGGCGGCAAGGACGGGGCCGCCCCGCTCAGCGCCCACGCCCCCGGCGCCCGCACCGACCCCGACGAGGCCCGCGCCTTCGCCACGGCCACCGGCGTCGACGCACTGGCCGTCGCGATCGGCAGCTCCCATGCCATGACCACCCGCACCGCCCGCCTGGACCACGACCTGCTGGCCCGGCTGCGCGGCGCGCTGGACGTGCCGCTGGTCCTGCACGGGTCCTCCGGGGTCTGCGACCCGGAGCTGCGCAGTGCGGTCGCTGCCGGAATCACCAAGGTCAACATCGGGACCGCCCTGAACAGCGCGCTGACCGCGGCGGTGCGAGTGCATCTCGCGGCAGACACCCACGGCGTCGACCCCCGGGCCTACCTCACGGAGGGCCGTCGCGCCATGGCCCGGACGGTCACCGAGCGCATCACCGCCCTCGGTGGAGCGGACACCACCCCGGCAGCCACGGCTCAGTAGAGCCTGCCCGGTGGCTCTTCGCCCCACCGGCGGCGTCCCCACCGACCCGAGGGGACGCCGCGCGAGCAAAACGACCCAGGCCAAGCAAGCCGCCCATCGGGCCGAACTCCCGTATCCCACCGGTCCCACTGCCAAGTGCATTGTCCCGGACGGCACTTGTGCTGGCCGTCCGGTTCGCAACCCACGTGCGGCCGTGCATCGCAGCGGACGCTGGCGGGTAGCCGACATGGCCCCTCCCCGCCAAGACCCGCCCATGGACCAGGCATCACAGACCCACCACACTCTTCGCAGCACTCGGGAATCACCCCCTCCGGGTCCGATGAAGAGAGGGATACATGACCAGAGTTCCCCCGAAACGAAGAGCCGGGCTGTTGTCTGCCGGACTCGCGCTCATCCTGCTTCCAACCGGTGTGGCAGGGCAGGCCGCCGCGGCCGGACCGGACGGCGGCGGCCAGGCGGCCGGCCACACCAGGGCCGAAGCCGCCGCACGCCCCACGGCCACCGCCCATGCCACCCACACCGTCACGCTCGTCACCGGCGACAAAGTCACCGTCACCGACCTCGGCCAGGGCAGGAAGACAGTCAGCGTGGACCGCCCGAAGGGCGCCACCGGCACCGTCCGCACCGAGACGACGAACGACCGCGTCACCGTCGTCCCGGACGAGGCGCTGCCCTATCTGCACGCCGGCACCCTCGACGCGCGGCTCTTCGACGTGACCGAGCTGATACGCCAGGGCTTCGCCGACCAAGACGAAGGCGCAGCGGACGGACTGCCGTTGATCGTCACCTACGGCAGGAGCGCGCGGACGGCGCCGAGTGTGCCACAGGGCGCCAAGAAGGTGCGGTCCCTGCCCAGTGTCGGAGGCTCAGCGGTCCGCGCCGGCCAGGAGCGCGAGTTCTGGCGGTCTGTGGCCCCGCAGGCCGCCAAGCCCGCCGCGCGCGCGGCGACTTCGGGCGGCGCGCGCTTCGCCGACGGCATCGAGAAGATCTGGCTCGACGGGCGCGTCAAGGGCGACATGGCCGAGTCCAACGCGCAGATCGGCACACCTCAGGCCTGGGAGTCCGGACTCACCGGCAAGGGTGTGACGGTCGCCGTGCTGGACACCGGCGTCGACGCCGGGCACCCGGATCTCGCGGGACGCATCTCCCAGTCGAAGAGCTTCATCGAGGGGCAGGAGGTCGCCGACCGCAACGGACACGGCACCCATGTCTCCTCCACCGTCGGCGGTACCGGCGCCGCGTCGGACGGCAAGGAGAAGGGTGTCGCGCCCGACGCCACCCTCGCCGTCGGCAAGGTCCTCAGCGACCAGGGCTTCGGCAGCGAGTCGCAGATCATCGCCGGGATGGAGTGGGCCGCGCGGGACGTGCACGCCAAGGTCGTCTCGATGAGCCTCGGCTCATCGGAAGGCAGTGACGGCACCGACCCGATGGCGCAGGCCGTGAACACGCTCTCCAAGGAGACCGGCGCCCTCTTCGTCATCGCCGCCGGAAACTCCGGCGCCCCCGGCACGATCGGCTCGCCCGGCGCCGCCGACTCCGCGCTCACCGTCGGCGCCGTCGACTCCGCCGACCGGGCCGCGTCCTTCACCAGCCAGGGCCCCCGCGCAGGCGACAACGCCCTCAAGCCCGACGTGTCCGCGCCCGGCGTGAACATCCTCGCCGCGCGCTCCGAGCTGACCAGCGGCAGCGGCTACTACACCTCGAAGAGCGGTACGTCGATGGCGACGCCGCATGTCGCGGGCGTCGCCACGCTGCTCGCCCAGCAGCACCCCGACTGGACCGGCGCGCAGCTCAAGGACGCGCTGATGTCGACCTCGAAGCAGCTCGGCGCGTCCGCGTACGCACTGGGCGCGGGCCGGGTCTCCGTGCCCGCCGCGATCAACGCGCAGATCACCGCGACCGGCAGCGCCGACCTGGGCTTCTACAGCTGGCCCTACGCGGACAACAAGCCGGTGACCAAGACGCTCACCTACTCCAACTCCTCCAACCAGCCGGTCGAGCTGAGCCTGGCCGCGCAGGGCGCTCCCGACGGCGTCGTCTCGCTCGCCGACACGTCGCTGACCGTGCCCGCGCACGGCACCGCGTCCACCACGGTGACCGGTGACGGCGCGAAGGCCGCCGTCGGCAACACCAGCGGACAGATCGTGGCGAGCGCCGACGGTGCCCCCGTCGCGCACACCGCCTTCGGCCTGGTGAAGGAGAACGAGCGGTACACGCTCACCGTCCACCTCAAGGACCGCGACGGCGCCGCGACCTCCGGCTACGTCACGCTGCAGCAACTCACCAAGGGCAGCGACCCGTGGCCGGCGTATGTCGGCGACTCCGGCACCCTGAAGCTGCGGCTGAACCCGGGCATGTACAACCTGACGTCCTTCCTCAACGTGCGCGGCAGCCACGGCGCCGACTCGCTCGGCCTCGGCTTCCTCGCCGCCCCCCAGATCACCCTCGACCAGGACCGCGAGGTCACCCTGGACGGGCGGCAGCTGAAGGAGATCAGCGCCAAGGTCGACCAGCGCACCGAGACCCGCCAGCGGCTCATGGAGTACAGCCGCAAGGCGAACGGCGCCGACCTGCTCGGCGCTGTCCAGGTGCCCCTGACCTACGACAGCATCTTCGCCGCCCCCACCGACAACGTCACCGACGGCACCTTCGAATACCGCACGGTCTGGCGGCTCGGCAAGCCGCACCTGGAGGTCGAGGCGGGCGGCAGGCCGCTGGACGATGCCACCGTCCAGTCCGGTAGCACCCTCACCGACGGCCGCAGCACCGTGCCCGTCGTCGACGCGGGCAGCGGGGCACCGGCCGACTACACGGGCAAGGACGTGCGCGGCAAGGCCGTCGTCGTCCGCGCGACCGGCGCGATCTCGCCCATCGAGCTGGCTCAGGCGGCCCAGGACGCGGGCGCCAAGGCCCTGTTCGTCACCGACGACAAGCCGGGCCGGCTGATGGCCTGGTTCGGCAACGCCGACCGCACCGACCGGTCGCTGCTCATCGCCACGGTCAACGCCGCGGACGGCGCCCGGCTGCTGGCCGCGGCCAAGTCCGGCGAGCGCGTCAAACTCACGAGCACCCGCAACACGCCCTACGTCTACGACCTGTCCGACGGCCACCCCGGCGCCATCCCGGGCAACCTGGCATACACCCCGAAGAAGAGCGAACTCGCCCGGCTGGACGACAGGTTCCATGCGGTGAAGCCCGCCCCGGGCGGTGAGTTCCGCTTCTCCATCACCGACACCTTCCGTTACGGCGTCGGCTTCCTGGAGCGCATCGACTACCCGGCCGAGCGCACCGCCTACGTCTCCACCGGCCCCGGCCAGCAGTGGCACGAGTCCGTGATCACCGTGCCCCGCGCCATCGAGCAGCGCAGCGGCCTGGTCACCTACCGGGGCGGCACGCGCAGTGAGGTCGACTGGTTCAAGCCGGTCTGGCACCCCTGGCTCGGCACCGGGCTCGGCTGGGGCCAGCAGCGGGCGGGGAAGGACCTCCAGTTCAACACCCCCGGCTGGGGCGACTCCGGACCCGACCACACCGGTTTCGGCGACGTGTGGAACGACACGTCCCTCAAGCAGACCACCGAGGTCTACGTCGACGGGGTGCGTGTCGACCGGCGCACCGGCTCGGCCGGGTACGTGCGCAACGCCGATCCGGCCGAGCGCACCTACAAGGTCGTCACCGACACCGCGCTCGACCCCGCGCGCTGGAAGCTGTCCACGAAGGGCCACGCCGAGTGGACCTTCAAGTCCGCCGAGACGCCCGCCGACAGGTGGACGTTCCTGCCGCTGCTCAACCTCGGCTTCGACGTCGACACCGACCTCGCGGGCGACGTCCGCGCCGGGCAGCGCCTGCCCGTCGGGATCTACTCCGAGTACGTCAAGGGCGCGCCGGACACCGGGACCATCGGCGACGGCACCCTCCAGGTGTCCTTCGACGACGGCCAGACCTGGACGTCCGTCGGCCTGGACCGCGACGGGAACAAGGCCGCCTGGCGCGGCACCCTGAAGGTGCCCGCCGACGCCCAGTTCATCTCGCTGCGTGCATCCGCCCGCGACGACCGAGGCGGCCAGGTCACCCAGGAGATCATCCGGGCGGTCGGCGTGAAGTGACGCGCCCCGGCCGCTGGAGCCATGAGTTGAGCCGCACGCGGCGCAACCCCGAGTGACAGGACGGCGCCGTCTCCCGCGGGACCCGGGAGGCGGCGCCGCTCGTGCGATTCAGCCCGTCGGTTCGACGATGCCGCGGACGACACCCAACTCCACCAGGTCCTACGGACGCACTGAGGTCGTCCGCGGTCCGCCGCACCTGGAGGCTCGGCCGAGGAACGCATCGTCCGCGCTCGCCTCCTACCCCGGCAAGGGGACCCACACCACTCCCGGCGCCCCAGCCGCATCCCCTCTGACCTGCACAGACCGGGGCCGTCGCGTTCAAAATCTTGATGCACTGACCATCCGGACACAGAGCCCTCACAGTCAAGGGGACACCAAAATCGGACAAGTGGTCGCCCGCCCACACGACCCCCATTGAAGAACTGGGAGCAAACCGCCCCCTTGACCAGTAAAGCCGGGATCGGCAGGGCCACCCCCCCCCCGTGGGAGCGCAGCCATCTCGACCGGATCGGGCGATAGCCGGTCAACATCAATTGACGCCGTCGGCCACGGCTGGGAGCGATGGGAGTACGGGGAGCGGAAGAGGGCTCCCAGCCCGCTCCC
>NZ_MLYP01000003.1 GCF_001866645.1 Streptomyces colonosanans
GCGTGGTGGTGGTCATGTCTGCTCCTCGCAGTGCGGTGGGGGGCGGGGCCGGACGAAGGTGAGGCGGCCCCGCCCCGGTTCGCGGGTCAGGCGGTGACGGTGGCGCGGCCGGCGAAGTCGTACCCGGCCTCGTCGACGGTCTTCGCGATCAGGGCGTCGAGCGCCTCGTCGGGCTCGGCCGCGGTGGTCACCGTGACCAAGCCGGTGCCGATCTCGACTTCGACAGCCTTGATCGCGTCAAGGTCGCCCACCGCCTTGGAGACGACGCCCTGGCAGTGGGCGCTGCCCACACCGTCGACCTTGTAGGTGGTCTTTGTCTCCGCCTTGGTGTGGCAGCTTCCGTCGGGGGTGCAGCAGTCAGCCATGGGATCTTCCTTGTCTCTTGATACCCCTGGGGGGTATGCCGTCGGTCTCTATGTATACCCCCCGCCCATATCTTGAGCAAGGTGGATCGAGAGGTTGACTTCATACCCCTGGGGGGTATGTTGGGTGTGCAAGCCGCCGGTAGGGCGGCATGGGACGAAGGAGTGAGCCATGAACACAGGACTGCGGATCACCGTCTTCGCTGCCGCGCTGGCCGCGACGTTCGGAGCCACCTACGGTGTGGGCAACGCGGTCGGCCCGATCTCACCCGAGGCGAAGGGCAGCGCTCACGGAGGGGCCCACGCCCACGGCCATGAGTCCGGCGGACATGAGCAGCACGAGGCGGCGCTACCCGGAGGCCTCGAGGTCTCCCAGGGTGGCTACACACTCGATCTGAAGACCCCGCACATCGAACCCGGAAAGGCGGGCGAGCTGCGCTTCGCCATCGTTCAGGACGCGACGGGCCGCGCGGCCACCGGGTTCGAACGCGAGCACGGCAAGGAACTGCTCCTGATCGTGGCCTCACGCGACCTGACCGTCTATCGCCACCTGCACCCGACGCAGGCCGCCGACGGCACCTGGTCCACCCCGGTGGAGTTGCCCAAGGCCGGCGCCTACCGTGTCTTCGCCGACTTCAAGCCCAAGGGTGGCGAAGGGCTCACACTCGGCGCCGACCTCGCCGCGCCCGGGACGTACCAGCCCGCCTCACTGCCGACGCACAACACCACCGCCCAGGTGGACGGCTACGAGGTGAAGCTCGGCGGAGCGCTTGCCGCCGGTACGGGTGGCGACCTGAAGCTGACCGTGACCAGGAACGGCACGCCCGTACGGGACCTCGAGCCCTACCTCGGCGCCTACGGGCACCTGGTCGCGCTGCGCGCGGGCGACCTCGCTTACCTGCACGTCTATCCGAACGGCGAGCCCGGGGACGGCGAGACCAAGCCGGGACCCGAGGTCTCCTTCATGGCGACGGCGCCGAGCACCGGCATGTACCGCCTCTTCCTGGTCTTCAAGCACGAGGGCAAGGTCCACACGGCGGCCTTCACGGTGCACGCGAGCGGAGCGGAAGGCGGCCGGCAGCAAACCTCGTCCTCGGAGGGGGAACACCACCAGGGGCACTGAACCGGGCCGCACCGGACGTCCCGGAGATCGCCGAGATGAAGAAGATGCCTGGTCAGCGGTGACTCACACGGTGCGGGGCAGCCGACACGGCGCTGCCCCGCACCGGCATGCCGCGTCCTGGCGCAGGACCGATCGGGCCACGGAGGCGCGCGTGCTCGGCCGGGGCGCGTCTGTCCGGAATGGGTCCAGGCTCCCTGCGCCGGGGCCGTCGCCCGCCTACGCTCGCCTCGTGCTCCGTATCACCGACGCCCGCAGCGGCGAGACCGTCGACATCCGCGGGCTGACCCGCGTCCACGCGCACGTCGCCGGGGCCGACACCTCGGCCCTGAGGGTGCTGCTGATGGCCGACGTGCTGGCCCGGGCCCTGGAACTCGGGAGAACGCCCGTCGTCACCGTCGCCGACGTACCCGCCGCGCTCCGGGCACGCGCCGACGATCTCGGCATCCGACGCGCCGAGCCGGACGCGCCGGGCGTCGGACGGGACCTGCACGTCACGGGGGTACAGGGCGCCGTCCCCGAGGGTGTGTGCGTCGAGGTCGCCCCGGCGACCGGACCCGCCGACACCACCGCCCCCTCGTCGGCCGTGCGCCTCGCCCTGCTCGCCCACCCCCGCCGGGATCCCGTCGACCTCGGCCCGGCCGCCCTGACCGAGGCGGAGGACACACTGGTGCGCTGGCGCAAGGCCGTCGCCACCTGGGCGACCCGGCCCTCCAAGCCCATCCCCGACCGGGTACGCAACGACCTTCGTGCCGCCTGGGAGGACGATCTCGACGTACCGGCCGTCCTGGAGGTGCTGCGACGCGTCGAGAGCGCCGAGGACGTGCCCGACGGGGCGCGGTTCGAGACCTACGCCTACGCGGACCGGCTGCTGGGCCTCGACCTGGCCCGGGAGATCGGAGCCTGGACATGATCGGCCGGGCCGCGGCGGGCCCGCTGCGCAGACTCGTCGTGCTGCGGCACGCCAAGTCCGCCTGGCCCGCCGGCGTCGACGACCACGAACGGCCGCTCGCGCCGCGTGGCCGCCGGGACGCGTCGGCTGCGGGCCGCGCGCTCGCCGAGGCCGACTGCCTGCCCGACCTCGCGCTGTGCTCCACCGCCGTCCGCGCCCGGCAGACCTGGGAGCTGGCCTCGGCCCAGTGGGGCACCCCGCCACCGCTGCGACTGGAGCCGCGGCTGTACGCCGCCGACGTCTCCGACCTGCTCGAGGCGGTGCACGCGGTGCCCGCGGAGGTGGGGACGCTGCTGCTGATCGGACACAATCCGGGGCTCGAGGATCTGGTGCTCGCCCTCGCCGGGGACGCGCTCGACGACGCGCTGGCCCGGGTCCGCACCAAGTTCCCGACTGCGGCGATCGCCGTCCTCGCCTGGCACGGCAGCGACTGGGGCTCCCTCGCCCCCGGCACGGCTCTGCTGACGGGCGTGACCGTGCCGAGGGGCAAGAAGAATTAGCGCGTGCCGCCGGTCCCGCGCCGGACGCGTGTGTGACCATCCGCTCGGGGTCGGCCTGCGGCGTCGGTGCGGCGAGCGCATACGCTGGCGTGATGCAGGACGAGTACCGCACAGTCGCCCGCGCGGGCGTGCACGAGACAGAGATCAACCGTTCCCGTTTCCTGTGCGCCCTCGCCCCGGCCGCCACCGAACAGGAGGCCCAGGACTTCATCGCCGGCGTCCGCAAGGAACACGCCGACGCCACGCACAACTGCTACGCCTACGTCGTCGGCGCCGACGCCGCGATCCAGAAGGCGAGTGACGACGGCGAACCGGGCGGCACCGCGGGTGTCCCCATGCTCCAGATGCTGCTGCGCCGTGACATGCGCTACGTCGTCGCCGTCGTCACCCGCTACTACGGCGGAGTGAAGCTGGGCGCGGGCGGGCTCATCAGGGCGTACGGGGGAGTGGTGGGCGAGGCCCTGGACGCGCTCGGCACGATCACCCGCCGCCGCTTCCGGCTCGCCACGATCACGGTCGACCACCAGCGGGCGGGCAAGGTGCAGAACGGTCTGCGGGCGACCGGCCGCGAGGTGCGGGACGTGCGCTACGGGGAGGACGTCACGATCGAGATCGGGCTGCCGGACGCCGATGTGGAGGCCTTCCAGGCATGGCTCGCCGACGCCACCGCCGGCACGGCCGGGTTCCGGCTGGGCGGAGAGGCGTACGGAGACGCGTGATACACGAACGAAAGATGTGAACCGGGCGTCACGGACATTTCCGACGGTCAGGCATCGGATGTGGGTGGCAGATCCGAGGTCCGTGGTGGTTCAGGTGCCGGCAGGCGTTAGCGTGGTAGGTGCCGACGGTGAGCCTGTGCCGGCTCGTGTCGGGATTCAGAGCGTGTGCGGTAGGGGGACAGGTGCGGGTCGGAGCGGTTTCTTGAGATTGCTGCACACATCCGACTGGCACCTGGGCCGGGCGTTCCACCGGGTGAACATGCTCGGCGCCCAGGCCGAGTTCATCGGCCATCTCGTCACGACCGTGCGCGAGCGCGACGTGGACGCGGTGATCGTGTCGGGAGACGTGTACGACCGCGCGGTGCCTCCGCTGGCCGCGGTCGAGCTGTTCGACACCGCCCTGCACCGCCTCGCCGATCTGGGCGTGCCCACGGTGATGATCTCCGGGAACCACGACTCGGCGCGCCGTCTGGGCGTCGGCGCGGGACTCATCGACCGAGCCGGCATCCATCTGCGTACGGAGCCCGCGGCCTGCGGAACACCGGTCGTACTGAGTGACACCCACGGTGACGTGGCCTTCTACGGTCTGCCGTATCTCGAACCCGCCCTGGTGAAGGACGAGTTCGGCGTCGAGCGGGCGGGCCATGAGACGGTGCTCGCGGCCGCCATGGAACGTGTCCGCGCCGATCTCGCCACGCGCGCGGCCGGTACCCGATCCGTCGTCCTCGCCCATGCCTTCGTCACCGGAGGCGAACCCAGCGACAGCGAACGGGACATCACGGTCGGCGGCGTGGCCGCGGTTCCGGCCGGTGTCTTCGACGGAGTGGACTACGTGGCGCTGGGCCATCTGCACGGCAGCCAGACCATCACCGACCGCGTCCGCTACTCGGGCTCTCCTCTGCCGTACTCCTTCTCCGAGGCCAGGCATCGCAAGAGCATGTGGCTCATCGATCTGGGAGCCGACGGCGCGGTCGAGGCGGAGCGCGTCGACTGCCCCGTGCCGCGCCCCCTCGCCAGGATCCGGGGGCGTCTGGAGGAACTGCTCGCAGGCCCCGGGCTGGAGTGCCACACGCAGGCGTGGGTGGAGGCCACGCTCACCGACCCGGTGCGGCCCGCCGAGCCCATGGCCCGGCTGACCGAGCGTTTTCCGCACACACTCAGCCTTGTCTTCGACCCCGAGCGCGCCCCCGAGGACCCCGGCGTGTCCTACGCGCGACGGCTCGCGGGCCGCTCCGACCAGCAGATCGCGGAGGACTTCGTGGCCCACGTGCGCGCAGCGGGCCCCGACGAGCGTGAACGGGCCGTGCTGCGGGAGGCGTTCGACGCGGTGCGCGCCGACGAGGGGGTCCTGTGAGGCTGCACCGGCTCGACATCACCGCCTTCGGCCCCTTCGGCGGCACCCAGAAGGTCGACTTCGACGAACTCTCCGCCGCCGGGCTGTTCCTGCTGCACGGACCGACCGGCGCCGGCAAGACTTCCGTCCTGGACGCCGTTTGCTACGCGCTGTACGGGGCCGTGCCCGGCGCCCGGCAGAGCGGCCAGGGGCAGACCCTGCGCAGCGACCACGCCGCGCCGCTCACGCGCACCGAGATCCGGCTCGAACTCACCGTCGCAGAACGCCGGTTGGAGATCACCCGGCAGCCGCCGTGGGAGCGCCCGAAGAAGCGCGGTACAGGCACGACGACGGACAAGGCACAGACGTGGCTGCGTGAGTACGACGCCGCGGCCGCCGCCTGGAAGGACCTCAGCCGCTCCCACCAGGAGATCGGCGAGGAGATCACCCAACTGCTCGGCATGAGCCGCGAGCAGTTCTGCCAGGTCGTGCTGCTGCCCCAAGGCGACTTCGCCCGCTTCCTGCGCGCGGACGCCGAGGCCCGCGGCAAGCTGCTGGGCCGCCTCTTCGACACCCACCGCTTCGCCGAGGTCGAGAAGCGCCTCGCCGAGCGGCGTAGGGCGGCGGAGACCGAAGTACGCGACGGGGACGCCGCGTTGCTCGCCGACGCCCACCGGATGCAGCAGGCGGCGGGGGACTCCGCGTCGCTGCCGGACCTCGCCCCGGGCGACCCCGGGCTCGCCGACTCCGTCCTGACCTGGGCCGCGGTGGCCCGCAGCACTGCCCGCGAACGGCTGACCATCGTGCACTGCGGGCTTACGGCCGCGGAGACCGCGCGGGCAGCCGCCGAGCGGGCCCTCGGTGACGTACGCGAAACGGCGCGGCTGCAACGCCGGTTCGCCGAGGCCCGGCAGCGGGCCGCGCTGCTCGAGGAGCGGGCCGAGGCCTACCAGGAGGCGCTGGCGCGCATGGAGCGCTCCCGCAAGGCCGAGGCCGTGGCGCCCGCCCTCGACCTGCGCGAGATCGCCGAGACCGAGCACCGGCGCGCCGACGAGGAGGAGGCACGCGCGCGTGCCCGGCTCCCACAGAGCTACGCGGACGCAGGAGCGGCCGGGCTCGCCGCCGCCGCGCGCCGCGCCACCGAGGAACTCGGCGGCCTGGAGTCCGCGCGTCGCGCCGAGCGACGCCTCGCCGAACTCGTCGCCGAGCGGGTCGACTTGGACCGCGAGGAGCGTGCCGACGAGGTTGTTCTCGACGATGCGGAAGGCTGGCTCGCCGCATGGGAGGAGACCCGTGCCGCCCTGCAGGAGCGGATCGACTTCGCCCAGCAGGCCGCCACCCGGGCCGAGCAGCTCGCGGTGCAGCGGGAACCCGCGCGGACGCGGCTGGCGGCGGCCCGTCAGCGCGACCGGCTCACCGAGGAAACCGAAACGGCCCGGGCCCGCGTACTCGCCTCCCGTGAAACCGCGCTGAAGGCCCACGAACACTGGCTCGACCTCAAGGAGCAGCGCCTCAGGGGGATCGCGGCGGAACTCGCCGCCGGGCTCGTCGACGGTGAACCCTGCGCCGTCTGCGGTGCCACCGACCACCCCGCGCCCGCGCGGAAGGTCGCCGGACACGTCGACCGGGAGACCGAGGAGCGAGCCCTCGCCGCCTACCGGGACGCCGATGAGGAGCGCGCCGAGGACGAACGGCGGCTCGCTGCCCTGCGCGAAACGCTGGCCGCCGCCACCGCCGAGGCCGGTGACGCCCCGACCGCCCGACTGGCCGAGCAGGCCGAGGAGTTGGAGAGGCTGTACGGCGCCGCACGGGAGGGCGCCGCACGGCTGCATGCCGCGCAGGAGGAGCTGAGGCGGGCCGAGGACGAGCGGGAACGGCGTACCGCGGCCCAGCAGCAAGCCGCACTCCGGGCGGCGGCCCGCGTCTCACGACGGGACACGCTGGATGGGGAACGCGCCACGCTGGAAGAGGAATTGAGCCGCGCCCGGGGTGGCGCCGGCAGCGTCGCCGAGCGCTTCGCCCACCTGGAGGAGCGGGCCGCCCTGCTGACCGAGGCTGCCGACACCGCCCGCACCGCCGAGGATGCCGCGCAGCGGCTCAAGGCCGCCGACGCGCGCCTGGCCGACGCGGCCTTCCGCGCCGGGTTCGACACCCCGCAGGCCGCGGCCGCCGCCCTCCTCGACGCCTCGGCCCACCGCGAGCTGCAACGCAGGCTGGACGCCTGGCAGCAGGAGGAGGCCGCCGTGCGCGCGGTCCTTGCCGAGGCCGACACGGCCGTCGCCGCCCAGCGGCCGCCCGCCGACCTCCAGGGCGCCGAACGGGCCACCGAGGCCGCGGCCCGGCGGCTCCAGGAGGCGGTCTCCGCCCAGGACGCGGCGGCCCGCCGCTGTACCGAACTCGACCGGCTCTCCGTGCGTGCCACTGCGTCCGCACACCGTCTCGCACCGCTGCGCGAGGAGTACGACCGGGTGGCACGCCTGGCGTCCCTGGCGGCCGGCACCTCCGCCGACAACGAACGCAAGATGCGCCTGGAGTCGTACGTGCTCGCCGCCCGCCTGGAACAGGTGGCCGCCGCCGCGACCGTACGGCTGCAACGCATGTCCTCGGGCCGCTACACCCTCGTCCACTCCGACGGCCGCTCCGGACGCGGCCGCAGCGGTCTCGGACTTCATGTCGTCGACGCCTGGACCGGGCGGGAGCGCGACACGGCGACCCTCTCCGGCGGCGAGACGTTCTTCGCCTCCCTCGCCCTCGCCCTCGGCCTCGCGGACGTCGTCACCGAGGAGGCCGGCGGGGTCCGCCTGGACACCCTCTTCATCGACGAGGGGTTCGGCAGCCTCGACGACCAGACCCTCGACGAGGTCCTCGACGTGCTCGACTCCCTGCGGGAGCGGGACCGCAGTGTGGGTATCGTCAGCCATGTCGCGGACCTGCGGCGGCGCATCCACGCCCAGCTCGAGGTCGTCAAGAGCCGGACGGGTTCGGCCGTCCGGCAGCGGGGAGTCGGCTGAGGCGGCTCAGCGGCCGAGGGGGCGGCGGGGGAGAGGTGAGGAGTACACCACGTTCGTCGTCACCGAGCCCAGCGTGCCGATCCTGCCCGACACCTCCTCCAGATGCCGCATCGAACGCGCCGCGACCTTGATGACGAAGCAGTCGTCACCGCTGCTGAGGCGGCGGAAGGCATACGGGCGGCGTACGTGGAACCCGGGCCGGAGGCGTGGACGGGGCTCGTACAGGTGCGGCGGCCCGGATCAACGGGCAGGTCATCGACACGGAGGGTGGCTTCTGACGCCGGCGGCCGGGCCCACCGCGTGATGGGGGCCCGGCCGCTGCGGCGCGGTCAGAGCGCGGACAGTTCGTCCACCAGGTCGTCCAGACCGAGCGAGCCCTGCGAGAGCGCCGCCATGTGCCAGGCCTTCGCGTCGAACGCGTCGCCGTGGCGCTTCCGCGCGTTCTCGCGGCCCTGCAACCAGGCGCGTTGGCCGAGCGTGTAACCGATCGCCTGGCCGGGCATCGAGAGATAGCGGATCAGCTCGCTCTCCACGAAGTCCGCCGGACGGCTGCTGTGCGCGCCGAAGAACTCCTGCGCCAGCTCCGGCGTCCAGCGCTCGCCCGGGTGGAACGGCGAGCCCGCCGGGATCTCCAGCTCCAGGTGCATGCCGATGTCGATGATGACGCGCACCGCCCGCATCATCTGCGCGTCCAGGTAGCCGAGCCGCCGCTCCGGGTCCGTGAGGAAGCCCAGTTCGTCCATCAGGCGTTCCGCGTACAGCGCCCACCCCTCGGCGTTGGCGCTGACCATGCCCACCGTCGCCTGGTAGCGCGAGAGGTTCTCCGCCACGTGCGTCCACTGGGCGAGTTGGAGGTGGTGGCCGGGGACGCCCTCGTGGTACCAGGTCGAGACCAGGTCGTACACCGGGAACCGGGTCTGTCCCATGGTCGGCAGCCAGGTCCGGCCCGGACGGGAGAAGTCCGCGGACGGCTGCGTGTAGTAGGGGGCCGCGGCGCCGCCGGGCGGCGCGATACGCGACTCCACCCTGCGCACCCGCTCGGCGAGTTCGAAGTGGGTGCCGTCCAGGGCGTCCATCGCCTCGTCCATCAGGCCCTGCAGCCAGACGCGGACCTCTTCGACTCCCTCGATGTGCGTGCCGTGCTCGTCGAGGTGCGCGAGCGCCACCCACGGGGTCTCGGCGCCGGGAAGGACCTTCTCGGCCTCCGCCTTCATCTCGCCGAGGAGGCGGTGATACTCGGACCAGCCGTACGCGTACGCCTCGTCGAGGTCCAGGTCCGTCCCGTTGAAGTAGCGCACCCAGCGGGCGTAGCGCTCCCGGCCGGCCGTGTCCGGCGCAGCCTCGATCGTCGGCGCGTACACATCGCGCATCCAGTCCCGCAGCTCGACGACGGCCGCGGTCGCCGCACGGGCGGCCTCGCCCAGCTCCGCCCGCAGTGCGCCGGGGCCCTGGGAGACGAAGTCCTCGAACCAGCCGCGGCCCTGGCCGTCCGTGTCCGACCAGTCGGTCAGCTGCCCGATGAAGGTCGCGGTCGCGCGCGGCCCGCCGTACAGCTTGCGCTCCAGACCGACGGCGAGGGACTCGCGGTAGCCGCGCAGCGCGGCCGGCACGGCGCGCAGCCGCTCGGCGACCGCCGCCCAGTCCTCCTCCGTCTCGGTGGGGGTCACCGTGAAGACCTCACGCACGGAGTGCACGGGGGAGTGCAGATTGCTCACCGTCCTCAGGCCCTCGTCGGCCTCGTGCACGGCGAGTTCGGCGGTGAGCCGCTCGCGCAGCAGACGTGCGCACCGGCGCTCGATGTCACTGTCCGCGCCGGGTCGGCGCTCCGCCTCGTCCAGCCGCGCCAGGGTCGCCCGCGCCAGCTCGGCGAGCGCCTCCTGGCCCGCGGGCGATGTGTCGGGCAGCTTGCGTGAACTCTCCTTCGCACCGAGGTAGGTACCGGTGACCGGATCGAGGGCGACGAGGGCGTCGACGTACGCGTCGGCGACTTCCCGGGGCAGGGGGCTCTTGGTGGTTTCTGACATGCGGACAATCCTCATACGGGGACATGGTCCGCGTCACGGAGATTCCGTGCCCGGTTTACCCCTGGGCGGCGCGTGCCGGCACGGCCTGTCCGGGCGGCAGCAGCGGACCGCAGTCCCACTGCTGGAAGATCAGCCGCGTCTCCACCCGCGCCACTTCGCGCCGCGCCGTGAATTCGTCGAGGACCAGCCGCTGCAGATCTGTCATGTCCGCCACCGCCACATGGACGAGATAGTCGTCCGGTCCCGTGAGGTGGAAGACGGTACGGGACTCGGGCAGCGCCCGGATCCGCTCAACGAACGGCCCCACCAACTCCCGCCGGTGCGGCCTGACCTGCACCGACAGCAGCGCCTCCAGACCGCGCCCCAGCTTCGCCGGGTCGAGCCTCAGCTGATGGCCGAGAATCACTCCCGAGCGGCGCAGCCTGGTCACCCGGTCCAGACAGGTCGAGGGTGCGACCCCGACCTGTGCCGCGAGCTCGCGGTAGGTCGTCCGGGCGTCGTTCTGCAACAGCCGCAGCAGATGGAGATCCACCGGGTCCAGTACGACGGTTTCGGCCATGTGTCGAACGTAACACGGTGTTCGGCGCCGTGACCCCGGCCGGTGTTCAGGCTGCGGTCCATGGACTCCCGTACTCATGACGCGTACGCAGCGCAGAACGGACACGCCACCGGGGACCTCCCGGCGCGCCGGGCGCTCGCCACCGAGGCCGTGCACGCCGGACGCGAGGACCTCGCCGAACTCGGGCTGCACGCCCCGCCCCTCGACCTCTCCACGACCTACCCCTGCCGCGACAGCCGTGCCGAGGCCGCCCGTATCGACGCCTTCGCTGCCGACGGTGCGGAGATGACCGGCCCGCCCGTCTACGGCCGGATCGGCAACCCGACCGTCGCCCGCTTCGAGACGGCGCTGGCCCGGCTCGAAGGCACCGAGAGCGCCGTCGCGTTCGCGAGCGGCATGGCCGCGCTCAGCGCCGTCCTGCTGGTACGGAACGCGCTGGGACTGCGCCATGTCGTGGCCGTGCGGCCGCTGTACGGGTGCAGCGACCATCTGCTGACCGCCGGGCTGCTGGGGTCCGAGGTGACCTGGACCGACCCCGCGGGCATCGCGGATGCGCTGCGCCCCGACACCGGTCTCGTCATGGTCGAGTCCCCGGCCAACCCGACGCTCGCGGAACTCGACCTGCGCGCGGTCGCCCACGCCTGCGGTTCGGTGCCGCTGCTGGCGGACAACACCTTCGCGACCCCGGTGCTGCAACGGCCCGCCGAGCAGGGGGCGCGACTGGTGCTGCACAGCGCCACGAAGTACCTCGGCGGGCACGGCGACGTGATGGGCGGGGTGGTGGCCTGCGACGAGGAACTGGCGCGCCAGTTGCGCCAGGTGCGCTTCGCGACGGGCGGGCTGCTCCATCCGCTGGCCGGGTATCTGCTGCTGCGCGGTCTGTCGACGCTGCCGGTACGGGTCCGGGCCGCGTCCTCCACGGCCGCCGAACTCGCCCGCCGCCTCGCCGCCGACCCGCGCGTCGCCCGCGTCCACTACCCGCGGATCGGGGGCGCGATGATCGCCTTCGAGGTGCACGGCGACCCCCACGCGGTGATCGGCGGAGTCCGTCTGATCACTCCCGCGGTGAGCCTCGGCAGCGTGGACACCCTCATCCAGCACCCGGCGTCCATCAGCCACCGCATCGTCGACGCGGACGACCGCCGGGGCGCCGGGGTGAGCGACCGGTTGCTGAGGCTGTCGGTGGGTCTGGAGGACGTCGAGGACCTCTGGGCCGATCTGGAGGGGGCGTTGGGGGCCGAGCGGGTCGAGAACCGGCGGGAGGAGGAGGTCGCCGGGCGGTAGCGCCGGGGAACCGGGCGCTGCCAGTGGCCGATCGTCCGGCTCTCGCACGCCGAGCGGCCCCGGCGCACCGCGCCAGGGTCGGTGCTCGGTCGGGGTTGCCCGCTTCCCTGCTCCGACCTGCTACGTCGTGCGTTACGGTGGCCTTCCATGGCAATGAGTACCGCACTGTGGTCCTTCGCTCTCGTCGTAGGGCTCCTCACGCTCACCCCCGGCCTCGACACAGCCCTCATCCTGCGCACCGCTGCTCTCGGCCGCCGCACCCGCGCCTGGGGAGTTGTCCTGGGCATCCAGACCGGCACCGTCCTCTGGGGCGCCCTGACCTCCCTCGGTGTGACCGCTCTGCTCACCGCGTCCCACCTTGCGTACGAGATCCTGCGCTGGGCGGGTGCGGCATACCTGCTGTGGATGGCGGCCCGCATGATCCGCGACACCTTCCGCGGTCAGGACGGGGCCCACGAGGAGGTCCAGGTCACCGCCGGAACCGACACCCTGGCCGGCGGCTGGCGGCAGGGAACCCTGAGCAACCTCCTCAACCCCAAGATGGGCGTCTTCTACGTCGCCGTCCTGCCCCAGTTCATCCCCGCCGACGCACCCCACTTCTCCATGGGCCTGCTCCTGACCGGCGTCCACCTCATGCTGGGCTTGATATGGTCCACCGTCCTCATCGCCTCGGCCAGCGCCCTGGGTACCTGGCTGCGCAAGCCCCGCGCCCGCCGGATTCTCGACCGCGTGACGGGCACGGTCATCGGCGCCTTCGCCCTACGACTGGCCGTCAGTGACTGACGCCTGATCAAGTGGCCGCGAAATGCGTTGACTTGACGTCGTACCTCTGATGTCAGGCACAGGGGCGAGCCCGAGATGGCCGTGGTGTAACGGACGAAGTGACCGCTGGGCGCTGGTCAGCGTCACCTCGGTGTCGTCGCTCCAGGAGCAGACCTCAAGCCGCGACAGACAGCCGCCCTCTGCGAAGACCAGGACCTCGCCGGCGCAGTCTCCGGCCTTCGTATGGATCCGGGCGTCAGCCGCCACGACGGTTCCCGGTCCGGACGGCGCCGGCTCCACCTCGCCCGTGTCGAGATCGAAGTAGGCGGTACCGCATCCGCATGTGCAGCGTTCTCGCACACGCAGGTACGGGCTCTGCTCGCGAAGCGCGAGGTGCACCGGGCCGTCCTTGCCAAGGACGGCATTCAGCACCAGGGCCATGTCCGCGGGCAGTGCTTCCGGCATGGCGCCACCGTATCGCCCGCCCCCGGGGCGGAGCCCACAATGCCCTACGGACGTGGTGCCGGGCCCACGGGAGCGCCGCGCCCCGGGGGATGACTCCGGTGCGCGGCGTCGTGATCGAGAGTACGCGAGCCGGCGGCCGAAGACGGAACCGGAACGGCCAAGGTCGTCACCAAGTCTGCTGCTTTACAGGGAAGTTACGGCACCGTGCTGCCCGGCCCGCCTCGTCGCGCGCGCATGGCGGCCGCCATCGCCGCTACGCCCTCCCGGATCCGGGAGGGTGACAGATGCGCGTACCCGAGCACCAGCCGCACCGCGTCGTCGGCCACCGTCCCGTACGCCGCCAGGGGACGCACCGCCACGTGGCCCACCGTCCGTTCCAGGAAGCGGTCCTGTGGCCCGTACCGGTCGGGCAGCCGGGCGATGACATGCAGACCGGCCGCGATCCCGGACACCTGGGTCCCGGGAAAGTGCTCCTCCAGAGCGGCCACCAGGGCGTCACGGCGCTCCTTGTACGCACGCTGACAGCGACGCAGATGCCGGTCGTAGTCGCCGCGCTCCACGAACCGGGCCAGCAGCGCCTGGTCGACGACCGGGTGCCCGAGGTCCATGGTCCGCTTCCGCTGAACGACCTCCTCGGCGATCGCCTCGGGGACGAGCAGCCAGCCGAGTCGCAGCCCCGGGGCGAGCGACTTGCTGACCGACCCCGTGTACACGACGTGCTCGGGATCGAGCCCCTGCAGAGCGCCCACCGGGGCACGGTCGTAGCGGAAGTCCCCGTCGTAGTCGTCCTCGACGACGAGCCCGTCGACCGAGCGTGCCCAGTGCAGCAGTTCGGTGCGCCGCCGCGCGGAGTACGCCATCCCGGAGGGGAACTGGTGGGCGGGAGTGGTGACGACGGCCTGGACCCGTGATGCGTACAGGGGCCTGATGGCCAGCCCGTTCTCGTCCAGGGGCAGTGCTACGGCGGTGGTGCCGGCGGAGGCGTACAGGGCGCCGTGCTCGGGGCTTCCCGGGTCCTCCACGCCCACGTCGCGCACCCCGCGCGCGTGGAGCACGAATCCCAGCAGTGTGATCGCCTGGGCCACCCCGGAGACGACCACGATGCGCTCGGGATCGGCGACCACACCTCTGCGCCGCGCGAGCAGACCCGCGAGCGCGGTGCGCAGGCGTGGCAGTCCGCGCGGGTCCGGATAACCCAGCGCGTGGTGGGGGAGTTCGGTCAGCACCGCGCGGTGGGCCGCCGCCCAGGCGGTACGCGGGAACAGCGACAGATCCGGTGTGCCCGGCAGGAAGTCGGCGCGGGCGCCGGGGGAGGAGCGCGGGGCGAGATCACGGGTGCGGGGGTCCGCCGCCCGCACGGCACCGCTCACCCAGGTCCCCGCGCCCCGGCCGGAGCGCAGGTACCCCTCGGCGGTCAGCTGCTCGTACGCCTCCGTCACCAGGCCTCGCGACACGCCGAGATCGGCGGCGAGTTCACGGCTCGACGGCAGCCGGGTGCCCGCGGCGAGCCGCCCGGAGCGGACCGCCTCCCGCAGCGCCGCCTGCAACGTACGCCCCCGCGCGCGTGCCGGTGCCCTGGCCGCTGGAAGCAGCACCTCCCAGGCGGCGGCCCAGGGCGCGGACCCGTCCGGCGCGGAGCGTGCCTCCTTCGGTGCCGTTCCCGAACTGGTCCCCGATGGCGTCATGGAAGTGGACCTTAAACCGGACCGCCGTCCTGCCTAGCGTCACGGGCATGAACGCCACCACCGCCCGCGGAGCCCTGCTCGCCGCGCTCGCCTGCGTCCTCGTCGGAGGATCCTTCACCGCCAACAGCGTCCTGGGCCACTACCCGTACGCGGGCGGACAGTTCCTGCGCTACTGCCTGGCCTGCCTGCTGCTCCTGCCCCTGGTCGGCCGGGGCGGTGCGGCGCCGCTGCGCGGCCTCGGGGCACCCGGGTGGGCGCGCCTCACCCTGCTCGCCGCGGTCGGGATGGTGGGCTTCAACCTTTCGGTGATCGCCGCCGAACGCTCCGCCGAACCGGCGGTACCGGGCGTGTTCGTGGGGTGCGCCCCGGTGGTGGTCGCCGTTGTCGTGCCGTTGCTGGAGGGGCGGCGGCCGCGGCGGCGCGTGCTGTGCGGGGCGTCGCTGGTGGCCGTCGGCGCCTTCACGGTCCAGGGGTGGGGACGCACCGACGGCGGCGGAATCGCCTTTTCCCTGTGCGCGCTCGCCGGTGAGGTCGGCTTCGCGGTGCTCGCCGTGCCCGTCCTGCGTCCGCTGGGACCGAGGCTGCTGTCGGCCACCGTCTGCGGGATCGCGGCGGTCGAGTCGGCGGCGGCCGGGCTGGTCGTGGACGGCGGGGACTGGCTGCGCGCGCCGGACCGCACGGAGGCCGCCGCGCTGCTGTGGCAGGCGGCGGTCGTCACCGTGGTCGGCTTCGTGTGCTGGTACATGGGCATGCAACGCATCGGCGCCGAGCGCGCCACCCTCTTCTCCGGTCTCATCCCGGTCGCCGCCGCCTGTACCGCGCCGATCGTCGGCACCGGTGCCTACGGGGCCGCGCAGGCCGCGGGAAGCGCCCTGGTCGGTGCCGGAGTGGCCCTGGGCTCGGGCGCGTTGCGCCGCCCGGCCGGGAGGCCGGGCGCAGGGCGCTCAGCGGCTGCCGTCCAGGATGACCCGCGCGACCAGCGCGGGGTCGTCATTCATCGGGACGTGCCCGCAGCCGGGCAGCCGGACCAGCCGGGCCTTGGGGATCATCTGCTTGGCGCGGACGCCCTGACGGCGCACCAGGATCCGGTCCCTGGTGCCCCACGCGACGGTGACCGGCAGCCCGGGGACGTCCTCGGTGAACCGGACGGACGCGCCCGCGCGCAGGCTCTCGGCGAACCCCTCCGCATGGGCCAGCGCGAGTGTCTCGGCGACGACGGCCTCGGGTGAACGGCGCCCGGGGCGGGCGTAGATCGTGCTCGTCAGCACCGTACGCCCGGCCGTCGTGTGCGACAGCCGCTCCACCACCGGCAGCGGCATGCTCCGCGCGGCCCGCCGCATCGCGGCCAGGACCGCGAACGCGTACCGTCGCTCGGCCGGGGTCCAGAACCCGGCCGGCGAAAGCGCGGTGACGGTCCGTACGAGCTTCTCGCGCCCCAGCTCCAGGGCCAGCAGACCGCCCAGGGAGTTGCCCGCCACATGCGGACGATCGATCCGCAGCGCCTCGCACAGTGAACCGAGCGCGGGCACCACGGTCGACAGGTCGTAGGCGAGCCCGTTCGGCAGGCCCGGGGAGGCGCCGAAGCCGGGCAGGTCGACCGCGATGACGTCGCGCTCGGCCGCGAGGATGTCCATGACCGGGTCCCAGGCCTGACGGTGATGGCCGATGCCGTGCAGCAGGAGGAGCGGTTCGCCGTTGCCCACGCGCGCGTAGGAGACGGTCACGGCCCGCGGGCCGTGCGGAGAGGGGACGGTGAAAGAGACCTTGGCGGCCATGTCGCTGCTCCTCGTCTGGGCACGCCGGCGAACTGTTGTAGACAGCTTGTCAGTAATTACTACCGGCAGGTAGCCCTTGGGCGCTGTGAACCACGCGCGCGTACATCACTCGGGGGTAACGCGTGTGTGGTGGACCAACGGACCCGGCATCCCTGGTCGTTGACCCGGACTGCCCGCCGCCGAATGGGGCGGTCCGCAACGCCCGTGTCCAGAACCGCGTACCGCACCGTCACCTCCGCAGCCGGCGACACCGGCCACCCGCGGCCATTGTGCTCGGCCTGACAGTGGTTCCGTCTGGACATGCGGGGAGCGCGTCGGATGGGATGGAACGGTGACCACCGACACCGCCTCCGAGGTCTTCGAAGAACAGCGTTCCGTCCTGATGGGCGTCGCCTACCGCATGCTCGGCCGGATCGCCGACGCTGAGGACGTGGTGCAGGAGGCCTGGCTGCGCTGGTCCCGCGCCGACCGCGACACCGTGCGTGAACCGCGCGCCTACCTCGTGCGCGTCACCACCCGGCTGGCCGTCGACCGGTTGCGTCAGGTGCAGGCACGCAACGAGGCGTACGTGGGTCCCTGGCTGCCCGAGCCGTACCTCACCGACTTCGGGGACACCGTCCCGGACGCGGCCGAACAGACCATGCTCGCCGACTCCGTCTCGCTCGCCGTTCTCGTCATCCTGGAGTCCCTCTCCCCCCTGGAACGGGCGGTGTTCGTGCTCAGAGAGGCCTTCGGGTACCCGTTTGCGGAGATCGCCGCCACCTTGGACCGCAGCGAGGCCGCGGTACGCCAGCTCGCTGGACGGGCCCGCAGGCACGTCGACGAACGGCGGCCGCGCTACGAGGTCGACCCGGCCCAACGCCGCAATCTGACCGAACGGTTCCTCGCCGCGTCCGTCGAGGGCGACCTCGACGGGCTGATGCAACTGCTGGCCCCGGACGTCCGGCTGGTCGGCGACAGCGGTGGCCACGTCAGGGCGCCCCTGCGGGTCCTGGAGACCGCTGACAAGGTCGGCCGGTTCGTCCTCGCCGTGGCCGGCCGGGATCTTCTGGACCCGACTCTCCGCTTCCTGGAGATCAATGGCGGCCCCGCCCTGCTGCTTCTGTCCGGCGGCAAGCCCGACAGCGCCATCCAGTTGGACGTCGCCGACGGGCGCGTGCAGTGCGTCTACGTCATCCGCAACCCGGAGAAGCTGACGTTCCTGCTGGGGGAGTAGCCGCCCACACATGACGGCGAGGTCTGCGTTCACGCACGTGCATGAACGCAGACCTCGCCGTCATGCCATTTCCGCCGCCCCCGCGAACACCGAGTGAACGCTCTGCGGCAGCGCACCTGCGCGAAGCGTAAGGGATCGAGGATTGGTCTTGACCAAGGGTGGGGGTCGCCCTATCGTCGCAGAGAAGTGCAACAACCTTTAATAAACAAGGGCGCTAAAACGCCGCCGGGCCGCGGCGATTGCGGAGGACAGGGTGGGGACCACGCAGCTGGAACCGGTGCCGGAGCCTAAGTACTGGCACCTCAAGACCGTTCTCACCGAAGCACTCGACTCCGAGTTCTCCGTGGGCGAGATCCTGCCCAACGAACGGGACCTCGCGGCCCGCTTCGGTGTCGCCCGTGCCACGCTCCGCCAGGCCCTCGAACAGCTCGAACTGGAAGGCAGACTGCAGCGCCGCCGCGGGGTCGGCACCACCGTCGCGCCACCTCGTATGGGCGTGGCCGTGGGATCCGAGCAGCACACCTGGCCGGGCGCGGCCGGCGACGACTGGCAGCCCACGGACTGCACGCTCGCCGTTCCGCCCGCCGCGGTGGCCGACCTCCTGGAGACCGGCCGCGACGGTCAGGTGCACACGGTGCGCCGCTTCCGCATGACGCACGGCCAGCCCGTGGCCGCCGAACTGCTCTACGTCCCGGACTCCTCGGTGCCCGCGCTCTCCGCGATCGACGCACCCTCCGGTGCGGCACGCGCGCGTGCCGTGCTGCGCGAACTCCAGCGCCTGGCACTCGAGGGCCAGGACCAGGCGGTCGAGCTGGGCTCGGCCGGTGCGGAGGACGCCAGAGAACTCGATCGGCTGCCCGGCGCGCCCGTCCTTCTCGTCACCACCCGCTTCCACGCCGAGGGGCGCACCGCGGCGGTCTCCGTGGCGACGTACCGCGCCGACACCTGCCGTCTGACGTTCGGTGCCTCCGGCGGCGTGGAGATCCACCACGACCCGCAGCGTCACGCCTCCTGACCCCAGCGCAGGAGGCCACGACCCCGCGCCGCGGGTCCATCGCGACACCCGCGGACGCGGCCGGGGCCGGCGACGCGGGCGGGTTCAGCGCCGCGCCGTCGCCGTGCCCTCCACCGCGAACAGCTGCTCCTCCACATGCTCCAGCGCCAGCCGCAGCGCTCCCGTCGTCACGGCGGCCTCGCCCAGCTGGGACAGGGTCACCTTCGGAGGGCGCAGACAGTAGCGGGCCAGCTCGTGGCGCAGTGGCTCCAGTACGCCGTCCAGGCCCGCCGCCCAGCCGCCGATGACGACCAGTTCGGGGTCGAGGGCCAGGACGAGGGCTGCCACGTCGTGGACGAGCCGCTGGATGAAGCGGTCCACGGCCGCGCGGGCGCGCTGGTCGCCCTCGCGGGCGAGCGCGAACACATCGGCGACCTGCTGCTCGTCCAGCGGGTGCAGCGGCTCGTCAGTGGTCGACAGCAGCGTCTCCGGGGCCGCCTCGCGGCCCAGCAGATGCAGCGCGCCGATCTCCCCGGCCGCCCCGCCGTAACCGCGGTGCAGCCGTCCGCCGATCAGCGAGCCGGCCCCGGGACTCAGCCCGGCCAGTACGAACACGATGTCGTCGGACTCGGTGGCCGCGCCCTTCCAGTGCTCGGCGACGGCCGCCGCGTTCGCGTCGTTCTCGACCAGCACCGGGCACTTGAAGGAGCGGCTGAGCCGCTCGCCCAGCCGCAGACCGGTCCATTCCGGCAGGGCCGTGCCCAGGCGCACGGTGCCGTCCGCCTCCACGATGCCGGGGCTGCCCACGCCGACCGCGCGCAGCGAGTCCCGCGCCACACCCGACCGGCGCAGCAGCTCGGCGACCGTGTCGCGCAGTCGCTCCAGGCGCTCGTCGGCCGACGCCGTCTCGGAGACTTCCTTGGAGAGGGTGCCCAGCTCCCGGCCGTCGAGGTCGGCGAGCAGCGCGGTCACCCGGTGCGCGCCGACGTCCAGGCCCAGCAGATGGCCCGCCTCGGCCCGGAACCGGAACCTCCGCGCGGGCCGCCCCTGCCGTCGGGTGGCGCCCTCCTCGGCGGCCTTCTCCACCACGAGCCCGACTTCGATCAGCCCCTCGACCACACCCTCGACGGTCGGCCGGGACAGCCCCGTCACCCTGGTGATCTCGGTGAGCGTCGCGCAGTCCACGGCGCGCAGCGCATGCAGCACCACCGCGGAGTTGATCCTTCGAAGCAGAGAGGGATCCCCGCCGGTCAGCCGCCCCAACGTCCGTCCTTCCAGCTTGTGCGCGTGTTGGGCGGATCGTACTCGGCGTCGCGCACGCCCGCGAGGGCCCGTCGTGCGGATCAGATCGGCGCGACGAACCCCGACTCGTACGCCGCGATCACCGCCCGGGTCCGGTCGCGCGCCCCCAGCTTGGCCAGCACGGCGCTGACGTGCGACTTCACCGTCTCCGTGCCGACGACCAGCTGCCCCGCGATCTCCCCGTTCGACAGACCGCGTGCCATCAGCCGCAGCACCTCCGCCTCCCGCCCGGTCAGCGCGGCACGCTCCATGACCGCCCGGGCCGCCCGGTTGCCGCCGCGATCCCCGTACTCGGCGGCCAACTGCCGTACCGATGCGGGGAACAGCAGCGACTCGCCCTCGGCGACCAGCCGCACCGCGTGCACGAATAGTGGCCCCTGCCGGGCCCTGGATCAGCCCACGGGCAGCTTCGTAGTCGGAGGAGCGTCGGGCACGGTCACGGACCTGCTGCCCGACAAGGCGGGACAGGTGGTCCTGCACAAGACGTCCGACGGGATGCTGGGGCCGTGGACGGGGCTCGCGGTGACGGCGGTGTGGGCGGGCGTGGCGCTGCTCGCGGGCGCCTGGCACCTGGAACGCCGGGACACCTGAGCGTATGCGGCGCCCGTGCAGCCCGGCGGCGAGTTCAGGCCCGGAGCCCGGCGCCGACCGGGGGGTTCTCCGCGGCCTTCCGCAACCGCCCGAACTCCTCCGCCATGGTCGCCGCCGTCCAGTGCGCGTTGAGGCCACTGGGGTTGGGAAGTACCCAGACCCGGGTGGAGCCGATCGTCCGCTGCTGCGGGCCGATGGAGGCCTTGCGGTCGTCGAAGGCCGCACGGTACGCGGTGACGCCGACCACGGCCAGCCACCGGGGCCGCAGCCGCTCCACCTTGGCGCCGAGGATCCGCCCGCCCTCCCGGTACTCCTCGGCGGTCAGCTCGTCGGCCCGCGCGGTCGGCCGCGCCACCACGTTCGTGATCCCGAGCCCGTACGACAGCAACTCGGCCTGCTCCGACGGTTCGAACCGCCGCGGAATGAAGCCGGACAGATGCAGCACCGGCCAGAAGCGGTTGCCGGGACGGGCGAAGTGATGGCCCGCCGCGGCCGTCATCAGACCCGGATTGATACCGCAGAAGAGGACCTTGAGGCCGTCCGCGACCACGTCCGGTACCAGACGGTCGCGGGCGGCCTCCAGCTCCTTCGGCGTGAACCGGGTCAGAGGATCGCCCCCGGGGCGTAGCCGGCGGCCTCCGGGTGCTGCTTCGCGATCTCCTCGATGCGGGCGACGACCGTGCCGACCTGGTCGGCCGCGGCGCCCGTGAAGGACAGCTTGTCGGCCATCAGGGCGTCCAGCTGGTCACGGTCCAGCGGGATGCGCTCATCGGCGGCCAGCCGGTCCAGCAGTTCGTTGCGCTCGGCGCCCTGCTCGCGCATCACGAGCGCGCAGGCGACGGCGTTCTCCTTGATGGCCTCGTGCGCGACCTCACGGCCCACGCCCGCGCGGACCGAGGCCATCAGCACCTTGGTCGTGGCGAGGAACGGCAGATAGCGGTCCAGCTCACGGGCGACGACAGCGGGGAAGGCGCCGAACTCGTCGAGCACCGTCAGGAACGTCTCCAGCAGACCGTCCAGCGCGAAGAACGCGTCCGGCAGCGCCACCCGGCGCACCACCGAGCAGGACACGTCGCCCTCGTTCCACTGGTCGCCCGCCAGCTCGCCGGTCATGGAGGCGTAGCCGCGCAGGATCACCATCAGGCCGTTGACACGCTCGCAGGAGCGGGTGTTCATCTTGTGCGGCATCGCGGAGGAACCGACCTGGCCGGGCTTGAAGCCCTCGGTGACCAGCTCGTGTCCGGCCATCAGCCGGATCGTCTTCGCCAGTGAGGAGGGCGCGGCGGCCAGCTGCACCAGCGCGGTGACCACCTCGTAGTCGAGCGAGCGCGGGTAGACCTGGCCGACCGAGGTGAAGCCCTGCGAGAAGCCGAGGTGCCCGGCGATCCGCCGCTCCAGCTCGGCGAGCTTGCCCGCGTCCCCGCCGAGCAGGTCCAGCATGTCCTGCGCCGTGCCGACCGGACCCTTGATGCCGCGCAGCGGGTACCGGCCCAGCAGCTCCTCGACCCGTGCGTAGGCGACGAGCAGCTCGTCGGCGGCGGTGGCGAAGCGCTTGCCGAGGGTGGTGGCCTGCGCGGCGACGTTGTGGGAGCGACCGGCCATGACCAGCTCGCCGTACTCGCCCGCGAGCTTGCCCAGGCGTGCCAGTACGGCCACGGTGCGGTTGCGCATCAGCTCCAGCGAGAGCCGGATCTGCAACTGCTCGACGTTCTCCGTCAGGTCCCGGGAGGTCATGCCCTTGTGCACGTGCTCGTGTCCGGCGAGAGCGTTGAACTCCTCGATCCGCGCCTTCACATCGTGCCGGGTGACCTTCTCGCGCTCGGCGATCGAAGCGAGGTCGACCTGGTCGAGGATGCGCTGGTAGTCGGCGATCGCCGAGTCCGGCACCTCGATCCCCAGGTCCTTCTGGGCGCGGAGCACGGCGAGCCAGAGCTGCCGCTCCAGCCTCACCTTCTGCTCGGGGGACCAGAGCGTGGCGAGCTCGGCGGAGGCGTACCGTCCGGCGAGGACGTTCGGGATACGGGGCTTTGCGGGCGCAGCAGTCACGTGTACGGATTCTACTGGTGATTCATGCAGGCCAGCGCTGCGGGCCGGTTCGGCGGAACCTACGAGGCGCTCGTCACGGGGGCGGTGTGGCCGGCGGCCGGGGCGATCCGCGGTCCCCGCCGGGACGTGGCCCTACGCGGCCGGTCCCTCGTACGGGAGCAGCTCCGGCCGTTTGGCCGGGAGGCCGTCGCCCGACGAGCGGCCCGTCAGCCGGCGTCCTATCCACGGCAGCAGATGCCGCTGGGTGAAGCGGACGTCCGCGGCTCGGCGGGCGAGCCAGTTCGGGCGTGCGGTCGGGGGCAGCGGCGTACGCCAGTGCGCGTCCTCCGCTGCGTAGCCGAGCGTCTGCCACACGGCCTCAGCCACCCGGCGGTGTCCCTCGGCCGTCAGATGCAGCCGGTCCACGTCCCACAGGCGCGGGTCGGCCAGCGACGGCGCCCCGTACAGGTCGACCACGAGCGCACCGTGCCGTGCAGCCAGGTCGTCGATGCAGGCGAACAGCTCCTCCATACGAGAGCGGAAGCGTTCGAGGACCGGGCCCTCACGGCCGGGGCTGCGCATCAGGACCAGCCGGTCGCACGACGGGGCCAGCCGCTCCACGGCCTCCGTCAGCAGACCCCGTACGCGCCCCATGTCGCACTTGGGCCGCAGCGCGTCGTTGAGCCCGCCGACCAGCGTGATCACATCGGGGCGCATCGCGGCGGCGAGGTCCACCTGCTCGTCGACCATCTGCCCGATCAGCTTGCCGCGCACGGCGAGGTTGGCATAGCGGAACTCGGGCGTCCGTGCGGCCATCCGGCCCGCGAGGACATCGGCCCATCCGCGGTAGGAGCCGTCGGGCAGCAGGTCCGACATGCCCTCGGTGAAGGAGTCGCCGACCGCGACCAGGCTGGTGTACGTGGGGTTCGTCTGCATGGCGCCGTCGATGGTATCCCGCAGACATACCTGCCGGTCGGTCACCCTGCGCCCGCACACGGGCGGGCTCCCCTGTCCTGGCGCGCAGGGACCGGCCGGTGGTGATGCGCACCGGCCCTCACACAGGCTGTCCGAACAGCTCCCGCAGGACGTCCTCCATCGTCACCAGCCCCGCCAGCCGTCCGTCCGCGCCCAGGACCGCCGCCAGATGCGTACGGCTGCCGCGCATCGCCGTGAGTACATCGTCCAGGGGCGTGTTCTCCCGCACCCGTGCGACGGGACGCATGTCGCGCAGCCGGAACGGCGCGTCCCGTGGTGAGGCGTCCAGCGCGTCCTTGACGTGCAGATAGTTGATGATTCTCCGGCCCTCGTCCACGACCGGGAAGCGCGAGAAGCCGGACTCGGCCGACAGCTGCTCCAACTGCTCCGGAGTGATGCCCACGCGCGCGTAGACGACGCGTTCCAGCGGCACCACCACGTCGCGCACGGGGCGGCGGCCCAGTTCCAGGGCGTCGTGCAACCGCTCCAGTGCTCGCTCGTCGATGAGCCCGGCCTCGCCGGAGTCCCTGACCAGGCGCGCCAGCTCGTCGTCCGAGAAGGTGGCTGTGACCTCGTCCTTCGTTTCCACGCCCAGCAGCGCGAGCAGCCTGTTCGCAAGGGCGTTCACCGTGAAGATCACCGGGCGCAGCACCCGGGACAGTTCGACCAGCGGCGGCACGAGCAGCAGCGCCAGGCGTACCGGCTCCGCGAGTGCCACGTTCTTCGGCACCAGCTCGCCGAACAGCATGTGCAGATACGTCGCGAGGGCCAGCGCGATCACGAACGACACAGCGCGGCCTGCGTTCGGGGGGATGCCCACCGTGTGGAACAGCGGTTCCAGCAGGTGCGCGATCGCGGGCTCGGTGACCACGCCGAGGACCAGGGTGCACAGGGTGACGCCGAGCTGCGCGGCGGCCAGCAGCGCCGACACGTGCTCCAGGCCCCACAGGACGAGCCGGGCCCGCCGGTCGCCCGTCTCGGCGTGCAGCTCGATCTGGCTGCGGCGGACGGAGATCAGTGCGAACTCGGCGCCGACGAAGAAGGCGTTCACGATGAGCGTCAGCAGACCGATCAGCAGCTGGGCGAGGGTCACCGTTCCCCCTCCCCGTCGGGGGGTGGTGCGTGCATGAGCACGCGCGCCGCCCTGCGGCCGGAGGTGTCCATCACGTCGAGGCGCCATCCGGCGACCACGACGGTGTCGCCCTCGGCCGGGATACGGCCGAGTTCGGTGGCGACGAGGCCGGCCAGGGTCTCGTACGGGCCCTCGGGCACCCGCAGCCCGACGCGTGCCAGCTGGTCGACGCGGGCCGAGCCGTCGGCCGAGTACAGCGCCCGGCCTGCCGCGTCCGTGCCGGCCGGGGCCAGATCGGGTGTCCACTGTGGGTCGTGCTCGTCGCGCACCTCGCCGACGACCTCCTCGACGATGTCCTCCAGCGTGGCGACCCCGGCGGTGCCGCCGTACTCGTCGATGACGACGGCCATCGTGTGCTTGCCGGAGAGCCGGTCCAGCAGCCGGTCGACGGTGAGGCTCTCCGGGACGAACAGCGGGTCGCGCATCACCTGGACGACCGAGTGGTGGGGCCGTGCCTCGGCGGGCACTGCCACGACGTCCTTGATGTGTGCGGTGCCGACGACGGTGTCGAGGTTGTCGCGGTAGACGGGGAAGCGCGACAGACCCGTCGCGCGCGTCGCGTTCGCCAGGTCCTCGCAGGTCGCCTGGGCGTCGAGGGCGATGACCTGGACACGCGGGGTCATCACGTTCTCCGCGGTCAGGTCGGCGAGGTTGAGGGTGCGGACGAACAGCTCGGCGGTGTCCGCCTCCAGCGCGCCCTCCTTCGCGGAGTGCCGGGCGAGCATCACCAGCTCCTGGGGGCCGCGCGCGGAGGCCAGCTCCTCGGCGGGTTCGATGCCGAGATGGCGCAGGACGCGGTTGGCCATGTTGTTCAGATGCCCGATGAACGGGCGGAACGCGGTGCTGAACCAGCGCTGCGGAGTGCCCACCCGCTTGGCCACGGCCAGGGGTGAGGAGAGCGCCCAATTCTTGGGCACCAGCTCGCCGACCACCATGAGGAAGATGGTCGACAGACCCGTGCCGAGGGCGAGGGCGAGGGACGCGGAGGTGGCGGGCGCCAGGCCCAACGACTTCAACGGGCCCGCGATCAGCTTGGCGATCGACGGCTCGGAGAGCATGCCGACCACCAGGTTGGTGACGGTGATCCCGAGCTGGGCGCCGGAGAGCTGGAAGGTCAGGCTCCGTACGGATTTCAGGGCGCCCGCCGCACCGCGCTCGCCGCGCTCCGCGGCGTGCTCCAGCTCGCTGCGCTCGACCGTGGTGAGTGAGAACTCGGCCGCGACGAAGCCACCGCAGGCGAGCGAGAGCAGGATCGCCACCAGCAGGAGGAGCACTTCGGTCATCGGGTCACCTCCGTCCCAGGATCGTCCAGGGACGCGACGACCGCGCGATGTCGGTAGGGGGAGGGTCGCCCGTCGGGGAACGCTCACGCCCTTCCATGGTGGAGCTCGACCCCCTCATGGTAAAGCTCTCGTAAAGCGGGTCAGTGTGCGAAGGGCTTGACCCAGCGCCGCCACTGCTCCTCGGGCGCATACCCCGCGGCCCGCCACGCGTGATGAGCCCTCTCGTTGCGCTCCAGGACCATCGCGTCCCCGCGGCGCCCCCCGAGCCGTACGAACCGCTCCGCCGCGGCGGCCAGCAGCGCCGAGCCGATTCCGAGTCGGCGCCGCTCGGGGTGGACGGCGAGCCGGTACAGATGGCACCGCCAGCCGTCGAAGCCCGCGATCACCGTGCCGACCAGCTCGCCGTCCCTCCCCCAAGGTCTCGACTCCGCTCGACCAGGGGGGACCCCCATCGCCAGGATCAGCGCCTCGGGGTCGCGGGCGACCAGCCGCGCCACGCCGTCCCGGTCGTCGCTGATGCTCGTGCCCTCGGCTGCCGCCTTCCAAAAGCTCAGCACGGCGTCGAGGTCCTCGGGCCCGGCGGCTCGTATCCGCAGATCAGTTAGTCATGCGGCGATCACATCATGCGCCGTGATCTCGGGCCTGCAATTCCAGCATGGGGACTCAAGGGCATGGGGACTCAAGGGCATGCGGACTCAATGACGTGCCGGGTGCGTCATTCGTGCGCGATGGCCGCCAGCACGTTCATCCGCGACGCACGCAGCGCGGGCAGCAGCGCCGCCACCACCCCCACCACGGCCGAACCCACCACCACGGCGACGATCGTGCCCCACGGGATGGCCAGCGCCTTCATACCCTTCAGCGCGAGGACCTGCTGCGCGCACACGCCCCACACGAGGCCCAGCGCCAGCCCGAGCACCGCCCCGAAGACGGCGATCACCACCGCCTCCAGCCGGATCATCCGGCGAAGCTGTCGCCGGGCGAGCCCGATGGCGCGCAGCAGCCCGATCTCACGGGTGCGCTCGACGACCGACAGGGCCAGGGTGTTGACCACCCCGAGCACCGCGATGACGATCGCCAGGCCGAGCAGCGCGTACACGAGGTAGAGCAGCACGGCGATCTGGTCGTGCACCAGTTTCTTGTAGTCGGCCTGGTCGCGGACCTGGACCTGGGGGTACGCGTCGAGGGTCTTCTCCAGACGGGTCCGCAACCGGTCCTTGAGCCTGCCGGGCGCGGCGTTGACGTACAGCACGGAGTCCTGTCCGCCCGGCACATACTTCTCGAGCGTCGCCATCCCGAAGAACAGCCCGCCCTGCACGCCGAAGCCCTGCGCCCCGCCCTGGTCAGTGAGCGCGCCGACTTTCAGGTCGGTGCGGCGTCCGCCCGGGAACTGGACGGGGATCGTGCTGCCGAGGTGGACACCGTGGTCCCTTGCGAACCTCACGTCCATGGCGACGGCGCCGTCCGTGAGCGCCCTGGCCGTGTTTCCCTGGGCATAGGTGATGTGGGCGACGTCGTCGAGCTGCGGATCGTAGCTCCCGGCGATGGTCTCGACGCGTTTGCCGTCCGGTAGCCGCACCGCCACGGCGGTGTGCCGCTCGCGGACGACGAGCCCGATGCCGTCGGCGGCGCGGACCCGGTCGGTGATCTCCCGCGGGAACGGGCGGAAGGTGCTGCTCTGCACCATGAAGTCGGCGCCCAGTGTCTTGTCGATCTGCTGGTCGAAGGACTTGGACATGGAGGTGCTCGCCACCGACATCCCGCCCACCAGGGCGAGCCCGACCATCAGGGCGGAGGCCGTGGCGCCGGTGCGGCGCGGATTGCGCAGGGCGTTGCGCTGGCTCATCCGCCCGACCGAGCCGAACAGCGCCGGGAAGGCAGCGCCCAGCACCCGGATCACCGGGCGTACCAGCAGGGGGCCGGCGATCACCGTCGCGACGAGCGTGAAGACCACGCCGATGCCGAGGAGGGAGGTGGCCGTCGCGACCCTCGTCGCCCGTGCCACGCCCGCCAGCGCGGCGACACCGAGTGCCCCGACGATCGCCCCCGCCACCGCGCGGACCTTCAACGGACGTCCCACACCGGCGACTTCCGCGTCCACCAGGGCCGCCATGGGGGAGACCGCGGCCGCCCGCCGGGCCGGGAGGTAGGCCGCCACGAAGGTGACGCCGACCCCGACGACATACGCCGAGACCGGAGTCACCCAGCCGATCACCATCTCGGTGGACCTGAGGTTCATACCGAACACGCTCATCAGCCGGATCAGCCCGGCCGCGAGCCCGATGCCGGCGGCGAGCCCGAGCGTCGAACCGGCCAGCCCCAGCAGCAGCGCTTCCGTCAGCACGGACCGGCGCACCTGCCGCCGGTCGGCGCCCAGGGCACGCAACAGGCCCAGTTCCCGGGTGCGCTGGGCGATGAGCATCGAGAACGTGTTGACGATGAGGAACACGCCCACGAGCACGGCGATGCCGGCGAATCCCAGCATCACGTACTTGATCACGTCGAGGAACG
Source organism: Streptomyces colonosanans (assembly GCF_001866645.1). Taxonomy (GTDB): domain Bacteria; phylum Actinomycetota; class Actinomycetes; order Streptomycetales; family Streptomycetaceae; genus Streptomyces; species Streptomyces colonosanans. The sequence continues at coordinate 28,581 of NZ_MLYP01000003.1, forward strand.
CGCCGAGCCGGTCGGTGTTGGACTTGGCCTGTTCGCTCGCGGTCCTCACGTCGTACGCGGACGAGGAGAGCGTGGCGACGATCCGCTGCTTGAGCCGGGCGTCGTCGACGCCGGGCGCCGCGTCCACCGAGATGCTCGTGGCCGCCGCGCGGTTGCCCAACAGCTTGGCCTGGGCGGTCGGGGTGTCCAGGAAGACCAGGGCGGCGCCCGGGTTGGTGGTGGTGAACGTGGCGATCCCGACGACCCGGACGGTGAACGAGCCGGGCTGCGCGAGGACCGTCAGCGTGTCCCCGATCCGTACGTTCCTGCGCCCGGCGGTGTCCGCGTCCACGAGCGCCTCGCCGGGGCCGCGCGGTGCGTGTCCGGAGGTGAGTTTCACCGGGCTGCGCTTGGTGACGTACCAGTTCTTGGCGATGGTGGGCGCGCCGGTGGTCGGTCCCACCGGGTCGCGCCTTCGGTCGACGACCGTGACGTCGCTGACCGCGACGTCCACATGGGCGGCCGCGACGCCGTTGACCTCGGCCACCCGTGCGGCCAGCGCCGCGGGCAGGGCCTCGGTGGCACCGGTGGGTAGCCGCGCGGCCAGGTCCTCCTTGGGGCTCACGGTCACATCGGCCGCCGTGGAGGCGAACAGCCGGTCGAAGGTCCGGGTGACCGTGTCCGAGAAGATCAGGCTGCCCGCGACGAACGCCACGGACAGCAGGACGGCCAGCGCCGACAGGGCCAGCCGTCCCTTGTGCGCGAGGAAACCGCGCAGTGTCGCCTTCAGCATGCTCGCCTCAGCTCAGTCCTCGTGACCAGCCGTGCCGTCGAAGGTTGCATCGGGGGTCTGGCGGCCTCCTCCGGCGAAGAGGCGCATGCGTTCGAGTACCGCCTCCGCCGTCGGCCGCTCCATCTCGTCCACGATCCGGCCGTCCGCAAGGAACAGCACCAGATCGGAGTGGGCGGCCGCGCCCGGGTCGTGGGTGACCATGACGACCGTCTGCCCCAGCTCGTCGACCGCCTCACGCAGGAAGCCCAGGACCTCGAGACCGGCCCGGGAGTCGAGATTGCCCGTCGGCTCGTCCGCGAAGATCAGCTCGGGGCGTGAGGCGAGCGCCCGCGCGCAGGCGACGCGCTGCTGCTGCCCGCCGGACAGCTGCGACGGCCGGTGTTTCAGCCGGTCGCGCAGGCCCAGCGTGTCGATGACCTGGTCCACCCACTGCTGGTCGGGTTCCTGACCGGCGATGTCCATGGGCAGCGTGATGTTCTCGGCCGCGTTGAGCGTCGGGATCAGATTGAAGGACTGGAACATGAAACCGATCCGGTCCCGGCGCAGCCGGGTCAGCTCGCGGTCCTTCAGCCCCGTGATCTCGGTGTCGCCGAGCCAGACCTGACCGGCCGAGGCGGTGTCGAGCCCCGCCAGGCAGTGCATCAGCGTGGACTTCCCCGAACCCGAGGGGCCCATGACCGCGGTGAAGCGGCCGCGCGCGATGTCCACGTCGACCGCATCGAGGGCGAGCACCGTCGTCTCGCCCGAGCCGTACGCCTTCGTCAGACCGCGTGCACGGGCGGCGAACCGGTCCGCCCCGGCACGGCCTGGGGCGTGCTCCGCAGCAGCAGTGGACAAGACCGCCTCCTCGGTCGTGGACGCCCCGGCGTCCCCGTCTTCGCTGTCTTGGCCGAGCGTAGTGTGATGTGCGGCGCACCCGGTATCCCCCAGAAGTCCACGCGCGTCTGCGCCACGGGTCGTGCCCCGGACACCCGGTTCAGCTCGCAGCGTCCCCCTGCTCGTCCCGCGCACGCCCGTCCTGCGGCCCGGCACCGACGGGCAGCACGGGCACCGTCCCGTCCCACCTCCCGCCGAGCCGGGGTGCCAGCCAGTCGGGTGCCCCGGCACGGAAGTCGGCGGGCGCGTACGCCCCGGCCCCCGCGGGCAGCGCGCCGAGCAACGGCGCCCCGGCCACCACCGGAAGATCCGCGAGGTTGCACCGTGCCGCGAGATCGGGTGCCTCGGGCCAGCTACCGATGACGACACCCGCCAAGTCCAGCCTTTGACGTCTGAGTTCACGGGCCGTCAGCTCGGTCGTGTTGAGCGTGCCGAGGCCCGCCGCTGCGACCACCACTACCGGCGCCGCCAGCAGCCGTGCAGCGTCCGCCAGGGTGCCACCCTCCTCGTCGAACCGCACGAGCAGCCCGCCCGCGCCCTCGACGAGCACCAGGTCGTGCTCGACGGCCAGTTTGGCGGCCGCCTCCGCCACCTCGTGCGGCCGCACCGGCGGCATCCCGGCACGCCGGGCCGCCGTGGCGGGCGCCAACGGCTCCGGATAGCGGCCGAGTTCGAGCGTGGTCAGCGCACCCGAGAGCCGGGCCACCTCGTCGGCGTCCCCGCGCTCGTCCGGACCCACGCCCGTCTGCGCCGGCTTGAGCACGGCCACGGACCGCCCCGCCGCGACCGCCACCGCGGCGACGGCGGCGGTCGTGACCGTCTTGCCGACCTCCGTGCCGGTCCCCGTGATCACCAGTACCGACATGTCATCCCTTCCGTGCCGCCGCGCACACCGCGCGGGCGATCCGTGCCACGTCCGCGTCATCGCTCACGTACGGCGGCATCGTGTAGACGAGGTCGCGGAACGGCCGCAGCCACACACCCTCCTGCACCGCGGCCCGCGTCGCCGCCGCCAGGTCCACCTCGTGGTCGAGCTGGACGACCCCGATGGCGCCGAGGACCCGCACCTCCCGCACCCCGGGCAGGGACGCCGCCTCCGCGAGCCCTTCCCGCAGCCCCGTCTCGATCCGCCTGACCTCCGACTGCCAGTCCTGGCCGAGCAGCAGGCCGAGCGAGGCGCAGGACACGGCGGCCGCCAGCGGATTGCCCATGAAGGTGGGACCGTGCGCGAGCACCGGCACCTCGCCCCGGGAGATCCCGTCGGCCACCCGCGGGGTGCACAGCGTCGCCGCCATGGTCAGGTAACCGCCGGTCAGCGCCTTGCCCACACACATCACATCCGGCGTCACCGCCGCATGGTCCGCGGCGAACAGCGCGCCGGTGCGCCCGAACCCCGTGGCGATCTCGTCGAAGACGAGCAACACGTCGTGCGCGTCGCACGCCTCGCGCAGCACCCGCAGATAGGCGGGGGAGTGGAACCGCATCCCGCCCGCGCCCTGCACCACAGGTTCGACGACCACCGCGGCCAGTTCGTCCGCGTGCCGTTCGACCATCGCGCGCAGATGGTCCGCGTACGACTCCTCGTACGCGGCCGGCGGCGCCTTGGCGAACACCTGCCGGGGCAGCACGCCTTGCCACAGCCCGTGCATCCCGCCCTCGGGGTCGCACACGGACATCGGGTTCCAGGTGTCGCCGTGGTAGCCGCCGCGCCAGGTCAGCAGGCGTTGCTTGCCGGGGCGGCCGAGCGAACGCCAGTACTGCAGGCACATCTTGACCGCGACCTCGACCGACACCGAACCGGAGTCCGCGAGGAAGACGTGCTCCAGCCCCTCGGGCGACATGTCGACAAGGAGCTTGGCGAGCCGGACGGCGGGCTCGTGGGTGAGCCCGCCGAACATCACATGGCTCATCCGCTCCAACTGGGCGCGCACGGCCTCGTTGAGCACCGGGTGGTTGTAGCCGTGGATCGCCGACCACCAGGACGACATGCCGTCGACGAGCTCGCCGCGGCCGTCAGCGAGCCGCAGGCGCACCCCGCTCGCCGACTCCACGACGAACGGCTCCTGGCGTCCGGGCATGGGACCGTACGGATGCCAGACGTGCCGCCGGTCCAGGGTCAGCAACTCGTCCAGGGGCAGCTCAGGCATTGGGCGCGAGATCCGTTCCGGCGCCCCGGCGGCGCACGGCGACCAGGTCCGTACGGGGCTCGCCCGCCTGCGGGTCGGGAGACGCGGCACCGGAACCACAGACGCCACCGCCCCCATGGGACCCGCATCCGGCCCTCTCGTGGGAGCCGCACCCGGCGCTCTCATGGGACCCGCACCCGCCCGCCGCCCGGTGCTCCGGCAGCGTCACCTGGTCCGCGCTCTCCACCTCGAACCCGGCGTCCGCGATCATCTCCAGGTCGGCCCGGCCCGCCTGACCCTCGCTGGTGAGGTAGTCACCGAGGAAGATCGAGTTGGCCAGGTGGAGCGCGAGCGGCTGCATCGTACGGAGGTGGACCTCACGGCCGCCCGCGATGCGCACCTCGACGTCCGGGCACACGAACCGCACCATCGCCAGGATCCGCAGACACCGCTGCGGGGTGAGGTTCCACTCCTTCGCGAGCGGCGTGCCCTCGAACGGGATCAGGAAGTTGACCGGAACCGAGTCCGGGTCCAGTGCGCGCAGCGAGAAGACCACGTCCACCAGGTCCTCGTCGGTCTCACCCATGCCCGCGATCAGGCCCGAGCAGGCGGACAGGCCGGCCGCGTGCGCCTTCCGCACGGTGTCGACCCGGTCGTCGTAGGTGTGCGTGGTGGTGATGTCGGCGTAGGTCGCCTCGGACGTGTTCAGGTTGTGGTTGTAGGCATCCGCGCCCGCGGCCCGCAACCGCTCGGCCTGGCCGTCGGAGAGCAGACCCAGGCAGGCGCACACCTCGACGTCCTCGTTCTGCTCCTTGATCGTCCGGATCGTCTCGGAGACCCGGTCCACGTCCCGGTCGGTGGGCCCGCGACCGCTCGCCACCAGGCAGACCCGCTTGGCACCGCCCGAGACGCCCGCCGCCGCGGCCTTCGAGGCGTCGTCCGGTTTGAGCCAGGTGTACTTGAGGATGTCCGCCTTCGAGCCGAGCCGCTGGGAGCAGTAGGAACAGTCCTCGGGGCACAGACCGGACTTCAGGTTGACGAGATAGTTGAGTTTCACCCGTCGCCCGAACCAGTGACGGCGCACCTTGGCGGCCGCCGCCACCACATCGAGCACATCGTCGTCGGACGTGGCGAGGACGGCGAGCGCCTCCTCGCGGGTCGGCGCCTCGCGCCGCAACCCCTTGTCCACCAGCGTGTTCAGCAGGTTCATGAGAGCCGATCCTGTCCTATGGGTGCACGTCGGGCCAAGGAGACTTCGCACAACAGGCACCGTTCGGGGTGTGGGTATCACCACACCCCGGACAGCCCGTCACGCCACTAGGGTCTGTGCACTGCCTACAAAAGCACCGGAGGACCCATGGCGTTCGGCTGGATCGACGAGCAGGCGCAGGCGCGTCGCCGGGCCGGACTCGTCCGCACCCTGCGCCCCCGCGCCGCGGACTCCCCGCTCCTCGACCTCGCCGGCAACGACTACCTGGGTCTCGCCCGCCACCCCGAGGTCACCGAGGGTGCGGCCCGGGCGGCTCGCCTGTGGGGCGGCGGCTCCACCGGCTCCCGGCTCGTCACCGGCACCACGGATCTGCACGGCGAACTGGAGCGCGAGCTGGCCGACTTCTGTGGCTTCGAGGCGGCCCTCGTCTTCTCCTCCGGCTACGCGGCCAACCTCGCGGCGGTCACCGCGCTGGCACCGCACGGCTCCCTGATCGTCTCCGACGCGGGCAACCACGCCTCGCTCATCGACGGCTGCCGCCTCGCGCGCGGCACCACTCAGGTCGTCGCGCACGCCGATCCCGACGCGGTCCGCAAGATACTCGGCACCCACCCAGGACCCGCAGTCCTGGTCTCCGACACGGTCTTCTCGGTGGACGGCGACGCGGCCCCACTGGCCGAACTGGCCGCCGCCTGCCGGGAGTCCGGCGCCGGAATGATCATCGACGACGCCCATGGCCTCGGCGTCCTCGGGACCGGCGGCCGGGGCGCCCCGCACGCGGCGGAGCTCGCGGGCGCGCCGGACGTGGTGGCGACGGTGACGCTGTCGAAGTCTCTGGGCAGCCAGGGCGGCGCCGTGCTCGGCCCGGCACCGGTGATCGACCATCTGGTCAACGCGGCCCGCACGTTCATCTTCGACACAGGGCTCGCCCCGGCCGCCACGGGCGCCGCACTCGCGGCGCTGCGCGTGCTGCGCCGCGAGCCGGAGCGCGCCGCACAGGCCCGCACGGTGGCGACTGCCCTGCACACCCGTCTCACGGCTGACGGTCACGAGGCGGTGCGGCCGGACGCCGCCGTCGTCTCGGTGCGGGCACCCTCCCCCGAGCAGGCGGTGGAGTGGGCGGCCGACTGCCGGGCGGCGGGAGTGGCGGTCGGCTGCTTCCGTCCGCCGTCGGTGCCCGACGGCATCTCGCGGCTGCGCCTGACCGCCCGTGCGGACCTCACCGACGAACAGATCGGGCACGCCGTGGGCGTGATCGGCGCAACGCGGCCCTGAGCCGGCACAACAGCCGTATGCCGTACGCCGCTACCCGGGCGACGCGTAGGAGAGTCCCTGAGGCGGTCACCGGGGCTGCTCCGGCGGTTCCCGGTCCGTCGCCGCTCCCGGGGCCGCCGGTGGCGTGAGCGCGGCGCGCCGCACCAGACGGGGCAGGACGACCCACAGCCCCACGCACACCAGGAACGTGCCCACACCGGCGGCGATCCCGGCATACCGGCCGAGCGACACATCCACCACCAGCAGCACCGCCCCGGTGAGGGTCAGCATCAGCACCCCCAGCCCGACCGTGGCGAGGCGGGAGGAGATCCGCACGATGACGGGCTTGATGCCCTGGTGGAAGAGCGCGCGGTGCAGCGCGGCGGGCGCCGTGAACAGGGCCGTGGCCACCACGGCGAGCAGGAGGGTCGTGACATAGGTGGCGCGCTGGACCGTGTCGAGGGACAGGAAACGCTGGGTGAAGGCCAGGGTCAGCAGGAACGCGAAGAGGATCTGCACCCCGTTCTGCGTGACGCGCACCTCCTGCAGCAACTCCGCGAAGTTGCGGTCGGCACGCTCCTGGGGCGTCTCGCGCCGCGCCGGGTGGGGACTTTGGTCGGCCATGGGGAACGAGTAACCGCTGCGGTCCCCCGCACGCCTCGTCGGGGTGACGGCGCACCGGCGCCGTCACCCCGACGGGCGGCTCAGCTGATCCGCCCGTACCACACGTTCTTCGTCCAGATCTTCTGGAGCCTGACCACGTCTCCGGTCTTCGGGGAGTGCCAGATCTTTCCCTTCCCGGCGTAGATGCCGACGTGGTAGACGGTCCGGCCCGAGTGGAAGAACACCAGGTCTCCGGCCCTGCGCTGCGAGACGGTGATGTGGCGCGTCTTGTTGTACTGCGCCGAGGCCGTGCGGGGCAGGCGCTTGCCCGCCTTCTTGTACGCGTAGAGCGTGAGCCCTGAGCAGTCGAAGCGACGCGGTCCGGTGGCGCCCCACTGGTACGCGGCCCCCTTCTTGGACGCCGCGATCTGGAGCGCCTTCGTCCCCGGCGAGGCGGGCGCCGCGCTCGCGACGGCCCCGGGGGCCACAATGCTGCCGCCGACGGCGGCGATGGTGAGAGCCGAGGCGGTACCGGCCCGGGTCAGGAGCGACGGGACACGATTGAGCGCAGTCATGCGCAACCCTTCGTCAGCCGCCTGTGAAGGATGACCTGTCGGATTCGGGCTGGCGAAGTAGCCCGGCCGCTCGCGCGGCTTCACCCCAAGGACCGTCCGGATCTCTCCGGCGGCCCGCCTTGCTGGGTCCTCCACTCCTGCCGATCCACTCCTGTCGACCGGACATCCGGGTGGCGGCAGGACTCGGCGTCCGCCCGGACCGCCCCGCCGCGGTGGCGGGGGCTTGTCGTCAGCAAGGGATCTTCACGCAAGGAAGTCCGAAAATCACAATGGAATCGGGATTTTGTGGTGTTCCTCACCACTCACCCGTTCGGGTTTACGCTGCTGCGTTCTAGGGGTGTTGAGGGGTGCGCGAGGCCCGGACCTGCATCGCAGTGTCCCGTGTCGCCTAGGGGGCAGGCACGTTGAGCGACTTTTCCGGTTTCCCGGAGGGGGGAGGGTCTACTTCGGTCGGGGGTAAGCCATTTGGTGCGTTTGAATCGGGTCGTGTCGTGATACGGCGACGAGTTGACCGCCCGTCAGTCTGCTCCGGGCGGCACGGTGAGACGAGCCGTGCGGCGTTCGCCGTCGAGGACGCGCAGGGCCCGGGTGAGGGTCGGGCCGTGCAGTTCACTCTCCCCGCGCTGGTGCATCAGTGCCAGTGCGTCCCGCAGCGCCGCCGCCTTGCTCACCAGGGCCTGGGCGGCGCGCAGTCCTCGGTAGGTGTCCCCGGAGCGCGCGGGGTTGATGCGGCCGAGCAGGTCGACCACATCGAGGTAGCCGTCGATCAACTCCGCCTCGGCGCGGGTCAGCGCGGGCAGCGGGGGAAGTTCGGGCAGCACCTGCGGCTCACCTCGCGCCGGGGGTGGTGCGCGACGTCTTGCGGCTCGGAATGACGCGGTCGACCAGTCCGTACTCCACCGCTTCCCGCGCGTCGAGGATCTTGTCCCGCTCGATGTCGGCGGCGATCCGCTCCGGGCTCTGCCCGGTGTGCCGTGCGAGCATCTCCTCCAGTTGCCTGCGGGTGCGTGTCAACTCCTCGGCCTGGATGAGCAGATCACTGGTCTGCCCCTGCACGGGCTCCGGCAGGGACGGCTGGTGGATCAGTACACGCGCGCCGGGCAGTGCGAACCGCTTGCCGGGGGTGCCTCCGGCGAGCAGTACGGCCGCGGCCGACGCCGCCTGGCCGAGGCAGATCGTCTCCACATCGCACCCCACGAACTGCATCGTGTCGTAGATCGCGGTCATCGCGCTGAACGAGCCGCCGGGAGAGTTGATGTACAGCGAGATGTCCCGGTCCGGATCCAGGTACTCCAGGTGCATGAACTGCGCCATCACATCATTCGCCGCCGTGTCGTCGACCGGTGTCCCCAGGAACACGATCCGCTCGTCCAGCAGCTTCGCGTACGGATCAAGGGTCCGGTGCCCGTAGCCGGTGCGCTCGGTGAACTCGGGCAGGACATGGCGGGCGGACGGTCGGATCATGGCTCGCGCCTCCTCGGATTCGTTCCTGTAAAAAATGTACAGGACGTACGTTCTGGCAAGAGGTGGAGCAAGCTGAGAGCGAACACGCAAGACGTCCCTGCGGGCGGGATCTTCCGCCCAGAGGGCTGGTCAGAGCATCGGACTAAGCTGGACGACATGGCCTACGAGATTTCGGTGACGCAAGCCAGGGCTGAGTTCGCCGACCTGATCAACCGCGTCGTGTACGGCGGCGAGCGCGTCGTCGTGACACGGCACGGAAAGCCTCTCGTCGCCCTGGTCTCCGCTGCCGACCTCGAGCGGCTCGCCGCACTGGACGCCGAGGAGGAGCAGGTGATCAGCTCGGTCTCCAGCGTCCGCGAGGTGGCCTCGACGCCGCGCGAGCGACGCCGCTTCGGCATCGCCGCGGAGCACCGGAGGCCGGGCACGTCCTGACGGCGGCCGTTCGGGAGTACGGGCCCCGACGCCGCGCCCCGGCGGCGCGGTGGGCCGGGTACGCGAGAGCGGAGGCGGCAGGACCGCGTACCGTTCCCGCGAACTGCGCTGGCTTCCGGAGTAGTTGATCCCCTCACAACACGGCTACGAGAGGCAGCCCGCACTCGACCGAGCGGTGACCAGGTGGGCCGTGCACTCCGGTGGACGGGACGCGCCCGCCGTGCCGGCCGGACAACGGATGCATCGACAACTCGCCGTCCTGCAGTCTGAGTTCGATCAGGCATTTACGCGGCCTCCGGGGGAGTGCACCGCCCTCACTCCGCCCGCCGCCCCCGACGTGCTGCGGATGCGCCGTGTCCCGGACGGGGCGTCACACGACGTCGGCTGAACGGAACTCTCCGCTCAACGGACAACCGTGTACCGCTTATCGGATTGGTAAAGAAGCCAGGTTCCCCTCTGTTCCGGCGACCTGACAGCAGAAAGGATCCCCGTACCAATCGAAACGATGTGCGGGGAGGTCCCACTTGAGGGGAATCACACCGACGAGACGAGCGACCGCGCTCGGCTCTGCGGGGGCGCTCGTCACTGCCACGCTGATAGCCGGCGCCATGGCCGCGCCGTCGGCCGCAGCCGACTCGGGCCAAGGTCAGGACCGTGAGGCGCGCGGTGTAGCGATCGCCGCCGAGCGGGCCGCCAAGACCGGGGTCGACTGGCTGCAGAACTGTCCGGCCGACTGGCGGCTGGCGAAGGACATCGAGTGCGGCTGGGTGACCGTTCCGCTCGACTATGCCCACCCGGACGGCAAGCAGATCAAGCTCGCCGTCGACCGGATCAAGAGCACGGGCACCGACGATGAGCGCCAGGGCGCCCTCGTCTACAACCCGGGCGGCCCCGGCGGCTCCGGGCTGCGCTTCCCGCTCCGGGTCACCAACAAGAGCGCCGTCTGGGCCAACGTGGCGAAGGCGTACGACTTCGTCGGCTTCGATCCGCGCGGTGTCGGCCACTCGGCGCCCATCTCCTGTGCCGACCCCCAGGAGTTCGCGGCGGGGCCCAAGGCGGACCCGGTGCCCGACTCCGAGGCGGACAAGCTCGCCCAGCGCAAGCTCGCCCGTGAGTACGCGGAGGGCTGCGCCGAGCGCACCGGCCTCGCGATGCTGCAGCAGATGACCACGCCCAACACCGCGCGCGACCTGGACGTCATTCGCGCCGCGCTCGGCGAGAAGAAGCTCAACTACCTGGGCGTTTCGTACGGCACGTACCTCGGCGCCGTCTACGGCACGCTCTTCCCGGGCCACGTCCGCCGCATGGTCGTCGACAGCGTGGTCAACCCCTCGCACGAGAAGATCTGGTACCAGGCCAACCTCGACCAGGACGTCGCCTTCAACGGCCGCTGGAAGGACTGGGAGAACTGGGTCGCGGCCAACGACGCCACCTTCCACCTGGGCACCACGCAGGCGGCGGTGGAGGCGAAGTGGCTCGAACTGCGCGCCACGGCGAAGAAGAACCCCATCGGCGGCGAAGTCGGCCCGGCCGAGCTGATCAACTTCTTCCAGAGCGCCCCGTACTACGACTCCTCGTGGGTGCCCGTCGCCACCGTCTTCAGCAAGTACGTCGCCGGTGACACCCAGGCGCTCATCGACGCCGCCGCGCCCGATCCGTCGGACACGGTGGGCAACATCGCCTCAGAGAACGGCAACGCCGTCTACACGGCCGTCGAGTGCACCGACGCCAAGTGGCCCACGAACTGGCAGAAGTGGGACCGGGACAACACCCGGCTCCACAAGGACTACCCGTTCATGACGTGGGCCAACGCCTGGATGAACCTGCCGTGCGCCACCTGGCCGGTCAAGCAGCAGACCCCGGTGAACGTGAAGACCGGTAAGGACCTGCCGCCCGTCCTGATCGTGCAGTCCACGCGTGATGCCGCGACGCCGTTCGCCGGTGCGGTCGAACTGCACCAGCGCTTCGAGGGCTCCCGCCTGATCATCGAGAAGGACGCGGGCTCCCACGGTGTGACCAACCTGGTCAACCCCTGCATCAACAGCCGGGTGAACACCTACCTGCTGACCGGTGAGACGGACAGCGCCGACGTGACGTGCACGCCGCACGCCACGCCGAAGCCGTAAGTCACCGCCAAGCGCGGGAGGAGGGGCGGCCGGATGCCCGGTCGCCCCTCCTCCCATGTGACCGACCGGCGCCGGCCTTCATGTCAACCGAGCGGCATCTTGGGGAACTTGCGCACCTTCTCCGCCTTCTGTGCGGCTTCCTCCGCCTTGACGTCCGCCGCGTACCGGTCGACGTACTCCTGCTCGGAGAGGGACATGATCGCGTACATGATCTCGTCGGTGACGGCCCGCAGGACGGCCTTCTCGTTCTCCAACCCGGCGTAACGGGAGAAGTCGAGGGGTTCGCCGAAACGGATCACCACGGAGCGCGGGCGGGGCATGACCTGGCCCGGCGGCTGGGCTTCGAAGGTGCCGATCATCGCGCAGGGAATCACGGGCACCTGAGCCCTCAGGGCCATCACCGCGACTCCGACCTTCCCCTTGTACAGGCGGCCGTCGTGCGAGCGCGTACCCTCCGGGTAGATGCCCAGCAACTCGCCCTTGCGCAGCACGCCGAGGCCCTCGCGGATCGCGGCCTGACCTGCCTCCTTCCCGGAGCGGTCCACCGGGATCTGCCCGATGTTGCGGAAGAACGCGGCCGTGAGGCGGCCCTTGACGCCGGGGCCGGTGAAGTACTCGGCCTTGGCGAGGAACGTGATACGGCGTTTGAGGATCGCCGGCATCAGGAAGTGGTCGGCGAAGGAGAGATGGTTGCCCGCGACGATGGCCGGCCCGGACGCCGGCACATGGCTCAGACCCTCGATGTGTGGCCGGAAGAGCAGTCTCAGCAGCGGTCCGAGAAGGACGTATTTGAGCAGGTAGTAGAACACGGCTCGCCCCTCACTCCGCCTCTGTCGGGCCGGGTCCCAAAGGTTACTCACCCCTGAGCGCCGGACGTCGAAGCGGCCGGGACCTGGGGTCGGGTACCGGCCGCTTCCGGATCGGCGGTGTGCTCGGGCGCGGCGGTGCCGTCGGCTGTGGTCCGGCGAGGCCCGCGCGGAAGTGTCTCCCGTCACCGGCGCTCGTCGTCCTCCTGCTCGGAAGGGGACTCGTCCGCCGGACGGCCGCGCTGCCGCTCCTCCTGCCGGTGCTGGCGCTCCTGTCGTGCCTGCTCCTGGGCGCCGAGGGTCTCCTCGGTCATGTCCTTGATATGGCCCGAGTCGTCCATGAAGCGATCACTTCTCCGGTCGATCATGTCGGTTCACTCCTCGATGACGGAGACAGGGGCCGTCACGCCCCCGATCAGCGTGGCACGAGTCGCATTTCCGTGCATACCGGTCAGATGAATGGTGTGAGGTGGTGGCCGACATCGCTCGGTGCCAGGTGAGCCCGCGCCGTGCGAGGGACCTCGCACCGCCACGTCCGGCGGGCCGTCGGCCGGAGCCGCCCGCGCGCCAGTAGCGTGCGCGCCGGAGGTGGGCCGACATGATGGTGCAGGTGGCGGTGTGCGGGCCGGGGCAGTGCGGCGAGCCCGAACGCACCCTCGCGTACGAGCTGGGCCGCATGCTCGCGGAACGGGGAGCCGCGGTGATCTGCGGCGGGCACGGCGGCGTGATGGCCGCCGTGGCGGCGGGCGCCCGGTCCCGCGACGGCCTGGTCGTCGGCGTGCTGCCGGGGGCCGATCGTGTCGGAGCCGGAGCGGATCTCAGCGTCGTGATCGCCACCGGTCTCGGGCAGGCACGCAACAGCGTGATCGTCCACAGCGCCGACGCCGTCGTCGTGGTCGGCGGATCCTGGGGCACTCTCTCGGAACTCGCCCTGGCCATGCGCCGCGGCGGCGTTCCCGTGATCCAGCTGGGCGACGGCTGGCGGCTGGTCGGCAGCGACGGGCGGGAAGTGCCCGGCGTACGGCACGCGCGGACACCTGCCGAAGCGCTGGACCTCACGCGGCTGTGGGAGTGAACCGCACCCCGGCCCGCGCGGTCGGCCGACGGCCAGAGCCGGAGCGGGGCTGACCACGCCCGCCCCGGCCACCGCGCCGCATCAGGCCATCAGCACCTTCTCCAGTGCCTCCAGCGCCGAGCGCAGCTCCTCGTCCGTGACCGTCAGCGGCGGCGCGAGGCGGATCGTGGAGCCATGGGTGTCCTTGACCAGGACGCCCTCGCGCATCAGGCGTTCGCTGATCTCGCGGCCCGTGCCGATCGCGGGGTCGACATCGACGCCCGCCCACAGGCCGCGTGCGCGGAATCCCACGACGCCCTTGCCGACGAGCGAGGCGAGGCCGTCGCGCAGCGCCACGCCCGCCTCGGCCGCCCTGCGCTGGAACTCACCCGTCCGAAGGAGGTCGACGACCGCCGAACCGACGGCCGCGGCGAGGGGGTTGCCGCCGAACGTCGACCCGTGCTCGCCCGGCCGCAGCACACCCAGGACGTCCCGGCGCGCGACGACCGCGGACACCGGCACGATCCCGCCGCCGAGCGCCTTGCCGAGCAGCAGAACGTCCGGCACGACCCCTTCGTGCTCCACCGCCAGGGTCGTGCCCGTGCGGCCGAGGCCCGACTGGATCTCGTCCGCGACGAACAGGCACCCGGCGCGGCGGGTGAGCTCGCGGACACCGGTGAGATAGCCCTCGTCGGGGATGATCACGCCCGCCTCGCCCTGGATGGGCTCGATCAGCACGGCGGCCGTCGTCTCGTCGACGGCCGCCTCCAGCGCGGCGAGATCGTTGTAGGGGACGATCCTGAAGCCCGGGGTGAACGGGCCGAAGCCCGAGCGGGCCGTCTCGTCCGTGGAGAAGCTGACGATCGTTGTCGTACGGCCGTGGAAGTTGTCGGCCGCCACCACGATCGTCGCCCGGTCGGCGGGCACGCCCTTGACCTCGTACGCCCACTTGCGGGCCACCTTGATGGCGCTCTCCACCGCCTCCGCGCCCGTGTTCATCGGCAGCACCATGTCCAGGCCCGTCAACTCGGCCAGCGACTCGGCGAATTCGGCCAGCTGGTCGTTGTGGAAGGCGCGGGAGGTGAGGGTCAGACGGTCCAGCTGGCGGTGGGCGGCCTCGATCAACACCGGGTTGCGGTGCCCGAAGTTGAGGGCCGAGTAGCCGGCGAGCATGTCGAGGTAGCGGCGGCCCTCGACGTCCTCCACCCAGGTGCCCTCGGCGCGGGCGACGACCACGGGCAGCGGGTGGTAGTTGTGCGCGAGGACCGGCTCCTCGGCGCGGATCAGCTCGGCGGACGAACGCGTACGAGCGGGTGCGGTCATGAACGCAGCTCCTGAGTGCAGCACTTGATGCCTCCGCCGGCCTTGTGGAACTCGGAGAGGTCGACGGGGACGGGGATGTATCCGCGGCGTGCGAGACGGTCGGCGAGGACGGTTGCCTCCGGCGAGATGAAGACGTGCAGGCCGTCCGAGACGGAGTTGAGGCCGAAGGCCAGGGCGTCCTCGCGGGTGGCGAGTACGGCGTCCGGGTACAGCCACTCCAGCACCTCGCGACTGCCCGGCGAGAACGCCTCCGGGTAGTACACGATGGTGTCGTCGTCGAGGACGAACAGCGCCGTGTCCAGGTGGTAGAAGTACGGGTCCACCAGCTCGAGGCTGATCACCGGGACCCCGAAGAACTCCTGCACCTCGCGGTGCGCCTCCCGTGTCGTACGGAAGCCGGTGCCGGCCAGGACGTACCGGCCCGCGGGGACCAGATCGCCCTCGCCCTCGACCACCGACTCGGGGCGGTGGACGTCGAAGCCCGCCGACTTGAACCAGGTGTCGTACGCGGTGGACTCCGGGCGGCGCTGCGGAGCGTGGAAGAGGGAGCCGAAGACCCGGCCCCGAAGGACGAGCGCGGAGTTGGCCGCGAACACCATGTCCGGCAGACCGGCCACCGGCTCCACGCTCTCCACGGTATGGCCGTGGGTGCGGTACGCGCTGATCAGCGTCCGCCACTGGCTCTGGGCGAGATCGACGTCGACCCGGACGTCGGGGTGCATCCAGGGATTGATCGCGTACTGCACGGCGAAGTGTCTGGGTTCACAGACGAGGAAGCGCCGCGGTTGCGGCAGACGGCTTTCGGGCACGGAAAGGCTCCTCCACTTCCTGTGGTACCGGCGGGGATTGACACCACGGTAGAAAGCGGAGGAGACGGTCGACAAGCAACTAAAGCTGCGTAGGTACGCAGGATTGCTGCGTCGTCAAGGAGGTCAGCGCACGTCTGCTGCGTCCCCCGGCGTGTCCTTCGGCGCGGGCTGACTGGCGCCCGCCTCCGGGCTCTCCGGGAGGAGATGGGTCAGCACCATGTAGCTGACCGTCTTCCGGATGAACGGCTGGGTACGGATCCGCTCCAGCACCTCCTCGAAGTGCTCCACGTCCGTCGCCCGCACATGCAGCAGCGCATCCGCGTCGCCGGTCACCGTCATCGCCGCGGTGATCTCCGGATGGTTGCGCACGACGTCTGCCAGCCGCCGGGGCGGCGCCGCCCCCTCGCAGTACACCTCGACGTACGCCTCCGTGCGCCAGCCCAGCGCCGACGGCTTCACCGTGGCCGTGAACCCGGTGATCACACCGGTCTCGCGCAGCCGGTCCACACGGCGTTTGACCGCGGTCGCGGACAGCCCGATGGTCGCGCCGATCTCCGCGAAGCTGCTTCTCGCGTTCGCCGTCAGCGCTGTGATGATCTTGCGGTCGAGTTCGTCGAACGCGGTCGGCCTGCTGCTCATGCCGGAACTGTAATCACAGCCGCGCAACCACTGTATTCAGCGAGAACGTCATGTTCCACGCATGTCCAGACGTACGGATTGCTCCTACACTCCACGTTCATGCTGCACGCCCTCGCCGTCGATGACGAACGTCCCTCGCTCGAGGAACTCCTCTATCTGCTGAACGCGGACCCGCGGATCGGCAGCGTGGCGGGCGCGAGCGATGCGACCGAGGCGCTGCGCCACATCAACCGCGCCCTGGAGGCCGGGTCCGACGGCCCCGATGCGATCGACGTCGTCTTCCTGGACATCCATATGCCCGGGCTCGACGGACTGGAGATGGCCCGGCTGCTCACCGGCTTCGCCCGGCCGCCGCTGGTCGTGTTCGTCACCGCCCACGAAGGCTTCGCCGTACAGGCCTTCGACCTCAAGGCCGTCGACTACGTCCTCAAGCCCGTGCGGCGCGAGCGGCTCGCGGAGGCCGTGCGCCGGGTCGCGCACCTGCGGGATGCCGCACCACGCATACCCGTGCACGAGCCCGATCCCGATCACATTTCCGTCGAACTCGGCGGGGTGAGGCGGTTCGTGCCCGTCGAGGGCATCACCCATGTGGAGGCCCAGGGCGACTACGCCCGTCTGCACACCTCCCAGGGCAGCCACCTCGTCCGGATCCCGCTGTCCACCCTGGAGGAGCGCTGGCGCTCGCGCGGCTTCGTCCGCATCCACCGTCGCCACCTCGTCGCCCTGCGCCACATCAGGGAACTCCGCCTGGACGCAGGCGCGGTGAGCGTCCTCGTCGGCCCCGTCGAACTCCAGGTCAGCCGACGGCACGCCCGCGAACTGCGGGACCTGCTGATGCGCCACACCGCGGGGCGGTGAGGCCGGCATGCCCCAGGACAGCAGCGAACGCCGTGTCGTCGTCAGCGGGCCGCCCCGGCGCACCCGGCTTCGCTCGCGCGGGCGGTACCCCCATGCCTCCGGCTACTACCGGCCCCGTACCGAGATCGCCGAACAGACGACGCTCGGCCACACCTATGTCCGCTCGCTGATGCGCAGCCAACTCAGGGCCGCGCTGTCCGTGTTCGCCGTCCTGGTGCTCCTGGTGGGACCCCTGCCCCTGCTCTTCGCCACCATCCGGAACAGCGGCCTGCAATGGGCCGTCCTCGGCTTCTGCCTCTACCCGCCGATGGTCCTGCTCGCCCGCTGGTACGTACGCCGAGCCGAACGCAACGAGAAGGACTTCGTCCGCCTCGTCGAGGACCGCTGAGGCACGATTCGTGAACCAGAACTACGCCGTTCCCGCGGTCGCCCTCGTCGTCCTGGCGACCGTCCTCGTCGGTGCCTTCGGCCTGCGTATCTCCCGCACCACCTCCGACTTCTACGTCGCCTCCCGGACCGTCGGCCCCCGCCTGAACGCGACCGCGATCAGCGGCGAGTACCTCTCCGGCGCCTCCTTCCTGGGCATCGCCGGCCTCGTCCTGGTCCAGGGCCCCGACATGCTCTGGTACCCGGTCGGCTACACCGCCGGCTATCTGGTCCTGCTCCTGTTCGTGGCCGCGCCGCTGCGCCGCTCCGGTGCCTACACCCTGCCCGACTTCGCCGAGGCCCGGCTCGCCTCGCAGCAGGTCCGACGGCTCGCCGGAGCCTTCGTCCTCGGGGTCGGCTGGCTCTACCTGCTGCCCCAACTCCAGGGCGCCGGGCTCACACTGGCCGTGCTGACCGGGGCACCTGCCCCGCTCGGCGGGATCATCGTCGCGGTCGTGGTGGTCGCGACCGTCGCCGCCGGCGGCATGCGCAGCGTCACCTTCGTACAGGCCTTCCAGTACTGGCTCAAGCTCACCGCCCTGTCCGTCCCCGCCCTCTTCCTGGTGCTGGCCTGGCAGGGCGACGGCGCGCCACGCGATGCCTTCGCCGAGCCGGTGACCTTCCGCGACCACCACGTCGTACGGATCGACCACAGCCTCCATCTGAGACTGTCCCGCCCGCTCGACGTCACGGCGACGGGCACCATCGACGGCCGGCGGTACACGGGAGAGCCCGTGGACCTCGACGCCGGCGTCCACCGCATCGAACGCGGCACCCGGCTGACCTTCGCTCCGGGCGCCCCCGTCCCCACCGCCGACCACGGCAGCAACGGCGGCATGTCGTCCTCGCTGGCGTCCGGCCGCCGGGAACGCCCGCTGTACGCCACCTACGGACTGATCCTCGCCACCTTCCTGGGCACCATGGGCCTGCCGCACGTCGTGGTCCGCTTCTACACCAGCCCGCACGGTGGGGCGGCCCGCCGCACCACCGTCGCCGTCCTCGCGCTGATAGGCGGCTTCTACCTGCTGCCGCCCGTCTATGGGGCGCTGGGCCGGCTGTACGCCCCGGAACTCACCCTTGCCGGGGACGCCGACGCCGCCGTCCTGCTGCTGCCTCAGCGGATGATCGGGGGGCTTGGCGCAGACCTGCTCGGCGCGCTGGTCGCGGGCGGGGCCTTCGCCGCGTTCCTGTCCACGGCGTCGGGACTGACCATGGCGGTCGCCGGTGTACTCACGCAGGACGTGCTGCCGGCGCGGGGCGTCAGGCATTTCCGGCTCGGCACACTGCTGGCGATGGCGGTGCCACTGGCAGCGAGCCTGCTGGTGGGCGGGCTTCCGGTCGCCGACGCGGTGGGCCTCGCCTTCGCCGTGTCCGCGTCGTCGTTCTGTCCGCTGCTCGTCCTGGGCATCTGGTGGCGGCGGCTGACCCCGCCCGGCGCGGCGGCCGGGATGCTGGCCGGCGGCGGCTCGGCGTTCGTGGCGGTGGCGGCGACCATGGCGGGATTTACGGGCACCGGCACCCTGCACGCGCTGCTCGCCTGGCCCGCGCTGTGGTCGGTCCCGCTCGGATTCCTGACCATGGTGCTGGTCTCCCTGGCCACGCCGCGGCGGGTGCCGGCCCAGACGGCGGCGATCCTGGCGCGGTTCCACCTTCCGGAGGAACTGAGGACGGAGGTGAAGGCATGAGCGGGTTCCTCGCCGGGCTGTGCGTGGCCGCCCTCCCTTTGCTCGCCGCCGGATTCTGGGCCGGCCGGCGCACCGCGCGCCCGGAGACCCTCGGCGGGCTCGGCACCCCCGTCGAGCACGCCACCTTCCAGACCCTGCACACCGCCTCCCTGGCCGCGCCCCCGCTGCGGGCCGGCCTCACCGAGGAGACGGCCCGCAAGTCCGCGCGCCGGCTGCGCACCCTGCTCGGCACCGACGCGCTGTGCCTCACCGACCGGGAGACCGTGCTGGCCTGGGACGGCGCGGGGGAACACCACCGCGACGAAGTGCTTCAGCGGCTCACCGGCGCACGGGAGACCGGCCGCGGCGAGGCTTTCCGCCTGCGCTGCGACGAACCAGACTGCCCGCTGCGCTGGGCCGTCGTCGCCCCGCTCACCGTCGACGACCGCGTACACGGGGCGCTGGTGGCGTGCGCGCCCCGCGAGTCCGCCGTCCTCGTCCGGGCCGCGGGCGAGGTCGCCCGGTGGGTGTCCGTGCAGCTGGAACTGGCGGACCTCGACCGGTCCCGTACGCGGCTCATCGAGGCCGAGATCAAGGCGTTGCGCGCCCAGATCTCCCCGCACTTCATCTTCAACTCACTCGCGGTGATCGCCTCGTTCGTGCGGACGGACCCCGAGCGGGCCCGGGAACTCCTCCTGGAGTTCGCGGACTTCACCCGCTACTCGTTCCGACGGCACGGCGACTTCACCACGCTCGCCGACGAACTCCATGCCATCGACCAGTACCTGGCGCTGGTGCGGGCCCGCTTCGGCGAGCGGCTCTCGGTCACCCTGCAGATCGCGCCGGAGGTGCTCCCGGTCACCCTGCCCTTCCTCTGCCTCCAGCCCCTCGTCGAGAACGCCGTCAAGCACGGCCTGGAGGGCACCGCCGACAAACGCCACATCAGCATCACCGCCCAGGACGCCGGCGCCGAGGCACTCGTCGTCATCGAGGACGACGGCGCCGGAATGGACCCCGCACTGCTGCGCCGCATCCTGGCCGGAGAGGTCAGCCCGT
This sequence comes from Streptomyces colonosanans, assembly GCF_001866645.1. Classification (GTDB taxonomy): domain Bacteria; phylum Actinomycetota; class Actinomycetes; order Streptomycetales; family Streptomycetaceae; genus Streptomyces; species Streptomyces colonosanans. Next base: position 48,654 of record NZ_MLYP01000003.1, read on the forward strand.
CGGGCGGTATCGGCCTGTCCAACGTCGACGACCGGCTGCGCCAGGTCTACGGCGACGACCACGGGCTCGTCATCGAGACCGCGGTGGGCGCGGGCATGAAGATCACCATCCGGTTGCCGAAGTACCAGCCGGGGGTGCATTCGGCGGCACGGCTGCCCCGGGAGTGAGCCTCAGGTGTTGTGCGAGACCACCATGCCGAGGGTGATCAGGCCGAGGACGGCCCAGCCGAACCACAACCAGCCGTTGCTGCCGAGCGCCACCGTGTAGGCCGTCACCATGACGAGCCCACCGACGGTGAGCCCCCCCATCGCCTTCGTTGAACCGGGCATCGCAACACCCTCCTCAGGGTTCGTTCCCCTCATGGTGCCCAGTTCTGTGCACTCCGCACCGGCCGAGATGAATACTGCCGTCGCACAGCAAAGGGGGCTGCCCGGCCCACCGGCCGGACAGCCCCCTCGCAGGAGCTCAGTGACTGCGTGCGTTGAGCGAGGCCAGATAGGCGTTGTACGCCTCGAGTTCCTTGTCGCCGTCGCGCGCCGCGGCCCGGTCCTTGCGCTTCGCCTGCCGCTGCTCCGAGGTGTACCACTGGCGGAGCAGCGCGAGCAGCACCAGTACGGAGGGGATCTCGCTGAACGCCCAGGCGATCCCGCCCGCAGCCATCTGGTCCGAGAGGGCGTCGATGCCGAGCGAGGCGGGCGGGTGCTGGTAGGTGCCGATCATCGGCGTGGTCGCCATCATCAGGGCGATGCCGAAGAACGCGTGGAACGGCATGCCCGCGAACAGTTCCAGGATCCGCATCATGTAGCCGGGGCGGTGCGGTCCCGGGTCGACCCCCATGATCGGCCAGAAGAACACCACGCCGACGGCGAGGAAGTGGATCATCATCGCGATATGCCCGGTCTTGGACTCCATCAGGAAGTCGAAGAGCGGGGTGAAGTACAGCGCGTACAGGCTGGCGATGAACATCGGGATCGTGAACAGCGGGTGGGTGATGACGCGCATGTAGTGGCTGTGCAGCAGCATCAGCAGCAGTTCGCGCGGGCCCTTGCGGCCGCGGCCCGCGGTCGGCAGCGCGCGCAGCGCCAGGGTCGTCGGCGCGCCGAGCAGGATCAGGATCGGCGACAGCATGCTGATCACCATGTGCTGCACCATGTGCACGCTGAACATGACCATGCCGTAGTCGTTCAGCTTGGTGCACATGACGAGCATGATCGTCAGGATGCCGACGACGAACCAGGCCGTGCGGCCCATCGGCCATTTGTCACCACGCCGGGTGAGACGTACGACGCCCCATCCGTACAGTCCGAGCGCGAGAAGACAGGCGATGAGGAAGAACCAGTCCGTGGACCACTCCAGACCCCGTGCCAGCGTGAACGGCGGCAGATCCATGATCATGCCGTTCATGCCGTGCCCGCTGTGATCCATCCGCCCGCTCCTGTTTCGTGGGGGTTGTGCCTGTCTGCCCGCAGCAGAGTGAAACCGCCTCCCCAGAGTAGAACCGCCCCCGGTCGCGGCTTCGACCGGGGGCAGTGCAGCGCGCCCGTAAGGGGCACGGGAAACTGTGCGTCACGTCAGGGGCAGCCGCAGCCGGCACGGCCGCGCCGCGCTCGCCGCGGTGTCACCGGGACGGCTGGTACGGTCCCCGACCTGCTGAGCGAGAGCCAAGCCGGCACCGCAACTCCTTTGCTTGCAGCGCCCAACCGGGCTGGTTCCCACCCGGATGATGTCGATCATGCAGGACCTGCTGGTCTGCCGGGCCGGTAGGCGACGTGAGTCAGAAACCCCCTGCTGCAGTTGGGGGAGGGTTCAAAGAACACACTCCGCCTCGGTGTACCGCTCCTGGGGCACCGTCTTCAGCGTCTCCACCGCCTGGGCCAGGGACACCATCACGATGTCGGTGCCGCGCAGCGCGGTCATCATGCCGAACTCGCCGCGGTGCACGGCTTCCACGGCGTGCCAGCCGAAGCGGGTGGCGAGGACACGGTCGTACGCGGTCGGCGTGCCACCGCGCTGGACGTGTCCGAGGATCACGGGACGGGCCTCCTTGCCGAGGCGCTGCTCCAGTTCCAGGGAGAGCTGGCGGGCGATGCCCGCGAAGCGCTCGTGGCCGTAGACGTCCTTGCCGCCCTCGTCGAAGTCCATCGTGCCCGGCCTGGGCTTGGCGCCCTCGGCGGCCACGACGATCGCGAACCGCTTGCCGGCGGCGAAGCGTTCGCCGACGCGTGCGGTCAGCTCATCGATGTCGAAGGGTCGTTCCGGCACGACGATCGCGTGGGCGCCGGCGGCCATGCCGGAGTGCAGCGCGATCCAGCCGGTGTGGCGGCCCATGACCTCCACGATCAGCACGCGCTGGTGGGACTCGGCAGTGGTCTTCAGCCGGTCCAGTGCCTCGGTGGCCACGCCCACGGCGGTGTCGAAGCCGAAGGTGACGTCCGTGACGGCGATGTCGTTGTCGATGGTCTTCGGTACGCCGACGATCGGAAGGCCGCCGTCGGACAGCAGCCGGGCCGCCTTGAGCGTGCCCTCGCCGCCGATCGGGATGATCGCGTCGAGTCCCAGTTCCGCGACATGGTCCCTGGCCCGCTCCACCCCGTCCCGCAGATGCTCGGGACGGACCCGGGAGGAGCCGAGGATCGTGCCGCCGCGCGCCAGGATGCCGTTCACGGCATCGAGGTCGAGCTTGAGGTAGTCGCACTCCAGGAGGCCCTTCCAGCCGTCCCGGAAGCCGATGACCTCGTCGCCGTGGTCGGCGACGGCGCGGTGCACGACGGACCGGATGACGGCGTTCAGGCCGGGGCAGTCACCGCCGGACGTGAGGACACCAATGCGCATGGTCCCAGATACCTTCTCCACATGGGCCGGGCACCGGACCACGCTGTCCGGATCGATCCCCGCCACCCTACGGCGGCAGGGGGCGAGGTCGCACCGCCAGTCCGTCTGCTGGACGTGCCCGCTCAGCTGTGCGGGCGGGGCGTCAGACGGGCCTTCGGCGCGCTACGCGGACTGCTGCGCGGCCGCGATGCGCTCGTCGCGCAGCGCCTCGTACCAGCGGTCGTCGACCGGCGGGAGGGCGTTGACGTCCAGCGCCAGTTTCAGCAGCAGGTCGGCGATCTGCGGGTTGCGCGCGAGGACGGGACCGTGCATGTACGTGCCGAAGACCGTGTCGTTGTACGCGCCCTCCGTGCCGTCTCCCGTGCCGTTGCCCCTGCCCTGCCGCACCTGCGCGAGCGGGCGGGCGGTCGGGCCGAGGTGGGTGACGCCCTGGTGGTTCTCGAAGCCGGTGAGCGGGGGCAGGCCGAGCCGCGGGTCGATGTCTCCGAGGACGTCGCCGACGCAGCGCTCGCCCTCGCCGCGCACCGAGACCACGTCGAGCAGGCCGAGGCCCGGCTCGCGCTGCCCGAGGTCGTTGATGAACTCGTGGCCCAGGATCTGGTAGCCGGCGCAGACCGAGAACACGATCGCGCCGTTCTGCACGGCCTGGTACAGGTGCCCGTCGCGGCGCAGCCGCTCGGCGGCGAGCCGCTGCGGACGGTCCTCGCCGCCGCCGATCAGGTAGATGTCGCCGGAGGTCGGGATCGGCTGGTCGCTGCGCACGTCGAGGCGGGCCACGTCGAGGCCGCGCTGCCGGGCCCGGCGTTCCACGACGAGCGCGTTGCCCTGGTCGCCGTAGGTGCTGAGCAGGTCGGGGTAGATCCACACCAGCCGGAGGCTGTTGTCACTCATCGATGATCGTCCTTAGGGGTCGGTGCGGGGATCAGTTGCCGACGCGGCGGCGCAGGTCCTGGAACGCGGTGTAGTTCGCGATGACCTCGATCCGGCCCGGCGGAGCCAGCTGGACGGCCTGGTCGATGTTCTCGCACACCTGGAAGGACTGGTTCGCGACCTCCAGGCGCACGGCGAGGTCCAGTCTCCGGTCACCGATGACGAAGATCGGGTGGCCGGTGAGCTGCGTGTAGTCGACGTCCCACAGCCAGGAGGTGTCGGTGCCGTCGGCGCCGCGCGCGTTCACGGAGAGGATCACCGGGGTCGGCGGGGGATCGATCAGCGAGAAGGTCTCCAGCCAGCCGGCCGGGTTCTTCGCCAGTAGCAGCCGCAAGTCGCGCTCCATGAACTGGACCACGTCGTAGCGCCCGGCCACGGCCTGCACCTGGTACATGCGCTCCAGAGCGACCTGCGGGGGCACGCCGAAGACGGCGGCGACGGCCGCGGAGCTGGCGGCGTTGGCCTTGTTGGCGCGGCCCGGCAGCTGAAGGTGGATCGGCCAGGCCGAGCCGTGCGGGTCGAGGACGTGGTCGCCGGACAGCGCCCAGCTCGGGGCCGGCCGGCGGAAGCCGCACTCGCCGCAGTACCAGTCGTCGCCGGGGCGCTGCATCACACCGCCGCAGGACGGGCAGGACCAGGCGTCGTCCTTCCACATCTGGCCGGCCGCGACCCAGATCACGTTGGGCGACGACGAGGCGGCCCACACGACCAGCGGGTCGTCGCAGTTGGCGACGATGACGGCCTTGGTGCCGGACAGGCCCTCGCGCCAGTTCTCGGCGAGCATACGGGTCTCGGCGGCGCGGTCGAGCTGGTCGCGGGAGAGGTTGAGCAGCGCGATGCACTTCGGGTCGGTGTCCCGGGCGACCCCGGCGAGGTACTTCTCGTCGACCTCTATGACAGCGAACTTGGCGTCCGAGCCGCCCGCCAGCGCCGAGGTGATGCCGGCGGGCATGTTGGCGCCGAGCGCGTTGGAGACGACCGGGCCCGCGGCGCGCAGTGCCTCCGCGATCAGGCGGGTGGTCGTGGTCTTGCCGTTGGTCGCCGAGACCAGGATGACGTCCAGGTTCTGGGCGAGCCGGGCGAGGAGGTCGGGGTCGAGCTTGAGCGCCACTCGGCCGCCGATCACCGATCCGCTGCCGCGCCCCGCGGCGCGCGATGCCGCAGCGACCGCCTTGCCCGCGGTCACGGCCAGCTTGGCCCGCGGCGTCAGCGGGTCCGAGTTGCCTGCCATCAGTTCCCGATCCTCCTTGCGTACGGCGCGCGCCCCCTGTCCCGGCAACGTGCGGGCCTCAGCCTATCGAGATCCACTCACACACCCGAATCGCGGCACCGCCCCGGTGCCCGCGCGATATGAAGGACCGTACCCTTGCCGCCATGCGACACCGCTCCATACCGGGCGCCCGCGGGCGCGTCCGGCCGCTCACCCTGCTCGGTGACCGTCTGCTGCGCACACCGTGCGCGGAGGTCACCGCCTTCGGCCCCGAACTGGCCCGGCTCGTCGAGGACATGTTCGCCACGATGTACGCCGCGCAGGGCGTGGGACTGGCCGCGAACCAGGTCGGGGAGTCGCTGCGGGTGTTCGTGTACGACTGCCCGGACGACGAGGACGTGCGCCATCTGGGACATGTGGTCAACCCACGGCTCGTGGAGGCCGCCGGTGTGGTGCTGCGCGGTCCGGAGGGGTGTCTGTCCCTGCCAGGGCTGGAGGCGGGGACGGAGCGGTACGACCAGGCGGTCGTCGAGGGCTTCACGGTGGACGGCGAACCGGTGCGGGTGCACGGCACCGGGTGGTTCGCCCGGTGCCTGCAGCACGAGTGCGACCACCTGGACGGGGGCCTGTATGTGGACCGGCTCGGCGGCTGGCGCCACCGGAGGGTGATGCGGCAGGCGGCCAGGGCACCCTGGAGCCGCCGGGAAGACGCGTCGCGGTAGCGGCGCGTCAGAACCCCGGTCCTCCCGCGCGGTTCCCGGCGGCGGCCAGCCGCCCCCACAGCAGGTCCGCCAGGCTCCGTACCAACTCCGCCCGGGAACAGGGCTGTTCGCCGAGCCACCAGTCCCCGGCGGCGTGCATCATGCCGACGATGCCGTGTCCCCACACCCGGGCGAGCCGGTGGCTGTCCGGGCCGAGGTCCACCCGTTCCTCGACGACCTGGGCCAGCTCCTCGCCCATGCGGCGCAGCAAGGGAATGGAGTGCCTGCCCGTGTCGAAGCCCTGCTCGCTCTGTGAGCCGCCCTCCGCCGGATGCATCAGGAAGCGGTACACCTGCGGCCGTGCCTCGATCGCCGCGAGGTAGGCGTCCAGCGTGGACTCGACCCGTTCCCGCCGATCGGCCGGGGCGTCGAGTGCCGCCCGCAGCGAGGCGAGCAGGGCGTCCGTGTGGCGTTGGGCGAGCGCGGCGTACAGCCCGCCCTTGTCGCCGAAGTGGCGGTAGAGGATCGGCTTGGTGATTCCGGCCTCTGCCGCGATGGCGTTCATCGAGGCGCCGGGGCCGTCGCGCAGCACCACCCTGTCGGCGGCCTCCAGCAGCTCGCGCCGTCGGTAGTCGGCGGACCGCTGCTGATCGGTCCGCTGCCTGGTCTCCATGATCTCTCCCCACCCGTGCTGATCGGTGACGCCTGCGCAACGTAACACCGAAAGCCTGGTCGACATCGAACGAGCTGACGACTCTGTTCGTGGTCGCTTCACCGTCGGTTCGGGAGTTGACTTCCCCTACTGGCAAGTAACACACTTTGGTTACCGCAAGTAACATGCTGGCGCAGTGCTGGAGGGGACATGGCCGAGTTCACCATGGAGCTCAACGACGAACAGAAGGAGGTCCGGGACTGGCTGCACGGCTTCGCCGCCGATGTGATCCGCCCCGCCGCCGCCGAATGGGACGAGCGTGAGGAGACTCCCTGGCCGGTCATCCAGGAGGCCGCGAAGACCGGCATCTACTCCCTCGACTTCTACGCCCAGCAGTACTTCGACCCCACCGGCCTCGGCATTCCGATGGCCATGGAGGAGCTGTTCTGGGGTGACGCGGGTATCGCCCTGTCGATCGTCGGCACCGGCCTCGCCGCCGTGGGCGTGCTCGCCAACGGCACCGAGGAGCAGATCGGTACCTGGATCCCCCAGATGTACGGCGACGTCAACGACGTCAAGGTGGCCGCGTTCTGTTCCTCAGAGCCCGACGCCGGCTCCGACGTCGCCTCGATGCGTACACGTGCCGTGTACGACGAGGCCAAGGACGAATGGGTGATCAACGGCACCAAGACCTGGGCGACCAACGGCGGCATCGCCAACGTCCACGTGGTCGTCGCGGTGATCGACCCGGAACTGGGCTCCAAGGGCCACGCCTCCTTCATCATCCCGCCGAACACTCCCGGCCTGTCCCAGGGCCAGAAGTTCAAGAAGCACGGCATCCGCGCCTCGCACACCGCCGAGGTGATCCTCGACGGCGTCCGCGTCCCCGGCTCCTGCCTGCTCGGCGGCAAGGAGAAGCTGGACGAGCGGCTCGCCCGCGCCCGCGAGAAGGCCAGGAAAGGCGGCATGGGGAGGGTGAAGAACGCGGCGATGGCGACCTTCGAGGCGTCCCGTCCGGCCGTGGGCGCGATGGCCGTGGGCACCGCGCGGGCGGCGTACGAGGTGGCCCTGGACTACGCGAAGACGCGCGAGCAATTCGGTCGGCCGATCATCGACAACCAGGGCGTCGCCTTCCAGCTCGCGGATATGCGCACCCAGATCGACGCCGCTCGTCTGCTGGTGTGGCGCGCCTCGTGGATGGCGATCAACGGCAGGCCGTTCACGGCGGCCGAGGGGTCGATGTCGAAGCTGTTCGCCAGCGAGACCGCGAAGACGGTCACCGCGCAGGCGATCCAGATCCTCGGCGGCAACGGATACACCCGGGAGTACCCGGTGGAGCGGATGCACCGGGACGCGGCCATCTACACGATCTTCGAGGGTACGAGTGAGATCCAGCGGCTGGTGATCTCCCGGACGCTGTCCGGGATGCCGATCCGGTAAGCCATCCCACCAGCAAGACGCGCATAGATCGTTGCCACGAAAGCGGCCCTCCCGACTGTCCGGGAGAGCCGCTTCTGTCTGCCCAACGAAAGATCAATCCGCGTCTGGGGCTGCCAGCGCTGCACCGGAAGCGGCTGCCGCAATGCTTGCCGAGGGCACGCCAACACGTACACGGTGCCCGCGTCATGATCTCCCCGCTGCGTTTGGGTGTGCCGGTGCCGAATGGGATCGCGCTCCGCATCGGCATGCAGCTCCCGGCCCGTGTTCAGGCGGCGCTCGCGGAGGCGGCCCTGTGCGGCCGGTTGTTGACCGGGCGGACGCTCGCCGCCGCCGACGACCGCACCGAGGCCGACCAGCGCCTGCAGGCCCGACTGTGCGCGGCGAACAAGACGCTCGCCGCCCACGATCCCCGACTCGTCACCCGCTGGGCCGACATGCCCGGCCTCAACCGATAGGAGACGCCCGATGTCTGACCCCGTTGACTTCTCCGACGTCCAGGTCCGGGACGACATCCGCTTCGTCACCGACGACAGCGGATGGGGAGGGAGCGGCGAGTGTTGGCGCACTGGGAACGTCGTCAAGGTCACTGCCACCTCGGTCATGGTGATCTGTGACAACCGGACCCGCGCCATCCTTTCCGTCGCCAACTGGAACGCCCGCAAGCCGCAGTTGGTCGCCCGCGGCGGAGACCAGCCGTGACCGCCCCGCCCCCGCCCGCTGACGTCCCGCCTGCCGCGTGGTGGGAGGAGACCCCCGCCGAAGCCGCCGCCCCGCATGATGCCTTGCGCCGCCGCCCTTCGCGGGACCACAACACGATCCGCACGCGAAGCGCCGCATCGGCCGGAACATCCCACGACCCGGCCAACTCCCGCATGTCTGCGAGCCGTTCAGAGGCGAGAGTGATCACGAGACACTATCCGTCCCGTCGATGCGTGAACTAGCATGCGCCTGCTCGTCAAAGAATGATCACTACTGAATCGGGGACAACTTGAGCACGAAGCGCCGCATCGCCACGTTGATCGCGTCGACTGCGCTACTGGTCGGGGGAACGGTCACCATGGGCGCGGGCACAGCCGCCGCTGATCCCAACTTCACTTTCAAGTACAGCGGCACTACGAGCAACGGAAGCTTTACCGTTGCTGTATACAACAATGGCACCTACGCAGGGCTGGCCGAGTGGAACGCCGACCCCGTCTCCGGTCACCCCGGCGATGCCATGCGGGCAGGGGACGTCCTCTCAGACGGCTGGTACGTTAAGGCGATCCTTCTGAGCCCCTATCGTCTGGCCACGACACAGGGCCACCCCGCGACATATCTCACCCCTTGGAAAACCGGAGATCTTCCGGAAGGCCAGAAGGTGGAGATGCGGGTCGCCATAAGCAACGGAACCACCACCTACCTCTCTCAGTACTACACCGGTCACGCGTAAACGTTCCTTCGGTAGATGGCCTGCTCTGCCCGCCCCAATTCCGGCGCGTTCGCTCGTCGTTCAAATATGCAACGTATACCCGCCAGGCCCAACCGCCTGGCGGGACGGGCTCAACGCCCGAGATTCGCGCGGGTTGCCGATCCGGCGGCGGCGCGCGGCAAGTAGACGGGCCAGGAACTCGACGATGTGGCGCGGGACGTCGAGCCTGGCAACATAGGTGACCAACCAAGGCGCGGGCGTTCTCAGCCGATGGGCGTGATGAGGTCGAAGGTGTGGTCGGGGTGTGAACTGTCGTGATCAACTGCGGCGGTCATCCGCACGGCGGCGCTGCTGCTGCCCCGCTCACCCGAAGCCGAACGCCGTTACCAGATCCTCCGCAACGCCTGACCAGCCCCGCCTTGTGGGCCTGCCCCCGGTCGTCCGGGAGTGGGCCCACATGCGTGCGGTGCTCAGTCGATGTACGACCCGTCGGCCCGCAGCTGGTGCCGGGAGCGGAGGTGCTTGCACTGCGGGCAGTGCGACATCGACCCGCGCTTCACCACCCACGAGATCCCGCACGTCATCAGATGCAGGAACCCGACCAACCAGTCCTGCCCCAGCCGCGTGAACCCCGGCATCACGCATGTCCGGCAGTCCCGGCAACCCGCCATCACAACCCCCTCAGCAGTGCGCACCCCCCGGTACGCAGGTCACGGAACTCTAGACGCCACAGCCGCCGCACGGGGCACACATGGCCGGAAGGATCAACCGAAGGAGGTGATGATCACTGTGCCCAGCAATCGAGGAAAGGTGCGCTCCAAGGCCCAGTGGCGATAGCTGGATGTTCGCCAGTCGCCAGACGTTCGCCCACAGGTGGGCCCGCGCTCGTAAGCGTAGCCACGGGAAGAAGGTCGGCTACCGAACGCTCCCCCCGCGACGAGGCGCCCCCCTGTTGTGGTGGCCGGCACACGTGCGCCCCCGGTCGACGGGCCGGGGGCGCACGTACTCCTTGCGGATGGGAGATCTGGGAGACGCTTGGGAGATGATCAAGCAGGTGAAGCCCGGAACAACACCCACACAAACCGGAGGAACGCCAGCCGACATGATGGTTGACCAGCGCACGAGCCGACACGCCACAGGCCACACACCGGGACGCGGCCATCTACACGATCTTCGAGGGTACGAGTGAGATCCAGCGGCTGGTGATCTCCCGGACGCTGTCCGGGATGCCGATCCGGTAGCGGGGGCTTCAGGGGCGCTGGGGCTCACCGGTGTTTCAACGGCGTCAGCTGTTCGATGTCGTACCGCCTGCGCAGCGCCTCGATCGCCTCATGGTCTGGCGGACCCCCGTCACGCAGGATCTCCAGCAGCTCCTCGAAGTAGCGCTCGTGGTCCGGGGGCGGGGACGCCTGGAAGAACATCTTCGCGGGGGTCTCGGTGGGGTTCGCGAAGGCGTGCGGGCAGCCGGGGGGTACGACGATGACCGTGCCGGGTGTCGCCCGCACCACCCGGCTGCCCGACCTCGACTCCCACTTCTGCCAGTGGTCGGGGGTCCGTACGCGCGGCTCGAAGGCGAGCACGTCCAGCTCGCCCTCGAGCACGTAGAACAGCTCCTCGCTGCGCGTGTGCACATGGGCGCCGACGTCGAAGCCCGGCGGCACGAGCACTTCGAACGTGGACGAGGTGCGCGAGTGCGAGCCGGTCACCTTGAACGTCACATGCTGGGCCGGCGTCCGCACGACGCGTCCGTGTCCGGGTGGTACGAGCAGACCCTCGATGGCCGCCACCCCTTCTGTCGTCGTCATCAGCGGCTCACTTCTTCGGCTTCGCGTTCTCGGCGACGTGCCAGCGGCCCAGGGCCATCTCCGCGGTGATGCCCGGCCCGAAACCGGCCAGCAGCCCGCGCGCGGTGTGCTCGACGCCACCCGCCTCGAAGAGCCGGCGCAGCGCGTCCAGGACGACGGCGCTCGCGATGTTGCCGTACTCGGTGAGCGTGGCCCGGCTGAACCGGAAGGCCTCCGAGGGCACCTTGAGGAAGGTACTCAGGTCGTCCAGGATCCGTGGGCCACCGGCGTGGACGATGTAGAAGTCCAGGTCGGAGGCGTCCCAGCCGTGGTGTCTCGCCAATTCCTGGAGCGCCGGGGCGAGCGGTTCCATGGTGGCCGGCACCCGCTTGTCCAGGAGGAAGTGGAATCCGGTGGCACGGACGTCGTACATGATCCACTCTTCGGTCTTGGGGATCAGGTACGAGCCATTGCGTTCCAGCTTGACGCCGGTGCCGCCCTTGCCGCGGACGACCGCGGCCGCGATGCCGTCTCCGAACAGGCCGTTGGACAGCAGGGAACCGACGCCGAGGTCGGTGGGCTGATAGCACAGCGAGCAGAACTCGCAGGCCACGATGAGCGCGTTGGCGTCCGGGTAGGCGGTGCAGAAGTCATGGGCCCGGTTGATGGCCGCGCCGCCCGCGGCGCAGCCCAGCTGGGCTATCGGTATCTGCCGGGTGTCGGTGCCGAAGCCCATCGTGTTGATCAGCCACGCGGTCAGCGAGGGCATCATGAACCCGGTGCACGACACGTAGATGATCACGTCGATGTCGGAGGAGAGCAGTTCGGCGTCGTCCAGCGCCCGCTGGACGACCGCGGGGACGCGGGCTTTCGCCTCGGCCTCGTAGAGGTTGTTGCGCTCCTCGAAACCCGGGTGCTTCAGGGTCTCCTCGATGGGCTGCACGATGTGCCGGGTGCGGACCCCGGTGTTCTCGATCAGCCGCAGTGCCAGTGGGAGTTGGGGGTGGTCGGCGTGGCGGGAGCGCGCCAGTTCGAGCGTCTCCTCCATCGTGATCACATGTTCCGGCACGGAAACCGCGGGTCTGCACAGAGTCGCCATGGAGCGCGCCTTCTTTCGCCTTGGCGGGGGACTCCTCGTCCCCCGGCGGAAGGATGGGGTCACCCCTCTGCGGGTGACCCACCCACGATCACCCCGTGGCGCGGGGATATCTCGTCGGATTACTCCACTTCAGCGAAGGACACAGCGTGACGCTCCGGGTGCGCAGAGCGGGGAGGGCCGGTGGGAGCAGGCCGCGAGGGGCTGAGCGCGTCGCGACGGGGGAGCGGGGCCCTGGCATGCTGCGGCTCCGCCGTGTGGGCGTGACGAGCCGCAGGCGCCCCGCACGCAGTCTTACGGCCCAGTGCTGTGACCGGAAAGGCTCACCGGCTCGCGGCGTCCGGCACGGCACTCCCCCAAGCTCTTCGAGCAGGGGGGACCCCCACGCCGCGTTGTCGCATCACCCGGGTACATCCACAGCACTCCCGGCACGCACGCTCGCCGCACGGCGCCGCAGGACAGGTGGCTCCG
>NZ_MLYP01000030.1 GCF_001866645.1 Streptomyces colonosanans
GCCGAGCCGCTTGTTCACCAGGTATTTCTCGGTCAGCTGGCGGTCCTCGCGGATCGGCGCGCCGTAGTCGTACGAGCTGTAGACCGACTCCGGCGACGCCAGCCATCCCCAGGACGTGCCGCCGTAGGCCATGTAGAAGTTCTGCATGGTGGCACCGGACGCGATGTTGTTCTCGTACGCGGCCTTCTCGAAGTCACCGTTGGTGAGCTGCCGGCACTTGTCGTAGCCGGGGCCGCCCCACGGGTCGAAGGCGCCGCCCTGGAACTCCGCCAGGAACAGCGGCTCGTCGGGCTTCTTCTCGCCCGAGAAGTCGGGTAGGCCGTGCCACTTGTCCGGGCTGGAGCAGTTGAAGCCCTGCGGGTACGCGTCGTACCCCTCGATGTCGAGTTCCTTGGTGAATATGCCGTAGTGATTGCCCGTCAGCGGCACGGTGATGCCGTCCGCGCGCGCCTTGTCGACCAGGTGCTTGATGTACGCGTGCCCGTCGGCGGTGTCCTGGTAGTACTCGTTCTCGACCTGGTAGGCGATCACCGTGCCCGTGCCGTTGGTGAGCTGGTGCCGGGCGAGGATCGGATCGATCCGCGAGAGCCACTCGTCGGCGGCGGCGAGATAGTCGGGGGCGGTCGAGCGGGCCTTGCCCTTCTGGGTGACCAGCCAGCCGGGGAAGCCGCCGCCGTCGGTCTCGGCGTTGATGTAGGGGCCGGGCCGTGCGATGACGTAGATCCCGACTTCCTTCGCGATGTCGAGCAGCTTGTCGACGTCGCGGATGCCCTTGAAGTCGTACACCCCGGGCTTGGGGGAGTGGAAGTCCCAGTCGAAGTAGATCGACGTCGCGTTGTAGCCGCCCGCCTTCATCTTCTGCAGGACATCGCGCCAGGCGTCCGGGCTGGGCAGCCGCCAGTAGTGGAACTCGCCGGACCAGATGGAGAGGGGCTTGCCGTCGATGGTCATGGCCGTGTCGTCGTGGCCGACCGTGTGGGCAGGCTCCGCCGCGTGCGGTCGGGTCTGCGCGGGCGCCACGGCGGTGAGGCCGAACGAGCCCAGCGCGAGCGCAGTCAGCGCGACGGTGAGCCCGCGGGCCGTCCGTCTCGCTCCCCTCTCGCGATATGGCAGGTGCATGTCATTCCTCCTTCATCGACGTACCGAAGTCGACGTAGTAACTATGTTCTGAAAGTGACATGTTGAGAGAATGTGTTGCCGCCAACAGCCTAAAGCTATTGAGTCGTGGTGGAAATAGTTCGGTCTTGGTGAGTCTCATGCCGGCGGTGGACGCGCTCGGGCGCCTGGCGCTGCCGATACGACGACGAAGCCGTTCCGACACTTGGGAGTCTTTACGCCGGTGTGCCGTAGAGGATCACCTCGGCGATGCCGGCGATGGTTTGGGCGCCCCCGCCGCTGACCTGGGTGACGACCACGCGGATCTGGCGCACGTTCGTTGCGGTGAAGACTTCGGGGAGGGTGTACTGACCGCTCCGGGCCAGGCCGGAGAACACCGTGTTCCAGGTGGCTCCGTCCGTGGAGGTCTGCAGGTCGAAGGTGTACCAGCTGCTGTCCTTGCCCCAGTGGATGCGCACCCCGTTGAGGTTGTGGGTGGCGTCCAGCTCCGCGGTCAGTGTCTGGGGAACTGCGGGGGAGGAGGCGCTCCACCCGGTGCCGAAGGTGATGTCCCCGTCGAAGGCTTTGGCGGGTTCGAAGCCGGCGGCGTGACTGGACGCGGTGACCGTCTTGATCCGGTCGCGGGCGATCTTCGGTCCGGGATCGGCCGGGGGGACGCCGCCGCTGCCACCTGGCGGCACGGCGCGGAACTCACGGATGGACGGCCACCAGGTGCCGGCGGAGAGGATGTTGACGCGTACGTAACGCGCCTTGGTCTCCACCTGGTGGATGGTGGTGGCGACCATGGCGGTGTTGTCCTCCGCGTTGACGGCCGTGGTCCATGTGCTGGCGTCGTCGGAGGTCAGGATCTGGTACTTGTAGCTGGTTCGGTCGGTTTCCCAAAGGATCTGGAACTGCTCGATGTCGGCCGGCGCACCGAGATCGACCTGCCACCAGGCCGGATCGGGGCCGTCCCCGACCCACTTGGTGTCCGCCGCGTCGTCCACCGCGTTGGCCGGCCCGTTGCCGGACTGCGAGGTTGAGGCGGTCGCCGGTTTGAACAGGGCCAGGTTCTGGGCACCCTGGTTCTCCAGCGTGGAGATGTTCTTCCATGCGGGGTGCGTGCCGTCGGTGATGTGAGAACCGGTGTAGGGCGCGGTCCGTACGGTGTACTGGCCGCTCTGCAGTCCGGTCGCGGTCGCGGTGAGGGTGACGGGGCCGCTGGAGGTACTGGTGGCGATCAAGGCGTAGCCGATACCACCCTGGGACTTCTGCGTCTGCACGGCGATTCGCGGAATGTCGTCGCCCACGAGGGAGCCGGCTCCGGTCACCTTGAGGGTGATGGGGACGGTGGAGTCGGCGACCAGCGTGCCGCGGGCGTCGACGACCTTGACGAACACCGGGATCAGGTCCGAACCGTCGGCGACGGGTCGGATGCGTTCGAGCAGCCGGGCGTACCTGCGCATCACCTCGGTTCCCTCGGCCGACAGCGCGCGACCGCCGGCCTTGCCCGCCTGGTTGATGAGCGATTCCACTCGGCCCGGCTCTATCTGGCCCAGCAGCTTCTGCGCGGCCTTCTTGCCCTCTTCCGAGCTGTCGCCCAGCGCGAGGGCCAGCAGGTCGGTCAGCACAGCCTGTCCGCCCGCGTCGTCGGCGACGATCTCCAGATGGTGGGCGGCGCCGGGGGTGTTGACCAGGTGGGTCGCTGCGAGCCTGCCGCCCAGATAGCCTTGGGCTTTGAGCTCTCCAGCGGCGAATGACGGCAGGGTGAACGTGTAGTAGGGGCTGCCGCCCTTGGCTGCCACGTGCGGCGCGGTCGTGGCGTTCTGCGGCCGGGACTTTTCCCCGATGAGGCGGCCGTTCTGGTACAGCCGGACGCTGTCGGTGTTGCTGAAGACCATCACCTCCAGGCTGGAGGCAGCCGTGTAGGAGCTGGCGATGAAGACCATCGGGCCGCCGTGGTTCGGGTTGGTGGCCGGCTGCATGGACTTGAGCCAGTGGTAGCAGTACTTGGGGTACCGGTCGATGTTCACCGCGCCGGACTTCTGGTAGGTGTCATTGGTGCCGTAGTCCTCGAAGACCCACAGGAAGTAGCCACCGATCCGGCTGTTGGCGTCCAGCCCGCCCCAGTCCCAGTAGCCGGGGCCGTCGAGGTAGCGCTGACGGGTGATGACCTGGTTGACCATCGCGCTCTCGCCGTCGTCCCGGTCGCACCGGCACGGGTCCTCCCAGTCGCCCCACTCGCGGGTGAGGAACGGCTTGGTCGGCGCGGGATCCGAGCCGTCGGTGTTGACGACCTTGTAGTTGACGCCGTACTCACTGCCCCAGGTGCCGTAGTCCGCCGAGGTGAACATCTGGTCGCCCGGCATCTCCGCATGAGCGACGGTGTTGGCCTCCTTCGCCCACCACTGCGGGTAGTGGGTCTCGTTGAGCGAGGTCTCCCACAGGATCACCGAAGGCCGGTTGCGGTCCCGCCGGATCATCGTGGCGATGTCACGGTAGGTGCGGCTGACGAAGGTCTGGTCGCCGTTCCAGTACTGCCAGCCCGGCTGGCAGGCCACGACGAGGAGGCCCAGCTCGTCACAGGCGTCGAGGAAGGCCGGGTCATGCGGGTAGTGCGCCGCCCGCACGGCGTTGAACCCGCCGAGCTTCAGCCGCAGCGCCTCGCGGTACTTCATCGACGCCGGCGCGGCGTCACCCACGTAGGCGTAGTTCTGGTGGCAGTTGGCGCCGCGGAGGTAGATGCGCTCGCCATTGAGGTAGAACCCGTCCGCCTTGTACTCGATCCGCCGAATTCCAGTGGGTGTGGTGACCGTGTCGACCAGGCGGTCGCCGACGAAGACCTGACTGACCAGCCTGTACAGGTAGGGGGAGTCGGGATGCCACAGTTTCGGCCGTATCACACTCAGAGTCTGTGTGAACGCGTGGCCGCCATTCCCCGGGATCGACGCGGTGGCCTTGGCCCGCGCGACCGCTGTGCCCTGCGCGTCGTACAGGACCGTGGTCAGTCTGACCTGGGCAGCGGTGGCCATCTTGTTCACAACGTGCGTCTTGACCTGGGCCGATGCTCTGGTCGCACTCGCCTGCGGGTAGGACACGAACACGCCGCCCCCGGCGACCAGGTCCTCCTGCAGCGGGTCGGAGATGTGGACCGGGTCCGTCATCCGGAGCGTGACGTTGCGGTAGATACCGCCGTAGGTGAGGAATCCCAGCTGGTTCCGCGGCTTGCCGGGAGGGGTGAGAGGGTCGTCGAGGTTCGACACGCGGACCGCGAGGACGTTGTCGCGGTCGTAGCGGACCTTGTCGGTGATGTCCACGACGAAGCCCAGATAGCCACCGTTGTGCTCGGCGAGCTTCTCCCCGTTCAGGTAGACGACGCTGTTGGTCTGGACGCCGTCGAACACCACGGTCAGCCGCCGCCCCCGGTCCGGTGGATCGACCCGGAAGTACCGCCGGTACCAGCCGATTCCCGCGAAGGCGTCGTACACCGAGGGCTGTTTGCGCTCCAGTCGCATCGTGTGCGGCACCGACACCGCAGCCCACGCCGAGTCGTCGAATCCGGGCTGGTGAGCGTCTGGCGCATCGTCACGCCAGAATGCCCAGTTGGTGTTGAAGTTCAGCACTCGGCGCCTGCCCTCGGCGGAAGTGTCGAGGGGGGACGCTGCACCGGCCGGCTCGGCGCCGGCCTGTCCGGCAGGCACCAGCGCGGCGCCCACACCGGCCAAGCCTGCTGCAAGCACGCCCCGGCGTTTCATACCACCCGTGTTTTCGATCACGATTCAGCTCCTCTGATCCGTTGTCCGGCGACGACCGGGCAATACAAGTCGCTGTGCCACGCTGATCTGGCCAGCCGAGAGGTTGCACGGGACAGACGTGGCCGCCGTCGGTGACCGGGCTGTTGGAGACGTCGACGCTGATGTACCTGCAGCCGTGCGCGACGAGTCCGCTGTCCGTCATCGCCTCGGCCTGTGCCTTGATGGCCGCATCGGTCGCGTTGTACCGGACGAATCTCCAGCTGCTCCAGCCCATCGGCGAGGTGAGGAAGACGTCGTTGTCCTGGCTGCGGCCGGGGCCGCGCCGGCGAGCGCGAGGGGGTGACCCGGGCGGTCCGGCGGCCCGGACGGGCCGTCCGGGTCACAGTCGCGGTAGCGCACGGTGTCAGTCGGGCAGACCGACGGCGCGCTCGCCGTTGCGACGCTGCTGGATCACGACGGCGATCACCAGCAGAGCGCCCTGGGCGACGTTCTGCCAGAAGGCGTTGATGCCCTGCACGGTCAGTCCGTTCTCCAGCGCGCCGAGCAGCGCGACGGCCAGCAGCGTGCCTCCGACGGTTCCCTTGCCCCCCTTGAGGACGCAGCCGCCGAGCGCCGCCGCGGTGATGGCCTTCAGCTCCAGGCCCTCACTGCCGGAGGTGGGCTGGCCGGAGCCGGTGCGTGCGGTCAGCAGGACGCCCGCCAGGGCGGCCACGATGCCGATCACGGCGTACACGGCGATCAGGTACTTGTTGATGTTGATGCCGGCGAGCCGGGCGGCGGTGTCGTTGCCGCCGATGGCGTAGATGTTGCGGCCGATGTCGGTGTACTTCAGCAGGATATGGACGCCGATGGCTACCAGGACGAGGATCCATACCATCACCGGCAGCCCGGCGATCTTCCCGCGGCTGAGGAAGATGAAGACGCTGTCGTTGAGGACGTAGCCCTGTGCGGCGCCGCCGGAGACGAGTTGCGCCACGCCCTTGTAGGCGGCAAGTCCGGCAAGCGTCGCGATGGTGGCGTTTACGCGGCCGTAGACGATGACCAGGCCGTTGAGGATGCCGACCAGGATGCCGACGCCCACGGCCGCGGCGATGCCGAGCAGCGCGCTGGAGCCGGCCGAAGTGAACGCCATGGCGCTGACCACGGAGGCGAGGCCCGCCTGGGAGCCCACGGAGATGTCCAGGCCACCGCAGATGATCACGACGGTCTGGACCACGGCCAGCAGGCCGGTGATGGTGACCGCTTCAGCGATCACCTGGATGTTGTTCCAGCTCAGGTAGTTGGAGTTGAGCGAGCCGAAGAGCGTCAGGACGACGGCCAGCGCTCCGATCAGACTCAGGTTCTGTCCGCCGATCGCGGACAGAACCCCACGGGCGCGGGACGGTCGCGCTGTGTCCTTCACAGGCGCCGCCGGAGGGCTCGTCAGGGTCTGCTGGGTCATCGTGTGCCTCCGGAGGCGCGGTCGTGATCAGTGCGGGCGGTGACGACGTCGGTCAGGTCGTCCGCCATGGCGAGGTTGAGGATGGCCTCCTCGGAGGCTTCGGCACGGCCGAGTTCTCCCGTGACCCGACCGTTCTGCATCACCACCACCCGGTCGGCCAGCCCGAGTACCTCGGGCAGCTCCGAAGAAATGACCAGCAGTGCGACGCCCTGCTTCGCCAGGTCGGCGATGATGTGGTAGATCTCCGCCTTCGCACCGACGTCGACGCCCCGGGTCGGTTCGTCCAGGATCAGGACGGCCGGTTTGCGGGCCAGCCAGCGGGCGAGCACCACCTTCTGCTGGTTACCGCCGGAGAGCTTGCGGACCTCGTGTTCGATACCAGGGGCCCGCACCCGCAGCCGGTCGCTGTAGTCCTGCGCCAGCGCGCGCTCGGCGCCGACCTTCACCAACCGCCAACGGCGCAGCCGTTCCAGGCTCACCAGCGAGGCGTTGTCACGGATGGAGCGGTGCAGGAAGAGAGCCTGGGCCTTGCGTTCCTCGGGTGCGAGGCCGATACCGGCCCGGATGGCCTCCTTGGGGCTGCGCAGCCGGAGCGGGGTACCGTTCAGGCGTACCTCGCCAGAGCGGATGGGCACGTCGCCGGCCAGAGCCTGCGCGAGCTCGGAGCGGCCGGCGCCGACCAGCCCGGCCAGCGCGACGACCTCGCCCGCACGCACGGTCAGGCTCACGTTCGTCACGTCGTCGGTGGTGACCTCCCGCACGTCGAGCACCACCTCGTCGCGGGCCACGTCCTGACGGACGAACAGGGAGGTCAGGTCGCGGCCGACCATCAGCCGCACGACCTCGCCCTCGTCCGTGCTCGCGGCGTCGACCACATCGGCGACCCCGCCGTCACGCAAGACTGCCACACGGTCGGCGAGCTGGAAGATCTCCTTCATGCGATGGGAGACGTAGATGACCGCGATGCCCTCGGCGCGCAGCCGGCCGATGAGGGCGAACAGCGCCTCGGCCTCGTGCTCGGACAGCGACGAGGTCGGCTCGTCGAAGGCGATGACCTTGGCCTCACCCGTCAACGCCCTGAGAATTTCCACGAGTTGGCGCTGAGCGGGAGTGAGCTGGGAGCCGAGCAGATCCGGGTCGAGCACCTTCTCGAACCCGAGCCGGGCCAGGTCCGCCCGGATGCGCCGGGCGAGTTCCGCCCTGTCAAGGCGCCGGCCCGCCCTGCGGGGAAGGGTACCTGCGTAGACGTTCTCGGCGACGGAGACGTGCGGGATGATCTCCGGTTCCTGCGGGATGATGCGGATGCCCGCCTTGTGGGCGTCGATCGGCGAGTTGAGCGTCAGCGGCCGGCCGTCCAGCAGGACGCGCCCCTCGGTCGGCTGGTGGTCGCCGGTGAGGATCTTCAGCAAGGTGGACTTGCCAGCGCCGTTCTCCCCCATCAGCGCCGTCACCTGGCCGGCTGGGAAGTCGAGGGTGACGCCGCCGAGAGCCTGGACGGGACCGAACCGCTTGACGATGCCCTCGACACGGGCACCAGTGGCAAGGCGACTGTCGGAAGCGGGCGGCGGTTTCTCGCCGGAAGTGGTCATGATGTGGGCCTCGCAGACAGAGACGGACGGCCGGAAGTTCCCCCGGCCGGCCCGGTGTTCGGAGTGGAAGGCCGCGTGCGGCGGACGCGTGCAGGTCCGCCCGCCGCACGCGGCCGGTCGAGGGACGGCCGCCTCAGCTGCACGTGACGCCGGAGGTCTTCCAGTCGGAGGCGTCGACCATCTTGGTGGGGGCGAACGCCTCCTGCTGGAACGCCTTGCCGCCCCGCAGCTTGTCGACCATCGTCTGCACCGCCAGGGCGCCCACGTCACGGCCGTTGATGAACAGCGCGGCCTTCATGCCCGACGGCGCGGTGGAACCCCAGTCCTTGCAGGCGAGGTAGGCGCCAAGGCCGACACCGATGACGTCCTTGGCGCCGTTCCCGGCGTTCTCCATGGCCGTGACGCCGCCCTGGACGTTCTCGTCGTTGCACCCCCAGATCACCCAGTGCTTGACGTCCGAGTGCGCGGTGACCGTCGCGGCGATCTTGTCCTGCGCGCCGGTCGGCGTGTTGTCGGTGGCCACGTCGATGTTCTGCACCGCGGCGCCCGTGCCGGCGGCGAAGGTCTGCTTGGCGGCCTTTACCCGGTCACCGCAGACTGTCACGTCCTGCTTCCACGCCGAAATGGTGCGGGTGTCCGCAGCCTTCCAGCCGGCCTTCTTGAACTCCGCGGCGGCCCGCTTGCCGACCTCGCCGCCCATCTGGGTGCCGCTGAACCCGATGCGGGGCACCAGGTCCGTCTTCGCGCACTTGGCCGGGTCGGGGCCGGTGCTGCAGATCTGGTCGTCGGAGGTCAGCAGCGGCACGTTCGCAGCGTGCGCGGCCTGGACGACCTGCGGACCGACGGCCGGGTCCGGCACCACGATGACCAGGCCGTCGCTCTTCTGCGCGACGGCGGACTGCACCTCACTGACAGTCTTGTTGGCGTCATTGCCCAGGTTGACGACCTTCAGCTTGACGCCGAGTTCCTTCGCCTTGGCCTGGGCACCGGCCGCCTCGTCGATGAAGTACTGCTGGTCCCCCTGCTTCTGCAGGTACGTGATCGAGAGCGAGCCCGACTTCTTGGGGGCGTTGTCGGAAGAGCCCGCCGATTCCTTGCCACTGGAACAGGCCGACAGTCCGAGGACGGCGGCGAGGCCCACGGCGGTGGCCGCCACGGTACGACGACGTCGCAGTGCACGCATGGTGTTGCTCCTTGCTCTGACGGATCCTGGCAGCCGTCAGACGGTGAACGGAAGAATGAAGCAGAACGGTGGTCCTCAGCGCCCCTCGATGCGGACACCGAGAGGCGTACTCAACAGAAACCAATTTGTTCGAACTTGAGTCAACGTAATTCAACGCATGGATGGAAAGGAAGCACACAGAGCGCGTCAGCGTCAACGGTTCGGTGCGTCACGGACCGAGCAGTGTGTGTCCGTGACGGCTGCTCACAGGGCGGAATGAACCGCACCGTCCACGGTGTGGGAAATCCTGCACGCGGCCGGCATCGGGCCGGTCCCGCGCCGCACCAGCCCGAGCTCGCGCGAATTCCTCACCCTGTAGGGCTCGTAAATTCATCGCTGCAGCTCAAGCCGTGTATCGGTACTCGTTGGTGACCCCGCCGAGGACGCGGGTGCGTAGGAACCCGCGGGGCACGCGATCGTGCAATACCGCTGGCTGTTCCCGGGCTTGGGGTGGTCGTTGGTCTCACAAGGACGCATGGACCCCCGTTCTGTCAGATTCCGTCATGCCTGATTCGGACAGCGCCGACGTCTTTCTCCGGGAAGTGACCCCCGTACACCCTGGCCCGGCACAGCCGACCGCCTCTCCCGTCCCACAAGGGCAGCAGAGGCGTCGGCTTCATCCCGCAAAGGGAGTGAAGGGGGAGCACGTGGGCAGCCCAAGAGCAACCCGATCCAGACGATTCGCGGCGATGGGGGTGGTGCTGGCCGCTGTCGCCGCGCTGCCCGGCCTGGCAGGTGCCGCTGGGGCTTCGGAGCAGGACACGGGCCTGGTGTCGCCCGCGGCCTCTGCCGACCGGGCCGTCACGACCCGGGTCACCTTGGTCACCGGCGACACCGTCGAGGTCGTCAAGGACGCCGCGGGCAGGGAGTCGGTGCACTTAGAAGTCATCTCATTTGGTTCGGTAGGCTCTTGGCTGTGGTGGGGATGATTGAGCGGCTGGTGCCGGATGAGTTGTGGGAGCTGTTCCAGCGCGTGGTGCCTGAGGCGCCATCGCGGCCTCAGGGTGGCGGCCGGCGTCGGCATGGGGACCGTGAAGTGCTGGCCGCGATCGTGTTCGTGGCCACGTCCGGCTGCACGTGGCAGCAACTGCCCTCGGCGTCGTTCGGGCCGTCCGGGGCAACGGCCCACCGCAGGTTCACTGAGTGGACAAAGGCGCGGGTGTGGGCCAAGTTGCACCGCCTGGTCCTCGACGAACTGGGTTCGCGCGGTGACCTGGACTGGTCGAGGTGCGCGATCGACTCGGTGAACATGCGGGCCCTGAAAAAGGGGATCTGACAGGTCCGAATCCTATGGATCGGGGCAAGTACGGTTCAAAGATCCACCTGATCACTGAGCGGACCGGTCTGCCCCTTTCCGTCAGGATCTCGGGGCCAACGTTCATGACAGCCAGGCTCTGATCCCGCTCGTGAAGGGAATACCGCCGGTCCGCTCCCGGCGAGGCCCCCGCCGACGCAAGCCCGGCAAACTCCACGCCGACAAGGGATACGACTACAACCACTTGCGGCGATGGTTATCCCAGCGGGGTATCCGGCACCGCATCGCCCGCAAGGGCGTCGAGACCTCTCAGCGACTCGGACGACACCGGTGGACGATCGAACGCACCATGGCCTGGCTCGCCGGCTGCCGCCGTCTCCACCGTCGCTACGAGCGCAAGGTCGACCACTTCCTGGCCTTCAGCACCACCGCCTGCACCCTCATCTGCTACCGCAGACTCGCCAAATGAGATGACCTCTAAGAGGCAAAGTACGTGGTTCACGCGGAACCTTGAGGGCTCGTGTCATGCTCAGGCGACTGAAAATCCACCTCCGCTTACGGGATGCCCCGCGATTGATCTTGGGGCGTGCTGGTCTGGGGGTTCGGCGGGCTGGTGGTTCAGCAATCGCTGGTCGGCCCGTTACTCGTACCGGTACTTCAGCGAATCCGCCTCCGCCTGCTCGATGTCGGCGATCGTCAACTCCGGCATCCGCGGCTGGGCCAGCGTCACCTCGGCCGAGGTCGGCTGGGCGTCCGCCGGCAGCCACTGCTCCGGCTTCCAGGCCCCGCTGCGCAGGAGCGACTTGGGGCAGTGTGGGTAGACCTCCTCGATCCCGAGCACCAGCGCGCTGGCCGGCGGCTTGCCCACGGCGGTCAGCTGCGACAGCAGCTCCGGGCGGGTGGAGACGCAGGCCCGGCCGTTCACCCTGAGCGTCGTGGTGCGCCCCGGGATGACGAACAGCAGCCCGGCCCGTCCGGTGGCGACGACGTTCTGCAGGGTGTCCAGACGCTTGTGGCCGGTCGCGTCCGGTATCGCCACCGTCCGTGTGTCCAGGACGGCGACGAACCCGGCGGGACCGCCGCGCGGGGAAACGTCACAGTTGCCCTCGGCGTCCGCGCTGGCGACCAGGACCAGCGCGGGGGTGGCGTGCACCGCAAGGCAGTGCCGTCGTCGTCGGCTGGATGCACAAGCGCTACCTGAAGCCGTACGGTTGTATGCAGATCGACTACTGACTTTGAATGCGTGATGTCGTCATGGTGGGGCGGGTACCAGTCCGGTTCCGGTGAGGCAGCCGTCGAGAACGTTGTGGCGGTAATGGAGTTGGCGTAAGCCCCGCCGGACGGCGGTGATCAGGTCGTGCGGGTCGGCGAACGCGCGGTTTGCTGTGGTGGTGCGCCGCAGTACCGACCAGATGCCCTCGACCGGGTTGAGGTCCGGTGCGAAGGGCGGGAGTTGGTAGACGGTGAGCCAGTCCCGTTCGGTGATGTAGCGGCGCATCCCGGCCGTCAGGTGGGTGTTCAAGTTGTCCCAGACCAGCACGATCGGGCCGCCGAGCTGCTGGTGCGCGGTCTGGATCAGGTCGCGGAGAGATCGGCGAGCAGTACGGCCCCTGGGAGACAGTGGCGAGCACCTGGCGCCGTTGGAGCAAGCGAGGTGTCTGGGCCGAGGGCATGGAGCTGTTGGCCGGCATGCCCGGAACGCCCATTCCGCCTGAGGAGATCGCCCTGCCGCCCATCAGGGTGGAGGGGCGGCTCGATCCGCGGCTTTCCGCACGCGAGCCCTCTGTCGAGGGGCTACCGTTGGGGAGACCGATAAGAGGGTTGTTTTCCGTGCCCATGGTGACGCGAGATCCCCAATTCGAATCAACTTGGCACAAAACGGCAACAAGTGATGCATGGATCGTGTACCGGCCAAGTTCCTGGCAGGTTAACGGTGGTTGACCATCGCTCGTCCGGCACGGGTAACGGGTGCTCGGAGTCCGGGGGAATAGGTTGGCCGGAACGGATATGAGCCACTGCCCGGGGTCCGGTCCCGGCGCGGTGACACGTGAGGGGGCGGACATGTCAATGCCGAAGGGGTCCAATCTTCAGGTGCCGACGACGGCTCTGCGGGTCGAACTGGGCTGGCGCGCCGGACCCGGTGTGCCCGACGCGGACGCATCGGCACTGCTACTGGCCGCCGGGAGGGTCCGCTCCGACGCCGACTTCGTCTTCTACAACCAGCCCGCGCACATCTCCGGCGCGGTGCGCCACGAGGGCAAGCGGAACGCGGGCGGCCAGGTGACGGACACGCTCCTCGTCGACCTCGCGCGCGTGGAGCCCGCCATCGAGACCGTGGTGCTCGTCGCCTCCGCCGACGGCGGTTCGTTCGGACAGGTGCCCGGCTTGCACATCCGAGTGCTCGACGCGCAGCAGGGCACCGAGATGGCGCGCTTCGACCCCACCGCGACCGTGGAAACCGCGTTCGTGCTCGGGGAGTTCTACCGTCGCCAGGGTGCCTGGAAGTTCCGCGCCGTCGGACAGGGCTACGACAGCGGGCTGGAAGGCCTGGCCACGGACTACGGGATCACGGTGGACGAGCCGCAGCACGCGGCGCCCCCGCCCCCGCCCGTCACCCGCGTCGACTGGCCGAACACCCCGACGGCCCCTCCGGTCACCATGCCTCCGCCGCCGGTGGTAGCCCTGCCCATGGCGACCCCCTACGGCACGCCGCCGCCCCCGCCGCCCGCCCCACCGGTGGCGCCCCCTGCCCCGGTCCGCCTCACCAAGGTCACCCTCACCAAGCAGGCCCCATCGGTCTCACTGACCAAGCAGGGCGGCACCTCCGGCGCCATGCGCGTGAACCTCAACTGGCAGACGCGCAAACAGTTCTCGGGGTGGGGCAGCAAGCGCGGCCGGGCGGTCGCCATGCACGCGGACCTCGACCTGGACCTGTGTGCCCTCTACGAACTGTCCGACGGCAGCAAGGGAGTTGTGCAGGCGCTCGGCAATGCCTTCGGGGCACTGCACCAGCCGCCCTACATCCACCTCGACGGCGACGACCGCACCGGCGCCGTGGAGACCGGCGAGAACCTCACCATCAGCCTCGACCACCAGCAGAGTTTCCGGCGCATCCTGATCTTCGTGACCATCTACGAAGGCGCCCGCTCCTTCGCCGACCTGCACGCCACGGTCACCCTCCAGCCGCAGTACGGGGCGCCCGTCGAGTTCTTCCTCGACGAGTGCACGGTGCCCTCGACCGTGTGCGCGCTCGCGCTCATCACGAACACGGGAGGCGACCTGGTCGTCCAGCGCGAGGCCCGCTACCTGGTGCCGGAACGCGGCGTCAGCCCGCAACGCACCGTCGACCGCGCCTACGGGTGGGGCATGAACTGGACCCCCGGCAGGAAGTGACCGGCCCTGCGGCCCGTGCGGCCGGCCCGCTCATTGCTCCTCGAGGGCGGCGTCCGGGCGTGCGTAGGTGCGGCCCTTCCAGGCCGCACCGCGCCCCCTGTAGTGCTGCACCGCCGAATCGACCGTCATCAGCAGGTACAGGATCGCGGTGACCGGCAGCGACAGCGCGAGCCATGGCGGCTGACGGTAGTAGCGCAGCGTCGGGAGATACGTCACGGTCATCACCAGCTTCGCGAACCCGCCGACCACCATCGCCATCGCGTCGCCGGTGACGAGCCCGGTGACCAACGCCAGGCTCGGCGCGAGATAGACGAGGACGAGTCCGAGCACCGTAGCGACAAGCAGCAGCGGATTGTGCCGCAGTTGGGCGTACGCGCTGCGCGAGACCATCCGCCACAGGTCGTGCAGCCGTGGATAGGGGCGCACACTGTCGACCCGATCGGCGAGCCCCAGCCAGATGTGGCCGCCGCCGTCCTTGACCGCCCGGGCAAGCGCCACGTCGTCGATGACGGCCTGCCGGATGGCGTCGGGAATCCGTGCCCGCTCGGCGGCGTCGGCGCGCAACAGCATGCAACCGCCCGCCGCGGCCGCGGTGCGCGACCCCTTCACCGCGATCCAGCGGAAGGGGTACAGCTGGGAGAAGAAGTACACGAAGGCGGGTACGACGAGCCGCTCCCACACGCTCTCCACCCGCAGCCGGGCCATCTGCGAGACGAGATCGAAGCCGCCGCCGTGCGCGGCCGCCACCAGTTCCCGCAGACTGTCGGGCGCGTGGGCGATGTCGGCGTCCGTCAGGAGCAGATATTCGGGTGCACGCGCGCGTGCGAGAGCGATTCCATGACGCACCGCCCACAGCTTGCCCGTCCAACCCGCGGGTGGCTCGCCGGGGGAGTGGACGGTGAGTGGCAGTCCGCCATGCCGCTTCGCCAGCTCGCGGGCCAGCCCCCCGGTGCCGTCCGAACTGCCGTCGTCGATCAGGAAGACCTCCGCGTGCCCGGGATAGTCCTGAGCGAGCAACGACGGAAGAGTGTCGGGGAGTACGGCGGCCTCGTCGCGGGCGGGCACCACGACACAGACGGAGGGCCACGAGCTGGGCTCCCGTCGCGGCGGCAACCGCACATCCGTACGCCAGAAGAAGCCCTGGCCGAGCAGCAGCCACAACCAGGCGGCCAGAGACACGAGGGTGATCCACACAACGGCACTCACCTGCCGAAGTCTGCCCCACCACGGCAGCCGGTTCGAGGCCATCGACTATGGTTGCCGGGTGAAGATCGCGCTCATGGACTCCGGAATCGGCCTGCTGCCGGCCGCTGCGGCAGTGCGGCGTCTGCGGCCCGACGCAGATCTCGTGCTCTCCCTCGACCCCGACGGGATGCCCTGGGGACCGCGCACCGCCGAGGGCGTCACCGAGCGCGCGTTGGCCGTCGCCGAAGCCGCCGCCGCACATCGGCCCGAGGCCCTGATCGTCGGATGCAACACCGCTTCCGTACACGCTCTGCCGGCCCTGCGCGCGCTCCTCGAACCCGGTATCCCGGTCATCGGCACTGTTCCGGCGATCAAGCCGGCCGCGGCGGGCGGCGGGCTCGTCGCGATCTGGGCGACACCGGCCACCACCGGCAGCGCCTACCAGCGCGGTCTCATCCAGGAGTTCGCAGACGGGGTGGAGGTTGCCGAGGTGCCGTGCCCCGGGCTCGCCGACGCCGTGGAGAAGGCGGACGAGGCCGCGATCGACGCGGCCGTCGCCGCGGCCGCGGCGCGCACTCCGGTCGAGGTGACGACGCTGGTCCTGGGCTGCACCCACTACGAGCTGGTCGCCGACCGCATCCGCGCCGCCGTTCAGCAGCCGGACCGGCCGCCGCTCGTCCTGCACGGTTCCGCCGGTGCGGTGGCCGCGCAGGCGTTGCGCCGGATCGGTGCGGATCCGGCGCCGGAGGCTTCCGTCGACGGCGGTATGGCCGTTCTGCTCAGCGGACGCGAGGGGACGCTGCCGCCCGCGGCGCTGGCTTACCACGAGGGCAGGCTTCTGCAGGCGGTCAGCCCGGCACGATGAGCGGGCGGCCCCGGGTCGCATTGCTTCAGGCGGCCACACCTGACCGTCGGTGATCGAATCCCCACCCTTCTTGCCCCGTACCACCGCCCGGACCGGTGAGGCTGTACGACCACGTGCCCGTGCTGTGGAACATCGGTACTCTCAAAGGCATGAGTGACCACCTCAGCGGCGACATCGTCCCGCACCCCGAGGTCTGGACGGGGCGCGCGACCAACCGTGTCCAGTGGCTGCTCGCCGTCGTCGGCGCCGCCTGCGTGGCGCTCGGTATCGAACTGGCCGTCGACTCCGCGTGGACGTCCGGCATCGCCCCGCTCGTCATGTCCGTCGTGGGCTGCATCGCAGCCGGGCTGCTGGTCCTCTTCGGCACGCTGGCGTTCGTGCACGTCGCCGTGAAGGTCGACAGGGATTGCCTGGAGGTGCGCTGCGGCTACATCGGTCTGCCGCGCCGACGTATCCCCCTCGCGCACGTCGCCCGTGCGGAGTTCGCCCCCCGGGTCACCCCGCGTCAGTGGGGCGGGTGGGGCTACCGCTGGCGGCCCGAGAAGGGCACGGCCGTCGTCGTACGGCGGGGTGAGGGCGTCGTGCTGCGCCTCTGGGACGGCCACACGTTCACGATCACCGTGGACAACGCCGAGTCGGCGGTACGGGTCATCCGTGCCCGGCTGCAGCCGGGCCTGCCCGGCGCCACACACTGACGCCCGCCGTCCGGACACCCCTTGTGTTCCCGACGACCGGTGGCCCGGCAGAGCGAACGCTGCCTGTCGGGGCACTGGTCATCGACCGTTGTTCATCGGGTCGGTCGTTCCCCCGACGATCATTCCCCCCGGCGGGGAGGTCTCCTCGGATTCCCCCTCTCCTTCCTCGTCCCTGAGCGGACGAGCCGTCGCGATACCCGCCAGCAGTCCCGCCCCCGCCGTCACCGTCGTGAAGCTCAGCGCGCTGCCGACCGACGCGATCACCGCCAGCGCCGTCAGCGCGGCGCCCGCCGTCAGCGCGATCGGCGTGGGCCGTGACGTCCGCCAGAGGGTGTACAGGATCCAGCAGAAGACCGCCGCGAGCAGTGCCGTGCCGACCAGCCCCTGTTCGGCGGCCTGCTGCAGCGGAGCGGAATGCGGCTTGCCGTCGGGCAGGAGCGACTGCGTGGCTTCGGGGCTCAGTTCGCCGAAGCGTCCGGGGCCCGCGCCGAGTACGGGATCGTGGCGGGCCAGGGTGAGAGCGTCGTGCCACAGCAGGACTCGGTGCCCGGTCAGCTGATCGTCCAGGAAGGCGGTCAGGCCGTCCGGCAGCACGATCTCGGCGATCGCCCAGGTCGCCCCGGTCACCACCGCCGCGACGAGCGCAAGCCCGGCGAGTGCGGTGCCGCGGTGCCGCAACCGGGCGGCGGCAAGCGAACACAGCAGCACCCCGACGGAGGCGACAAGCCCCGTCGCAGAGCCGAGCGCCGCCGCGGCGCCCGCGATCCCCGCGGCCGACACCCTCAGGACAAGGCGCGGTCCCGGGGCATGGGCCGCCCACGCGGCGCAGCACGCCGCCCCCGTGGACAGCGTCAGCAGTGCGGCTGTCGCGCCGGTGTACCCGAGCGGTGCGACGAACTGCGGGCCGGCCGTGGCGTGCGGTGTGGCGATGGCCAGTCCCAGGCCGGCGAACGCCCCCGCAACGGGCGCGGCAAGCGGCAGCAGCGCTCCGAAGATCCGCCCCGATGCGTAACCGGCTGCGACCGCGAGTACCGCCAGCAGGACGCCCTCGGGCCTGCCGCCGTGCGCGGCGGCCGTGATCAGCGACCAGGCCGCGCAGGCACCGAGCACCAGGAAGCCCATCGCATCCGAAACGTTTCGTCTCTCGTCTTCCGCGTCTGCGGCCCCGGCCGCCGACGACGTCCCCGTGGATCCCACCCCGCCGCCCCCCTGTGACGGACCTCGATCGTCCGGCCGCATTCGACCGCACGTCAGAGGCTCGGGCACACGGTAACGGTGATGCGCCGGTTTGTGGACGAGTTGCGCAGGAAGAGTGGGCGAGAGGGCGGTCGTCGCAGTCGGTCACGAGATCGCGCGTTGCCCCGGAGACCTCTTCGTCACCCTGCAGGTACCAGCCCTGAGCGACTCCGGACGAAGAGGGTGGCCGCAGCGACAGCGGCGCCGCACCCACGCCGGTCTCCGCCCAACGGCGGTGTACCGGCCGGCATCAACCGGTGAACCGGCCGTCCTGGGCCACCACCCTCCCCGCCCGCACCACCAACTCACGGTGGGGCAGGTCCACCAGCACCTGCGGCAGGCACTCGCCGGCCACCAACATGAAGTCGGCGGGCGATCCCGGTTCCAGTGTCACGGTCGGAAGGCCAAGCAGCTCGGCACCCCCGTCGGCCGCCAGCGCGAAGCACGCGGCCAGTTCCTCATCCGTGCGGGCGCCCGTGGTCCAGCCGAGCAGATGAGCCCGGTGCAGCATGTCGGCGTTGCCGAACGGGCTCCACGCGTCGCGCACGCCGTCCGAGCCGAGTCCCGTCCGTACCCCGCGTGCCCGAAGTTCGCCGAACGGCAGAACCTGGTGAGCCGAGGGCGCGACCGTGGTCAGGCCCACGCCGGCCCGTGCCAGAAGACCGGCCAGCTTTGCCAGCGGACCGCCCGCCAATTCCGGCACGCAGAATGCGTGGCTCACCACCACCCGTCCGCTCAGCCCGGCGGCCTTGGTCCGCTCGGCGATCTCCCGCAGGGGCCCGAGCCCACGCTCGCCCGTGTCATGCAGGTGAAGGTCCAGTTGCAGACCGTGGCGCTCGGCCAGGCCGAACACCAAGTCCAGCTGGGCCGGGCCCTCGCCGTCCGGTCCGGCATCGAACCCGGCCGGGTCGATTCCACCCACCGCATCGATCAGCCCACTCGCGGCGGCCTCCGCCAGCAGTGCACTCGCGCCCGGCGCCCGGCGCACCCCGTGCTGCGGGAACGCGACCACCTGTACATCCAGCACTCCGGCCAGCCGTTCCCGGACCTGGGCCAGTCCCTCCACTCCGGCCAGCCCATAGGCCGGCGCCACATCCACGTGCGCCCGCACCGCACGGGTGCCGCACGCCACGGCGTGGGTCAGCAGTCGGTGTGCCCGCTGGGCGAGCGGGGTGCGCTGGTGCTCGTACAACTCGACATCGTCACGCACGTACTGAGGCAGGGAATGGGCCGGTCGCCGGCTGTGCCAGGGTTCTCCCCAGGCGGTTTTGTCCGGGTGGATGTGAGCGTCCACGAGCGTGGGCAGTGCGATCCGGCCCGCTCCTTCCACCACCGAGGGCTCGACCCCGTCCGGCAGGCGCTCGACCAGCCGCCCGTCCACGGCGACCAGGTCGACGCTTCGGGCTGCGCCGAACGGGCGGACGTCACGAAAGACGGTGGCAGTCGGGTGAGATCTCATCATTGCTCCAGGTGTGCTCCGAGGCGGCGGCATCCGCCGATCACGTTGGATTGCGCGGGCAGGGCCGGCCGTGCGGGCCCGCGGGTCAGTGGGCGGTGGGGGCGTCGGCCACGTACCGCCGGCCGCCGTTGCGTTCCTGCCAGAACCGATAGACGTCCACGGCCGCCGCGCGGGGCTCGTAGCGCATGGGCAGGCGGCGCTCGTTCCAGGGCTTGGCGAACTCATCGTAGAAGGTGGCGAGTTCGAAATACTTGCGGTCGTCGACGTAGTGGGGTTCGTAGGCGTCCCGGGTGGTGAGGAAGACGACTTCGTTTGGCGAGCAGTAGTACAGCGCGCCCAGGCACATGGGGCAGGGGTGGGCGAGGACGTGGATGGTGACGCCGGTCAGGTGCTCGGTGCCCAGCTTGGTGCACGCCTCCCGGATGGCGAGGATCTCCGCGTGCGCGGTGGGGTCGCCGGTCTGGGCAACCTTGTTGGGGCTCTCGGCGAGGATCTCACCGTCTTTGACGATGACGGTCGCGAAGGGGCGGCCGCCCTCGGCGACGTTCTGGTGAGCGAGGTCGAGGGTGCGCTGGGCGACGTCCATGGTGGATTCCTCCGAGGGAAGGCAGTTCGGGCGTGCGGCGCCCTCGACGAGGTCTGGCATGGGTCGCTCCCTTCCGTGGTCCCGGCTTCGCTGGGCCCGGCGACATCTACCCTGCACGACCTGCATCTATAGTGTCCAAGACGCATTAGCCATAGGTTTCATTGATGACATCTATGCTTCGGCTTGGCTCTGGAACTGCGTCACTTGCGCTAGCTGATAGCCGTGGCCGATCGCGGCAACTTCACGCGTGCAGCCGAAGACCTGCATATCTCCCAGCCCACCCTCTCCCAGCAGGTCCGGCAGATGGAACGTGCCATCGGGTTGCAGCTACCGGACCGCACCGGCCGTACCGTACGGCTCACCGACGCCGGTGACGCCTATCTCCGCCATGCCCGGCGCGCCCTGCAGGACCTGGCCGCCGCCGAACGCGCCGTCCACGACGTCCAGGACCTTTCTCGCGGTCACCTCCGCCTCGGCATCACCCCCACCTTCACCGCCTACCTCGTGGGGCCGCTCACCGTCGCTGGCGTAAGTGTCGCGGGCGCACCCTCCGGCGACCTGGACGAGCAGTTCGCGCAGGCCGGCGTCGCGGCGATCAGCAACGCCGGCTGACCCGTCCGCCTGGCCCCATGGGCATGCCTGCCGGGCGGTCCCGGCAGGCACCGGTGGCGTGCGGCCCGCCTACGACCTGGGGAGCAACAGGGTGACGCCGCTCCCTGTTGCTCCCCAGGTCGGTACTGCGGGAGAGGCAGGTGCAAGGTCTGTCCGGCGCTCGGACATGAACCCCGCGCCCGTGCCGCACCGCGATATCCGCCACCACCATCGGAGGGCGGTCAATGGACGGCGCCTTACGCACGGTGATCGAAGCGGGCAGCGTGACGGAAGAGCCTGCACAACGCCCGGCTTGCGGGGCGGACCGAACTGTCGGGGGCCTGGTCACGCCTCGTACACTCCCCGGGTGACCGTCACCGCAACTTCCACAGGCGAGCCGGAACAGCTCGAACCCCAGGTCGTACCCGCACCCCGTGGTGCCCGCAGGATACGCCGCCTCGTTCCGCCCGCCGCCGCGGCGCTCGCCGGAGTGCTGCTCTACGTGAGCTTTCCGCCCCGGACCCTGTGGTGGCTGGCCCTCCCGGCCTTCGCCGTCTTCGGCTGGACTCTGCGCGACCGCACCTGGAAGGCGGGCCTCGGCCTCGGCCTCGGCTACCTGTTCGGTCTCGGCTTCCTGCTGCCGCTGCTCGTGTGGACCGGTGTCGAGGTCGGCTCCGGCCCGTGGCTCGCGCTCGTCGCGGTGGAGGCGATCTACACCGCGTTGGTCGGCGCTGGTGTCGCCCTGGTCTCCCGGCTGCCCGCCTGGCCGGTGTGGGCTGCTGCCCTGTGGATCGCGGGAGAGGCGGCACGCGCGCGTGTGCCGTTCGGCGGGTTCCCCTGGGGCAAGATCGCCTTCGGTCAGGCGGACGGTGTGTTCCTGCCGCTCGCTGCGGTGGGCGGCACCCCGGTGCTCGGCTTCGCGGTCGTGCTGTGCGGCTTCGGGCTGTACGAGATCGTGCGCCTGGCCGTGGACGGGCGGCGCACCGGGGGCGTGCTGCGGCGCGGCGCGGCCCTCACGGCTCTGCTGAGCGTGGCCGTTCCCGTGGTGGGTGCGGTCGCCGCGCGCCCCCTGGTCAGCGACCAGGCCGAGAACGGCACCGCGACCGTCGCGGTCGTCCAGGGCAATGTGCCGCGCTCCGGGCTCGAGTTCAACGCCCAGCGGCGCGCCGTCCTCGACTACCACGCACGCGAGACCGAGCGCCTGGCTGCGAAGGTCAAGGCGGGCAAGGCCCCGCGGCCCGACCTCGTTCTGTGGCCCGAGAACTCCTCCGACATCGACCCCTTCTCCAACGCCGACGCCGCCGCCGTGATCGAGGGCGCCGCGAAGGCGATCGGCGTACCGATCTCGGTCGGCGCTGTCGTCGAGCGCGACGGCAGACTGTACAACGAGCAGATCCTGTGGGATCCGGACAAGGGCCCCGTCGACACTTACGACAAGCGGCAGGTGCAGCCGTTCGGCGAGTACCTTCCGCTGCGCTCGCTGCTCGGCGCCATCAACAAGGACTGGACGTCGATGGTGCGCCAGGACTTCAGCCGGGGCCACAAGCCCGGCGTGTTCACCATGGCGGATGCCAAGGTCGGGCTCGTCACCTGCTACGAAGCCGCCTTCGACTGGACCGTGCGTTCCACGGTCACGGACGGCGCGCAGCTGATCTCGGTGCCCAGCAACAACGCGACCTTCGACCGCAGCGAGATGACCTACCAGCAGCTCGCCATGTCCCGGGTGCGAGCCGTTGAGCACAGCCGCACCGTCACGGTGCCGGTGACCAGCGGCGTCAGCGCGATCATCATGCCGGACGGGAAGATCACCCAGCGGACCGGGATGTTCGTGGCCGACTCGCTCGTCCAGAAGGTTCCGCTGCGCTCCTCCGAGACCCTCGCCACACGGCTCGGCACCCTGCCCGAGTTGGTCCTCGTGCTCGTCGCGGCCTGCGGGCTCGGCTGGGCGGTGGCGTCGGCGGCGCGCGGTCGTCGCGGGCGCGGTGCTCAGGACGTGCGTGCCGATGAGCGGGAAGTGACAGAACCGGCCCGCTAGGGTCGGCCCATGGCTACTCCCGAATTCATCCAGAACATCCGGGCCTCCGCGGGCCATCAACTGCTCTGGCTTCCCGGCGTCAGCGCCGTCGTCTTCGACGACGAGGGCAGAGTGCTGCTCGGTCAGCGCTCCGACAACCGCGAATGGACGGTGATCAGCGGCATTCCCGATCCGGGTGAGCAGCCCGCGGACTGTGCCGTGCGCGAGGTGTACGAGGAGACGGCTGTTCGGTGCGTCGCCGAGCGGGTCGTCCTCGTCAGGTCCGGGAAGCCGGTCACGTTCGACAACGGCGACATCTGCCAGTTCATGGACATCACGTTCCGGTGCAGGGCGGTCGGGGGTGAGGCGGCCGTGAACGACGACGAGTCGCTGCAGGTCGGCTGGTTCGATGTGGACTCGCTACCGACGATGCGGGAAGGCCAGCAGTTCCGGATCAAGCAGGCGCTGTCCGATGCACCCACGTGGTTCGAATCTACGAGTTCCGACTGAAGTGTGGGGGGTGGCCACATAGGGTGCGATGCGGCCGCTCCCTAGGGTCGAGATATGACCCCGCCCCGCGCTTTCCCGGGCTCCGAAGCCCCCACCCTCGACTTCGGCGGACGCATCGCCCTCGTCACCGGTGCCGCCGGCGGTATCGGCCGCGCCTGCGCGCTGCGGCTGGCCGCCGCCGGGGCCAGGGTGAGAGCGGTGGACCGGGACCCCTCCGGCCTTGACGACCTCCTCGGCGCGGCGCGTGGCCTCGCGGGCGCCGTCGAGCCGCACGTCCTCGACCTCACGGACCTGGACGCGGCCGAACAGGCCGCCGCCGGCACCGACATCCTCGTCAACAATGCGGGGCTGCAACGGGTGCGTCCCTTGGAGGAGTTCCCGCCCGATGTCTTCCACACCGTCCTGACGGTGATGCTCGAAGCCCCGTTCCGGCTCATCCGCGGGGCGCTGCCCCATATGTACGGACAGGGCTGGGGCCGCATCGTCAATGTGTCGTCGGTCCACGGGCTGCGTGCCTCCGCGTTCAAGTCGGCGTACGTCGCCGCCAAGCACGGACTCGAAGGGCTCTCGAAGACCGCCGCCCTCGAGGGCGCACCCCACGGGGTCACATCGAACTGTGTGAACCCGGCCTATGTGCGCACGCCCCTGGTGGAGAAGCAGCTCGCGGATCAGGCGAGGGCGCACGGGATCCCCGAGGAGCGCGTGCTGTCCGAGGTGTTGCTGCAGGACAGTGCCCTCAAGCGGCTGATCGAACCGGAGGAGGTCGCCGAGGCGGTGGCGTATCTGTGCAGCCCGCCGGCGTCGTTCATCACCGGCACGTCACTGGTGCTCGACGGCGGCTGGACCGCACACTGACCGGGAGCATGCCAGGAGTTGTCCACAGGACTGGAGGGCCTGGCCGGTCCGTGGGCCATCCTGGGGGCATGTCTCGCGATCACGTACAGTCCGCGGAGCGCTTCGGCACCGGTGCCGAAGCGCCGTTCCTGCAGCTTCTGGCCCGCGGCGCATCGGCCGACGCGTACGAGCAGCCGGTCCTGCTCGCCCGTGCCGAGGGCCTGCCGCCCGAGCGCGTCCGCGAGCTCGAGCAGGCCAAGCGGCTGGCGCTACGCGTGCGTGCGGAGATGGAGGGCAGACGCCGCCGCGAGGCGGAGCTGTCCGCGCTCTTCGAGACCGCCCACGACCTGGCCGGGCTGCGTGACCTCGACGCCGTCCTGCAGGCGATCGTTCAGCGTGCCCGGTCGCTGCTGAGCACCGACGTCGCGTATCTGACCCTGCACGACGAGGCTGCGGGCGACACCTATATGAGGGTCACCGACGGCTCGGTCGCCGCGCGCTTCCAGCAACTGCGGCTCGGCATGGGCGAGGGGCTCGGCGGCCTCGTCGCCCAGACCGCCCGCCCGTATGTGACGCCCGACTACTTCGAGGACGGCCGCTTCCAGCACACCTGGGTGATCGACACGGGCGTACGTGACGAGGGGCTCGTGGCGATTCTCGGCGTGCCCCTGATGATCGGTCCCCAGGTCATCGGGGTGCTGTTCGCCGCCGACCGGCGTGCCCGGGTCTTCGAGCGGGAGGAGATCGCGCTCCTCGGCTCGTTCGCCGCGCTGGCCGCCGCGGCCATCGACACCGCGAACCTCCTCACGGAGACGCGTTCCATGCTGGACCGGCTCACCCGCGCCAACGAGATCATCCGCGACCGCAGTGCGGCGATCGAGCGCGCCTCGGACGTCCACGACCGGCTCGCCGAACTCGTCCTGCGCGGCGGCGGCGTCCATGACGTGGCCGCGGCGGTCTCCCAGGTCCTCGACGGCACGGTCGAGTTCACCGAGGCGGCCGCCGCTCCCACCGCCCCCCTGGAGGCATCCCGTATCGAGGGACACGCCGTGCGGCACGGGGACGACTGGATCGCCGCCGTGACGGCCGGCGGCGAGCTGCTCGGTGCGCTCGCGCTGCGCGGCCATCCGGGGCTCGACCCCGTCGACCAGCGCACCCTGGAGCGGGCCGCGATGGTGACCTCCCTGTTGCTGCTCGCCCGCCGTTCGGCCGCCGAAGCCGAACAGCGTGTCCGTGGCGAGCTGTTGGACGACCTTCTCGACGCCCGCGACAGTGACCCGCGCGTGCTGCGCGAGCGTGCCGCCCTGCTGCGTGCCGACTTCGACGCCACCCATGTGGTGCTTGCCGCCCGCCTCGACGGCGGTGCGGACGACGCCGACCAGGCAGCGGCCGCACGTCGCCGTCTGTGGTCCGCCGCCTCCCACCTCGCGGCCACCCGGCGCGGGCTCGCCGCTGCCCGGGACGGCGGTACGGTCCTGCTGCTGCCCCTCGAACCGGGTGACAGCCCGACGAGCCTGGCCCGCCGCACCGCACGGCAGCTCGCCACCGCCGTTCACGAGGCAGTCACCGTCGGAGCCTCGGCGCCCGTTGAGGACCTTGCCACCCGCCCGGACGCCGTGGCGGCGGCCTACGCGGAGGGACGGCGCTGCCTCGACGCCCTGCGCCTGATGGGTCGCGCAGGGGACGGGGCGGCCGCCGAGGACTTCGGCTTCCTCGGGCTGCTGCTTGCCGGGGACCGGGACATCGCCGGCTATGTCGAGCGCACCATCGGCCAGGTCGTCGCCTACGACGAACGCCGCGGCACCGATCTGGTGCGCACCCTCGACGCGTACTTCGCCTCCGGGATGAGCCCGGCGCGTACCAAGGACGAACTGCACGTCCATGTGAACACGGTGGCGCAGCGCCTGGAGCGGGTGGGCCGACTGCTCGGCGACAACTGGCAGAGCCCGGCCCGCGCCCTGGAGATACAACTGGCGCTGCGGCTGCACCGGTTGTCGTCGACACCTGGGCACTGACGCCTGCGTGTACCGTCGGCACACGCTGGCGCCGGGGCACATCGGTGCCGGCGGGGGAGG
The DNA here is from genome assembly GCF_001866645.1 of Streptomyces colonosanans. Classification (GTDB taxonomy): domain Bacteria; phylum Actinomycetota; class Actinomycetes; order Streptomycetales; family Streptomycetaceae; genus Streptomyces; species Streptomyces colonosanans. The sequence continues at coordinate 25,801 of NZ_MLYP01000030.1, forward strand.
GAGAAGGCGCGGCGGGCCCACGCACATACGCGCACGGGGCCGACCGCGGAGCTCGGCTCAGACCGTGTGTGCGTCCGTTGCCCGCGCCCTCGCGGGTTCCGTGTCCGCCGAGTCGTCGACCCGGGCCAGATCGAGATTCCGTGTCTCCTTGGCCACGCCCACCGCGATCAGGGTGAGAACGGCCGCCGCGATGACGTACAGGGCGATCGGTGTGGAACTGCCGTAGTCGGACAACAGCGCGGTCGCGATGAGCGGGGCGGGCGCACCGGCGGCCACAGAGGAGAACTGGGCACCGATGGACGCGCCCGAATAACGCATACGGGTCGCGAACATCTCCGAGAAGAAGGCCGCCTGGGGCGCGTACATCGCCCCGTGCAGCACCAGGCCGACCGTCACCGCGAGGACCAGATTCCCGAAGCTCGCCGTGTCGATCAGCCAGAAGAACGGGAACATCCACAGGCCGACCCCGGCCGCACCCAGCAGATAGACGGGCCGGCGGCCGACGCGGTCCGAGAGCGCGCCCCATGCCGGGATGACCGCGAAGTGCACGGCCGAGGCGATGAGGACGGCGTTGAGCGCGGTCTGCTTGGAGATGTCGGCCGATGTGGTGGCGTACACGAGAATGAAGGCGGTGATCACGTAGTAGCTGATGTTCTCCGCCATGCGTGCGCCCATGGCGACCAGCACGTCCCGCCAGTGATGACGCAGGACGGACACCAGAGGCAGCTTCTCCGCGCTGGTGTTCAGGGCCGCCTTGCGGGCTTCGGCCTGCGCCAACGCCTGCTGGAACACAGGCGATTCATCGACAGACAGACGAATCCACAAACCGACGATCACCAGTACGCCGGACAGGAGGAACGGAATGCGCCACCCCCAGGTGTCGAACGCGCGGTCCGAGAGCACGGCGGTCAGAAGTGACAGCACACCCGTCGCGAGGAGTTGCCCGGCGGGTGCCCCGGTCTGCGGCCATGAGGCCCAGAAGCCGCGCCGCCGCGCGTCGCCGTGCTCCGACACGAGCAGGACCGCACCGCCCCATTCGCCGCCGAGGGCGAAGCCCTGCACCAGACGCAGCGTCGTGAGCAGGACGGGCGCGGCGGTGCCGACCGTCGCGTGCGTGGGCAGCAGTCCGATGGCGAAGGTCGCCCCGCCCATCAGCAGCAGGCTCAGCACCAGCAACTTCTTGCGCCCGAGCCGGTCCCCGTAGTGCCCGAAGACCAAGGCGCCCAGCGGACGGGCGGCGAACCCGACGGCGTACGTCAGGAACGACAGCAGTGTGCCCACCAACGGGTCCGAGTCCGGGAAGAACAGCTTGTTGAAGACGAGCGCGGCGGCGGACCCGTAAAGGAAGAAGTCGTACCACTCGATAGTGGTGCCGATGAGGCTCGCGGCAACGATGCGGGGGAGGTTGGACGGGGTTGGTGGAGCGGCTGCGGGGGAGGACATCGGCACCACTTCCTGGCGGTCGGCGGGGGACGTTTACGTGTCGCCACACCGTAGGAACGTGCAGGTCAGAGGCGTATGTGTTGGGACAACATAGTTCTGGGCGTGGGAGTGCGCGTGGTCACCATGAAGGTGGTGCCGGAGCCTCTGAGGGAGCCTCGGTGAGGCCGCGAAGGGCGGTGTCCAAGTTGCTTCATTCGGGCACGATTTGGAGGCGCGGTACTGATTCCCGTGCTGACTTGGTGCTGACTAAAAGCCCACGTCATCACCCGTCCCAGCCCCTCCCGTGCTGACTCGGTGCTGACTACGCTGCGTAGAACTCCGGCATAGGTAGCGGATCGGACTCCGTAAGGCTGCGGTGACCCGTGTATGCCCCGGGATCACGGCCAGCAGAGAAGAGCGGAGTGCATCGCAACCGTGCGAGCGACGATTTTGGGCCTCCGTGGGCCTGACCATGTACTCGCTTGTAGATGTGGCGGCGGCGGAGGTAGAAACCGACCCTCGGCGCACGCTCCAGCAACGCGGGCAGCAGTAGCATGCTGCTCATGCTCGCCACGTGCAGCTTGACCGAGTCCGCGGTGAACATCCGCAGCCGCTGCGGGCCCGGCAGACCGCCGATCTCCGCGTTCAGGCTGATCGAGGTCAGGGGCACCAGCGCGCTGGCCGTCGTCGCGATGGCCACCACCTGCATCAGGTTGTCGCTCACGGCAAACGCGGCCAGCAGCAGACCCCGCACCGTCCACACCAGGCAGTAGGCACCTGGGAAGCGGCCGGGCAAAGGGAGTGGGCGGCCGTCTTCCAGCAGCACGGTGCCCGCGCCGTTGGTCCGGGCTCGTAGCGCGGCCAGGGCGCGGCGGGCATCGCCGGGTGACATCAGGCCGGGCAGATCGGCGGGCTCGACGAAGTCGAAGCCGATGACTTCCCCTTCGGGAAGGCGAATCGTGTCGATCGGGGCGGTGTCCCAGGTGCCGCCGTCGTAGACGAAGAGCAGCTCGCCGGGGAACCGCAGAGCAGGGGAGAGACCCGGGGCGGTGGGTGGTACCCAGTCCACGGCTAGGCCGCAACCGACGGCCATGGTGACGCCGAGTTCCTCCTGAAGCTCCCGGGCCGCTGATCGGGAGGGGGATTCGCCCGGGTCGACGGCCCCGCCGGGCAGGAGCCGCTGCGGCCGGTAGTCGACCTTCTGGACGAGGACCCGTCCGCAGGTATCGGTGATGAGCACGGATGTCCCCGCCCACAGGGACGCCGAGGCCCGTAATGCCTCGTACTCATCATCGGTCAGCGCGGTGCCGGGCAGATCGTCGCGCGATGTGGTCACGTCTGCGCCTCCGGTTGGGGAGTGGGGACGGGCGGTGTGGTCCTGCCCGGGCTGTCAGCGGAACCGGTGACGAGGTACTGCGGGCCGTGGCCGGTGCGGGCGCGCTCGATGGCCTCGAGGCGGGCGAAGCGCACGTCCCCCATCAGGCGCCGCCACTCGTCGAGATCGTGGATCGCCCATAGGTCGTGTTCGGCCGGGTCGAGGCGGATCCGGCGCAACTGCTCGGTGGTGAGGTTGCCGCCGTCGAAGATGAATCCGATCTTGCCCATCGGCCAGCCGCAGCCGAGGTGGTGGTAGTACGTCAGGAGCAGGCGGGGCTGGCCCTGGCCGAGTTCGATTCCAGTCTCCTCGGTGGCCTCACGACGCGCGGTCTCCAGGGGATCTTCACCGGCGTCGGTGTTGCCGCCGGGAAACTGCCAGGGTCGGTTGCCGTACACCGAGCGCAGCTGAACGGGCCGATCGTGTTCGTCGCGGATGTACAGGCAGCCGTACACCGTGTGGTGGGGCACCGTCTGCACATACGCCGCCGCACTCATGGGCAGCGGATGGCCAGGACGTCCCGGCCTGTGATCGAACTCGAACGTCAGGATGCCCAGTTGTTCTTTGGCTGGTGGGTAGATACTGCGGAGCGCGTCGAGCAGCTCCGTACGCGAGGCATCGGGGTCGATGCGCCGAGGATCGTGCGCGTCAAGCACCTCGTCGAAGGAGACGTAGGCCGTGACCCGCCGTGCGACAACATCGAGTTGCCGGTCGCTGCCCCGGTCGTGGAAGACGATCGTGTCCCCCTCCTCGACGGCCCGCTTCGTGGGCGTGCCCACGCGTACCTCGATCGTCTTGCGCCCTGCCTCCACTTGACCGTAGTAGCGGGGCAACAGGTGCATATGGTGCTCACGCGCGTGGCCATGCACCACCGGGCCGACCACGCGGGCCGACGAAGGCGGTGCGGAAACCGCGGCGTGTTGCGCCGGAACGCCGTCCTCCGTTCGGGGGCCGCGCAGGACGACGACGGCGAGGCCCTCGCTGTCGTGCCGCTCGGCCGTGGACCAGCCAACGTGGAGTTGGGCGAGTTCGTCCTCGTCGAGGGCGATGTCACACGGCTCAGCCGGGGTGTGGGCGGCGAGTGGGGTGATGACCGCAAGCGCCCCGCCGGGGCGCAGACGGCGGCCAAGAGTGCGCAGGGTGCGGTCGCGGTGCGTCAGGAACGGATACACAAACCGGAGGGTGATGAGGTCGTATCCGTCGGCGTGCAGAGGGCCCCAGTCGTCGTTCTCGATGTCCAGGCGCAGCCATCGAGCGGCCGTCGAGTGGGAGGCGGCTGCTTCGGCCAGGGCGTTGTCGGACCAGTCGACGGCGTCGACGCGGTAGCCCAACGAGGACAGGAACGCGGCGAGTTCACCCACGCCGCACCCGACGTCGAGAGCCCGTCCGTCAGCAGGGACCGATAGGCGGTCGGCGATCAACGACCTTTCGAGGTCGTTGAGTTGGCGATGGCGTCGACCTTCGGCGTAGCCGGTGTTCCATTCGTCCTGTGTGATGAACACGAGGGACACCTCCCTTGTGAGCCGGTACTGCGTGGGGTGGGTCGGCCGAGGTCTGCAGCCTTGGCCAGCCCCGGAGCGGAGTGTGGAAGTCAGTTCCATCCCATGTTGAAGGTCGCGGTGCCCACGGGGATCTGGGCCGCCTCAGCTGGGTTCGTGTCGTACGCCAGGAACAGCGTCCCGGCGACGGCGGTGATCAGCTGCTGCGCGCCACTCATGCTCACATTGAAGCAGGCTGCGGCCTGAACGGATCGGGGGCGAGGGCGATGGTCATCCACGGCACAGCCTCCTCGCGATAGGAATGTCCGACGGGATCGGTGCCGCTGCGGTCGTCGAGGCTGAAGCCGGTCACCATGATCATGTCCGAGCCGTCGGCGACCGAGACGAGCTGGCTCCCACAACGAGGGCAGAAGCCGCGGTGCAAGGTCGGCCAGCTCGAGTACCACGTCGGCTCGCCGCCCGGCCCGACCCACCTCAGCCTGTCCTTACGGAAACCGACCCACAGGACGGCAGGGCCGCCAGAGACGCGTGTCTCGTGTCGGCACGAACACAGGTGTGGATCGTCCGGGGCACCGTCCACCTCGTACACGGTGTCGCCGCACAGGCAGCGTCCCGTGCGTACCTTGGGCTTCGGTTCAGCCGTGCCGACGACCAGCGCGGCATCGCTGTCTGGGAGGTCGCTCGCGTCAGTGGGAATGGCGGGGTGATCAGGTGGTGCAGGGGACATGGTCTCCTCGTTCGAATTCGTCTGCCGGGTTGTGCGGCGGTCGGTCATGGCTCAGATGACTGGGGGCCGTCCGGCCTTGGTCAGTCGCCACACGGTGTGCCAGTTCATGGGTCTGCGTTGCTGCTCGGCGCGGCGGTTCCAGCCCTCGCGCATGCCGCTCAGCGATTCGCCCACTCCGCCGCCGCGCAGGGCACGCGCGAGAGTGATGCCGGTCCAGACGGCCAGATACAGCGGGATCAGCGGGCCGGGGAGATTGCGGTAGGCGACCGCGATCCGGTTGCGTGCGGCGAGCCGCCAGAAGAGGCGGTGCCGCGCCGGGCTGGTCACGGGGTGGTGCATGCGGATGTCGGCCGCGTACCAGCCGCTGTATCCCGCTGACCAGCATCGATACGCCAGGTCGAGGCCCTCGTGGTAGAGGAAGAAGCTGCTTTCCCAGCCACCGACCTGGTCGAAGACGCTCCGGCGGATGAGGACGACGCCCTCGGTCATGGTGGCGATGACTCCGGGCCGCCCCGGATCACCGGCCCTGAGGCGGGGCACCCAGCGGCGCGGCGTGGTCGTATCGTCCGGGCCGGTCAATCGGGGCTGGACGTAGGCGGCGTCGGGGTGCTCCTCGGCCGCGGCGACGAGCCGGGCCAGGACATCGGGGCGCGGCAGGCAGGCGTCGTTGTCCAGGAAGAACACGTACTCCGCCGGGGTGCCGGCCCGCCGCAGCGCGTCGGCACCCGCGTTGCGCCCACCCGGGATGCCGACGTTCTCCGGCAGGGCGACGGTGAGCGCCCCAGGCGGTACGACCTGGGGGATGCATCCGTTGCCCACCACGACGACCCGCACCTCGACCTCGGCCTGGTCCAGCAGTGTCTTCTGCGCCAGCGCTTCTTCCTCGGGGCGGTCGTTCATGGTCAGCAGGACCACGTCCACTCGTGGCATCACACTGCCCCCTGGGTGGGCGAGGCGACGCTCGCGTCTTCACCCGTCAAGGAGATGCGGCCTGGCCACTGGAGGACGAGCCGGGCGGAGGGTTTGCCGAGCACGTCACCGGCCGGTAGTTGGTCGTCGGGGGTGGCGGCCGGGTAGACGCTCATGGGCGGATAACCGGACTTGCGCACGTACCGGTCCCAGTTCTGTACGCAAGCGGCGAACCGCGCGGCCAGTTCGGCGGCGGCCGGGCCGAAGGCGTGGATGACGAACTCGTAGCGGCGGTCGACGGGCACCGGACCGTCCTTGACCTGAACATGGGTGAGGTAGGCGAGGGAGCCGTCGGCCAGCATCGCGGGCGCGTCCTGCTGCGCTACGAGCTTGGACCCTTCCGGAGCGGCCAGTCGGCAGAACCCTGGCAGTGTGGTCGCGGCGTAGACCTGCAGCGTCTCAAAGTTGAACATGCCGGGGACGACGAGACCGGTACTGACCTCGTGCCGGGGACCGCGCAGCGCCTCCTCCAGCCCGGCAGTGTCGCCGGGGACCCCGTCCTCCCATCGCACCGTGACTTCCCCGTCGGCCAGGCGGACGGCCGGAGCGGTGCGGCCGGCGGCACCGCGGTCCCGCACGAAACCGCAGTACGTCCAGTGCTCGGCGTGCAGCACGTCGCCGCGCCGGACCAAGGTGATCGAGCGGGTGTGGCCGCCCACCTCCAGCGGCACGACCAACCTAGCTCCTTGCGCGAGTTGATCCCGCCAGGCCGGGGCGATGTCCACCGCGTTGTGGGTGATCATCACGCCGTCGAACCCGTTCGCTGGGGCATGGGCGGGCGCGCCGAGGCCACCGTCGCTGAGGACGGCGGTGACACGGCCGCTACCGGCTTCCGCGCACAGCCGCCATGTTCGGTGCACCACGTACGGGTCGACGTCCACGGTGATCACGCGACCTCGGTCCCCGAGGACGTGCGCGAGCAACTCCGCGTTGTACCCGCCGGAGCCTACTTCGAGCACGGTCATCCCCGGTTCCAGCCGGAGTTGCTCGATCATGTCGGCCTGCAGCCAGGCCGCCGAGACGGAGCTGACCGCGGTCTCGGGAGTCGGCCAAGCTCTCCAACCACCGCATCTCACTGTGCTGCTGGTGGGCTGGGCGGCCGTCGCGTACAGACAGGCGTGCGACGAACGAGTCGCGTCCGGGGGAGGTGACACGCCAGACGGCGTTGTCCTCGTACTGCTGAACCTCCATCTGCAGGGCCGCGCCAACGAGGCCGTAGTGCTCGGTCAGCGTGACCCGCGCCTGCTCTTCCAGGAGGGCGAGTTGTGCGGGGTGGGATAGGTGAGGGAACGGTGGGCACGGGCTACCTCGGTGGTCGTAGTCGGGTAGGAGCGTAGTGAAGGCCGGCCTGGTGCCTGCCGGATCGGCGTGGAGAACACCAATTCGGGTGACTGCCCGGTTCGGCGCCGATCAGATCGGCAGTTCAACTACCTGAAGGGTCGTGTTTTGGCAGGCCCGTTCTGCTGCGGCCCCGCATCTCCAACGTCTCCTCGAAGGCTTGGGAGCAGGGGCGTTCGGCCACGCCCACCAGCCACGCCGCACGGTCGCCACACCGTCGGCGGTGGCCGCAGACGATCCCGCGGCGGCGCAGGTTCACGTCGGCTACCGTGCTCTCCATCACGGAGAGGGCGCAACCGATGACGGAAGGGAATGAATCCTTCGCGCGGGATGGCCGACCGGTGTGCGGCGTGTGCCCGTCGCTGAGGCACCCGGGCGGCCGGTTCGACGTGATGGAGCGCCCTTCCCGTGACTGCCCGTTCGACCCGGCCACGGGCCACCGATTCACCGCCGCTGGGGTGCCGGTGTGCGTGCACCCGGAGCGCGTCGGACTCCCCGCCGCTCCATACGCCAGCCAGGCCCTGCCGCTGCCCTGGCAGACCCCGCCACCTGTTGAACCCGACGAGGTCCCCGCGTGGGTACGCACGGCGCTCACTGCGGCACCACCGGAGGCATGCGACGAAGTGATCCAGCAGGCAACGCAGATCCTGCTCGCCTCAGACCCCGACACGGACATCACGGCAGTGCTGCGCGCCGCCCTCGGGTAGTACTCCAGATGTAGTTCGCGATCTTCGTAGTGCGCTGTCCGCCGGGCGGCAGCGGCCGGCTTGAGCTTGGTGGCTGCGGCGGGCTGGCGCGTAGGGTGCCGGGATGATCGCGATGCCAGAGGAGTTCGCACAGAGCACCGTCGACCGCGAGGGGGAGGCCGGGGCGGTGTGGCTCGCTGAGCTGCCCGGGATCGTGGAGGAATTGCTGGGGCGCTGGGGGTGCGTTCCGGATGGCGAGGTTATGCACGGGGGCGTCGGCGTCATCGTTCCGGTACGGCGGCGGGCTGAGGAGAGCGCCGTGCTGAAGGTGTCGTTTCCGCATCCCGGCAACGTCCACGAGCCGGATGCGTTCGTTGCGTGGGGCGGGTGCGGCGCCGTCCTGCTGCATGAGCGCGACGACGAACGGTTCGCGATGCTGCTGGAGCGGGTTCAGTCGTCGACGCTGGCAGAGGTCGAAGACGGCGACGAGGTGGTGACGGTCGCCGGGCGGCTCAATCGCCGCCTGGCCATCCCCGCACCGCCCGGCCTGCCCCGGCTGCGTGAGCAGGCCGATGCCTGGGAGGAACAGCTGCGCAAGAACGCCGAGGAGCTGACGCATGCACTGCCGCGTCAGGTGCTGGATGCCGCCGTGGCGACCGTTCGGGAGCTGGGCCGGGCGCAGCCGGACACTCTCATCCATGGCGACCTTCATGCCCGCAACATCCTGCGTGCCCGCCGAGAGCCGTGGCTGGCTGTCGACCCCAAGGGGTACGCGGGAGATCCCGCCTACGACGGCGGCACACTGCTGAAGTCCCGTGCGCTGACGCTCCTTGAAGCGGGTGACCTGCGCAAGGCTGTCCACCGGGTCTTGGACGTCTTCGTCGAGGCTGCGGAACTCGATCGTGAACGCGTCCAGCGGTGGGCCCAGTTCCATGCCGTCCAGGCTGCGTTCTGGGGTCGCCGCCACGGTTTTCGAATCGCCCGCAGCGGACCACGGCTGGACAGGCTCACCGAATTCGTCGATCATCTGGCGGAGTTACTCACCGAACGCTCGTAGAGCGTGGCACCTGATCGCCGACTCCGACGAGTTCCAGACCTACTTTGCCCCGCTCGCCGAGGTGCTCACGCAAACCGAGGCCGCCAGGCGGAGAGTGGTCGGCGGGCTGATGCTCGACCGCGTTGCGGCCGACGGCCGCCTGGCTATCTGGCGCCCGCAATCCGGGCTGGACCGAGCCTTCCCGCTCGGCGGGCACCTCACCCACCGGATCCTCCAAGGCGACCCACGCAAGATCGTCATCGCCCACTCCTCGGTCAGGGCGATTGCAAAGTCTTTTGATCAAGGGGAGGTGCAGGTCAGCTGAGGCCGAGCAGTTCCAGGGGGCGTTCGTAGGGGCGGCGGGCGATCTTACGGAGTCCGGCGGCGATGTTGGTGTGGCCAGCGGTGCGGAGCTGGTTGATGGCGAAGCTTCGCAATGTGGCCATGTTCTCCGGACCATGTCCGGTGTGGATCTTGGAGGCGTCCTCACGGAAAGAGGTGTCCCGGACGAAGTGGAGCCTGTTTTCGATCAACCAGTGAGCCCGCAAGATGTTTGCGAGTCGTTCCGGGGAGGCCTGGCGGCTGGTCAGATCGGTGATCACGTAGACGGTCTCGCGGCTGCGTCTGCCGGTCTTGGTGTCGGTGCGGTGCCGCACGACCCTGGCGACCTGGGCGGCGTGTGGGAAGTCGACGCCCAGGTCGGTGACGGTCAGTGCCGTGACGACCCGGGTCTCCGTCCGGCCATGGCCGGTGGTGCGGTCGTAGAACTTCGCTGCCGCCTCTTGCCAGGGCAGAGCCCGCAGTTGTTCGTAGAGGTTCTTCTGGTTCCGCTTCACGGTGAAGGCGTAGTGCGCCTTCTTCACGTCGACCAGGAAGCGGGCATGCTCGCGCTGCGTGTGGAGCGCGTCGCCGGTCACAGTAACTCCGTGCAGGTCGAAGGGTTCCAGCAGGGCGGCGAAGCAGGTGATCTCGTTTGTCTTGTCCGGTACCCGCAGCTGGGTGACGGCGAGCCCGGTGCCGGTCATCGCAGCCAGCAGGTGGGCGGCCGGTCTGGTGCCGTGGCGCGAGCCGCGGGCACTCTTGCCGTCCACCGCGAGGGTGTCACCGCCAGCCGGATCATGCCCCAGGAGATCAGCCAGCCCGCCGGGGCAGGTCCGCACGACCACCCGCCGCAGGGTCGCCCCGCTGGGCGGAACACGGGCGGAGAACACCGTCGCCGTCCGGGCACCGAGCCGGGCCAGAACATCCTGCGGAGCGTCCGCCGCCCACTCGCCGATCGCCGCGAAGCTCGTCGCCCCCGTGACCACCGCCGAGCACGCGATCAGCAGCACCGCCACGAACGGGTGACGCTTCCCGCGTCGGCACCGCGGATCGACCAGCGTGGCCAGCCGCTCCGGCAGCGGACCCATCGCACGATGGTGACTCGTGGGCGACTTGACCAGACAGACAGTGGCAGACTGACGGCACATCGAAGCGCCGTTGGACGCAGGCGACTTGGGAAGGTCATCTGCACAACGGAGCTTCGTTGCGTACGTCGCGGCCCCACCGAACATCGTCACATCGCCGTGACCTGCGCACCTACAAGATCACCCTGACTTTGCAATCGCCCTGCATCACCAAGGGCCGCGGGCGCGCCCACAGCATCCGCCATCTCAAGTGGCGCGACCACGATGAAGGGCGTGCCGTTCCGATTCCACGAACGATCGAGGCGAAGGTGAAGGAACACCTGCGGCTGTACGGAACCTTCCACGTGGAGAAGGGGCTGAACCGCATGGAGGGCGACTACCTCTTCACCAACGTCGGACGTACCAACATCCTCATGTACTCCCTCGTGGACCGGCTCAGGGGTCCTCGGCAGCGGCATGGTGATGTCGACGCCCTCGGCGCGCAGCCGCTTCTCCCGGCCAAGGCGGTTGTTACTGTCAACTGCTGTTCACGGATGCCTCGTTCGAGGTGGTGACCGCATCCGGATCGGCGAAACGATGCGGCGCCGCGGAGCCTTCCGCGGGCTTGGACCTCGCCAGCCACAGGCCGGTGAACACGGCGGTGGCCGATGTGATGGCGCCAGCCGCGACGAAGGCGCTGTTGAGGCCGGTCTCGAAGGAGGCGCCGTCGGATTGCCGGGTGCGGACGATGGCTCCGAGTACCGCCACGCCGAGCACCGCGCCGATCTGCCAAGTGGTGCTGCTGATGCCTGATGCGAGGCCGCCTTCCTGCGGGCTGACTGCTTGGATGGCGGCGCCTGTCAGTGGGGACATGGCCAGGGCGAAGCCGATGCCGGCGAGTCCCAGCCGCCACCACACGTTCCCGTAGCCGGTGTCGGCGTGCACCATACCGAGCGCCAGCAGTCCCAGGCCGGCCAGGGCCAGGCCGGTGGTAACCACGATTCGGAAGCCGTACCGGGCGGCGAGCCGGCCCGCGTACGGGCTGACGATCACCATGGCGAGGGCGCTGCTGGAGTGCTTTTCGTCCGCGGGCATCAGAAGCCACCCGGCGGGCGATACGCGAGGTCATCAAGCCACCGAATCCGGGTGGCCGCCGGGTGGCCGCCGGGTGGCGGCCACGGGCCCGCGGGGGCGGGCCAACGGTTATGACGGCGTGACCCAGACATGACCAGGCTGCTCGTAGAGTCGCTCTCGTGACCAACAAGATCACCCTCTTGCTCAACCCCGCCGCAGGCCGGGGCCGCGGCTCCAAGGCGGCCCAGCTGGTAGCTTCCGCATTGCGGGCAGCCGGATTCGCCGTCCGCAAAGTCGTCGGGGAGAACGCCGAGGAGGCGCTCGCACGTGCGCGTACCGCCGTGGACGGGGGCACCGGCGCTCTGATCGCTGTCGGTGGCGACGGCACGGCAAACCTCGCCCTCCAGGCCGTTGCGGGCACCCGCACCCCACTCGGCCTGGTCGCCGTCGGCACCGGCAACGACTTCGCCCGCGCCCTCGGCCAGCCCATAGGCGACGCGGGCGCCGCGGGCCGCCTCATCGCCACGGCTCTCAAGGCCGGCCGGGTGCGCGACATCGATCTCGGAAAAGTCGGCGGCCACTGGTTCGGCACGGTCCTCGCCTCCGGCTTCGACTCCCGTGTCAATGACCGGGGCAACCGCATGCGATGGCTGACCGGCCGCTTCAAGTACGACCTCGCGATGATGGCCGAACTTGCCAGCTTCCGGCCCTTCCCCTACCGGATCGTTCTCGACGACGGCGTCGTCCAGGAGGTCGAAGCGACCCTCGTGGCCATCGGAAACGGGTCATCGTACGGCGGCGGCATGCGCATCTGCCCTGGTGCCGACCTTACCGACGGCCTGTTCGATGTCACTGTGGTCGGCGATCTCAGCCGTACCACGCTGTTGCGGGTGTTCCCGCGCGTGTATCGCGGAACCCATGTCAGGCATCCCAAGGTCACCGTTCACCGCTCGGCAACGGTGGAGATCGCCGCAGAAGACATCCGGGGGTACGTTGACGGGGAACCGCTGCGGCCGCTTCCGCTGACCGCCCGCTGTGTGCCGGGGGCCCTCCGCGTCATCGGTCCGTGAACTGCGTGTTCCACGCGACCTCACAGTTGGGACCAACGAGGAGGCCCGGTTCTCGTATTGCTACGGCAGACGGACATGTAGTGGAGAGTGACGTCCTGTCAGGGCCTATGCCGCCGACGGTCTCCCCATCACCGACGAACTCCTCGTTCGGCTCGCCCTGCTCCAGTACGACCACGGGTGTGAGTAGTTGAGGTCCAGAAAGTGCCGCTGAGATTGGTCTTGGTCGGCTGGTACTCCAGCAGGATTTCGGTGTCTGACCTGTGGGTTTTACCGGGTGGAGGGAGTGTAGCGGGGCTCCGAACGGCAGGGGCGGTCTCACGGAGACCGCCCCTCGAACGTGCGACACCGCCGCAGATAGTGACAGCAGCGGGCTACTGCTTGGCGTCGTCGGCGCCAGTGTGCGAACAGCCCCTCAATGCGGGAACATCCCACTGTGAACTGGGACTTGGGCACGGCCAGCATGGAGCCGGCGCCCGACTGTTCCACCAACCGGCGGACGCAAGGCCCACGCCTGCGGCGTGGAACGGCGCCGCACCCACCCTTCCAGCGTGCCGGATCATCCTGGCGTGCGCCACTGGGGAATCGGTCGGCGTAGGTCCACGCGCGCATCTCAACAACTCGATTCCCGAAGGGAGCGAGGACCGTCAATACCCGCGAGCAACTCCTGTTCGTCCATGACCAGGCAGTCAAGCATGGGCCACTGGCACCGCCCACCGGCCTGAAGTTGGGTCCGATGGCTCCATGGTGCAGTCGGCGAGGTGGATGGATGCACCCAGCGGACGCCCCTCCCGGTGCGCCTTCTCGACGACCAATCTGGCTGCTGCCTGTTGCTGCTGCTCAAAGTCGGCGATCTTCCAGCGGGTACGCGCAGCAACTGTCCGAAGCAAGCGCATGGAAGTACCTGGTCGAGACACTCACCATGCTCGCCGTGGACACGAGGGATCAGACGACATGGCTCGACAAGTGCCGGACTCGAAGCAGACGATGCTGGGACGGCGCCACTCTGCACCTCCTCATTGAACTGGCTGTCTATCAAGGTGAGTTGCACGGTGAACGCCTGCTGGGCAGGTAGCGCAGTCCCTGTCGCCATACGCCTCAGGCGTGCGCCCCACCTTTGATCGGCTACACCACGAAATGGGACGCCATCTCCTCGAATGCGTGGAGAGCCAAGGGCAGCGCGGAAAGGGGCCGGTTCACTGACCCGATGAACCGGGTATCTCGGTCGAGACTGTCAGGAGGGAACCGATGTGGCTCCGCGGAGGGTCGCAGCGGTATCCCGCTCGCTGGCGATGCCGACAGTGCCGTCGGGGAAGCGCTGGACGGAGCGCACGCCCGGTCCCGGTCTCCTGGCGGAAGACTCGCGCGAAGTGGCGCTCGCTCAGGCACATCCGTGCCGCGAGGGCGGCGGCGGATAGGTCGCCGTCCAGGTGGTCGACGATGAACAACCGCAGATCGTCGATGTCGCGGCGGGACGCGGGCGGCCGGCTCAGCGGGAGCGAGAACTGGCTCTGGCCACCCTGGCGCTTGAGGTACATGACCAGCTGCCGGGCCACCGTCAGGGCGACCTCCTCGCCCAGGTCCTCGGCGACCAGCGCCAGGGCCAGGTCCATGCAGGCGCTGATCCCGGCGCCGGTCCACACGCTGCCGCAGCGCACGAAGATCGGGTCGGGGTCGACGGTGACCTCGGGATGCTCGGCCGCCAGCTGCTCCGCGGTCGACCAGTGCGTCGTCGCCGTCTTGCCATCGAGCAGCCCGGCGGCGGCCAGCAGGTGCGCGCCAACGCACACCGACACGACCCGCCGGGCCAGCGGCGTGACCCGGGCGACCCACGCCACCACGTCGCCGTCCACGCGGGCCACCGAGCCGCCGGGGCCCGCGTCGACCGCCCCGGGGACCAGCAGCGTGTCCAGCACGCCGTCCACCTCATCGAAAGACAGGTCTGCGACCAGCCGCAGCCCCGCCGACGTGGCCACCTCGCCGCGGGCCCGCCCCGCGAGCTCGACCCGGTAGCCCGCGGCGCCCCCGGTCTCCCGGTTGGCCAGGGCAAAGACCTCGGCTGGGCCGGTGACGTCGAGGAGGTCGACGTCGGGGAAGACCGGGATGACGACGCGGCGGGTGCTGGACATGGGGCCATCCTGACCCGCGTGACTGAGTGGCGGCAATGACGGTCTTCTGCCAGATTCGGACATGACGGTCCGGCATACGCGCCGGCGCCCGATGCTCCGTACGAGCATCGGGCGCCGTTCCGGCGGCGGGGACTATCCCGGCTACGTAGCCGCAACGCCGTTCAGCGTGGGATTGCAGGTGGGTGTCAAGCCTGCCGGTAGGCAAAGCAGCGGAGCTGATGCTCTTTGATCAAAGAGCCCGTTTGGTCGACATCGGCCGTGATCGGCCGTGGCCAGGGCCGTGACCTCACGCAGCCGTTCGTCCGAGACCAGCCGGACACCGTCCACCACACCAAGCAGCGCGGCGTACATCTTGGCCGCTGCACGGGCGGACATTTCCGTTATAAGGCTCGCGCAGACACCAAGGCAGAACGTGACGAGATCACCGGCGGTGCCGTCGAGCCTTCCAGGGTGGCTGCAACCGGCCTGACATGGCTCGACAAGGAGGTGCACTTCGGCGTCACGCAGCAGGGCTGCCTGGTGGCGTAGGCCGGATGGGTGCAGGTGCCGCTATCAGTCGGTGCTGTCCGGCTGCAGGTGGCTGGCCTCGGCGGCGTCGGTGTGGGCGCAGCCCCTGTCCACAACCGCGATGCCCCTCCTCGCCCAGCCTGCCCGCTGAGTCGGGGCGTCGAGCCTCCGGCCGCCTGGGAAGAGGTCAGGTGCTCGGATCCCGGGTGGCGAACGTCCTTGTGCCGCTTGTTCAGTGGTCCCGGTCTCGGGCGCGCCGGAAGCGGTCCAGACCGTCCGGCAGCGCGATGACCGGGTCGGGGTAGTCGAGCGCGGCTCGGTCCGGGGCGGGCAGTTTCCACGGCTCGTGGAGGGCGGGGGCCGCCAGACCTGCGAGTTCGGGCACCCAGCGCCGCACGTAGCCGCCGTCGGGGTCGTAACGCTTGGCCTGGGCGACGGGATTCAGGACCCGGTTGGGGCGGGTGTCGGTGCCGGTGCCGGCCACCCACTGCCAGTTCAGCTGGTTGTCGGCCACGTCCCCGTCGACCAGCCAGTGCAGGAAGTGGGCGGCCCCGATGCGCCAGTCGACGTACAGCGTCTTGGTCAGGAAGCTCGCGGTGAGCAGCCTGGCACGGTTGGGCATCCAGCCCTCGTACCGGAGCTGGCGCATCGCGGCGTCGATCACGGGATATCCGGTGCGGCCCTGCCGCCAGGCCTCGATGTCGGCTCGTGCGGTGTGCTCGGTGCGCCAGTGGTCGTTTCTGGTCCGGTAGTCGGCGTGGGCGGCCTCCGGCCGGGCGGCGAGGACTTGGTGGTGGAAATCGCGCCAGGCGAGCTGCCGTACGAAGGCGTCCGCGCCCGGACCGCCACGGCGGCGGGCGCGGTGCAGCAGCTCCACGGGGGACAAGGTGCCGAAGTGCAGATGGCAGGAGAGCCGGGAAGTGCTGTCGGCGGCCAGGTCGTCGCGTGTGTCCTCGTAAGCGTCCAGACCGCGGCGCCAGTAGGTGGCCACCCGCTTGCGGCCCTCAGTCTCCCCGCCGGCCGGCAGCCCGGGAGAGACACCGGTGACATCGCTGCGCGCGGGCAGCGGCTCACCGCCGACATGGTTGGGCACGCGGATCCGGCGCGGGGCGGCGGCGAGGGGCCGCAGCGGGTGCTGCGCCCACCGTCGGTAGTACGGCGTGAAGACCGCGAAGTGGTCCGAAGAGGCCGGTGTCACCGTTCCCGGGGGTACTGCCACGGTGACGGTGTCGTGCACGAACAGGCGGCGCCCCACTGCTTCCAGGGCTCGGCGCAGCCGGTCCTCCCGGCGCGCGGCGAACAGGCTGTACCCGGCCGACATATGCACCTCGTCGGCGTTCGCTTGGGCCACCGTGCGGCACACCTCCTCGACCAGGTCGCCCGAGCGCATGACGAGCCGGCCGCCCCGCTGACGCAACGCCGCGTCGAGATCGGCCAGGCAGTCGGCCAGGAAGGCCCGCCGGTTGGGTACGGCGAACCCGGCCGCCTCCACGGCACGGTCCATGACGAAGAGCGGGACGACGGCATCGGCGGTCTCCAGCGCCGCGCACAGCGGCGGGTGGTCGTGCAGACGCAGGTCGGAGGTGAGCAGGACGACCGAGACGCGCATGGGTGTCAGCTTCTCTCCGGGGTGGGCGCAGGGCCGTGCGGACGGCGGTGTCTTCCGGCGGAACCGCACGTTCGGGTGTGCTGTGGTCCTGGGCGGACGCCGTGCCGGGCCGCGCGGTGCGCTCCCGCGACGTGCCGGGCCGCGCGGTGCGCTCCCGCGACGTGCCGGTCGCCCTGCGAGGCTCGATCGTGCGTCCCCACGACGCGGCCTCGACCGGGTTGGCCTGGAAGGTCGCACTCGTCTTCCTCGCCCCGCTGTGATCGTAAAGGGCGCCGCGTGAACGTGTGAAGGGCCCCGCGCGGTGCGAGGCCCTTCGGGCGGACGTGATGAATCAGTTGCGGTAGGCGATCCAGCTGTCGCTCATCCGCTGCACCTGACCCGGGGTGAACTGGGTCATGCACGAGTCGTACGTGTAGTCCATGAAGTTGTGGATCGGGTCGAGGCCGGGCTTGCTGGCGCAGGTGTCGCGCCCGGCCGGGCAGGCGTAGGCCGCGCTCGCCTCGGCGGGGGTGTCCGCGACGTAGTCGCCTTTGCCGTTACAGCCGCCCTGGAACGTGTGGTACAGCCCCAACCAGTGGCCGACCTCGTGCGTGGCGGTGTCGCCCTCGTTGTAGTTGGTGGCCGAACCGCCGGGCAGCGAGGCGTCCAGGATGACGACACCGTCGTCCGAGGGATTGGACTTGTACGAGCTGGGGAAGGTCGCCCAGCCCAGCAGGCCGCCGCCGAGGTTGGCGGTGTAGATGTTGAGAGCGTTCGCGCCGCCCTTGCGCAGCGACGACTTCATGGCCTTCTCGGCGGAGGAGCCCGGCGAGACACCGTTGTACCAGGAGCTGTTGTCCGTGTAGTCCGTGCCGGCCAGCGTGTACTGGAAGCCCGAGTCGGTGTTGCCGGCGCCCTGGCCGCTGTAGGCGGCGTTCAGGACGTTCATCTGGCCGTTGATGTCGGACGCGCTGAGTTTGCCGGTCGTCCCGGAGTGCACCACGTGGAAGTACACCGGGATCGTGGCGCCCGCGGCGAGCGTAGGGCCGTTGACCCGGCGGTCCGCGAGTCTCTGCCGCAGGTCCGCTTCCATGGCCTTGGCCCGGGCCGGGGTGAGCTGGTTGGGGTCGTGAGCATGTGTGGTTCCGGAGGGGCGCGCCTCCCGCGCCGTGGCGCCGGCGTCCGCGCCGTCCGCGCACTTCTGGGCGGAAGCGACGGTCACGGAGGAGGTGGACGTCTTCGCGGCGGCGGAGCCCGGGGTGACGGAGAGCGGTGCCAGGGCCAGGGTTCCGGCCAGGACGGCGGTGCCGATCGCACGGTTACGTATACGCGGCGATATACGGGCAAGAGTGCGCACAGGTTCTCCTAGCGGATGAGTGGGGGGAGGGATTTCCTCGCGCCGCCCGGAGATTACGTGCGCATGTCAGATCCTGAGCAGACTTGATCAGGCCCAATCGGCAGTAGGTCGAACCGGTAATACCGGAGAAACGATTCCATGCGTTCCAAGGTTTGAGGCATGGACATAAATCACGCGTTACTTCAATGGGTAGTGTGTCCCCATTGAGCCAGGAGGGCACGCCACCCGCTGTAGCGATGTAAAGCGTCGGCAACACACGCCCCAGTGGCCGGAAATGGACCCTCAGCGCATCGGGTGGTCCACTCGCTCGACCTTCTGCGTCCCGCTGAGCGTCCGGTAGGAACGCGTTCAGGCGGAGGTAGAAGGTGCACGTCGTGGAGGCGCTCCAGACTGCCGGACGGGTGGTGGCCATGGTCGGCGACGGCGCCAACGACGCCGCCGCCATCCGCGCCGCTGACATTGGCGTCGGCATCGCCGTGCACGGCTCCGCGGCCTCCCGGAACGCCGCCGACCTGGTGATCGCCAGCGACGATCTGTCGATGCTGGTCGACGCCGTCGCCGGGGGCCGGGCGCTGTGGCGGAGCCGACGCGGTCAGCGTCCTGATCGGCGGCAATGCCGGAGAGATCGGCTCTTCGGTCCTGGGCACACTACTGTCCGGCAACTTCTGTCCACCCGGCAGATCCTGCTGGTCAACCTTCTCACCGGCATGTTCTTGGTGATGGCGGCGTCGGTCACACTCCGTGACGAGAGCAGTGAGGGGCAGGCCGATGGCGAGTCCGTCCTGGGCGGGACCACCCCTGTGGGCGTCGCTGCCCTCGGCGATCCGCCGGCCCGCCAGATCAGGCATCGCGGCATCGTCACCACGCTCGGCGTGACCACAGCCTGGCTGATCGGCGCGGTCACACCGGGCTCGGCGCGCCGGACCAGCACCATGGCGCTGTGCGGTGTGGTCGGCGCCCAGCTCACCCAGACGATGACGGGACGGCGACACAGTCCGCTGGTGCCGGCGACCGCCCTCGGCTCCGCTGTTGTCCTGATCGGCCTGATCGATACGCCGCTGGTCAGCCAGTTCTTCGGCTGCACGCCCCTTGGCCCCGTGGCCTGGGCCGGGGTCGCGATTGCCATGGGCATCGCCGCGTTGGGGCCACGGCTGGAGCAGCTCGCCCAGCCACTGGTCCACCAAGAGGGATGACGTGCAGTCGCGACACGGGGCCTCCCTCACCCCGCTGAGGCTGCCAGGCTGCAGCTACGAACTCGTCGTCCTGTCCCGGGCGGCTGGCGACGGCCACAGCTGCCATGAGAAGTAGCGATCGGTCGGCGTACCAGGTGCGACGTGCAGCAGGCCGGACACCTGTGTGCTCATGCGCCGCGTGGCGTGACCGGTCGCGGGCGCCGCGCTCGAGGCACGCACGGAGTCGAAAACGGGCCCGGCATGTTTGCACGGGGAACGGTGGGCACTCGACCTGGGAGGTCGCCATGTCGAACACCGAACGGGCATCGAAGGCACCGGGTTCCCCCAAGCAGTCGAAGAACGGCGCGGCGGGTGGAGGACCGGGTGCGATGGAGGTGCTGCGTCATGCACGCGACCAGTTCACGCAGCTCACCGGCCTGGCCCCCGAGTCCGTGTCGTCCTTCGAACGCACGGAGAACGGCTGGGCGCTGGAGATCGAGGTCCTGGAGCTTTCCCGGATCCCCGACACCATGAGCCTGATCGCGAGTTACGAGGTGGAGCTCACCGCGGACGGTGAGCTCGCCGGCTACCGGCGCGTTCGCCGCTACGAACGCGGGAGGGCCGACTTGCAGCGGCCGGCCGGTCGCTAGCAGACCGCACTCCCGCGCACATCCCCACAGACAAGGAGGCGCGGTCGGCATGACCGTTGTCCCGGCACCGCAGACCGGAGGAGGCGGCACCGGCGGACTGTACGACGTCCTGGAGCTCGTTCTCGACCGAGGGCTCGTCATCGACGCGTTCATCCGTGTCTCGCTCGTCGGCATCGAGATTCTGAAGATCGACATACGGGTCGTCGTGGCAAGCGTCGATACCTATATGCGCTTCGCCGAGGCGTGCAACCGGCTCGATCTGGAGGCCGGTCCGCATAGGCGCCCCGGACTTCCCGACCTGGTCGGCGAGATCACCGAGTCCGGCGCGCGGGGCAAGGCGAAGGGTGCTCTGACCGGCGCCGCACAGACGTTCTCCGATGCCTTCAAACAGGCCCGTGAGGAGGCCCAGGGCGAGGCAGGGCCGCGGGCGCACAAGACGCCCAGCCACCGGAAGGAGGAGCAGGAGTGAGCACGTACGTCTACGGCATCGCCGCCAGCTCGCACCCCTCGCTCCCCAAGGACATGGGCGGGGTCGGTGATCCGCCATGCCCGGTCAGGGTCCTGGAGGAAGGCGAGTTGGTGGCGATCGTCAGCGACGCCCCCGAGGGGCTGCGGCCCAAGCGCAGGGACCTGCTCGCCCACCAGAACGTGCTTGGCGAGGCGGGCGCGGGCGGCCCCGTGCTGCCCATGCGGTTCGGCAGCGTGGCCCCGGACGACACCTCTGTCACCGAGGTGCTCGCCGAGCGTGCCGAGCACTACCTGGAGCGGCTGACGGCCCTGGAGGGCAGGGTCGAGTACAACGTCAAGGCCACCCACGATGAAGAGTCGGTGCTGCACCTGGTGATGGGGCAGAACCCTCGGGTGCGAGCCCTGGCGGAGGCCAACCAGAAGGCCGGGGGCGGTAGCCACGAGGAACGGATGCGGCTGGGCGAGATGGTCGCCGTGGCGGTCCAGGGCCTCGAGGCGTCGGACGCCGTGGAACTCCAGCGCGAGCTGGGCCCGGCTGCCGAGGCCGTCAGTGCCGGACCCGAGTCCCATGGCTGGCTGGCCAATCTCTCCTTCCTGGTCGCTCGCGACTCCGCTGAGGAGTTCCTGGCCGCCGTGGAGGAGTCCCGTAAGAACCACCCGCACCTCGATCTGCGGGTCAACGGCCCGCTGCCGCCGTACAGCTTCGTCGAGCCCGGCCCCGCCGAGCCCACCGGGACCGCGATCGGCACGGCCATGAGTGAGGAGTGACCCATGGGACTGCTCAAGGAGGTCCTGCTGCTGCCGTTCGCGCCGGCGCGCGGCAGCCTGTGGGCGATCCGGCAGGTGATCGCCGAGGCCGAGCGGCAGTACTACGACCCGGTGACCGTCCGGACCGAACTCGCCCTTCTTGAGCGCCGTCTTGAGGAGGGCGACATCACCGAGGAGGAGTTCGACCGCGAGGAGGACGCACTGCTGGACCGGCTGGAGATCGGTCTGGGTCGTACATCGTCAACCAGTGACGGGACGGCATGATGAACCGAGTGGCACTGGGCCTCGCGATAGGGGCTGGGTACGTCCTTGGGCGTGCCAAGAAAATGAAGCTCGCCCTCGCCGTGGGCACGTTGGTCGCCGGAAAACGCCTGCAGCTCGACCCGCGGGCGCTTGCGCGCCTGGTCGACGAGCAACTGCTGAACAATCCGGAGCTCAAGGAGATCGGCGACCAGCTGCGCGAGGACCTGCGCGGCGTCGGCTCGGCTGCCTCCGGCGCGCTGGTGGAGAAGCAGATCGAGGGCCTCGCCGACCGGCTGCACGACCGTACCGAGCGGGTGCGTGAGCAGCTCTCCGACGTCGTACCGGAGCCATCGCTGCGGTCCGAGGGCGAAGAGACCGAGGAGGGCCGGGCCGAGGAGACCGGCAGCGACAACGCGGCCCGTGGGGCGTCCGAGGCGGAGTCGGCCCCGCGCAGGAAACCGGCGCCGGAGGCCCCGTCCGGGAAGCGGCATGTGAGGGCACGCGATCAGCAGGGTGCGGGCACGAGGACCGCCAGGAAGGCCGCGAAGGCCGCCCGGACGGCCACCTCGAAGAAACCCGCCGATGCGCAAGGCGGTGTGGCTCGCACTATCCGTGGCCCGGCAGGTGAAGGGAGGCGGTGACGATGGCCGACATCGTCGGTGGAGCGACCGACAGCGCGCAGGACCGGCTGTCTCAGGTCGCCCGGGGGGAAGCGGTAGAGCACCTCAAGACGGAGCTGGAGGCCTACCTCGCCGCCCAGGCCCAGCGGCTTCTCGTCGGCGTGGGGCGCAAGCTCGGCCAAACCACGGTCAAGCTCAACGACATTGCCGAGGGCAACAGCCCCGGACTCGCCCGCCTCGCCCTGGAGGGCGGACGCAAGCTCATCGAGGGCAAGGGCCCCCTGCGCGCCATCCTGGAGGCGGGCGCCGGACGAGCCAAGGAGAGTGTCGTCGAGGCGCTCGGGAACCTCACCGGCGGCAAGAGCAGGCGGAAGCGCGGCGCGGGCAACAAACCCACCGTCATCATCGAGTCCATCGATGTCGGCGTGCCGCTGCGCACCGCCTATGACCAGTGGACCCAGTACCAGGACTTCAGCACCTTCGCCAAGGGCGTCAAGAGCGCAAGCCGCGCCGACGACCTCACCTCCGACTGGCAGCTGAAGGTGTTCTGGTCCAACCGCAGCTGGAAGGCCCGCACCATCGACCAGGTGGCCGACGACCGCATCTCCTGGACGTCCGAGGGCGCCAAGGGCACGACCAAGGGCGTCGTCTCCTTCCACCCGCTCGCCGAGACCCTCACGCGCATCCTGCTGGTCATCGAGTACTACCCCAAGGGGCTGTTCGAGAAGACCGGCAACCTCTGGCGCGCGCAGGGCCGCAGGGCACGCCTCGACCTCAAGAACTTCGCCCGCTTCATCACCATCAAGGGCGAGGCGGAGGACAGCTGGCGCGGTGAGATCCGCGATGGCGAGGTCATATGCACCCACGAGGACGCGCTTGCCGAGGAAGAGGGCGAGGAGCCCGAGTACGAAGAGGAGGGCGAAGGCGAGGAAACCGAGGAGAAGGAGCCCGTGGAGGAGTCCGAAGCCGAGGAGGCCAACGGGGAGGATCGCGGGGATGCGTACGAGGACACAGGCCGGTACCGGGAAGAGGGTGATGAGGAAGAGGAGGAGGAAGACGAGCGCGAGGACGAGCGGAGCCTGCGATGACCATGCCCACCAGGCTTCCGTCCCCCTACGAAGGCCCCAGCAGCAGCGCCAACCTCGCCGACATCCTTGAACGGGTGCTCGACAAGGGCGTGGTGATCGCGGGGGATATCCGGATCGATCTGCTCGACATCGAACTGCTCACCATCAAGCTGCGGCTGATCATCGCCTCCGTCGACAAGGCGAAGGAGATGGGCATCGACTGGTGGGAGGACGACCCGGCGCTCTCCTCCCGCGCCCGACGCCAGGAACTCGCCCGGGAAAACGCCGAGTTGCGCGCGCGTCTGGAGCGAATGGAGGCCATCAGCGGTGAGGAGGAGTTGGAGCGTGCGCGGGAGGGGAGGGAGCGATCGTGAGCGCCTTGCGGTACGTCTATGCCCTCTGCCGCCCCTTCAGTGCCCCGCTCCAGCATCCCCTGACGGGGGTCGGGGGAGCCCCCGCTCGGCAAGTGGAGCACCACGGCCTCGTCGCCGTCGTCAGCCAGGTCCCGGAGGAGGACTTCGCCGAGGAGCCGCTGAAGGCGCACCTTGAGGACCTGGACTGGCTCACCGCCACGGCCCGCGCCCACCAGAAGGTCATCGACGCGCTCTCCGGTGTCACCACTCCGCTGCCGCTGCGGCTGGCCACCGTGTTCCGGGACGACAGCGGTGTCCGGGTGATGATCGAGGAACGCAAGGACGACCTCCGGCGCGCCCTCGACCGAGTCGAAGGACGCGTCGAATGGGGTGTCAAGGTCTACATAGACGATCGCGAAACGGATACGGCCGAAAGCGACTCCCCCGCCGGGAAGGCTACTTCTGGACGGGACTACCTCCGGCAACGTCGCACACGCACGATGGCGCATGAGGAAATGTGGGAGAAGGTCGAGGAATTCGCTCGCCGGCTGCATGGAACACTTTCCTCGCACGCCGAGGAGTCCCGACTGCACGCTCCGCAGAACTCCGTCCTCTCCCGAGCCTCCGGGCGCAATGTACTCAATGCGGCCTATCTGGTGGCACGGAGCAGTTCCGAGGAGTTCGTGGAACTGGTGGGTCGCACCGGGGACGACACCCCGGGAATCCGGGTCGAACTCACTGGCCCCTGGGCCGCCTACTCGTTCACCGGGCTGATGGAAGGAGAGACGTGACCGTCGTCGAACGCCGGGAGGTCGCCCTCGTCGACCTGCTCGACCGGCTGCTCGCGGGTGGAGTCGTGATCACCGGCGATATCACGTTGCGCATCGCGGACGTCGACCTCGTCCGCATCGATCTCAACGCCCTGATCAGCTCGGTCAACGCCCACGTTCCCTCGCCCTGGCCGGAGACCTCACGACTATGACCGACAGGACGCCTCGCAGGCCCCGCAATCGGCTGGACCTGGAGCCCGACACCGTAGAGCGAGACCTGGTCAAGCTGGTGCTGACCGTCGTCGAACTGATCCGCCAACTGATGGAGCGCCAAGCGGTGCGCCGCTTCGACACGGGCGAACTGACGGAGGAGCAGGAAGAGCGGATCGGGCTCACGCTCATGCTCCTGGAGGACCGCATGGCCGAACTACGCGAGCGCTACGGACTTCGGCCCGAGGACCTGAATTTGGACCTCGGACCGCTCGGACCCTTGCTTCCGCGTGACTGACCGCCGGGGATCACGGGGGGCCCGGTGAGGATGACACTGACCAGAGAATCGACCTCCCGAGCTGTGCGGGTCACAGTCTCTCGGAATTACGAGTCTCCCGTTGCGGGAGGGGACAACGTTCGAGGGGTGCAGGGGCCCGGTCAGCTGTCCGCCGGTTGGCGGCCGTGCTGTGCGTCGCGCCGTGCGAGCAGGGCGAGCAGATCGGAGACGGTCAGGCCCTCCTCGGCTGGATGCCGCAGGAGGGTGCCCGGTTCGATGCGGTAGGTGTTGGAGCGCCCCTCCCGGGTGTGGCTGAGGTAACCGTCGTGCTCCAGATCAGAAATGATCTTCTGGACGGCCCGCTCCGTCAGCCGGCAGTGAGCCGCGATGTCACGGATGCGGGTGGTCTGGTCCTCGGCGATCGCGACCAGCACACGTGCGTGGTTGGTGAGGAACGTCCACCCGATATGCGACTCAGGCACTCCAGCCATACCTCGAGAATAGGCGCCGACATTCATGAACACAAAAAGGCGAAACAGAATTCCTGTAACTCTTGACATCTGATGTATGAGAGGTCGAACCTGACAAAAGGGGGTGTGCGGGTGGAAGAGCTCGGGAGGCTGACATGGCGAAGCGCCTACTCCCCCAGTCCGATCAGCCGTGCAGGGCTGCCCCGCACACGGTGCGGGTCTCCCCGCCGTCGCCCCTTCTGCCTCCCTGCCTGACGGTGGAGACGCATGGCACAGGGGACCGGACGGCTGTCCTGGTGTCGGGTGAACTCGACATCGGCACGGAGCAGGTGCTGCGGGATGCTTTGCACAACGCGCTGCGCTGCTCGGCGAGCGGCGTCGATCTCGATCTTGCCGGAGTGGATTTCTGTGACTGCTCCGGCCTCAACGTCCTGCTGTGCGTGCGCCGCCGGGCTCTGCGCGAAGCCAAGACCCTCGTGCTCACCGCGACCGGTCCCGCGGTCGAGAGGCTGCTCTCGCTTACCGGTACGCGCTGTCTGTTCGACCTGGCCGGGACCGTGACGGACGGCTATGCCAGGTGCTCCCGGGAGGGACGCGCCGCTTCGGCGCAGGGCAAGCGGCCCGACGATACCGACTGGGACCTGCGTATCGAACTCGTCCAGCTCAGGCGCGCCATGCAGACCCGGACGGTGATCGACCTGGCTCGCGGGGTCCTCATGGCCTCGTTCGCTCTGAGCGCTCAGGATGCCTGGAGCGTGCTGGTCACCGTTTCCCAGAAGACCAACACCAAACTGCACCGGGTCGCTCAGGACCTGGTGGAAGCCGTGGCGGGCGATGCCGCGCCCGGACCGGTACGACAGGAACTGGCGACCGCGCTCTGCGGGCTTCGGGAGACCGGTTCGAGCCACGGCACGGACAAGGACTGCAAGGGCGGGGGAGAAGGCGGCCGGACACGGAAGCCTGCTCAGTCCACGTGAGCCTTCTCTGCTGGTCAGCCTCCGGGCCTCCGCCCTGCTCCTGGCCGAGTTGCTCGCGCCAACGCTGAGCGTCTTCTGGGGCTTGGGCGGTACGGCCAGGCGCAGTTGAGCTTGGCCGACGATGGCCAGCAGGCCTGCGAGCACGCGCAGCCCGACTGCCACCGTGAGCGTCGCCGCCCACGCGGGCA
Organism: Streptomyces colonosanans; assembly: GCF_001866645.1. GTDB lineage: Bacteria > Actinomycetota > Actinomycetes > Streptomycetales > Streptomycetaceae > Streptomyces > Streptomyces colonosanans. The sequence goes on from NZ_MLYP01000030.1 coordinate 52,193, forward strand.
GCAGCACCAGAGCGGCGGCCGCCGCCGCGGCAAGCGCGATCAGAGGACGCACGCCCGCCGGGCGGTCGCGCACCAGGGTGCGCTGGTTGCTCGCGGGCCTCGCTTCGATCGTCCCGGCCACGGTGCTCCGCCTCCTCTCGCGAGTGTGCAGCCTGCCCGGCCATCTGAGATCCACCGGTGAGTTCCTCAGGCTGGTGATGTGCCTCGACCGCGCAGCAGCGGCAGGTACACCTCGTCGACGATCTCGAGGAGGACCTCGCCGGGTGCGGAAGGAGCGCCGCGTACGACGAATTCGTTGCGCAGCAGGACTATGGCCACGGCCTGCCGTCGGGCCTCAGCGTTTCGAAGCGGGAGCCGTGGGTGGCAATGTACGTGCGGACCGTGGCCGAGGCGGCCTGGCGGGAATGGGGGCGGGCGGTAGGAGGACGACTGGTTCTCCGTCCTGCACAGAGAAATCCTTTGCCGAAAGGACGTCTGATTCGTGTCTTTCGGGAAACCCGGCAAGCAGGAGGTTCGTGTCATGGTCCCGATCCTGCTGGTTCTTCTGCTGGCTCTGGTCCTCTTCGGTATCGGATTCGCGGTGAAAGTGCTGTGGTGGATTGCGCTCGCGGTGTTCGTGATCTGGCTGTTGGGATTCCTGTTCGGCCACAATCCCACGGTCGGTGAGCGGCGCCGCTGGTATCGCTGGTGACCGGGCGGAGCATGCCTCCGTCACCGGCTTCCTGGTGATCCACGGCGCACAGATGACGGCGTCGCCCTCACCCTCCGGTCACACCACGAACGCGTGCTCCACAAGGAGCCGTGCCGTGGGGCCGACCGTTGCGTCGATACCCGCCACGGTTCAGCCCCTGCCGTGTTGGCCCGCGCGGGCGTCAGTCGTGTTCAGACGCGGACTTTCCGACGGCGGTTTGCCGCGACTGCATTGTTGGTTAGGGTGGCAAGTAGAGACGGATTCCGATGCCCTTGGCCAGGGTGATGGACAAGCTGGCGAGTTCGGGGATGCGCAGACTGATGGCTCCCGCGCGGGCCGAGTCAGACACGACGGGGGGCTCCTTGGTGGGGAGTTGGTGCCAGCAGAAGCCGAAGGCCACGTCGACCAGCTTCACTGGCGTTGGGTCGCTTGGCCGGAGAAACAACGCCCCGCCGTCGTGAGGCGCGGGCATCAGCAGGTCGATCCGCGGGTCGTTGACCGGTTCGTGGTCCCACGCGGCCTGGGACATGAACCACTGCCGCGCATGGCAGACAAGAAGGTCACCGAAAGCAGGCCGGGCAGTCTTCAAGAGGGCCTGGAGCAGGGGAAATGGGAAGCCACTGATTCATGGCTGCCCACCGGTCGGATGAAGGGCCGCACTCTCACCCTGCCTCAAGAAGTCAAGATCCGGAACACCATCTGCCGATCACGGCAAAGCACCGCAGGTCGACCGGACGCGGTGGGCGTGTGACCAGGCGGTCGGCGCCCGCGGTGCTGCCCCTATCGCTGCGCGTGTGGCTCGGGCTGATTGCGGCCCTCGCCGCGCTGGTGGTCGTCGTGCTCGGGGTCCTGTATGCCGACGACAGCAAGCCCGGCATGGTGGACGCGCGGATCGGGGCGGCGGTGGACGGTGTGGGGCCGCCGTGGCGGTACGCCGCTCTGGCCACGGACCTCTTGGGGGAGCCCGTGGGAGCGGCGACGCTGGTCGTGGCCACCGTGACGGGCTGCCTGCTGCTTCGGCGTCCTCGCGCAGCGGTGCTCATCGTTGCCGGCGTCGGCATGACCGTGGGGACGGCGACGCTGCTCAAGTCCCTGGTGGGACGCACCATCCACGACGGGAACCTGTCCTACCCGAGCGGGCACACCGCCTTCGTCACCGCGCTCGCCCTCGTGGTGGCGCTGCTCGCGACCGGCCGGCTCGGCCTCGGGGGGACGGCCGGCACGTTACTCGTGCTCGCCGCGGCGCTGGTTGCCGGCGCCGCCATGGGCTGGGCGCAGGTCGCCCTGGGCGCGCACTACCCGACCGACGTCCTCGGCGGCTGGTGCACCGCGCTGGCGGTGATACCGGCGACCGCGTGGCTGGTCGACCGGATGGCTGACCGGCTGGTCGATCGGATGGCCGACGCCGGTCGGCGGGAGCGACGCTGACGTCACGTCACGCCAAGCGGCGGAATACGGGCTTCACCGGTCGTCCGGCAAGCCAGGGGGTGGGGTCAGCGGCGTCCAGTGCCTTCCGGTACACCGCACATGCCTGGGCCACCACGTCGACGGTGTGATCGATGTCGGCGTCGTCGAGCGCGCTGCTCACCACGAACGACGGGGCCAGCACCCCGCCCGCGAGGAGCCGGCGCAGGAACAGGGTGCGGTACTGCTGCGACGGCTGTCGGTTCTCGTCGAGGGTGGCGAAGACCAGGTTGCTGGCCCGGCCCCGGACGACGATGTGGTCGCCGACGCCCATGTCGGCCGCGGCGTCGCGGACACCGGCGGCCAACCGCTCGCCGAGGGTGTGCAGCCGCGCGGTGACGCCCTCTTCGACGTAGGTGGTGAGCACGGCCATTGCGGCTGCCAGGGAGTGCGTTTCCGCACCGTGCGTGGTGGACAGCAGGAACACCCGGTCGCCGGAGTGACGCAGCCCGCCCCGCTCCATCAGATCGCGGCGCCCGGCCAGCGCGGAGACGGCGAATCCGTTGCCCAGCGCCTTGCCGAACGTGGAGAGGTCGGGGACGACGCCGTACAGGCCCTGGGCGCCCGCCTCGGACCAGCGGAAGCCGGTGATCATCTCATCGAAGATCAGTACGCAGCCGTGCCGGTCGGCGAGCTCGCGCAGGCCGGCGAGGTACCCGGGAGTGGGGTCTTCCCTGCTCATGGGGGTCCCCCCGCGCATGGGGGTCCCCCCGCGCATGGGGGTCCCCCCGCGGGTCCCCCCGCGCATGGGGGTCCCCCCGCGCGAGCGAAGCCGAGCGTGGGGGAGAAGCCGAGCGTGGGGGAGAAGTTGAGAGCCAGGGGAAGGCTCGGTGTGCGTGGCGGGTTCGAGGATCAGGCAGGCGACCTCGTCCTGGTACCGGGTGAGCAGCTCCTCCGTGGCGGCCAGGTCCCCGTAGGGGAACGCCACGGTGAGCTCGTTGGTCGCCGCCGGAACACCTGCGGACATCGGCGTGGTGCCGATGAACCAGTCGTCGACGGAGAAGAACGGATGGTCGGCGCAGATGGCCACCCGCGGGCGCCCGGTGGCGGCGCGGGCGAGGCGCACCGCGGCGGTGGTGGCGTCGGAGCCGTTCTTCGCGAACTTCACCATCTCCGCGGTCGGCACCGTGGCCAGGAAGCGCTCCGCGGCCTCGACCTCCACGATGGACGGCCGGACGAAGTTGCTGCCGCGGTCGAGTTCCCGCCGCACCGCCTCGACCACGCGTGGGTGGGCGTGGCCGAGGCTGACCGACCGCAGGCCGGAGCCGTACTCGATGTAGCGGTTGCCGTCGATGTCCCACACGTGGGCACCGCGGCCGTGGCTGATGACCGGGGCCATGCTGTCGGGGTACTGGTCATCGCCCTTGGCGTAGGTGTGCGCGCCCCCGGGGATCATGGCGTGCAGCCGCTCGTTCGCCTGCCGCGACCGGGGCAGGCGGAGCTCTTCGGTGTCTTCGGTGTCCATGCCGACCTCAACTCTCTTTTTGCTGCAGGGCCTCGGCGAGGCTCGGCGCCTCCCGATCCCGCTGGGACATCGATGTGACCGGCAGCGGCCAGGGAATGGCGAGCTCCGGGTCGTCGAAAGCGATCGTCACGTCCTCGGCCGGATCGTGCGGGCGGTCGATCCGGTACGCGATGTCAGCGGTTTCGGTCAGCGCCTGGAAGCCGTGCGCGCACCCCGCCGGGATGTACAGGGTCACCTGCGTCTCGTCGGACAGCTCGAAGAAGGCCCGGTTGCGGTAGGTCGGCGAGTCCGTCCGCAGGTCCACGACGACGTCGAAGATCCTCCCGTACGAGCACCGCACCAGCTTGGCCTCGCCGGCCCCGGAGCGCAGGTGCAGGCCGCGCAGTACACCCCGGACCGAGCGGGACAGGCTGTCCTGGACGAAGGCGTCCGGGTCGAGGCCCACCGAGCGGACCACGTCGGCGTCGAAGGTGCGGCAGAAGAAGCCGCGCTCGTCGGCGTACGGCGTCGGCTCGAACAGGTACGCGCCGTCGATCGCCGGGACTTCGGTCGCTTTCATTCCGGGCGCATTCATGGAACCTCCCGCAAGGCGTGGGCGTGGGCGTGGTCGATCGCCGGGAACAGGGCCGCTGTCAAGGAGGTGAACTGGTGCTGGAGGCGCCGGGCGGCGACCAGGTTCCGCTCGGTGAGGATCCGCCGCAGCTCCGCCGATCTCTGCTCCAGCGCCCGGAACTGCTCGAGCAGCCGGCCGGCGTCGACCTCGCGAGCCGGGTGGCAGTACGCGGCAAGGCCCATCTGAGCCATGAGCGCGTCGCTCTTTGCCGCATAGCTGAGTGCGAGCGTCGGCGTGCCGACCTTCAGCGCGCAGATCAGGTTGTGGTAGCGGGTCGCCACCACGGTGTCAGCAGCCGCCATCTGCTTCATCAGGTCGGCCAGCGAGGCCGCCTCGGCGGCGGTGACCAGCGGCGAGTCCACCGCGTCGAGGATCGCGGCGACCACCGGCCGGTCGACCTCGTCGCCGGTCAGCAGCCGGACCGGCCTGCCGTCCTCGACCAGCACGCGGACGAAGCGGGTCGTCCCGTCGAGGTAGCGCCGGTGGATCTCCTCGGCCCGGGCGCGGTCGTCGTTGCCCCCGTGGAAGGCCATGACGCCGACGCAGACCGGGCCAGGCGGACCCGATGGCGCGCTCGTCGGCGGTGTCGGCAGGGCGAACGCGAGGTCCGGGTAGACCTTGTCGCGCTCGGTGTCCACGCCCATCGCCCGCATCGCGTCGCGGGACAGGGCGTCCCGGTACGACCGGTACGTGGCCAGCCGCGCCGACCAGCGCACCAGGGCCCGGGTCGGCCGTCGGCCGATCGCGTCCGCGCCGACGCTGACCAGCGCGACCCGGGTGCCGAACAGCCGGCCGGATGCGCAGAGCAGGAACAGCGCGTAGGGGAAGCCCCACGGCCGCAGCGGCAGTGTGGCCTCCAGGACGCCCATGCCCGGTACGATCACCACGTCGTGCCGGCGCACCCAGGCAGCGGTGCGGACGGCGTCGACGAGTTTGCCCAGACCCTTCGCCGCGATCGCGCCCGCACGCGACGCGGTCCGGTACTCCCCGCGGTACCAGTGCAGCCGTGTCGCGGGGATCCGGTACCGGGTCGCGACGACCTCGGGTCCGCCGCACAGCGCGTCCACGACCGCCTCCGGGTGCTCGGCGCGGAGGTACCCGAGCACGGCCTCGAGGGACCCGTCGTTGCCGAGGTTGCCTGAGCCGAGCAGACCGAACACCCCGACGCGCACCGGAGTTTGGTCCGCGGACGTCATGCCTGCCTCCCCTCACGGCCGGCGACGAGTGCGTCGACGGAGACAGTGAACCGGCCCGGGTCGACCGGGGCGCGGTCCTCGACCCGCTCGCCGGCGCCCGGCCGGACCCGGCTGGTCATCCATGCGGCCAGGTGGCGGTAGCACGCGCGCCGGTCGGCTGGGGACAACGGCGCCCGCCGGATCGCCGAGGCGAAGCCCCAGACGTACTCGGCGAGCAGCCGGGGCGTCGGGTGCAGCGGGCCTGCCCGGCGCGGGTCCAGGTTGACGCACCGGGAGCGCTTGCCCGGGTTCGCCCGCTCGGCGCGGGTGGGGTGGTCGCGGCGGAAGTACAGCAGCTCCGGCACCTGGTGGAAGGGCCCGTGCAGGGTGATCTCGGCGACGAACGTGCGGTCCGCGTGGTGGTAGCTGTCGTGCGGCTTCACCCGGCGCAGCACGTCGGCCCGCATCACCCCGTAGAAGTCGTCGCCTCCGGGCTCGAACAGCAGGCTGCGGAAGCGCTCCGGCGCGTGCGGCGAGTCGGTGGCGAGCCCGTACTCGTAGGGGACCTTCACCTGGCCGTCGCCGTCGATGACCGCCTGGCCGGAGTGCGCGAGGATCACGTCCGGCCGCTCGTCCAGCGCCTGAACGCAGCGCCGCAGCAGGTCCCGGGCGTACAGGTCGTCGTGCGAGGCCCACTTGAACAACTCGCCGCGGCACTCGGTGAACACATAGTTGTGGTTCGGTGCGGCGCCGACGTTCCGGGGCAGCCGGATGTACCGGATGCGCGAGTCCTTCGTGGCGTACCGGCGGCAGATGTCCTGAGTCCCGTCGGTCGAGGCGTTGTCGGAGATGACCAGCTCGAAGTCCTCGTAGGTCTGGCCGAGCAGAGCGTCGAGCGCCTCGGCAAGGTACCCCTCGCCGTTGTACACGGGCAGGCCGATGCTCAACCGGGGATGGGCGGTCATGGCTTCCTCACTTCGCGGATGGGATTGTGGTGGCGCTCGCGCAGGGCGGACCACAGGTGCAGCCACCACACGGCCGAGCCGCTGACGGTCGCGGCGGCGACGCCCCAGGCCGAGCCGATGGTGCCGGCGACGGCCGCCCCGCCGAGCCCGCCGCCGACGTAACAGGCTGACGCGAACAGCTGGCAGCGCAGGCTGCGTCGGGCCGCGGCGAGTGCACGCAGCCCGGCCGCCGCGCCGGTGCCGAGGCCGGCGCCCGCGACGCCGAGCGTGACCGGCACGATGAGCTGCGAGGCGGAGGGCCAGACGCCGCCGAGCACCAGCTCGCCGAGCCGGTCCGGCATCAGCAGCAGCGCCGCTCCCCAGAGCAGCGCGGCGACGGCCTGCCCGCCGCCCAACAGGAGGCAGAATGCGCCCAGTCGGTGCGGGGCCCGCCGCAGCACCCGTGCCGCCTCCGCGACGGTGACCAGCGACAGCCCCATCAGCACAGCCATGAACGGGCCGAGCAGGAGCTCGGCGCCCCGGACCACACCCACCGCGCTGACCCCGACGATCGCGCCGAGCCCGTACGCCCGGAGCTGGCTCGCGCCGCTGTTGCTGACGTTCTCGACCAGGTACCGGTAGCCGAGGTCGCGGTGCTCGCGAAGCCACTCGCGCGCTCCGGTCAACCGGGGCCGGATGCCGGACTGGAGGCAGCCGTACGCCGCGGCCACCGCGGCGGACGCGCCCCAGGCGAGCACGAAAGCGGCCACGCTGCCCACGCGGGCCGCCATCACCATGGCCGGGACGAGCGCGACGCCCCACACGAGATCGTTGACGAACGCCTTCCGCCCGGTGCCGGCGGCGAAGAACGCGTACCGCCAGGCGTCCTGCAACAGCAGCCCCGGCAGCATGACGCCGAGGCAGGCGAACGCGGGCCCCACGCGGCCGCCGAGCCCCAGACCGACCACCAGACACGCCGCGCCGATGGCGGCACCGACGCCGAGCGCGGTACCCGAGGACCGGGCCACCGCCCCGCGCCAGGACGTGTCCGACACGCCGCTGAAGCGCACCACGAGCGGGTCGGTGGCCAGCCCGCGGGAAACGCTGAGCACCACGCCGTAGGTCCCCCAGGCGAGGCTGAACACGCCGAACGCGGCCAGCCCGAGCGAGCGTGCCACGTAGATCCCCACCGCGAAGTTGGACATGCTGGAGGCCGCCTGGTCGGCCAGTCCCCAGGACAGCCGGCCGACTATGGCCCGCTTGGCGGTCCGCCGGGCGTGTCCGGCCGGGGCCGCCGATGTCGTCGTCTTCTCCCCCTCGGTGGTCATCGGCGTCATGCCTTGATCAGCCCGGCGCCGTGCAGGGCGCCTGCCGCGGCGGCGACGGTGTCGAACGGCAGCCCGGACCGCTCGGCGACGTCCAGCAGACTGTGCTCGCCGTCGGAGAGGCTGAGCACCCAGAGCATGGCCATCTGGGCCTGCTTCGCGTCGCTACGGCCGCCGAGCGAGTCGTACAACCCGCGCCGGCCCAGCTGTGGCTCGCCGTAAGGGCTGAGGTTGACGTACCGCCGGTTGCGGTCAAGGACGGCGAATGCCTCGCGGCAGACGGCGAGCGTGTCCGCCATCGCCTCCGGGGAGACGAAATCCAAGTTGTCCGCCGAGGTGTGGTACTCGGGGTAGCCGGCGTACGGGGTCCGGCTGAGCGAGCCCACGCCGAGATCGAACCCGGGCGAGCAGAACTGCCGCTCGTCGTAGCCGTAAGGAGTGAACTCGGCGACGTGGTACGGGCGTTCGGAGGCGGCCAGCACGTGCCGCATCACCCGGTCGATCTCCGCGTCGCCGCGCCTGCTCTGCTTGTACGTCAGCCGGCCCGGGTCGCCGGCGCAGGCCAGCACAAGGCCGTGCTTGACCCGATCGACCCGCTCCGCGTTGCGGGCCAGCCAGGTGATCGCCCCGATGGTGCCGGGCGCGAACAGGAACCGGTAGGTGTACCACGGCGTCTCCTGCGCCAGCGCCCGGGCCAGGAACGTCGCCACCGCGATGCCGGCCAGGTTGTCGTTGGCCAGCGACGGGTGGCAGACGTGGCAGGAGACGATCACCTCGTCGGGGACCTGCCCGGGGACCACGTGCTCGGCGTAGGTGAGGTGGCCATCGGTGAGTGTGGAGTCGATGCACACCTCGTACTCGCCTTCCGGTAGCGCGTCCAAGGTCTCCTGGGCCAGGCAGAACCCCCATTCCGGCTTGTAGTAGCTGGTGCGGTAGGGCACCCAGGTCGGGTGGTCCGGCAGGGTGTGCAGGTGCCCACGCAGCTCGGCCAGCGGCATGGTCGCCGACACCGGCACGCTGTAGCCGAGCACGTGCAGGCTGGAGGCGGCGAAGTCGACGACCCGGTGGCCGGCGGTGTCGGCGATGTACGCGTCCTTGATGTTCCACTCCTGCGGCACCGTCCAGTCGAGCACCTGCGTCCCGGTCGGCACCTCGTGCACCTGCAGCGGGATGTACTCGCCGACGATGTCCAGGGTGGCGCGCACACCGTCGCCGGTGATGCTCCGGCACAGCGGGTACAACCGCTCCACCAGCGCGTGCATCTCTTCGCCGGCCGCGGTCATCGGCGCCACCGCAGAGTGCCGTCGACGGCGCCGGCGTCGGACGCCGCGCGCAGCACGGCCAGCCGGGTGAAGCGTCGCTCGAAGTCCTCCCGGGTCAGCCCGTATTTCCGGTAGGCGTCGGCGAGTTCGAGCGCGCCCTGCTTCACCGTCCACTCGCAGTCGAAGCCGGGCACCGCGGCGCGGAACCGGGAGAAGTCCACCCGGTACGACCGCGGATCGGCACCGGTCTCCCCGGTGATCACCACCCGTGAGCCGGATACCGCCTCGGCGACCTGCTCGGCGATCTCGGCGACCGTGACGTTGTTGAACTCGCTGCCGATGTTGAACGCCCGGTCGTGCACCGCTTCCCGCGGCGCGGTCAGCGCGGCCGCGAACGCCCGTGCGATGTCGGCTGCGTGCACCAGCGGGCGCCAGGGGGTGCCGTCGGAGAGCACCAGCACCTCGCCGGACAGGAGCGCGTGGCCCACCAGGTTGTTCAGCACGATGTCGGCGCGCAGCCGCGGTGAGTAGCCGAAGGCGGTGGCGTTGCGCATGAACACCGGGCTGAAGTCGCCGTCGGCCAGCGCGTGCAGGTCGTCCTCCACCCGCACCTTGGACTCCGCGTACGGCGTCACCGGGCGCAGCGGGGCGTCCTCGGTGACCAGGTTGTCGCCGCCGGCGGCGCCGTAGACCGAGCAGGTCGACGCGTACAGGAAGCGCCGCGCTCCGGCGTCGCGGGCCAGCCGAGCCAGCCGCACGGACGCGTGGTGGTTGATGTCGTAGGTGAGCTCCGGCGCCAGCGATCCCAACGGGTCGTTGGACAGCGCGGCCAGGTGGATCACGGCGTCCACCCCGGCCACGTGTTCGGCCGTGACGTCACGCAGGTCCAGCCTTCCCCGAGTTCTCGGCTCCTCCCCCAGCCTTCGGCCGGGAGGGGCCCCCAGAGCAGGGGATACCCCAATCCCCGGCGGGTCCGCGGGCGGCGGGCCCAGCACGCAGTCGGCGAACAGGCCGGCGTCAAGACCGACGACCTCGTGCCCGGCGGCCGTGAGTACTGGGGCCATCACGGTGCCCAGGTAGCCCTGGTGACCGGTCAGCAGTACGCGCAAGGTTCATTCCCCCAGATCGAGAGTGAGTTTGGTGACGGCGAACGCCTCGGCGTAGCGCGCGTGGCATTCGATGCCGCGGATCCGCGCCAGCCCTAGGAACGCCTCCCGGTCGTACCAGGGCCGGTGCCGTTGCGAGGGGTAGTGCTGCTGCAGAAGCCGCACCTTTTGTTCGGCGATCTCCGGCGACAGCGGCTGGTACGCCGACGGACGGCCGAGATCGCCGTCCCACTTGACGATCTCGTAGCCGAGCACGAGGTGGTCGCGGAATGCGGTGGGTACCAGCTGCGCCAGGCCGCGGTGATCCTGGTGCGCGTCATCGGTACGCGGGGCCAGCACGAGATCCGGCTCGGTCCCCGCGCGCAGCTCCTCGACCGCGGCCTTGGCCTCTTCCCACTGCGCGGGCAGCCGGCCGTCCGGCAGCTTGAGCACGGTCAGGCGCAGTTCGGCGCGCGGGCAGAAGGCGGCGAGCGCGGCCTGCTCCTCCTGCTCCCGCTCGCTGCCACCGCCGGAGAGCACCAGCGCGTCGATGCGCATGCCCGGCCGCGCCAGGCACAGCGTCAGCAGCGTGCCGCCGGCGCCGATGGCGATGTCGTCGCAGTGCGCGCCCACCGCGACGATCCGGTCCAGGCGCCCGGCCCCGAGCCGGATCACGCCCTCGCTCCGGCGCCGGCCCTGCTGCCGGTCGCGCCGGCCCCCGCGCCGCCTTGTTCCCACACGGCCCACGGGCGCTCGCCCCGGGCGTAGGCGGCGTCGAGCGCGGCCCGCTCCTTCACGGTGTCGGTCGGCTTCCAGAAGCCGCGGTGCTGATGCGCCACCAATCGCCCGCGCTTGGCCAGTTGGGCACATCCGTCAGCGACCAGGTCACCGTTCTCCGGGATGTGGTCGAAGACCTCCTGGCGGAGCACGAAGTAGCCGCCGTTCTCCCACAGCGGCAGTTCGCTCACCGCGGTGATGCCCCCCACCAGGCCGTCCTCGCCCAGCTCCACGCAGTGGAACGAGGACTGCGGCGGCACCACCATCATCGACGCACCGGCGTCACGCCGGGCGAACCGGTCGATCATCTCCGGCAGCGGGGCGTCGGTGAGCACGTCGGCGTAGTTGGCGAGGAACATCTCGTCGCCGTCCAGGTGATGCCGCACCCGGCGCAATCGCTCCCCGATCGGTGACTCGATGCCGGTCTGCACGAACGTGATCGTCCAGGAGGCGATGTCGGTGGACAGCAGCTCGGTCTGCCCGCCTCGCAGCACGAAGTCGTTGGACGTCGTCTCCTCGTAGTTGAGGAAGAAGTTCTTGATGTGGTGAGCCCCGTACCCGAGACACAGGATGAACTCCGTGTGCCCGAAGTACGCGTAGTAGCGCATGACATGCCAGATCAGCGGCCGCGGGCCGACCATCGCCATCGGCTTGGGCATGTCGTCGGAGGCTCCGCTGCGCATACGCAGCCCATAGCCGCCGCAGAACAGTACGACCTTCATGACTTGACCTCGACAATGCTCAGTTCCGGGACGGGAAAGACCAGCCGGCCGCCCCAGGCGTGTACGAAGGACAGCTGCTCGACCAGCTCGGCCCGCAGGTTCCACGGGAGGACGAGGACGTAGTCCGGTCTGTCGGCGGCTATCTGCGCGGGCGGCAGGATCGGGATGCGGGTCCCCGGGGTGAACCTGCCGTGCTTGTAGGGGTTGCGGTCGACCGTGTACGGAAGCAGGTCGGGGCGGATGCCGCAGTGGTTGAGCAGGGTGTTGCCCTTGCCCGGGGCGCCGTAGCCGACCACCGTCTCGCCGCGCTCGGCCGCCTCGATGAGGAACCGCAGGAGGTCCCGGCGCACCTTGGCCACCCGAGCGGAGAACTCGGTGTAACCGGACAGCTCTTGCAGCCCGGCGGCCTTCTCCCGGGCCAGCACGTCGGCCACCCTTCCCCAAGCTATCGACTTCTCCCCCATGCGCGGGGGGACCCCCATGCGCGGGGGGGCCCTCATGCGTGGGGGGACCCCCATGAGCAGGGGATACTCCGTTGGCCGGCTCACCGGCCACCTCGGCCGGCCGGGCCCACAGCCGGATGGAGCCGCCGTGCGTGGGCAGCAGCTCGACGTCCACGAGCGCGAGACCGCCGCTCGCCAGCGCCCGGGTCGCGGACGTGACCGTGTAGTACTGGAAGTGCTCGTGGTAGATCGTGTCGTACTGGTTCTCCTCGATCAGGGTCAGCAGGTGCTGCACCTCGATGGAGACCCAGCCGTCGTCGGCGACCAGGGCGCGCAGCCCCCGGGTGAACCCGACCACGTCGGGGATGTGCGCGTACACGTTGTTGGCCACGACCAGGTCCGCCGGGCCGTGCTCGGCGCGGACGGCGACGCCGGTGTCCGGATCCAGGAACTCCGTGAGCGTAGGAACACCCGCATCCCGCGCCGCGGCGCCGACGTTCACCGACGGCTCGATGCCGAGGCAGCGGATCCCCCGGTCCACCACGTGCCGCAGCAGGTACCCGTCGTTGCTCGCCACCTCGACCACGAAGGCGTCGGTGCCAAGAGCAAGGCGCTGTACGGCGTCGGCGACGAACGTGCGTGCGTGCTCCACCCAGGACGTCGAGTAGGAGGAGAAGTACGCGTACTGCGTGAACGTCTCCTCCGGCGTGATCAGCGGAGGGATCTGCGTGAGCCAGCAGTCGGTGCAGACCCGCAGGTGCAGCGGGTACGCCGGCTCCGGCATGTCCAGTTGGTCCGCGGCGAGAAAGCTTTCACACGGCGGGGTCGCCCCAAGATCGACGACGCTCGCCAGCGCCGCCGAGCCGCAGAGTCGGCATCGTGTCATCTACTGCCCCCATCCCGCTCGCGCGGTTGCCCCCACCGCGAGCCAGTGCTTTTGTCCCCTGCCGGCGGCGGGCTGTCCCCGCCGCCGGACCGACCCGCGATCGCGGTGCGGTACTCGTCCACCAGGCGTTCCAGCCCGACGGCCGGGCTGAAATCCTGCTCGTAGCGGCGCCGGGCCGCCTGGCCCATCTCCCGGTTGCGGGCCGACTCGGCCGCGATCCGGCGTATGCAGGACGCGAGCGAGGCGGGCTCGCCCGGCCTGTGCAGCAGACCGGTCTTCCCGTCTTCGACGAGTTCGACGAAGGCGCCGTGACCGGCGGCGACGGCCGGGACCCCCGCCGCCATCGCCTCCACGACCACCAGGCCGAACGCCTCCAGCCACGTCGAGGGAGCCACCACGGCGACCGACCGCGCGACGGCCTGCCGGCACTCCGCCGCGTCGTACAGGCCGACGTAGCGCACGTCGTCCCGGCCCCCCGCCCAGGCGGCCACCTCTCGCTCCAGTGGCCCCGCGCCGGCGACCACGAGCGGCACGCCCACACCGCCGTCCGCGGCGATCTCGTCCCACGCGGCCATGAGCAGCCGCACACCCTTGGCCTCCGCCAGCCGGCCGAGATAGAGCAGATGCTCGCCGGCGCCCGCTCGGCAGGCCCCCGGGTCGGGCACGAAGTTGTGCTTCACCGTCAGCCGCTCGGATGGCATGCCGGCCCGCACCAGGACGTCGCGCTGTGCCGCGGAGATGCAGAAGAACCGCTGCACGCCGGACCACCACCGCCGCCGGTTGACCGACAGGCTGACCGCGAGCGGCACCGTCGCCAGCCGGGAGCTGCGGTAGCAGCCGTGCCGGACGGCGGGCAGCGGCGCCGACCCGACGCACTCGGTGCACGGCCGGCCGTCCCGTTGCAGCGTGCCGGGCGGGCAGACCTGGGTGTAGTTGTGCAGCGTGGCAACAGCGGGCACGCCGGCGTCGGCGCACGCGGCCAGCACCGCGGGCGACAGGAGCGGGAAGACGTTGTGGACGTGCACCACGTCCGGCCGCTCGGCGCGGAGCCGGGCGGCGAGTTCCGCGCGGACCGCCGGGTTCCACGGCACAAGGAGCGGCACCGCGGCCTTGGCAAGGAGAGGCCGGGCGGCGATGTCGTCGCTGCGCCGTTCGAACACCTCGACCCGGTGGCCGGCCCCGCGCAGCAGCGCGACCTCCTGGTCGACGACCTTGTTCTCCCCGCTCGGCTGCGCCGAGGCGTAGCGGTTGTGCACTACGAGGACGTGCATGCTCAGGTCACCTCCGATCTCCGGGCCAACCGCGGGATGCGTCGTCGAGGGACTTCGGGCGTCGGGACGGGCGTGGCCGCGGCAGGTGCCGCCAGCAGCGAGGCGGCGACGGCCAGATGCAGCAGATACGGCGAGGCGTCGCCAAGGCCTGCCTCGGTGTACGACGCGATCGCGCAGTAGCTGATCAGGAAGATCGCGCAGGCCCTCGACAACGACGGTGGCCGCAGCAACGCGACGCCGCCCAGCACGATGATGATCGCCGCCACCAACGCGACGCCGATCAGCCCCTGTTCTTGGTAAACGGCCAGCCAGCTGTTGTCGATCGGCAGCCCGCCGAACGACTTGTCGCCCAATCCCACGCCGAACAGCTGCTCCGAGGTCGTCCGGGGGGCTGCCAGCAAGGCGTCCCAGACCTTGGCCCGACCGGTGAGGCTGGAGAAGTTCTCCTTGCTCTGTCCGCGCAGGAACCACGCCTGTAGCGCGGAGCCGAGCCCCACCGCGGCCACCGCGGCGCACAGCACCGCCGAGGTGAAGAACCGGCGAGCGGCGGCGCTGGTCAGGAGGAGCGAGCCGATCGCCAACGCCAGCCCGATGAGCAGGCCGAGCGTGGCCGTCCGGGTATGGGTCAACCCGAGCAGGACCAGTGACGGCACGATGACTACCGCCGCGCTGGCCCTGTCGGTCCGGCGGCCCAGTAAGAGCAGCACGGCGAGCCCGATGATCACCGCGGCGTACTGTCCGATCTGCGGCGGGGTGAGCGGCCACAGCGCGCCGACCAGCCGCCCGCCGTAGAGCTCGGGCATGGCCGCGCCCGGCGAGATGACCGCGCCGGCGGCCACCGACCCGAGCACCGCGAAGTACATCCGGATGTGGTGCCGGACGAACGTCAGGCTGCCGTCCCACCAGCGGCTGAGCAGCCACAGCGTGCCGACGAAGAGAGCCAGCCGGGCGCACCGGAACAGCGCGCCGAACCCGGACTCCAGGTGCGCACTGGAGATCACGCTCGGCACCAGCAGCAGGGTGAGCAGGAGCAAGAAGGCGCCGGCTCGGATGCGCAGCCGGAGATTGACTGCGAGGGCCAGCGCGAACGCGGCGGCCAGCGCGCCCATGGTGACCATCTGGATGAGGGAGCGGGGCAGCGGGATGATGGTCTTCGCCCCGGCGGAGCCGAGCGTGTTGAGGACCAGCAACCCCCAGACGATCCCGACGATCCTCGGTGTGCCGTCAGGGCGCGGTTCGGCGCCGGGTTGCGTTCCCGCCGTATCCGGTCCGCCCGGCAGACCACCGCGCGTCAGGTCCCCGCCCATCTCAACCACCGGCCTGTGGGTCGAGGGTGCTGCCCGCGTCCTGCTGGTACGGCGTGTCCTGCCACTGCCCGAAGTCGAGTATCCGGCTCGGGTCGTGGGCGACGAACTTCCACGGTCCGAGGTAGTCGTTGTCATGCCAGCGGTTGTGCTGCTTGCGGGTGATCGCCTCGGCCACCCCTTCGCCCTGGTACGGCGACCAGTCCGGATAGGTGCCGTAGTTGGCCAGCACCGCCATTCGGTCGCACTTCACCGTGCACTTGACGACGGACTTGTCCAGCACGAAGCGGTTGCCGTGGATGTCCACCCGCTGGGTCTTCCACCGGCAGTCGGCGTAGAGCGGTGCGGTGGCGATCGCCGGCTTCGCGCAGCGGTCGGTGTCCCGCACCAGCAATGTGCAGTCACCGGACGAGGTGTTGGCCGGGCTGTTGCAGAACCGGTCGGCGTTCTCCCACAGGGTGATCCCGGACCAATTGTTCTCCAGCATGTTCCGGTAGATCTCGATCTTGTCCGTGCGGGCTCGGATCCGTGGTTCGCCACCGGACTCGGACAGGTAGACGGTCGCGAACGGGAAGCTGTCGCCGCGGTCGGCGTACCTGCGGCCCTCGACCCAGTTGTTCCGCCGGATCGTGTTGTTCCGGATGACCGCGTTGTAGCTGGTCTCGTAGATCAGCGCGGCACCGTCGTTGGCCTCGAGCACGTTGTTCTCGATGCGGAAGTCGTTGTTGTTGGTGTCCGCCCACAACCCTGTTCCGCGGTTGTCGTGCACCCAGTTGCCGCGCACGTCGGCGCCGTTGACGGCCCAGAACTTGATGCCTCCGGTACAGCCGCAGCCCTGCCGCCGCCGCTCCCAGTCGCCGGTGTTGTTGCCCACGATCTCGTTGCCCTCGACCACCAGGCCACTGAGATCGCCGCCGGACTTGTACGCGTTCATTCCGTACTGTCCGTTGCCGCGCAGGCAGCTGGCGCGGACCCGCTGGCGGGCACCGGCCATCAGTCCGGCGCCGGAGTTGTCCTGGATCGTCGCGTGCTCGATCACCCAACCGTCGGCCGAGTCATGGTTGACCACGCCCTCGTTCTGCGGCGCGACGAAACCCTGCACGGTCAGGTAGCGGATGGTGACGTTGCGGGCGGCACCGCCGAACGCGTACTGGTTCTTCTTCCGGCCGTCGAGCACCGCGCCTGGCGCACCGAGGTAGCGGTCCCCCTTCTTGGGGATGACCTGGGCGTAGCGGTCCGGGTCGAGCCTGTGTTTGCCCGGTCGAAGCCAGAACGTGGTGTTCGGGGGGCTGCTCTTGGTCTTCGCTGCCAGGTCACCGATCACCGCGGGGTCGACCGTCACCGCGCCCGCCGGCGCCTTCCCTGGCCCGGCCGCGGGCTTGGCGCACACCCGGGCCACGGGCGTGAACGGCGCCTCGGACGTGGATGGCGCAGCGGTCGGCTTTGCCCGGGCGCCCGGCGTGCTCTCACAGCCGGTTGCCGCCAGCAGGGCCAGCGCCAGCGGTGCCGCCGTCAACGCCCAGTGCCGCCTCTTGATCCCCACGCGCCCTCCCCTAGGGGACTTCTGACGGATCTCCGCGGCGTCGCGACGCCCGGCACGCTCCCCCGAGCTCTTCGAGCAGGGGGTACCCCCACTCGCCGCACCAGCCGAAAGCCCAAGTACGCCCAGTACGAGGGCTTCCGGCCGGCACGCCGGTGGGGGCACCGCCCGCGCGAGCGAAGCCGAGCGTGGGGGAACGCACCGGACGCCGCTCCTTCCTCCACGGAGTTCCATCAGAAGCCCCCTAGCCGCGGAACCTGAGTACGGTGGTGAAGCCCTCCGCTCCGTCGGCGAAGCCGGTGCCGACCAGCGTTGTGGTGGGTTCCTTGCGCCCGAAGCCGGCGGAGTACCAGCCCAGCGGCGGGTCGGTCTCGCCGCGATGCGCCCGCCAGCACAGCTGCCCGGGCAGCTCGAGCACCGCGGAGCGCCCCTCGCCGTCCCGGATCCAGGTGAGCACTGCCCGGTTCCCCACCAGGTCCGCGGCGATCGCCGGGCCGAGGTGGAACGCCAGGTGCACGGCCCGGACCGGGCCGCGCACCTCGTCAACCACCCTCAGCTCCCGGCTCGCGGCCGTCAGCTCCACCCGGCGGCGATGCACGGAGCGCTGGTAACCGTCGTGCTCGGCACACCAGCGGGCCACACCCTCGTCGGATGTGTCCGCGGCCAGGACGCGGCTCTTGGCATGCCGGGTCCACAGGAACGGGCCGCCGGAGACGGACTGGTCACTGCCTTCCAGCTGCAGGGTGTTGTGGCCGAGGGTCGACCGGAAGTACTGCCGCCACTCGGGTTGCCCGTGGTAGCAGAACGTCCCCGGGTCGGCGAGCACGTCGACCCCGTCGTACCGGACCTCCACGGACAGCGCGTCCGCGTGGGCATGCGCGGCGATGGCCAGGAAGCCGTGCGGACCACCGTCGCAGCGGCACCAGATCTCTGCCGGACCGCGCAGGATCGTCATACCCGCGTCGGCGAAATGCGCCGGTCGGCTTGCCGGGCGGGTCACGGCCGGAGCGGTTCCAGTTTTCGGGTACGGCCGGATGAGCGCGGCCAGCAGCGGGGTGCGCACATCGGTGCCGGTCACCGCCGGCCACCAGGCGAGCCGACCGAACACGGCGTCCCCGGTGGCCAGCAGCGAGGCCCAGCGGTCGGTGCCCGCGCCGTCCAGGACCAGACCGTGCCCGTCGTCCGCGTCCCCCTGGCGCGGCGGCCGTAACCGGCTGTCCACGACGGCCGCGAGCGCGTCGGTCATCCGCAGCAGCACCAGTCGGATCGATGCGGGGACCGGCACGTCGGCGGCATCCGCCTCGGCCACCGCGGCCAGGCCGAGCTCCAGCACAAGTCCGTGATACTCGGTGGCCAGCTCGCGGTTGAGGCCGGAGGCGAAGGTGTTGCTGCGCAGATGCCGCTCCAGCGACCTCAGTGCGTCGGCTCGCCAACGCACTGAGGAGGGGAACCACCCGAACGCGCAGGCCGCGGCGAACTGCCCGGCGGCCTCGGCGACGACGTGGTTGTTCGCCGAAGACCCCCGGCTGGGGAAGGCGGCCAGCCAGCGCTGGTGGTGCCAGATCTGTTTCAGCGCCACCGGGTTGGCCTCGAACAGCCCGGCCGCGCCCGGCCAGCTGTCGAGCAGCCGGCGGATCCACACCCAGGACAGCAGCCGGATGCCCAGCTCGATGCCGCTGATCCAGTGCACGCCGCGCAGCGGTGGGTTGGCCGTCCACCACGACCGCAGGTGCTCGGCCACTCGCTCGGCGTACCGCTCGTTCCCGGTGGTCGCGTAGGCGGCGGCGAGCACGGTGAGGTACTGATGCCGGGACAGCTCCCAGATCTGCTTGATGTCCCCGACCGCGTCCTCGTTCCGGTACGGCACGTCGAAGGCGTAGCCCCACGGAGCTCGGCGCCCGGTTTTCGGGTCGCACCACCAATCCGGGTCGACCAGGTCGTCGCGGACCACCCCGAAATACTGGGCGTGCCCGTACATCAGCCGGTCCGCCTCGGTGATGAGACGTTTCGCGGCGTCCGGAGGTATTGCGGCAATCGTCCCGGCGGGCAGTACCGCGGTGAACCGGGCGCCGGTCACGCTCGGGCAGTTCGGCCGCGCCGACCGCCACCGCCGCCTGCGCACCGCGTCGCCCACCCGGCCGCCGACCTCCCGTGGTCCCATCCGGGACAGCCGCCGCAGGTACCAGCCCGCGCTCATGGTCATCGCGCCCTCGCCAACGTCACCGGCGTGCCGCCGACCAGACCGGCCTGCACGGCGAGGGTGGCCGACGTGGTGGCGACCAGCGACTCCAGCGGCACCGGCATCGGCCCGCCGGTCCGCACGGCCTTGATGAACGCGGCCAGTTCGGCCGACTGGCCCTTGTCCCGGGCCTTGGGGAGCCGTGAACTGACCCACCGCTTGCGGCCGTACACCGAGGCACGGACGAAGTCGTCGAGCCGCAGTACCTTGCCGTCCGCGACAAGGTCCAGCGTCTCCTTGGGGAAGCCGGGCGCGCCGGTGGTGACGTAGCTGATGGTGGCGGTGGACCCGTCCGGGTAGCGCAGCACGACCTGCAGGTCCTCGTGGCCGGACGTGGCGACCGCGTACACCGAGACCGGATCGGCCGCGAGCAGCCAGCCCGCCGTGTCGATGAAGTGTCCGCCCTCGCCGGAGAACCGCGAGCCCTCCGTGCCCTGTTGGAGATACCAGCTGCCATGCTGGAGCCGGCCCGCGTTGACCAGGTAGCGCAGGCTCGCCGGACCGGTCCGGGCGCCGAACCGCTTCCTGGCCTCATTCAGCAGCGGCGCGAACCGGCGGTTGAAGCCCACCTGCAGCCGGTCATTGCCGGACTCCTCCACCGCCGTGAGCACGCCGGCCAGCTCGTCCTCGGTGAGCGCCAACGGCTTCTCCACGAACACCGTCTTGCCGGCCAGCAGTGCCCTCCGGGTCAGTTCGGCGTGCGAGCTGTGCCGGGTGACCACGAACACCGCGTCGATGGACGGGTCGCCGAGGACGGCGTCGAGGTCGGTGGTCGCCTCGGCGAAGCCGAACTTCCGCTGCGCGTTGGCTGCGGACAGCGCCGTCGTGGTGACGACTGTCGACAACTCGACGCCGTCGCGCTGTGCCAGGTGCGGCAGCAGCATCGACGTCGCGTAGTTTCCCGCGCCGACGAACGCCAGCCGCACCGGCGCCTTGGCGGACCGGGCCGGGGTGGACACTCCGCCGCTGCGTCTCTTCACCGCGGGCACGGCCACCGCCGGGGTCCCCGTTTCCCTCGCGTGTTCGGGGTACCGGAACAGCACAGCCACGGCCTTCAGGTCGCCGTCCTTCAGTCGCTGGTAGGTCTCGACGGCGTCATCGAAGTCGGCGATGTGGGAGACCAAGGGCTCCACGTCGACGCTGCCGCGGGCGAGGAGATCGAGGAAGCACGCCAGGTTGCGGCGCTCGGTCCAGCGCACGTATCCGATCGGGTAGTCCCGCCCCTCGAGCTCGTACTCCGGGTCGTAGCGCCCGGGGCCGTAACTCCGGGAGAACCGGACGTCGAGCTCCTTCTCGTAGTACGCGTTCCACGGCAGGTCCAGGCGGCACTTGCCGATGTCGACGACCCGGCCGCGGTCCCGGCTCAACCGTGCAGCCAGCTCGACGGGTTGGTTGCTGCCGCCGCCGGCGGCCAGGTACACCTGGTCCACGCCGTGACCGTCGGTGAGCTCGGCGACGGCGGCTTCCACGGCCGCGGACGCGGGATCGCCGCAGGCCGCAGCGCCCAGACGCTCGGCCAGCTCGCAGCGCACCGGGTCGGGGTCGACCCCGATGACGCGGACCCCCGAGGCGGCCAGCAGCTGCACCACCAGCTGCCCGATCAGCCCGAGGCCGATGACCAACGCCGCGTCGCCGAGCTGTGACTCGCCGCGGCGGACGCCCTGCAACGCGATCGATCCGACGGTGCCGAAGGCGGCATGCCGCGGCGCGAGGCCGTCCGGCACCGGGGCGTAGAGGTTCTTCGGCACCCAGTTCAGCTCGGCGTGCAGCGCGTGCTCGTTGCCGGCGCAGGCCACGAGGTCGCCGACCTTCACCTCGTCGATCCCGGTGCCGACCTGCTCGACCACCCCGCACAGCGAGTAGCCCAGCGGCGTGTAGGAGTCCAGCTTGCCCATCACCTTGCGGTAGGTGGCGGGCACCCCGTTGGTGGCCACGCTCTGCATGACCTTGGCCACCTGGTCCGGCCGGGAGCGGGCCTTGCCCAGCATCGACATGCCGGCCTCGGACACCTTCATCAGCTCGGTCCCGGTGGATATCAGCGAGTAGGTGCTGCGGACCAGCACACCACCCGGCTTGCACCCCGGTACCGGCACGTCGAGCACCGCCAGCTCGCCGCTCTTGTAGTTCTGCACAACCTGTTTCACCCGAAGTCCCCTTGTTTCTAAGCCGTCTTCTACGCCGTCAAGCGAGCGCTCCGGCCGGACCCGGAGGTCGCGCCGCGATACCAGTACTCGAGGGTCAGCACATGCCACAGATGCTTGGAGAAGTCCCGCTGCCCGGCGGCGTCTTCGGCGACGAGCCGCGCCAGCGCGTCGCGGCGCAGGAACCCGGAACGGACGAGCACGCCATCGTGCACCACCTCGCGCACCAGCGGTGCCAGATCCCGGCTCATCCAGGCGCGCAGCGGGGCGCTGAACAGGCCCTTGGGCCGGTACACGATCTCCCGGGGCAGGATCGAGGTGGCCGCCTCCTTGAGGACGGCCTTGCCCTGCCGTCCGACGATCTTGCGATCGCCGGGCACGGCGAACGCCGCCTTGACCACCTCGACGTCCACGTACGGCACCCGCACCTCGGTCGACGCGGCCATGCTCGACCGGTCCGTGTAAGTGAGGTTCAGGCCCGGCAGGAACATCCGGGCGTCGCCCAGGCACATGCGGTTGACGAAGTCGTCGAGGTCGTTGTCCTGGTAAGTGTCCGCATGCTCGGTCAGCACGTCCTCGACCGCCTGGGCCAGGTCCGGATCGACCAGGGCGAGCAGCTCGTCCTGGTCGTACATGGTGTAGCTGCGCCGGAAAGCGGTCTCCTCGGGCAGATCGGCGAAGGAGAGGAACCGCTTCGCGAAGCGCACCGACCGGTACCCCCGGCGGGACGTGGCGACCGGCAGCCGGTCCACGGCCCTGGACAGTCCGCGCCGCAGGGGTCGCGGGACGCGTTGGTAGCGCAGCGCGAGCAGGTTGGCCAGGTGCTTGCGGTACCCGGCGAACAGCTCGTCGGCGCCCATCCCCGAGAGCATCACCTTGACCCCGGCCTCCCGGGCGGCCGAGCAGATCAGGAAAGTGTTGATCGCGGCGGGGTCGCCGATCGGTTCGTCCAGGTGGTACGTCATCTGCGGCAGCAGGTCGAGCACATTCGGAGCGATCTCGATCTCATGCAGATCGACGCCGAACCGTGCGGCCACCCGCCGGGCATAGCGCAGGTCGTCCGGCATCGCCTCGAACCTGGCGTCCTCGGCGCGGAACCCGATCGTGTACGCGGAGATCCCGGGTTGGTCGCGGGCCGCCAGCGCGGTCAGGTAGCTGGAGTCAAGCCCGCCGGAGAGGAAGGTCGCCACGGGTACGTCGGAGCGCAGATGGCGCCGAGTCGACTCCTCGACGATGGCAGCGACATCCGGCAGCTCGCCGGCCCGGGCCCGGTCCCGGCCCTCGGCGGCGACGTCCCGGAGGTGCCAGAACCGGCCGCGCTCCACCCGGCCGTCGGGCCGGCACCTCAGCCAGCTCCCCGGCGGCAGCTTCTCCGCTTCGCGGAACGCGCACCGTGAGTCCGGCACCCAGTAGTACAGCAGCGAGGCCACCAGCGCCGCATGGTCCACCTGCAGCGACCCGCCGGTCGCGGCGGCGAGCGCCTTGAGCTCGGAGGCGAACACCAGGCCCGCACCGCGCCGGAGCAGGAACAGCGGTTTGATGCCCAACTGGTCGCGGGCTAGCACCAGTTCACCGGTTCGCTCGTCGAAGATCCCGAACGCGAACATGCCGCGCAGCCGAGGCAGGCAGTCCGTGCCCCAGCGCCGCCACGCCTCAAGCAGCACCTCGGTGTCGGAGGTACCGCGAAAGCGCACCCCAGCGGCTGCCAGCTCGCCACGCAACTCGGGCGCGTTGTACAACTCGCCGTTGTACGTCAGGGCGAGGCCGCCGGAGACCATCGGCTGGGCGCCGGTCTTGGACAGATCGATGATGGCCAGCCGGCGGTGCCCGAGGTGCACTTCTCCGTCACCGACGGGGTGGCTGTACCGGCCAGCCCCGTCCGGACCGCGATGGGCGAGGGTATCGGTGAGTCGATCGGTCACGACCTTCCCGTCCGGCCATCGGTAGGTGCCTGCGATGCCACACATGTCCTACCGCGCCTCCTGGTCGTCGTCCGGGACCCGTGCGGCCCAGATCGGCAGCTGCTCCGTCCCCTGCCGGCCCGTCCCGTTCTGCCGGGCCGGCCGCTCGCTTCGGCCGCGCGGCGCGGTGTGCAGCCCGTCCCACAGCGTGCCGTCGGTCCGGTCACGCGGATCGGAGTCGATCAGCACCACGCCGATCACCGCAATGCGCTGGTCCGCGAGCTGCCGCGCCACGGTGTGCAGCCATGCGGCGCTGCCGTGCCCGGCACGCACGACGAGCACGGTCTGGGTGCCGAGATACTGGAGGTCGGTCCACGCCGTGCCGGGCGCCACCGAGCCGACGCCGAGCCGGCGCTCCTGATGTGACACGGCCGCGGCACGCTCGCCGCTGACCACGGTTGGGTCTCCTGGCTTCGGGCGGCGGCCTGCGAGCTGCAGGCCGGGCAGACCATCGATGATGACCACTGGCCCCTCCGCCGCCAGTGCCCCGGCGAGGTCCAAGGCGATCACGCTCGTGCTGCGCGCACAGCCCAGTTCCAGCAGCGACACCGGTTCCGCGGAGCCGCGCGCGGTGCGGGCAAGGCTCGCGGTGAGCCGTTCGCGTGCCGCCCGAGTTCGTCGGCGCCGCCACAGCCTGCCCGACCGGAGGGGCAGCTCCGCGATGACCGAGGCGCCCAGGTTCGCCGCGATATCCCGGCGCAACACGGGGCGGTCCGCCACCACCGTGCCGACCGCGGCCAGCGCGAGCCCGAGGACGAGCCCGAGGACGAGCCCGATCGCGGCGTTGGTGACAGCGGCCCTGGGCAGGGAGTGCCGCACCGCGCGCGGGGCGTCCACGATCTGCGTGCCGGCGATGACCTGGGGCGTGCCGGTGCGCGCCTCCGCGGCGCGCTGGTCGAAATCGGCGATCCGCGAGTTGAGCTCGGCCCGGCGGGCGAAGAGCGACTCGATGCTCGCCGACGCTTTCGGGTCGCTCTGCGGCGCTCGGTCTCCGATCGCCTTGTTGACCTGGGCGAGTTCGTCCCGCATGCGGTCACGCTGGTCGCTCAGCGCCTTGGCCTCGGCTTCCGCGGCTTCCCGCATCCGCCTCACATGGTCCGCGACGAACGCATCGGCCAGCGCCTTGGCCCGGGCCACGGCTTCCGCGTCGCTGTCACCTGTCACCTCGATCTGCAGCACGTTGTTGGTCAAGCCGGTGCCCCGGTAGTCCCGCATGAAGTCTTCAGCGTTTTCCGGGGACTTGAGGGACTGCAGGGCCTTGTCGGCGATCCGCGTGGTCCCCAGCAGCTCGACGTCGGTGCGGATCAGCGTTCCGGTGTCGTTCGGCTGGTCCTCCTGATGCGCGACCAGCACCTTGGTCACCGCGGTCGGCGCCGGCGGCAGCAGGACCGCCACCGCCGCGCCGACCAGCAGCCCCAGCAGCGCCATGGAGCACCAGAGTCGGCGGCGCCTGCGCACCGCCACCACCAGCGCCTGCAGGTCGAGGAGCGGAGCGGCGGCCGACGACTCCGAAGTCTTGCTCGTCGTCACACTGAACCTCCCGTCGCGTGGCCGCGAACCGCGAGCGCCGGAGTGGCATCATCCGGAGGATGGCCGGCAGACCGCGTCGGACGGGCCCGGACCGTGCCGGCGACGACGATGCCGACGACCTCGTGCCTGCCGTCCGCACACGCCTCGGCGATGCCCGTGAGCTCCTCCGCGGTCCAGCTGCCCGCGCTGACGACGACCAGGGCACCGGACTCGGTGTCGCGGTCCGGCACCATCGGCCGGTCCACCGAAACCTCCACCAACCGCGACAGCGGATCGCTCTTGGCCTCGGCGACGAGCTGCACGGCGGCCCGGCGGGCGATCTCGTCGCCGTCCGGTACGACAACCAGCAGCCGCCGGGGGGCCGGCAGCCGGTCCCGGAGGCGAGCGCACACCCGCCGGTAGCGGATCCGCCTGCCGGCCTCGTCGCCGGACCTCTGCGGGGTCGGTATGTCCCACCGGGTGTCGACGCCAAGGAGTCGGCGGAGCCGGGCCCGCGGGCCACGGCCTGCCGGCCGGAGCGCGGGCCGTTCACCGGGTACGTCGACGGTACCCAGCAGCGCCGAGCCCAGCGCCGCGGCGATCTCCGGTTCGGTGCGCAGTCGGCGATTCACCCGTGCGGCGGCGAGATGGCCGATGACCGCGAGCAGGAAGAACAGCAGCGCCCCGGCGACGATGAGCTGCATCCTCGTCGGGGGCGCCTCTTCGGTCGGTCGGGCCGCCGGCCCCATGACGACCATGCCGGCCTTGCCGGTCGCCGGGTCGGCCTGGTCCAGCTTCGTCATGGCCTCCTCCAACGAGGTGCGCAGCTGCTCGAGCGCGGTGCGGGCCTGCACGCTCTCCACGGTCTGCCCCGGATCGGCCGCATTGGCCAGGTCGGTGATGCGGCGGTTGGTCTCCGCCACCTTCTGCCGCAGCGCCTCGGTCCCTGTAGCCGCGTCGGGGTCGGTGGTGCCGCCTGCGATCTGCGCGGCAAAGCTGACGAACTGCTGGGCCACCCGGTCGGAGAGCTGCTGCGCGCGCTCCGGGGTGTCGGCCGTACCCGAGATCGTGATGATGTTCCCGTCGGCGGCCTTGGCGCTCACGCGATCCCGCAGCTCGCCGCCGCTGACGCCCCTCCAGCCGAGCTTGGCAGCCGCGCGGTCGACCACCGACGAACTGGTCGCGATATCCACCTGAGTCAGCAGCTCGCGCTCCTCCCACTGCCCCGGCAGAAGTACCGATGCAGACGCCGTGTAACGCGGCGGAAACAGCGCCGAGGTGCCGTAGCCGACGAGCGCGCCCACCACGGCGAGGATGGCGAGAAGCCGCCAACGTCGGCGGAGAATCCGTCCGATGGTGATCAGGCGGATCGTGTCATTGCTCAACTGCGCGGCCTCCTCCCTGTCCGGACCGGGCCGCCCGCCGACACCGGAGTGTGGTCACGGCAGGCAGCGGCGTAGGCGGCGAGCAGCGATCGCTGGGAGTTCCGCCAGGAAAGTTGCCCGCTGATCCGCTCCTGGCCGATCTTGCCCATCCGGGCCCGCTTCTCCGGATCGTCCAGCAACACCGTGATGAGCTTGGCGAATTCGGCCTCGTCGTTGGCGGGCGCGTAGACGGCGGCGTCACCGGCGGAGACTCGCGCCTCCCGGAGGTCGAACGAGACGATCGGTCGGCCCATCGCCATGTACTCCAGGACCTTGTTCATGGTCGACACGTCGTTGAGCGGATTGCGCGGGTCGGGGGAAAGACACACGTCCGCAGTGGACAGGTAGCGCACCAGGTCGGCGTCCGGAATGCGCCCGGTGAACTGCACCTGCTCGGAGAGCCCGAGCCGCCGGGACAGTTCCACCATCGCGTCGAAGGCGTCGCCGGCGCCGACGAACACCGCATGCCAGTCGGTCCGCCCGAGCTCGTCGCGCACCTTCGCCAGCGCCCGCAAGGCGTAGTCGACGCCGTCCTGAGGGCCCATGACGCCGAGGTAACACAGCAGATGAGGCTTGCCGCGCTTCAGCTCCGGCTCGGGCGGCACCGGTTGGAAACGGTCGATCTCGGGCGCGCTGCGCACCACGAAAACGTCCGCCGTCCGCCGACCGCCACGGCGCATCGCGACGTCCCGGTAGCTCTCGTTCGTGGCGAGCACGACGTCCGCGGCCCGGTAGGTCAGCCGTTCCAGCGCGCACACGGCGCGGTAGAGCAGATCTTCGCCGCGGTCGAACCGGGAGAGATACAGCTCGGGTACCAGGTCGTGCTGGTCGAAGACGAACCGCGCGCCGCGCCGCTTCAGCCACAGTGCAGGCAGGAACAGCAGGTCGGGCGGGTTGCAGGCGTGGACCACGTCGACCGGGCCGACCTTGCGGGCCAGCCGGGCCGTATGCCACAACGCCGATCCGTACTCCCGCAGGTAGCCGGCCGGTCCTCCGGTGGCCGCGCGCAACGGGTAGCGGTGGATCCGCACCCCGTCGATCTCCGCTTCCGGCTCCGTGTCCCGCTTTTCCCCCTGGGGACAGATGACGTGCACCTTCCAGCCCGCGTCGCGCAGCGTCGTGCACTCCTGCCACACCCGCCGGTCGAACGGCACCGACAGGTTCTCCACCAGGATCAGCGCGCGCCGGTTTGGCCGGCCGCCGCTGGTTGCGTCACCAAGCAAGGCCCATGTACCCCGGTTCGGCCCGGCGCGCCTCGGCGTCGGGAAGGCGGATGAGGTCGACGAGCACCGGGCCTTCGCCATGGGGCAGCGCCGACAGCACGGCCGGATCTCTGGTCCCGACCAGGCACACCTCGGCGTGCTCGAGCACCTCGCCGACGGAGTTCGCGAGCAGTTGCGCGAGGTGCGGCAGCCGGGTCTCGATGTACTCGCGGTTCGCGCCGATCAGCCGGGAGAGGCTCACGTTGGCGTCGTAGATCCGCAGGTCGTAACCCTTGCCGAAGAGCCTCTCCGCCAGCTCGACGAGCGGGCTCTCGCGGAGGTCGTCGGTGCCGGGTTTGAAGGACAACCCGAACAGGCCCACCCGGCGCTTGCCGGTGCGCTCGACCAGCTCCACCGCGCGCTGCAGATGGTCGGAGTTGGAGGGCAGCACGTGGGCGAGGATGGGCACCGAGACGTCGGCCCGCTGCGCCGCGTGGACCAGGCTGCGCAGATCCTTGGGCAGGCAGGAGCCACCGAAGGCGAAGCCGGGCCGCAGGTAGGCGGGGCTGATGTTCAGCTTGCGGTCGGCCAGGAACAAGTCCATCACCTGGTGCGAGTCCACCCCGAGCGCCTGGCACACCGCGCCCAGCTCGTTCGCGAAGCCGATCTTGAGGCTGTGGAACGCGTTGTCCGCATATTTGATCGCCTCGGCCGTCGGGACCGGCACCCGGAACACCTCGCCGGGCAGGCCGTCGTACAGTGCCATCACCGCATCGCCGCTTGCCGGGTCGAGTTCGCCGATGACCGTCTTGGGCGGGTCGAAGAAGTCCCGCACGCTCGTGCCCTCGCGCAGGAACTCCGGGTTGACCGCGACCCCGATGTCCACCCCGGCCGTGCCGCCGACGTACTTTTCCAGGATCGGTACCAGCAGGTTCAGGCAGGTGCCCGGGAGCATGGTGCTGCGGAGCACGACGGTGTGCCGTCCACCCCGCTCGGCCAGCGCGGCGCCGATCTGCTCGGTGACCCGCTCCAAGTACGTGGTGCACAGGCTGCCGTTGGGCTCCGACGGCGTGCCCACGCAGACCAGCGACACCTCGCTGTCCATGATCGCCTCGCGGACGTCGCCGGTGGCGCGTAACGCTCCGGTCCGCACGACCTCGGCGATGAGCTCGCCGATTTGCTCCTCGACCACCGGGGCCTTGCCGTCGTTGACCAGGTCCACCTTCACCTGGTTCACGTCCACCCCGATGACCTCGTGCCCCATGCTGGCCAGGCACGCGGCCGACACGCAGCCCACGTAGCCGAGCCCGAAAACGCTGACTCTCATGACCCGTTCCTCCCCCCAGGCAGGCCCTCCCGGCCTGCGGTCCGCGCGCCGGCCGGACGACGACCCCCGCGCATCAGTAGGCCCCCTGCCCATAGACCACCGCACGCAGCGTCTTCCACAAGATCACTGTGTCCAGGGCGAGCGACCAGTCCTCCACGTACCGCAGGTCCAGCCGGACCGCCTCCTCCCACGGCAGGTCGCTGCGTCCGCTGATCTGCCACAGGCCGGTGAGTCCGGGCTTGACCAGCAGCCGCCGCCGGATGTCCGGGCCGTACGCAGCGGACTCCTCCGGTAACGGAGGCCGCGGACCGACGAGCGACATCGATCCGGTGAGCACGTTGAAAAGCTGCGGGAGCTCGTCGATCGAGTACCGGCGCAGCACCGTGCCCACCCGGGTCACCCGCGGATCCCGGCGGAGCTTGAACAGCAGGCCGGCGCCTTCGTTGCGGTCGGCCAGCGCGGCACGTGCCCCGTCAGCCCCGGCGACCATGGTGCGGAACTTGAGAATGGTGAACTCGCGGCCGTCCTTGCCGACCCTGCGCTGGCGGTAGAACGCCCCGCCCCGACTGTCCACCAGCACGAGCAGCCCGACGAGCACCATCAGCGGCGCGAACAGCATCAGCAGGATCGCCGCGCCCATCCGGTCGACGACCTCTTTGACCGCCCGGCGACCCCCGGTGAAGGTCGGCATGCTGACCCGCAGCAGCGGGATCCCGAGCACCGCGTCGACGTGCAGCCGCGGGCCGGCCACCTCCATCAGCACGGGGGCCACGACCATCTCGGCGTCGCTGCCTTCGAGGTTCCAAGCCAGCCGCTGCAGCCGGTCCGGTGACCAGTGCGGGTCCGGTGTGACCGCGACGACACGGTAGCCGTCGCGGCGGACGTGGTTGGCGACGTCCGCCAGTCGGCCGACGACCGGCACTTCGTCCAGTTGGTCACCGTCGAGCCCGAGACCGTCCGTCGTGCACACCGCATCCACCCGCCAGCCGAGGTGCGGGAACTTGCGGGTTCGGGTGATCAGGTCGCGCACGGTGGCCAGGCTCCCGGCAGCGAGCACCGGTCTCAGGCACCGCCCTTCCTTCCGCTGTTTGTGCAGCCAGAGGCGGAGCAGATACCGCTCGGTCATGGTGATGAGCGCGATCGCGGGGATCGCGACGAAGATCCAGAGCTTGATGTTGCGCGAGGTGAGGGCGATCCCGCCGAGCGCCAGTACGACGGTCGCCGTGAACAGTGAGCGTCCGAGCCGGCGGAATTCCTCGGCGCCCTGGCCGAGCACGGCCGGAGCCCACGACCGGCTCACCGCAAGCGCTCCCAGCACCAGCAGCTCGGTGCCGAAGGCGAGAATCCCCCACTTCTCGTGCCAGTTGGCCGCGTCCCGGGCCCCGAAGAAGTTGCCGATCGCCGCCACTACGAAGGCGGTGGCCACGGTATCGCTGGTGATCACGGTACGGCGGTACCGCTGCTCCCAGTCGATCGCGGGCTGGCTGATTGCCCCGTTCGCCAGACGCCCGCGCGCCGACGGAAACGGGCTGACTAGTCCCCCTTGACGCACAGAACCCCCCAGGTCCCCAGTGGTTCGACGTGTTCGCCTAACACTGTTCCTCTCACCGGGAGGCCCCCGCCCCCCGCGCCGCGCTGTTGCTC
>NZ_MLYP01000031.1 GCF_001866645.1 Streptomyces colonosanans
GGGCCGCGTCCCGCCCGACCGCCCCCGTACCCACCCCCGCCCAGGCCGCCGAGGAGTGCGAGAGGCTGGCGGCCCACCACCCGCAGGACCGCGAGGAACTGCTCCTGGAGGCCGCCGACGCGTGGCAGGAAGCGGGGCGGCCCGAGCGGGCGCTCGCACTGTACGAACGGCTGCTGGACCCGGACACCGGGGGCGCCTCGGAACCGGACCTCGTGGATGCCTTCCGGATCAGCGCGCTGTGGGAAGCGGGCCGGGTGGAGGACGCCCGCGCCTCGGCTGCCGCGTTCCGCAAGCGGCACCCTCGGCACCCGGCGGCCTGGAACTTCGTGGCCGAGGCATTCGAGGGAGCGGGCGAGGCCGCGACGGCCGCCGAGTGGTACACGGCGGGCGTCACGCACGTACTGGGTGCGGGCACACCCGTGACGGCGGACGCGGTGGAGGCGGCCCGGGACGGCTTCGACCTGGAGACCCTGGTCATCGGCCGCCACCGGGTGCGGCGCCTGCTGGGTTCCCCGCACGACGACTGGGACGACGTGGCCGACGAACTGCACGGGCGCCGTGAGTCTGCCTGGCTGGGGGGCCGCGCCCGCCCGCTCGACGAAGTCCATGATCCCCTCCGGCTCAAGCGGCTGAAGGAGGGCGGGGCCGACGCGCTGCACGCCGAGGTCGCGGCGCTGACGGACACGCTGGGGGCGGTCGGGGCCGCGCCGATCGCCCCCCGGAGGGCGTGTGTCCTGTACTGGCCGCCGGACGAGTTCACCAAGCTGCTCGAGCACTGGCCGAAGGCCGCCGAGGAGTACGGCGACGACCACGCCGGCCACAGACGCCAGGTGGAACGAACCCTGGGGGAGCTGTCCGAGGAGGGTGTCCCGCACCTGGCGGTCGCCCACGCCACACTGGCCGGGCTGGAGGCCCACGCGGAGAACATCGCCGCATCCCCCGACACCTCGGACACCCGCTCCGCCTACGCGGCCGAACTCGCTCGCACGGGACGGACGACCGACTGGCCGCCTCCGCGCAACGGCCCCTGCTGGTGCGGCTCGGGCCGCAAGTACAAGAAGTGCTGCGGAAACCCGGCCCTGGCGTGACCGGGCCTGGTGCGCCCCCGCTCACGGACGGTCATCCGGTGTACGCGGCGGAGCGCGCCGACGTCGTGGTCGTGTCAACGGCGGAAGATGAGGTCAGGTCGCATCGCCGTGTCCAGAGCACTGATGTCCTCGCTGGAGTTCAGCTGTCGCGTGCGACCACGTGGACTCCGCATGGTGTGGGCACATTCTTGTAATGTAGGTACATGTCGGCTTGTTGAAGGAGGACCCCCATGAGCACCATCTCCGTGCGTGAGTTCTCGTACAACCCCAGCGCCGTCTTCGCGCGTGTCGAGAAAGGGGAGGCGATCCAGGTCACTCGACACGGCAACGTGATCGCCATACTGTCGCCGGCCGGCGGGCCCATGGAGCGGTACGCGCACTTGGTGGCGCAGGGAAAGATCAAGCTGAAGCCAGTCACCGCTGCCGACCGGCACAGCATGCCGCACTACGACGTACCGGAGGATGTCGACCCCCTGGCGCTGCTCCTGGCCGAGCGCGAGGAGGACGACCGTTGATCTACATGGACACTTCGGCATTGGTCACATGGATGACCCGCCGCAGCCATTGGGCCGAGTTGGACGCTTTCCTTCAGCAGCGAGTCACAGAGCCGCTCGCCACCAGCACGCTCGGCTTCGTGGAGACCGTACGGACCCTGGACCTCGTAGGGCACTTTCCAAAAGCGATAGAGGATCTTGATGCCCGGATCACCGAGGTCCTCCTCACCCGAGAGGTGCGTGACGGGGCGGCTGCACTGGTTGGGCGCCTGCGAACGCTGGACGCGATCCATGTGGCCAGCGCACTGTCGCTGCGGGACGACCTGACCGCCGTGGTGACGTACGACCGCAGGATGCTCGAAACGGCTCGTGCCGAGGGCCTTTCCGCGTACGCCCCCGGCATGGCGGACTGACCAGGGCGGACCGACTGTAGGAACCCGACAGCAGGCAGGTGGTGCCACTGTCGGTGCCGGAATGTCCGCCCGGCGATCAGGACCGATAGGTTTTCGACGAAGGCACCTGTCCTGCAGGGGCTCCAGACCGCTATCGAAAGGGTGATCCGTTGAGCCGCTCGGTTCTCGTCACTGGAGGCAACCGGGGCATCGGCCTCGCCATCGCCCGCGCGTTCGCCGACGCCGGCGACAAGGTCGCGATCACGTACCGCTCGGGTGAGCCGCCGGCCGCCCTCAAGGAATTGGGCTGCCTCGCGGTCAAGTGCGACATCACCGACACCGAGCAGGTGGAGCAGGCCTACAAGGAGATCGAGACCCAGCACGGTCCGGTCGAGATCCTCGTCGCCAACGCCGGCGTCACCAAGGACCAGCTCCTGATGCGCATGACCGAGGAGGACTTCACCTCGGTCATCGACACCAACCTCACCGGTGCCTTCCGCGTCGTCAAGCGCGCCAACCGGGGCATGCTGCGCGCCAAGAAGGGCCGCGTGGTCCTGATCTCGTCGGTCGTGGGGCTGCTCGGCTCCGCCGGACAGGCGAACTACGCTGCCTCCAAGGCCGCGCTGGTCGGCTTCGCGCGCTCCCTCGCCCGTGAGCTGGGCTCCCGCAACATCACCTTCAACGTCGTCGCGCCCGGCTTCGTCGACACCGACATGACCAAGGCGCTCACCGACGAGCAGCGCGCGAACATCGTGTCGCAGGTGCCGCTCGGCCGGTACGCGCAGCCCGAGGAGATCGCCGCGACGGTGCGCTTCCTCGCCTCCGACGACGCCTCGTACATCACTGGAGCCGTCATCCCCGTTGACGGCGGACTGGGAATGGGTCACTGATCACCATGAGCGGAATTCTCGAGGGCAAGCGTGTCCTGATCACCGGTGTGCTGATGGAGTCCTCCATCGCGTTCCACGCCGCGAAGCTGGCCCAGGAGCAGGGCGCCGAGATCATCCTGACCGCGTTTCCGCGGCCCACCCTGACCGAGCGCATCGCCAAGAAGCTTCCCAAGCCCACCAAGGTCATCGAGCTCGACGTCACCAACGACGAGCACCTCGGGCGCCTGGCCGACATCGTCGGCGAGGAGCTGGGCGGCCTCGACGGTGTCGTCCACTCGATCGGCTTCGCCCCGCAGGACGCCCTCGGCGGCAACTTCCTCAACACGCCGTTCGAGTCCGTGGCCACCGCCATGCACGTCTCGGCGTTCTCCCTGAAGTCGCTGACCATGGCCTGCCTGCCGCTGATGCAGAACGGCGGCTCCGTCGTCGGCCTCACCTTCGACGCGCAGTACGCCTGGCCGCAGTACGACTGGATGGGCCCCGCCAAGGCCGCCCTGGAGGCCACCAACCGCTACATGGCGCGTGACCTGGGCAAGCAGAACATCCGCTGCAACCTCATCTCCGCGGGCCCCATCGGCTCCATGGCCGCCAAGTCCATCCCGGGCTTCGGCGAGCTGGCCTCGGTGTGGGACAGCCGCTCCCCGCTGGAGTGGGACCTGAAGGACCCGGAGCCGGCCGGTCGCGGCATCGTCGCGCTGCTCAGCGACTGGTTCCCGAAGACCACCGGCGAGATCATCCACGTGGACGGTGGTCTGCACGCCATCGGCGCCTGAGCGCCCACGACCGTCGCGTAAGCGCTTGCGCCGTCCCGTAGGCGCGCCGTGCGCCCTGCCGTACGAGGCCGACGCCCCGTTTCCCGCTTCGCGCGGGGAGCGGGGCGTCGACCGTTCGGAGTACCTGGCCGGGCGCTCGAGGCCATGCGGCACGCACGCTGGGAGTACGCACCGCCCCGCAGCCATACGGCCGAGGAGGTCCCGTTGTGCGCCTGTTCCGCCGGTTCACCCCTTGGCTCGTAGCGGTTTCCCTGGTCATGTCCTTGCCGTACGAGGCCCTGCCGCACGCGCGCGTGAAGCACGCCGTGCCGCACGCACGCGTGCAGACCGGGAAGACCGTGGTCCCGGAGCCCTTCGGGGCGCAGTGCCGGGTCCACGTGACCGGCTCGCATGTCGTCGCGTACTGCCACAACCCCTATCCCCTGACCGATCACGTGAGCCTGCACATCGACTGCGACCGGTGGTGGGACATCGACAGCGACACCGCCCCCGTCGAGGCAGCGCCCGCGATGACCGTACGGATGACCGGCCGCTGCTGGGAGAAGGTCCGCACGGTGTGGGTCGGCCACCAGAGGTGAACCGCGGTCAGCGGCCGGGGTGCCTCGGGCGTCCGGGACGGCACATGAACGGATAACCGGCCGCCTCCGCGGCGGCAGCGGAGGCGTCGCCCGCCCGGATCGCGTCCATGAGCCTCGTGTGGTCCATGTACGTCTCCGGCGTCAGCTCCTCGCCGACGTCGCCGCGCAGCCACTCCCGCATCACCTCGCCCAGGTCCGCGTACATCGCCGTCATCACGTCGTTGTGGGACGCGGCCACCACGGCCATGTGGAAGGTCGCGTCCGCGGTCACGAACGTCTCCGTGTCCCCGGACCGCCAGGCCTCCTCGCGGCGCCCGAGGAGAGCGTCGAGCTGCTTGAGGTCGCGCTCGGTGCGCCGCTCGGCGGCCAGCTTGGCGGCTGCCGACTCGAGGGTGGAGCGCAGCTCGGCGATGTGGTTCGGATCGGCGTCGGCGAACCGGCGGTGCATCACGCCCGCCAGCTCGCTGGTCGCCACCACGTACGTCCCCGAGCCCTGCCGGATGTCCAGCAGGCCGTTGTGCGCGAGCGCGCGGACGGCCTCACGGACCGTGTTGCGGGCCACCCCGAGCTGATCGACCAGCTCGGGTTCGGTGGGGATGCGGGAGCCCACCGGCCATTCACCCGAGGTGATCTGGTTCCGCAGCGCTGCGATGACCTGCTCGGACAGCGCGGATCGACGAGGGTGGCTCAGCGGCATGACGGTCCTTCGTGCGGGCCTGTGTGCGTGACCGGAAGGTCCGGAGCGTAGCGCAATCGCCATGGACAACCAATCATCCCATCATTCTATGATGGCCTCATGACATGTGAGGAGACCGGGACGGCGACGGCCGCACCGATACGCAGTTCCGCGGGAACGGAGACCGAGGGCGGGACGGCCGCCCCGCGCGCGTGGACGATGCGGCTGCTGGTCGTCGGCATCGTCCTCGCCGCGCTCAATCTGCGCCCCGCCGTCACCAGCCTCGGCGCCCTCCTCGAAGAGGTGCGCGACGGGCTCGGCATGAGCGGCAGCGTCGCGGGCCTGCTCACCTCCGTACCGTCGCTGTGCTTCGCCGTCTTCGGTGTCATGGCGCCGCGGCTCGCCCGCCGCTTCGGGCCGGGCGCGGTGGTCTGCGCCGGTATGGCCGCCATCACCGCCGGCCTGGTGATCCGCCCGTACGCCGGGAGCACGGCCGGTTTCCTGGCCGCCAGCGCACTCGCCCTGATGGGTATCGCCGTCAGCAACGTGCTGATGCCGGTGATCGTCAAGCGCTGGTTCCCGGACCGGGTGGGCTCGATGACGGGCCTGTACTCGATGGCGCTCGCCGTCGGCACGTCCTCCGCCGCCGCGGTCACGGTGCCCGTGACCGACTCCCTGGGCGGGAACTGGCAGTCGGGGCTCGCCGTCTGGGGGGCGCTGTCGGCGGTGGCCGTGCTGCCGTGGCTTCCGTTCGTCCGCGCGCGGGGCGCCGATCCCGCGGCCGGCTCTCCCGCCGCAGTGGGAGCCCAGAGCGAACCCGACGGGCTGCGGATGGTCCGGAGCCGTACCGCATGGGCGCTGGCCGCCTTCTTCGGGCTCCAGTCCACGGCCGCGTACATCACGATGGGCTGGATGGCACAGATCTTCCGCGACGCCGGGGTCCCCGCCGGCACCGCCGGTGTGCTCCTGGCCGTCACGATGGTGATGGGCGTGCCCCTCGCCTTCGTCATCCCGCGGCTGGCTTCGCGGCTGCCGCAGCAGGGCCCGATCGTGGTCGTGCTCGGCGTGTGCGGTCTGGCCGGGTACGCGGGGCTGTACCTGGCCCCGGCGGGCGGCGCCTGGGCGTGGGCGCTGCTGCTCGGCGTCTCCAACTGCGCCTTCCCCCTGGCGCTGACCATGGTGGGGATGCGGGCCCGGACGAGTGCGGGCGTGGCCAAGCTGTCCGCGTTCGCGCAGAGCACCGGGTACCTGCTGTCGATCCCGGGGCCGCTGCTCGTCGGCGTCCTCTACCAGCACAGCGGCGGCTGGGGCCTGCCGATCGCCCTCATGGCCGGGCTGATGATCCCGCAGATCGCGGTGGGCATCCTGGCCGGCCGCAACAGGACCGTGGAGGACGAGGCCGCGCGCTGAGCGGCAGGTTCACCGGAGGCCCCCCACCCCGACGGAGTCGGGGCGGGGGAGGGGTGCGAAACTGACCGTATGCCCGTGCTCGACCCGAACCCCCAGAACAGCCAGAAGAAGATGCTGCTCATCTTCGGCACGTTCATCGCCATCTTCGTGCTCATCGCTGTCGTCGCGACGATCGCCTCACCGTGACGGGACCCTCCCTCGGCCCGGGGTGGGGCTAGCCCCACCATCCCCTAGGGGGAGAGTGTCAGGGTCAAGTGGGTGGATCACCGGATGGGTTGAGGACGGCGCAGTCCGTACCTTCGAGATGTGGCCGCGGAGCGCGGCTCACGGACCACTCGAGGACGCACGGAGGCAGCCATGCCCGCCCGCACGCACACCCGGCCCCACACGGCGACCACGGGCGGCGTCGAGATCCGGCTGCCCTGGTGGGCCATCGCCCTGCCCACGCTGGCCTTCGTCGTCCTGCTGGCACTGATACTCAACCCGGCGGACACGACCGCCGACGGCGGCGACGCCGCCCTCAGTCACCTGGTCGCCCGCATCCAGCAGACGGTGACGTCCTACGCGTCGTGAGGTCACCCGCGGGACGGACCGTCCGGAACACCACCCCTGCGGCGGCACCCCGGTTCATGCGGGGCGGGCGCGGGCCGAGGGCCCGGTGGGCCGCCGGTATGCGGGCACGGCCCGGCATCGCCAACTCCCTGCGTCTGTCGGCCCCTCTCATGCGAAGCTGGGACCCATGAGCTCCGCAGAACCCCGCAGGATTGTCCTCTTCCGGCATGCGAAGTCCGACTGGCCGCAGGTCTCCGATCATGAGCGCCCCCTCGCCGACCGGGGCCGCAAGGACGCCGCCGTCGCCGGACGCAAACTGGCCGACACCGGCATCCCCTTCGATCTGGCCCTCTGCTCCACCGCGACCCGCACCCGCGAGACCTGGAAGCTCGCGGTCCAGGAGCTTGCGCAGCGGCCGAAAACCGTCTACGAGGAGCGGGTCTACGAGGCCTCGCCCGGTGAACTGATCGCCCTGCTCAACGAGACTCCCGACGACGCGCGCAATGTGCTGCTGATCGGCCACAACCCCGGTATTCAGGGTCTCGCCGAGGTCCTCGCCAGCGCGGCAGAGGGCGACTCGGGTGAGCGGATGAACCGGCGCGGCTTCCCGGCCGCCGCCTTCGCCACGCTCTCGTTCGACGGTTCCTGGAAGTCGCTGGAGCCGGGCGTGGCCACCCTGCTCGGCTACTGGGCGCCGAGCGACTGACCGTTCCTTCGGACTGAGCGGGAGTGAGCCCGATCAGCCGTGCGCCCCGAACGGTCTTGGGCGCACTGGTCGTCCGCTTGCGCGTCCCGGGCGGCGACACGGATCGTGTCCGTGG
>NZ_MLYP01000032.1 GCF_001866645.1 Streptomyces colonosanans
ACTCCAGAACCACCGTTAACTTTACAGACCCCGGCTTCGGGGTCAAGGTCACCAGCCCACAGTGAGTGCATGGACCATACGGCGAATCCGGCATGAAAGTCATGGCCGATGTCTGAAGGCGTGCTCGTGTATCCCCGGGCATGAAGATCCGCGACGACGTCATCGAGGAAGCGATAGGTCAATTGAACGCCGTCGTAGTGCGCTTCGGTAGCACCGCCTTCACCGCTATAGCTGATCTCAACGAGTTCGACCGTCTCGTCCGCCGCGTAGGTGATCACCAGCATGGGTGTGGTGGTGTAGACGGCCCGCTGTCCGCCCGGGCCGTGATGTGGCGGACCAATGCGCTCTTCGACCTGCGAACGCGGGTCGCCGATCTTGACCGTGTCGACGCCGAGTCCCGGAGTGATCTCCATGCCGGCCATCCTGCCCGAGGGACGAGGCGCCTGGGATTTGCGGGTTGAGGCAGGCGAGCAGCCCCTCGGCTGCCTGCCTGGGCAAGGTCTGCGGACCCGGCTTGACGTGGATAAAGCCGTCGTTCCTGTGGATGATGTACCCAGGGGTATTGCATGTTGACGAGGTGTCCGGTTTGTAGTGAGCTTGCCGGGCAGTCCGTCAGCTCAGCGAGGCCGCCGGACAGTTGAGGAGGTCCCGGACAGCAGTACAGGCACGGCGCCCCAGAATCATGTGGTTGTCGAGACCTAAGATCACCGAGCGAGACTGTGCCTGCCCCTGCATCCCCTCCCGTCCCCGCCTCACTGAGCCGACTGCTCCACGCCACCAGCGGCGAAGCCGCCGAGATCCCCGGCCTGCGGCGCTTCCCGGCCGCAGTGCCCGATCCGCGCCGATCGCGCGGACGCCGCTACCGGGGTTTCCGCATCGGGGCGAACCCGAGTGCGGTGTCCGCGGCCGCTAGACGACGCATGGCCGGATGGGGCCTATCCACTCACCGGCTGGCGTGCCCATTCCTTTTGCAGGTGGTGTTGCGTTCACACGCCCGCACACCACGGAGCAGCGGCGGGTCTCACCGTGCCCCGCAGCTGCGCCGTCCTGGGACGTAGGTATAGCCCTGCAGCTCGCGCCGCGCGAATGCGTCGATCCGGAACGGCTCCGGAGCGGCCTATTGCCCGCACGCGGCCGTCTGAAAGACCACTGGAATTAGGCATCGGGGAGGTAAGGAAATGTCAGCAATTCAACTCAAGGAACACCAGGTCGACCAGAAGTCGAGTTTCCGTAAGTGGGTGGGATTCCTTGCAAGGTCATCTGTGCCCCTCAGGGCGCCCGGGGCACGATCGTGTCCGCGACCGGATCGGGGAAGACGATCACCGCTGCCGCGTGCGCGCTGGAGTGTTTCCCGAGCGGCTGGATCCTCGTGACCGTCCCGACCCTGGGCCTGCTCGCGCAGACCGCCCAGGCGTGGCGCCTGATGGGCCACCGGACCCCGATGGTCGCGGTGTGCTCGCTGGAGAACGACCCGGTGCTGACCGAGCTGGGGGTGCGGTGGCTTCTTGGCTGCCGCACGCCGGGAGGGCTCCGGCGCAAACGGCCGTTGATCAGAGGGCGTTGAGCCGGGAAAATGGCGGGTCGGTGGCGCGGTGGGCGTGTCTGCACAAGAGGACTCAAGGGGCAGCGACAATGACAAGGGCTCGTGGCACGGTTTCGGTCTTGGTCGTGGGTATCGCTCTTCTGTCGTCGGCGTGCAGCGGTGGTGATGACGACACGAAGGCAGCTCCGTCCCCGTCCGCCGTGGCCACTCCTGCCTCCGCTACCCCCACGGTCGCGGCACACCCCGCCGCGACCGACGCTTACGACCTGCAGGCGTACTGCTACAAGGGCGGCCCCGCCACGCTACTGACGGGCCAGCCGGCGTACCAGGGCAAGGGGCCGCACCCCGTGCTGATCGCCACCACGAGCCCGACGCCCTTGAGGGCCACCCAGGCCCCGCTCCCGTCGCCGGGCGAGACGGCGACCGCCCCGGCCCCCGATACGTACCACCCCGATCCGGCGAAGGCACAACTCGTGGCCTGCGTCTCCAACGCGGGCAAGGGCAAGCTGGTGACGACCTGCCGCTACAACCACGACTACGTCCGCTACTTCAGGCAGGGCCGGTACGACGTCACGGTGTACGAGGCGAAGACCGGCCGCAGGCTCGGCACCACGAAGGTGATGGGGGACGACCAGTACGAGTGCCTGCCCCAGGTGACGTTCTTCGACGGTGAGCCCCAGTCGAAGACGGAGTGGCTGTCCGCGTCCCTCCCGGCGTTCCGCAAGGCCCTGGCCCCGTGGGTGAACGCAGCGAAGTCGTAGGCGCGCATCCCTGGTGAGGGTGGCCAGGGCGTAACGAGCTTGGGACCGTACGCAGCACGGCCGGTTTCCCCGGGGTCGGGCAGAGCTGGCTGGGGAGGCCGTGGGCGCTGTCACGCTGGCTGGCAGGGTGACAGCGCCTGAGGAACGGCGTGCTGGTGCTCTTGCGGCACAGGCTGCCTTCGGGAAACGGCAGGGGGAGGAAGCGGATGAACTGCGAGCGGAGGTCTGGCTGCCCGTCGCGCCCAGTCGGCTGATCCGGGTGGTGGCCGGCCGGGCGGGGCTGCGCCCCTCTGTAGCCGTCGGCGCCTGCGTGCCGCCCGGGCCCGTCCTCGCCCAGGGGCGCCCAACACAAGGGCGCATTCGGCGTCGTCGCCTTGTGCACCGCACCGGTCAGGTCTTGTCGGTCAGGGTGGCCACCCTGCTGCGGACCATCTTCGAACAACCCGACACCGACGCCGTGAAAGCCCGGATGCGGCACGTTCTGGACGCATTGGAGGCCAAGTTCCCCAAAGCTGCAGCCCACTTGGACGCCGCCCAGCACGACCGGCTGGCTTTCACCGCCTTTCCCCGCGAGATCTGGCGGCAGATCTGGTCGAACAACCCGCAGGAACGGCTGAACAAGGAGATCCGCCGCCGCACCGACGTGGTCGATCTTCACGTAGAGTGCGGCGATGGGGGTCTCCAAGTCATGCGTCACAACCGGAACTTGGAGGCCCTCGTCTCGTCCTCACGTCCGAACTCCGGTCCATCACTCGGACGAGTTCGTCCACACGCTGACTGAACGGAGTCCCACCGTCATGCCGGACATCACCTCGGCCAACCTCAGTCCCCGCGACGTCCTGACCCGCTACCACCGGGCGATGCTCGACAAGTCTGCAGACGATCTGGCTGATCTGTACACTGCCGACGCCGTGCACGAGTTCCCGTTTCTCGGCTTTCCGGGCATGCCCGAGCGCTACCAGGGACGCGAAGAAATCCGTGCGGGCTATCGAGCGGCCT
This sequence comes from Streptomyces colonosanans, assembly GCF_001866645.1. Taxonomy (GTDB): domain Bacteria; phylum Actinomycetota; class Actinomycetes; order Streptomycetales; family Streptomycetaceae; genus Streptomyces; species Streptomyces colonosanans. The sequence goes on from NZ_MLYP01000032.1 coordinate 3,304, forward strand.
GGGGTGCGAGCCCAGCGCAGCCGCAGAAGATCCACGACGTCTTCGTCCACGAGAGCATCGACCCGGAAGTGATCACCGTCGAGCAGGTCGTCGTTGGGACCGTGACTACGACCGGCCAGGCGTTCAGCTTCCCCGGTCTCTTGGTGCTCCGGGTCCGCAACGGCCTGATCGTGCACGTCCGGGACTACATGGATGGCCTCCGCGTCGCCCACACTATGGACCGACTGGCTGCCGTAGTCGCCAGCCTCGGTGCCAGCCGGACAGAGGCGCAGAAGCCCTGACGTGCCCTGCTCGTGCACAGATGGCGCACAGCGCACTTCAGTCCGCCTTCGGACTTGATCGTCTGGCACCGTCGCCTGGTACGCCATGCTCGCGTCCCAGCTGGCGAAGATCAGATGGTATTCGGCGGCCAGGGCGTCGTAGAAGTCCCGCACCAAGCTTGCTGACGTGGCCGCCACGTTGGGGCGCGTCGCATCGGCGCCGGCGTTCCAGGAGGACTTTCGCCCGCGTCAGGACGGCACGGCGGGGCAGCTGGTGCCCCGTGGTGGGACTGCCAGGTCGGTGAGGTAGCTGTCCACGGCGTCCTCCATGCACGGGCCGCTGGTGACGCTGCCGTGACCCTGGCCCTCGTAGGTGAGGAGCACGCCGCTGCGGCCGAGCTGCCGGGCCACCGAGACCGCCCATGGGTAGCCGGTGGCGGGGTCGTGCAGCGCGTTGGACACCAGGATCGGCGGGGCACCGTGTGCGTCCAGGTGGTGCTGCGGGTTGGCGGTCGGCGAGCCCAGACACGCCGCTGCCACGTGGATCGGCAGCAGGTAAGGCAGGTCAGGCGCGGTCATGTTCATCATGGCGACGAGCCAGGCGTACTCCTGGTAGTCGCGCACTGGCAGGTGCCAGTCCGAGCAGAAGACCGGGGTGGCCGGATGCAGCGGCGATATCGAAGTGGGCGACGCAGGCAGCGGCTTGCTCGCCTCCATCCCCGCGATCGCCGTGGCCAGGCCCGCGTAGTCGACCTCGTAGAACTTCTTGAACGCGGTCTTGTTGACCAGGTCCGAAGACGACAGCGAGGTGCCCGGCTTCGCCGGGTTCTCCAGTTCACCGCGCCCGGCCCGGGCCAACAGGCCCTGCCAGACGGCGCGGACGTCGCGGGCGTGCAGCGCGCAGTCCGCGGCACCGTCGCACCACTTCACGAACTCCTGGAATGAATCCTCTGCCGTGGCCGCCTCGGACCGCAGGAAGTCACCGGTGGTCGGGACGCTGTGGTCCATGACGCTCTCCAGCACCATCGCGCGCACCCGGCGCGGGTAGGTCTCGGCGTACTGCGCCCCGAGCAGCGTGCCGTACGAGCTGCCGTGGAAGGTCAGTTTCCGCTCGCCGAGGGCGGCCCGGAGGGCGTCCAAGTCCCGGACCGTCTGGGCGGTGTCAAGGTGGTCGAACACCGGGCCGGTACGGGCCCGGCAGTCGGCACGGAGCCGCCTGTTGTACGCCGCGGTGGCGTCGAAGTCCGCCTGGTTCTTCAGCTCCGGTGACGGCCGCTCGGCAAGCAGGTCGCCAGAGCAGGCCACCGGGTTGCTGCCGCCCACACCGCGCGGGTCGAAGCTGACGATGTCGAACCTGCGGCGGACCTCGGGGCTGAACCGGCTGATACGGCGCACCACCATCTCCACACCCGAGTCGCCCGGCCCGCCGGGGCCGAACACCATCGAGCCGACGCGTGCGCCGGGGTCGGTGGCCTTGCGACGGGCCACAGCCAGGTCGAGTCTCGGCCCGTCCGGGTGGGCCCAGTCGACCGGCACCGCAAGAGTGGCGCACTCGGCTCCCGGCTTTGCCGGGTCGTCACACGGTGCCCACCGCAGGGCCCCGGTGGCAGACGGCGACGCGTGGACCGCGGGAGCGGCGGCAAGGCCGGTGATGACGGCCATGGCGGCTCCCACGGCCATGGCCGTGCCCCGCGAGGCGATGCGCCGCAGTGCGGATCTTCCCCTTAACGGCATGGATCCTCCTCGTGAAGAGAGTGGTTGTGTCAGGCGTGCGGACCCGGCCGGGGCACCGTCGTCACGTTAGGTGCACTGTCGCTCGTGTGGTGCCCCCGTCAGGGGCTTTTCCGGGTCGGGTCGGGGACCGCTCAGGGGTGATCGGGGCGCAGGGCGAAGAACGGTCAGGGTCGGGTCAGGGGAAGGGCTCCGTCGTAGACTCGGTCGGCCCGTGCCGGCTGAAAGCCGGCCACACGCCGACCGTGACCGAGACCGCGCTCGCCTTCCTCAAGGACGCCCGCCGCCACGGCGAGCTGCGCCGGCCGCTGGACTGGATCCCCGAGGCCCACCACCCGACCGGAAGCGGCGAGGCCGTCACCCCCGACGCCCTCCTGTACTACCGGCGCGGCCCCGCCGACAGCGACAACGGGTCGATGCTGCGGGCGTTCGTGGAAGTCGACAGCGCCACCATGGGCCCCGAACGCCTCACCGCCAAGCCGACCGCGTACGAACGCCTGTTCCGCCACGTGCCCGCGGTCCCAGAGCGCCGGCCAACCCTCCAGGAACCGGCGCTGGAGGAGTGGCGGCGGCGCTACCCACTCTTCCCCCGCATCCTGTTCACCCTGGACGGCACCGGACCCGCCGGTGTCGACAACCGGATCAGCGCCCTGCGCGCGGGAACCGGACTGCTGGCGCCGCCCCGCTTCCTCCACGACGTCCCCGTCCTCGCGGCACCGCTGGCCGACCCGCTCCACCACGGCCCCTCCGCACCCGTACGGCGCGCCGTCCACGACCCCGACCAGCAAGTCCCCTGGACCGGCTCCGGGCACTGCTCGCCAGGCTAGGGCAGCGCGCCGTGCTCGGTCTGACCGAGGAGCAGAGCGAGCAGCACTTCGCCGACGCAGCATGCGCCCTGGCCACCTCCCGAGTGCTCGGGCCGGCATGACTGCGCCGCACGACCGCGGACGTTGCTGAACTGGGCTCTGATGGTCGGGTGTCCGCTCCGGTCTGGTGCCTTGGGCCGGCGCCGGGCGGTAGGGGGCTGCCTGGTGGCGCCCGCCTCGTGTACAAACGGCATGAGACCGGAAGACGGGGAGGGCGGAACCATGCCGGAGGTTCACTTACAGGCTCGGAGCGACCGCTTCGACGAAGATGACGAGCGTTGGCGGAGCCAAGTACTTCTCCTGCATATGGCACTTGAAGAGGCTGCGGGTCCTTTGGAGCGCCGCTCCGAGCCGGTCCCGGGAGCCAAGGGAGCACTCTCCGATGTGGTTCTCCACCTCACCGGCCCTGGGATCGTCGCGGGCGTCGTGGCAGGGCTCAACGCATGGCTCAAGCGCGATCGAGGGCGCAGTGTGCATCTCACCTGGACCGTGGACGGCCGCCGCGGCGAGTTCATCGTAACCACCAACACCAGTGACAACGAGACCCTGCGCAGTGCGCTGGAGCACGGCCTGCGCGCGGCAGCGGGCGATGCCACGACCGTCGACGAGCTAGCCGACCCGAACGGTGCACCGGGTGACTGAGTCAGGGAGGGCGTACCGGGCGCTCCTGATCGGCAATTCCGAGTTCCCTGGCGACCCGGACAATCTGCGGCCCCTGCTAGGGCCACCGACGGATGTGCCGATGCTGGCCGCCGCGTTGACAGACCCCGACACCGGCCTGCACCGGGTCGACACCGTGCGAACAGTCCTGGAGGAGACCGCGCAGCGTATCGAGGAGGAACTGACGGATTTTTTCGAGAGTGCGCTGCCGCAAGAGCAGCTGTTCCTCTACTACAGCGGGCACGGCCGCCTCGACCTCCGCAATAGATTGCGCCTGTGCGCGCGCGACACCACGCTCGGACGGCTTCGGGCGCGTTCCGTGGGACTCAGGTTCATCGACGAGCTGATCGACGACTGCGCGGCACGGTCGATCGTTGTCGTTCTGGACTGCTGCTTCAGTGGAGCCGCTGCTGTGAAGGGTTCGGACCCCGCAGCCCAACTGGCCGGGCACGGCCGGTTCGTGATGACTAGCTCCAGCCATGCGGACACCTCCGCCGACGCCGAGGAGCCGGGCGTGGCCAGCCCCTTTACCCGCCATCTCGTCGTTGGGCTGAGATCCGGTGCCCTTGGCCGGGACGGTTATGTGACGGCGTATGACGTTTACCGGTACGCCTATGGTCGGCTCCGGGCCTCCGGACAGATTCCGCACATGAAGACAGAAGCTGGGGTTGGCGCTATCCCCCTTGCGCGACGCCCGCCGCGGGCGGCCGAGCCAGGGAGGGCGGACCGTACTGTCCGCGTCGCTGCAGACGACGCCGTTCCCCTCGACGTGCGCCCCCTCTTTACCGCCCCTGACGGACACCGGACACGGCTGGCCACGTATACCGACTTCAGCGGTGTCCTGTATGTCAGCTTGCGCGTGGACCACGTCGGCCTGCCCTACCCCGCTGTGGTGACCCACCGCGACGAGATCTCCGCGGCGGGCAAGGGCACACCCGTCACGGCCGAGTTGTACACACGTGGAGACGTCTCCTGGCACGGTGCCCATGTCCGCACAAAGGGCCGCAAGGTGGCGGACCTGCGCGCCGACACCTCGGGGGGCGCCGTGTCGTTCGTCCTGCCCGACAACACGGGCACCGTGGAGTGGCAGGAGGCGCAGGTGGGCGCCTTCCGCCAGGCCACGTCCCAAGGCCTCTGGCCGGGTACGCCTCTCGCGAAGAGCCCGGCCATCGACGAGTACACAGCCGACAGCGGCTACCGGCGCCTCAGGAAGGCTGCCTGGTGGCTCTTGCTGTGGCTGTCGGTCCTCGTCCTCGCAGCGGTGGCGGAGGTCGAGGACGCCTTGACTGGTCCCACATGGTATGAGGACGTAGGCCGAGGAGTCTGCAGCGTGGCGATCCTCTTCTCCCCGGTGCTAGCGCTGCTTCGGATCAAGAACGCCTGGAGGTTTCTGAGGGTACGCAGCATGCTGCGAAGCTCCGGGCTGTACGCCATCCCGATGGTGATGACGACCGGGCTGGTGAAGGAGGACGTCGCAGGCGGCATCAGCGGTGCGGTCGAGGTGAAGAGACCATGGGTGTGGCTGCGGTACGAAACCTCGCTCTTGAACCGGCCTGTGCAAAGCGAACTCAGGGACATCCCACCGGAGGAGGAATGGGCTGACTGGTTTTCAATCGGCGTACTCCTCCAGTCCTTCCACTGGCGGGACATTGCTGAGCGGTGTGATGCGTCGGACAGGTCGGGAATTGAACACGTCCAGGTCATCGGTACCCCAAGGCCCGGGCGCTGGGTAGTCATCCGCACCGAGAACGGCATGCTCTGGCCGCGCGCCAAGGCCCAGTGAGTTCCTCCTGATCTTGCGCGTACGACGGGCGCTGCCCGTGCTCCGCACCGTCACGTCTTGGACGGTAGAGAGCCCCCGGCATGCCGCTCTCCGAAAGATCGCAAGAGCTCGACAACGACAGCTACAGGCCGTAACGAACGTGCACCGGTCCTCGCATTTGCGCATTCACCTCGCATCCTCAGCCGACATTGCGCATCGACTCGCGGATCCTAGACACGCCCACCCGAGCCGGGCGGACACCTCCTCCATAAAGTGCAGGGTGTACAGCCCAGACTCAACCGGCCGTCGCAACAGCGACTGCTTGGACTGATAGCAGGTGCTCGTTCAGGGTTTCGGCGGGTGTCTTCCAGTCGAGGGTTTTCCGGGGCCTGTTGTTGAGTGCGAGAGCTACGGCGGAGAGCTCGTCGGCGTCGTCCTCGACGCCCCGTCGCCCACCGGCGGTCTTCGCGGCGGGGCTCCGCATCACGCGCGCGATCCGCTTGTGGTTGACCTGCTCGCCGTCATCGCGGAGCTCGGCGGTGATCCTGGGGACGTCGTAGGTGCCGTCCGAGTCGCGGTGCACGGCCCGTATCCGGGCGGCAAGCCGGGCGTCGGCCGCCTGCCGGGTGGCTCGGTCGGCGGCCGTTCGGCGCCAGTAGTAGAAGCTGGAGCGGGCGATGCCGAGGATGGTGCACAACCGCTTCACGCCGTAATGGCGCTGGTGGTCGGCGACGAACTGGAAGCGGTTCACCAGCGCGTCTCCCCCGGCGAAAACCTTCGCCGCCTTCCGCAGGATCTCGCGTTCCTCTTCAAGTTCACGAAGGGCGCCGCACGGGAGTTCCCGTGCGGCGCCTCCGCTGTGGGCAAGGCGTGTTACTTCAGCGCGTACGCCCGGGTGACGGTCTGGACCGTGCGGTTGCCCGCCTTGTCCCAGACCTCGGCCTTGATGCTGACGTAGCCGTTGGAGTCGGACAGTTCAGCATTGGTGAACCGGGCCTTGAACGAGGTGTCGTCGGTGCGGTCGACGTCGACGTTCTTCCAGGTGGCGCCGTCGTCGTAGCTGACAGAGAACTTCGCCCCGGCCATCCGGCTGTCGCCGGCGAAGCCCTGGGCACGGGAGGCGTCCACGGTGACCGTGAAGGGTTTGCCCGCGGCCACCTCGTTGAGCAGGGAGGCCTTCATCCGGTAGTCGAGCTGGATGACGGGCAGTGTCTCGCAGGCGGTCGCCTGGGGGATGACCGCCTTGCAGTCGGGTGCCTCCATCGACTTCGGCGCCTCGGACGTGAAGCCGTACTCGGTGACGACCTTGCCGCCGAGCTTCACCGTGCTGTCGGCATGGGTGTCGGTGGAGACAAAGGTGTAGTCGGCCTTCTCCGGCACGAAGATCCTGGAGGTGTCGCTGATCTGCTCACCCTTGCGGTAGTACGCCCAGGTCCGACTCACACCGTAGTAAGTCGAGTGCGTCGGGTCGCTGTCACCGCCGAGAGCCGGCGAGAAGAGGGTGCCTATGTCGGAACGGCAGAACGAGCAGGCGTAGTCGGGTTCGACGGACGGATGCTGCACGGGCGCCCACCAGTGCGCGGCGACCGAGGTCCCGGGCCGGTAGCTGCGCGCCGACTCGAGCATGACCATTGACCCGCCGCTGCCGGAGGAAGTGACCCGGGCCCGGTAGGTGACGTCCGGACGGGCCAGCATGTAGTCGTCACGTTCGGTGCCCAGCTGGAGACTACGCGAGAACCGTCCCGGGTACCAGGGGGCCGGACCCTGGGAACTCACAGCGTAAAAGCCTATCTTTTCGGTGCCGTTGCTGTGGAACGAGTTACGGACCTTGGCGTAGTCGTCCTTCTTGCTGGGGGTCGACAGGTTCGCCGGGATACCGGTGTTCCAGTCGTAGTGGCCCGTGTACTGGTAGTGCGACTCCTTGATGCTCCGGACGTCGATCGTGGTCCGGCCGGCCGCGACATCGGCAGTGAGCCTGCGGCCTTCGTCGTAGTTGACGCCGAAGTACGGCACGTTCACCCCGTCGACGTACACGCTGAGGGTTTCGTCGACGCTGGGGGCGAGGACGATCGCGGCGGCGCCGGCCGCCTCCACGCGCTGGACCGGCGGGTTGTTGCCGAAGAAATTGTCCAGGTGCAGAAGGGCCGCCTTGCCCTTGAGGTCGAGTCCCGCCAGATCCTCCGCGGTTCCGGCGCCGACGTCCACGAGGTCATAGCGGCCGCGGCCGTCGAACCGGTTGAAATACTCGGAGGGGATGGGCGTCAGTGCACGCGACTCCGGCCTGGTCACCGATGCCCGGATCAGCGGCTCGCGGCGTGACTGGTAGAAGGAGGCCCACAGCTCGCCGTCACCCTTCTTCGGTGCCTCGACCGGGATGGCGCCCGCGTGCTCCTCACTGATGGCCACGTTCACCAGGCCGAAGCCCTGCAGCGAGCTCTTGTCCCCCTCCATCGGGCGGGCGAGGGCATACGCGTAGTCCGCGGTCTCCAGGGGCCGCTTCTCGTCGCGCACGTCCAGCTTGAAGTCGGTCGCTGTGGTGCCGTCGACGGTCAGCTCGGCGTCATGGGAGGTGAGGTCGATCGTCGGAAGAGCGAAGAGATCGCTGGCGTAGTTCGTGAACTTGTCCCCGCTGCTCTGGGTTTCCACCGCACCCATCATGCTGTAACGCTCCGCGGGCAGGCGCAGTTCGGCCTTCCCAGTGTCGAAGCCGAGCCCGAACTTGAAACTGCCGGTGCTCATCCCCTTGAGGCTGTAGCGGAAACCGCTCGGCGTCTGGCCCTTGCGGTCCTTGAAATGGATGGTGAGCTTGTGCTTCTCGGGCTCCTTGTCCAGGCCGATGGCCGTGTGGGCGGTGGCGCCCGTCGAGCTGGTCAGGGTGAGGGTGCCGTTGGTCAGGCCGGTTGGGGCGAGGTTCGGGTCGAGGGTGACGGTGATCTCGGTGCTGGCGCCGGCAGCCACCTCGACCGGCCCCGGGACGGTGACAGCGCCCTGCGGGATGTTCCCGCCGATTGCGGGGGTCACGGTGGTGACGGTGTCCGTGGAGTTGGTGACGGTGACGGTACGGGTTTCCTTCTCGTACGTCCCCGGCTGCCACTCGACCAGCCCGAAGTCGGCCGTACCCGACAGTTCCAGCGCCGGATCGAGCGCGGCGGGCACATCCACCCGGCCGTTGCCCTGCTGGTAGACGGAGTAGTCGCTGCTGGGCTTGGCGTGCGTGACGAGTGCCGCCTTGATGCGCCGGCCGGTCCAGTCCGGGTGGCGCTGGGCCAGCAGGGCGGCAGCGCCCGCGACATGCGGAGCCGCCATCGACGTACCGGAGGCCGCTGTGTAGTTCGCGTCGACGGGCGTGCCCATGGAGGTGCCCGCGGCGCGGGCCGCGACGATGCCGACGCCGGGCGCGGTGATCTCGGGCTTGATCGCGCTGTCGCCGACGCGCGGGCCACGGCTGGAGAATCCGGCGAGGACATCGGACTTGTCGACCCCGCCCACGGTGAGGGCGGAATCGGCCGTGCCGGGACTCTCGATGGTGCTCGCTCGGGGGCCGGTGTTGCCGGCGGAGATGACGAACAGGGTGCCGGTGGTCGCCGACAGCCGGTCCACCGCCTGCGTCATCGGGTCTTGGGGAGTGTTCGTGGTGCCGCCGAGGCTCATACTCACCACATCGGCGCCCTGGGCCGCGGCCCACTCCATGCCGTTCATGATCCACGAAAACTGACCGCTGCCCTCGTCTGCGAGCACCTTGCCCACCAAGAGGTCGGCGCCGGGCGCCACGCCCTTGTACTTGCCGCCCGAGTTGGCGCCGCTGCCCACGATGGTGGAGGCGACATGGGTGCCGTGGCCGTGTCCGTCCTGGACCGTGGCGGCGCCGTCCACAAAGCTCCGAGTGGCTGTCAGCCGCCCCTTGATGTCGGCGTTGTTGAGGTCCACGCCGGTGTCGAGGACGGCGACCTTGACGCCCTTGCCGTCCACGCCCTTCGCCCAGGCCTCGGGAGCGCCGATCTGCGGCACGCTCTGGTCGAGGGACGCCCGGACCTTCCCGTCGTACCAGAGGCGGGAGACCTTCGACACGCTCGGGGCGGTGACCATCCTGCCGTGCCGGGGCCGCTCGGACACAGGCTTGACGGACCGCCAGAACTCTCCGGCATGCTTCTTGTCGACCTTCACGCCCGCCATGTCGACGGTCTCCAGCAGCGCACCCCGATGGGCGTCGGGCAAGTCGTCGACGCGCGCCTTGAGCGTGGCGTCCGACGGCTTGTCCGCATAACCGACGATCACCGGCAGACTGCCACTGCGGGAGTCGGCGTAACCGTCCCTGATGAGCCGGGTGACATTGAACAGCTCGCGGTCGACCGCGTCGGAGGCGATCGCGCCCATCGCATCCGCGGGGATCACATACAGGGCCCCGTCCGGCCCGGACATCGTCTCGAAGTGCTTGCTCGCGCTGCGGGCGTCGGCGAAGTGCACCGACTGTCTGCCGGTGGCGTCCTTGACGACTTCGACGGTGTCGCCGGTGACCAGGGTGACCCGGGTCGTGACGGCCCCCCCGGCGGGGGCCGCGGGCTGCACCAGGCCCGTGTTCTGCTCCGAAGCCCCGGCGGCACCTGCCAGGCCGGGCAGCGCGGCGACAGCGGCCAGCACCACCCCCGTTGCCAGAAGTCGTCTGTACCGGGTTGCTCTTGGGTTGTCCACGTGCTCCCCTTCACTCCTTTTGCGGACTGAAGCCGACTGCCCCACAAAGACGACAGACGCGTCGCGGGAGAGGCGGTCGGCTGTGCCGGGCCAGGGTCTACGGAGATCGCTTCCCGGAGAAAGACGTCGGCGCTGTCCGAATCCGGCGTGGCAGGACCCTGACAAATACCTCCAGGCGTGCACGCATCCTTGTCAAGGCCGGACGTGACCGTCTCTCACCCGATGAAACGTCACCGGGCACGCGGATCAACCAACTTGGTTCGGCCGTGCCTGACCGCCGCCGGCTCGACGGTGCACCGCGCAACCCGGACGCCTTCGCGCCGCAGCTGGCGGTGGATGCGCCAGGCCCCATACGTCTCGCCGGATTCGGCGTGGAGGCGGCGGATGTGCTCTATGAGCTGTTCGTCGCGCCGGTGCCTGGCGGACTTGGGTCGTCTGCGGCGTGCGTTGTATGCCGAAACCGACAGGTCCAGTTCCCGCCACACCGGCTCGACCCCGAAGTCGTCGCGAAGGTTGTTGCTACAACACGAAACGCCGTCACAGCGCGGCCGGCGGGAAGCCGCCCCTCGAGTTCGAACAGATCATCCAGGAAGTGCGAGCCCGGACCGATCAAGAAGGCCGAGCCGCAACACCAACGTCTCTACGCAACCAGGGGATTGACAGCTCACCAGCTTCCACGAAGGTGTCACCGACTACATCGACGCGGACGTGTACCCGCCGCGTGGTCCGCTGGACCACAGATCGATCAACGACGGATTCCGGTCAAGTTGGCGACGCGTACATGACGGGTCTCTGTCAACGCTGGCACGCTTCTGTCCAGTCGCTGCAGAGCACCCTTGCAAACGTACGCGCACCACACGATGCGGCGATCACGTCGGACACCGTCCGACCCACTCGCACCTCCAGCTCTACCGGGCGGCAACACCCCCGCCTGCCCGGCTGCCTCCCGCCGGTACACACCCGGCCGCCGCACAAGGAGTTCCGTGTGAATCGATCCCCCCGAAAGGCCGTCGCCGCGAGCGCGTTGATAGCCGGCGCCGCGATGATCGCGGCCGCGCTGCCGTCCAGCGTCGCCACCGCCGACACCATGAGCCAGGCCCCGGCCAAGGCCCAGGCTCGCGCCGGCGCACTGCCGGTGCAGTTGTCGCCGTCGCAGCGTGGCAAGTTGCTGGCCGCGGCGAACGCGTCCCGGGCGGTGACCGCCAGGTCGCTGCACCTGAGATCGCAGGAGGCGCTGATCGTCAAGTCCGTCCTGAAGGACGCGGACGGCAGCCTGCACACCCGCTACGAGCGGACCTTCGCCGGACTGCCGGTCCTGGGCGGCGACCTGGTCGTCCACACCGCCGCGAACGGCTCCACCAAGGGCGTCACCAAGGCCACCAACGCGACCATCACCGTCGCCTCCACCACCGCCGCCAAGAGCGCCGGCTCCGCGAAGACCTTCGCGCTGGGCCGCGCCAAGGCCAAGGGCGTCGCGAAGGCGACGGCCGGCACCGCCCGCAAGGTCGTCTGGGCCGCGTCCGGCACCCCGACCCTGGCCTGGGAGACGGTGGTCGGCGGCACCCAGGCCGACGGCACCCCCTCCGAGCTGCACGTCATCACCGACGCCAAGTCCGGCAAGAAGCTGTTCGAGTACCAGGGCATCGAGACCGGCGTCGGCAACAGCAAGTACTCCGGCCAGGTCACCATCGGCACCACACCGGCCGACGGCAGCTACTCGATGACCGACGGCACCCGCGGCGGCCACAAGACCTACGACCTCAACCACGGCAGCTCCGGCACCGGCACGCTGTTCACCGACCCGGACGACACCTGGGGCGACGGCACCACCGACGACCCGCAGACCGCCGCCGTGGACGCCGCCTACGGCGCCCAGCTCACCTGGGACTACTACAAGGACGTCCACGGCCGCAACGGCATCAAGAACGACGGCGTCGGCGCCTACTCACGCGTCCACTACGGCAACGCCTACGCCAACGCGTTCTGGTCCGACTCCTGCTTCTGCATGACCTACGGCGACGGCTCCGGCAACACCAGGCCGCTCACCTCCATCGACGTCGGCGCCCACGAGATGACCCACGGCGTCACCTCCAACACCGCGGGCCTGATCTACCGCGGCGAGTCCGGCGGCCTCAACGAGGCCACCTCCGACATCATGGCCACCGCCGTGGAGTTCTGGGCCGACAACGCTTCCGACCCCGGCGACTACCTCGTCGGCGAGAAGATCGACATCCGCGGCAACGGCACCCCGCTGCGCTACATGGACAAGCCCTCCAAGGACGGAAGGTCCGCCGACGCCTGGTACCCCGGTATCGACTCCCTCGACGTCCACTACTCCTCCGGCCCGGCCAACCACTGGTTCTACCTGGCCTCCGAGGGCAGCGGCGCCAAGACCGTCAACGGCGTGGACTACGACTCCGCGACCTCCGACGGCCTGCCGGTCACCGCGATCGGCCGGGACGCCGCCGCCAAGATCTGGTACAGGGCCCTCACCACCTATATGACCTCGTCCACCGACTACGCCGGTGCCCGCACCGCCACCCTCCAGGCCGCCGCCGACCTGTACGGGCTGGGCAGCAACACCTACATCAACGCCGCCAACGCCTGGGCCGCCATCAACGTCGGCCCGCGCGTCGTCGACGGCATCATGCTGACCAACCCCGGCCCCCAGACCAGCGGGGTCGACACCGCCGCCAGCTTCCAGGTCCAGGCCACCGGCTTCAACCCCGGTGCCCTCACCTACTTCGCCACCGGCCTCCCCGCCGGCCTGACCATCAACCGCACCACCGGCCTCATCACCGGCACCGCCACTACGGTGGGCACCAGCGACGTCACCGTCACCGTCAGAGGCTCCAAGCACGGCCTCAGCACGGCGACCTTCACCTGGTACGTCGCCAAGGGCGTCTTCGAGAACACCACCGACGTGTCGATCCCGGACGGGGGCAAGGGCGTCCCAGGCCCCCACGTCTTCTCGGACATCGACGTCACCGGGCTCTCGGGCCAGGCGCCGAGCGACCTCAGGGTGGACGTGGACATCAAGCACACCTACCGCGGTGACCTGGTCATCGACCTGGTCGCTCCCGACGGCACGCTGTACCCGCTGAGGAAGTGGGACTGGCGCGACTCGGGCGCCAACCTCCGTGCCACCTACACGGTGGACGCCTCCAGCCAGGTCGCCAACGGCACCTGGCGGCTCCGGGTCCAGGACCAGGAGCGCTTCGACACGGGCTACATCGACAGCTGGAGGCTCGTCTTCTAAGAGCGTCCGACAGCAGGCGCGCACCGGCGGTCAGAAGCTGCCCCCGGATGAAGAGCAGGCGCGAGCCGCGGTGATCACGGAGTTCTCCAAGCTCAGCGATCACCGGAAGGCTCGTGCCTGTCCTGCTGTCAGCTTGACGCTTAAGAGGGCGTTTACTCAGGTACGTCGCGGAAAGCAGCTTTCGCTACCACTGTGCTTGGGATGCCGAGCCGGGACGCCGTCCTCTGCTTCGAGCTCATCGCGCGGCTGCGGGCTGCCGTCAACGTGCCGCTGGTCCTCCACGGCTCCCCCGGTGTCGCAGACAACGACCTTGCGAAGGCCGTTGCCTCGGGCATTACGATGGTCAACATCTCGACCGATCTGAACAAGATCTTCACCAGGACGGTGCGCGAGCGTCTCGGCGCGTCCCCCGAGGTCGGCGACCCGCGCAAGTACCTCGGCCCGGCCCGCGCGGCCGTCCAGGCAGAGGTGGCCCGGCTGCTCGGAGTGCTCGCCGGCAGCTGAGGTCCCATCCTTCACCGCGGCCCGCCCCGCCGTGCACGCAGATGCAGCGGGATTCAGGCCGCGGTGTTCATTTCTGAGCGCAAGAAGCATTTTGCAAACATCTATTGACACGCAGATGTCATGCCCATCACAGTCGTTCCGCCAGTCATGCCGACCATGCCGAATCTGGAGTCCCGTCATGTCTGAAGTCCCCGCAGTCTCGCGGCGTTCGGTTCTCGCAGGGGCGGTGGCCTCGGGCGCGCTCGCCGTCGGCCTCGGAACCGTCGCGTCCGCCCCCGCGCTTGCCGCGCCCGGCGCTGCCGAAACGGTCACGACCTCCGAGCGCCGCCGCCTCGCAGGCCAGACGTCCATGATCAATGTGCCGTACGAGGAGCACCGGACCGTCCGGGTCGCCACCATCGGCCTCGGCAACCGCGGCAGAGGCATGACCCAGGGCTGGTCCATCGTGCCCGGCTGTCAGGTCACCGCCGTGTGCGACATCCGCGCGGACCGCGCCAAGCGCGTCGCGGACGACCTGGCCAAGGCGGGCAAGCCGCGCCCCGCCGAGTTCGGCGGCTCCGCCGACTCGTACGCCGAGATGCTCAAGCGGGACGACATCGACCTCGTCTACATCGCCACGCCCTGGGAGTTCCACTACAAGCAGGGCAAGGCCGCGCTGCTGGCCGGCAAGCATGTCATCGTCGAACTTCCCATCGCCACCCAGCTCGACGAGCTGTGGGACCTGGTCGACACCTGCGAGCGGACCCGACGGCACCTGATGCTCGCCGAGAACTGCTCGTACGGCCGCAACGAGCTGGCCATGCTCAAGATGGCGCACGACGGCGTCTTCGGTGACGTCACGAACGGCCACGGCGGCTACCTGCACGACCTGCGCGCGCTGCTGTTCTCGGACACGTACTACACGGACTCCTGGCGTCGCCTGTGGCACACCCGCAGCACCGCCTCCTTCTACCCGATGCACGGTCTCGCCCCGGTCGCCGCGGCGATGGACATCAACCGCGGCGACCGGATGACCACGCTGCGCGCCACCGCGACCGCCCCGAAGGGCCTCGCCGACTACCGCGAGCGCTTCGTCCCCAAGGGCCACCCGTCGTGGAACGAGACCTATATCAACGGCGACCTCGTCACCTGCATGATCGAGACCGCGAACGGCCGGACGATCCGCGCCGAGCACAACGTGAGCGAACCCCGGCCGTACAGCCGGATCAACAGCATCGCGGGCAGCCGCGGCATCTTCGAGGACTACGCCGGAAACTCCTCCACCGGCGCCCGGATCTACTTCGAGCCCGACCACGGCGACGACGCCTGGCGGGACTTCGAGTCGTACCTCAAGGAGTTCGACCACTGGCTCTGGAAGAAGATCGGCGACGACGCCGCGAACAACGGCGGCCACGGTGGCATGGACTACGTCCTGCAGTGGCGCACCGTGCATCTGATGCGCGCCGGCCTCGTGCCCGACATCGACGTGTACGACTCGGCGGCCTGGTGCGCGCCGGTGCCGCTGAGCGTCATGTCCCTGGAGCACAAGGGCAAGCCTGTGGAGATCCCGGACTTCACCCGCGGTGCGTGGGTGAACCTCCGTCTCGGCCTCGATTCGCGCATGACGGAGATGCCGCCCGTGTGACTGCGGCCCACGTCCGGTCCTGTCCCCTGAGCCCTGGGCGAGCACTGCCCGAACCGTGAGAGAAGGAGCGAGCATTCATGTCCGTACATGTGACCGCAGCCCGAAGAGCTGTGGCGGCCCTGGCGGTGGCGGCGGCGGCGTTCACCGCCGCCCCCGCGGCAGCCGCGCAGGACCCGGCCGCGTCCGAGGCGCGCACCCAGGTGACGATTGCCCCCCTCGACCTGAACGGCCCTGCCATCTCGGAGGTGAAGGTCACCGTCACCAACGCGGGACCCGAGCGCCTGAGCCGGCTCAATGTCACTCTCAACGGCCCCGCCGGCTGGGCCGTGCAGCCCGCGGTGCGCAGCGTCGACGGGTCGTACCAGCCAGGTGCCGCGGCCACGGCGGAGTTCCGGATCCAGGTGCCCGAACAGCGCGCGGGCTTCACCATGCGCACGTTCACGGCCACCGCCACCTACAAGGGAGGCGACGGCCAGGGCACCGCCACCGGCACGCGGGTCGAGCGCTCCGGCGCCGCGCTGGCCCGCCTCTCCGACGCGTACAACAAGGTCGCGATCACCGACGAGAACGACACCAAGGCCGGTGAATTCGACGGCGAGGGCAACAGCTTCTCCGCGCAGAAGCTCGCCGCGGTCGGGCTGACGCCCGGAGCGTCCGTCAACGCCCTCGGCGCCCAGCTGACCTGGCCCGCCGCGGCCCCCGGCACCAAGAACAGCGTGTCGAGCACCGGACAGGCCGTGAAGCTCGCCGGAAAGGGCAGCAAGCTGGTCTTCCTCGGCTCCGGAGTCGGCTTCGGGGCCACCGGCACGGCGACGGTGATCTACACCGACGGGTCGAGCACCGCCGGGTCGATCGGCTTCCCCAACTGGTCGTTCCAGGAGCCGACGGCACACGGCGCGACGCTCGTGAAGTCGACGGACGGCCGCAACCGTCCCGATGGCTACGGCAACGCCGGCATCGACTACCGGGTCTTCGCGCACTCCATCGCCCTGGACCCGGCCAAGCAGGTCGAACTCGTGGTACTCCCGGCCAATGCCGCCATCCACCTCTTCGACATCGCGTTGGCCCCGTAACACCCCGCGGAAACCACGTGCGCCGGCCGGCGGAGGACACATCCTCCGCCGGCCGGCGGCTGCGCGGCAGCCGAGGGTGTGATCCGCCCGGCTGCCGGACTACCGGCGGCCTCGGAGGGGCCGAGACGTGTGCCACCTGCGGTCTTGGCGTCGCAGCTCACCGTCAACGCCATCGCCCCCGGCGGCACGGCCACCGACCTGGCAGCCGAGCACAGCTCCGGCTATCGGCACCCCAAACTCCAGGACGCCATGCCCCTGTCCCAATGGCTCGCGGTCCACGGCGCGCTCGGCCGCCTGGCACAGCCGGAAGAGATCGCCGCGGGCTACGCCTTCCTCGCCTCCGACGACGCCGCCTGTACGACCGGCCGCACCCTGCCCGTCGACGGCGGCTTCTTCTGACAGTTCAACCTCGTTCGGCAGGGCTGCTGGTGGCATCGACGCCGAGGCCCGCTGGGCGGCGAGCCGCCCAGCGGGACCGGTGTCGTAGCGCTTGTCCACGTCTCCGGGTTCCTGGGCCCGGAGCCCGGCAGGCCTTTGCCGGGTCAGTCGAAGTAGTCCGGTTGGGTCTGGACGTTCAGCTGGTCCAGGTGGATCTCTCGGGCCGGGTCGGTGCGCCGGTCGCTGAGCTTGAGCACATCGAAGCCCTTGGCGATGTCGTTCGAGTAGATGTAGCCGTTGTAGTAGTACGCGGACCAGGAGCCGCCCACGGTCAGCCGGTCCGTGGTGAGCGGGCCTCGCTCGAAGTAGCCGATCTCCTTCGGCTTTGTCGAGTCGGTGAAGTCCCAGACCGACACGCCGCCCTGGTACCAGGCCTGGACCATGATGTCGCGGCCTTCCACCGGGATCAGCGAGCCGTTGTGGGCGACACAGTTCTCGGTGTCCGCCTGGTGCCGGGGGATCTTGAAGTAGCCGCGGAAGACGAGCTTGCGCTGGTCGCCCTTGCCGACGATGTCGTAGATGCCGTCGGCTCCGCGGTTCGGGCCGACGGCCGCGTTGCAGGTCGCGGCCCCTCCACCGCCGAGTTCGTCGGTGAAGACGACCTTCTTCGCGGTCTGGTTGAAGGTCGCCGAGTGCCAGAACGCGAAGTTGACGTTGTCCTGGACCTGGTCGATGACCTTCGGGTGCTCCGGGTCCTTGATGGACATCAGGATGCCGTCGCCCATGCAGGCACCGGCGGCCAGGTCCTTCGACGGCAGCACGGTGATGTCGTGGCAGCCGGTCGTCTTGGAGACACCCGGGTTGGTGGGCGCGCCGGGGTTGCCGCCACCGTCGGGGCCGTCACCAGGGAAGAGCACCGCGAAGTTGACGACCGCGGCCTTCTCGGGAGCGTCACGCGGCACCTTGACGATGGAGATGCCGTCGTGCGGCGGCTGGCAGTCGGGGAACGACGGGCTGGGGGAGTACGAGGACACGTAGATGTAGACGTTGCGGCCATGGGGAACTAGGGAGTGCGTGTGCGAGCCGCAGTTGGTCTCGACGGCCGCGACGTACTTCGGATTCTTCTTGTCGCTGATGTCGAAGACCTTCATGCCCTCCCACGACGACTTCACGCTCGCGGGCTGCGGCGTGCTCGAGCAGGAGTCGTCACTGCGTGAGGAGTCGGTGGACAGGAACAGCAGGTTCCCGGAGACGGATACGTCGTTCTGCGACCCCGGGCACAGCACCTGGGAGACCGTCTTGGGAGCCTTCGGGTTGCTGATGTCGAAGATACGGAAGCCGTCGTAGTTGCCGGCGTACGCGTACTTGCCCTGGAAGGCGAGGTCGGAGTTTGTGCCCGGCAGGGCATCCTTGGGGATGTTGACGAGGTGTTCGATGTTGTCGGAGTGGACGACCTCGTCCGGCGCCGGTATCTCGCCATTGGCGATGGCCGTTCTGGTCTCGGCCGACTCACTCTTCGACACACGCTGAGGCGTGGTGTTGGCGTCGCCGGGATCGGGTGTCGCCACGGCCGGAGCGGCCGTGAGCAGCGCTGCCAGCAGACCGGTGGCGGCTGCCACAACCCCGAGGCGTCTGCGCCGTGTTCGGAGACTGTTCAACAGATACACAGTTCCTCCCTGGTCTCCGTTCGCAAGGGAACGGTTCACGGACAACGGCAGTATCGTCTTCTTCATGCACAGATCAAAAGATGGCAACACGCCTTTCATGAAAGTCTTTGATCGTGTCAAGTGGCGGGCGGTCACCGCTCTTACCCTTGTCGCCCTCACTGTCAGCGGGTGCGACTTGGGCGCGGACGCCCCGGGGAAGAAGAGCGCGCCCGGTCCCTCGGTGATCGCTCCCGGCAGGCCCGGTGAGCCCGCCCGGACCCTGTCCGTCGAGGACGCCGCAAAGAAGGCGCCCAACGACTCCCCCAATGCGGCGGACTTCGAGTACGTCCAGATGATGATTACCCACCACGGCCAGGCCTTGCAGATGACCGAACTCGCCGCGCACCAGGCGAAGTCGGGCAGCGTGAAGCGGATCGCCTCACGCATCGCCGCAGGACAGGGGCCGGAAATCGGCGCCATGAAGGGGTGGTTGCAGAACCACGGCCGGGCGCGGCATGGTGGCGCGGGCTCGGGGCACCACCACGACCATGCCGCGATGCCCGGCATGGCGACCGAGGCACAGCTGAAGCAGCTTCGCGCGGCGCGGGGCGCGGCCTTCGACGAGCTGTTCCTGAAACTCATGATCACGCACCACAACGGCGCGATCACCATGGCCACCTCGGTGCTCTCGGAGGGCAACAACGTGCAGGTCGAAGAAATGGCGAACGAGGTGATCACACAGCAGACCAGCGAGATCGGTCGGATGAGCGAGATGTCCTGACGATCCGCGGGGCGTTCCGCGGGCCTCTCTGGGGGCTACGGCCAGAAAGGGGGTCCAGTCGACGACGTAGACGGTCAGTTTTGCTACGTCGTCGATGGAACCACCGGCTTCCGCCAGAGCGGTACCGGTGTTGAGGTAGCACTGCTCGACCTGCTCGGCGAGGTCGCCTCGCCGAGCGTTGCGGCGTTGCCAGGGGCCGCCGGGGTTGGGGTGTTCGGCGTCCAACAAGACGTTGCTCGCCTTCAACTGGTTGGTTAGTCTGCGGGTATGGGGATCGTCGAGCGGCCGGCGCGGGATGAGATGGACTGGCTTGTCGGCCTGAAGCGTTCTGGGGTGCTGGAAGTGCACACCGGCCCTGAGCATGTGCTCGGACGCCGAACCACCCCTAGGGAAGACGTGGCCGAGGGGCTTCTCGCCGCCGATGCAGGTAGGTGAATCGGTTCATGTGGTCGGCGCGGGACGGCCTCTTTACAGGACACGCAGTGGTCCTTTCTGTCCTTGCGGCGGTCTCCGTGTTGGTCGTGCTCCATCTCCTGGCCGTGCACCGAACCGCTGGGCCCTCCCTCGTGGGAGCGGTCATCGTCACGCTGGCCGCCGCCGGAGTCGCCCACCAGGGCGCACAACAATCCCCAGGGCTTCTACAGCAACCAGATGACCCGCAAGGACTTTGAACAGCTCCCCGACCCTCGACCGAGTCTGCGCACCGCGCACGTCCCCTCTCTGATCATGCGAGGGGAATGCGACTTCATCAAACCCGTCGTGGCCGCTGATTACCAGCGCACCCTCCCGGACTCAGAGTTCGTGACCGTCAAGGGAGCCGGTCACTCCATCTCACGCGGGCAGCCGCGCCTCTACACCGCGTTGCTGCGAGCCTTCCTCCTGGGTGAACCGCTGCCCGGACCCGGAAGGGTTCAACTGACCAGAGCGTTGAACCAGTCCGGGTGATGCCCTTTTCCATTTCGCCTCAACAACGGGAAACAGCGCACTCAGGCGCGGCAGACGACGTGCTGCCTCCTCATCGCGATTCACGTCCCACCGCTCGCCAACTGGCCCTCCCGCACGGCCGCCGTGCACCGCGCCGGAGTCGAGCAACGCCCCGACCTCGCGCAGTGGGCGCGGGAGCGTACGGTACGGCCGGCCGTCCACCACAGCGTGTCCGCTGGTCGGCAGGTCGAGGCCGAGGATCATCCGCATCGTGGTCGACTTGCCTGCTCCGTTGGGGCCCAGGAAGCCGGTCACGCGCCCCGGGTGCACGACGACGGTCAGGTCGTCCCTCTTACCACGAGCCTATGACCACGGTCGTATCCGCACTCCAAGCGTCGGACCGTGGCCAGACGCGCCCGCGCCCGCACCCCGGGCTCGGTGGCCAGGATGTGTTGGCGCTGAGCACGGACCAGCACGCAAGCCGCAGCTACCGGCCAGGCCGCGGCGAGAAGATCTGCGTGGTGCTCTACGGCGCCAACACTGCCGCCGTGTGAACGGTATTTCACGTGAACGTCCACACTCCCATCGCCAGGACCGTAACCTGGCATCAGAGACTCCACACATCTCTCAGTACAGCTCAGTGCCGCCTCCAGGCTTCACGTGGCCGTGGTGAGGACGGACGCGATCGGGAACAGGCCCGGGTCGCCGTGGTCGTTCTCCGGGACGTGCTGGTGGCCGCAGTGCCCCTGGAACTCCTGCCACTGGACGGTGCTCATGCGCACCCCGTTGGCGGCACCGTAGGAAGCCGGGTAGGGATTCCAGGTGAGGCCCGAGGCGAGAGGCACCCCGTGGACGTCGTGCGTCCAGCGGGCGAACGTGGTCAGACCGTCTACCGCCCAAGGAGGGAGCTCGGGCATGTACAGGTGCCGGATGCCGGCCTGATCCCAGTGGGCGTGTGTGTCCGGGTCGCAGGTGCCCACGATTTCGACCTGCGCCACGTTCAGGGTGTTGGTGCCGATCTGCGTCCGGTCGTGCACCAGGGCCCGGGCGGAGCGGTCGAACGGGAAGTGCTGGAACCAGTCCAGGCGCTCCGCCGACCAGTTCGGGACCGCGGTCAGCGTCGGCGCCATCGACCCACCCGCGTAGCCTGGTAGCCCAGTGCTCTCCGTCGAGTGCCAGACGATCGTGTTCACGTGCATCGGGTCGCCCGGGTAAGCCGTCTCGTACCAGTGGCTGGTGGATGCCCCTGGGTAGAGTTCGCTATCGGCCGGTCCGGATTCCAGGGTGAAGGCATGGTCCACACCGGGCCAGTAGTCCGCCACCACCGACTCGTCGTAGCCGGGTGCGTTCTTGTACTGCTTGGCAATGGCGCCGGCCGGGATCGAGGCCACACCGTCGTAATGCGCCAGCCAGTAGTTCGGCTCGGTGACCCCCACCGCGCGGAACGCGGCACGTACCGCGGGCCACATGGAGAGGTTGCAGTAGACCGTCAGCTGCTTGTTGGGCGTGCTCGCCATCGTCTGGGTGCACCACAGCACGGCCTGATCCGGGGTGGCATCGCCCAGCTCCACGTCCAGAACCTGTGCCTCGGTGGTGTACTTCACCGCGATCGACACCCTGATCGCATGCGGGAACCGCGCCGCCATCTCCCTCAGGTTGGCGTAGTGGCCGTCGGCGTACCCGGCGACCATCGAGGCGTCGTCCGGGATAGTCCTCGGTGTGACCCCGTCGTACATGAACCGTGTCATGCCAGCCTCCTATCGCGAGCTGCTCGTTGGGGTACCCCCGTTCGGAAGGTGGTGTCCACATGGAGGAAGTCGCAGGCCAGGGGCCGGGACGCATGGGCGCGTAGGAAAGGGGCTCGGATGTCCCGCGCTCGTTGGGGCGCGGGCGGAGCGTTGCCCTGCCGCAGGACCGCACGAACGGTGACCGCCACTACGGTGATGCCCAACCGGGCAAGCTGCCTGTATCCGCCGGCGCCCCCACAACGGGTCCTTCCTGGCGAGGCGCAGGGTCAACTTTCGGGTCTGAAGGTATTGGCGGTCGTCCTCGCTCCTCCAGTCCGCGCAATCTGCGGGAGGTGCCAGATGGCATCGGCCATCACACTTCTGAGCCAGATAGACCACCTCGTGGTCCTCGTGCTGGACCCGCCGGGGGCGGCAACAGCCCCCTACCACCTACCACCACCGTAGGACGCAACCACATACTTCGCTCGGCGACGCCGCGCACGCCGAAGCCCCCGTCCGTTCGCCATGCAGGCGAACCGAGCCCGCAGGCCGGGAAAGCCACACCGCCGGGGCACCTGAAGACCATGGAGAATCACGTCGGCATCTGCTCAATCGTCCCGCCACACATCGTCACCCGGGCGTACGCGCTGAAGTAACGCGGCTCGCCCACAGTGGAGGCGCCGCAGGAATTCCCGTGCGGCGCCTTTCGCGCCACCGGCATCATCGCGCATTCCGCCGGCCCCGAGGACACGCTTGATGGAACGCGGACGGCAAGGAAGAGGGCGTGTCCGCGACCTTGTGCAAGTCCTCCGGCCGACCGAACCTCTTCACCTTCACCGTCGACCGGCGCCCCCGGTCCGCAATCAAGCAGTGCATGGCGACCCCTGGGGCACATACTGACAGGCGGCCGACGCGGTGCACCGCCACCCGCAGCGGGCGGCCGACTCCCCCGCACCAGCCGCAGCATGACATGAAAGCGGACAGAGGCGACCGCCGCCTGAGCCCAACGGCTCAGGCGGCAGTGTTTGAAGATCCTTCCCGTCCTCTGCGATCCGGCTCGCCTCGGCGGCCCGGACGACCGCGTGGCGTCCGGGCCGCCGAGTGCCGCGCGGACCGGCCCCGAAGGACCGGCCCGCAGGCTGTTTCAAGGGGACAGGGTCACGGGGTCTTCTTCAGCGTGAAGTTGCCGATCGTGGTCTCCCCCCTCTTGAGCCTCACGCTGGTGTTGATCGCCTGGTAGCCGTCCTTGAACACCATCACGGTGAGCGGGTTTTTGCGGGTGTCCAGCCACAGGGCGAAGGTGCCGTCCTTGGCCGTCCGCAACGTGTAGCTCGCCGCCGAGCTGCCGATCTGGACCGTGGCCCCGGCAAGCGGCACGGTGCCGCCCTTGCCGTCGTCACCGAGCACGGTGCCGGCGTACTTGCCCCAGGTGGCCGGCGGGTTGATGTGCATGGTCACGTCGATCGGGGAGCCCGCGTACGGGGTGTCGGTCAGGACTGTCAGCCCGGCGGAGTAGTCG
This sequence comes from Streptomyces colonosanans, assembly GCF_001866645.1. Classification (GTDB taxonomy): domain Bacteria; phylum Actinomycetota; class Actinomycetes; order Streptomycetales; family Streptomycetaceae; genus Streptomyces; species Streptomyces colonosanans. The sequence continues at coordinate 26,707 of NZ_MLYP01000032.1, forward strand.
CCAGGCTGGGTGATCTCGGGGACCGAGGCGTCCAGGCTGACCGTGATCGTCGTGCTCGCCCCAGGCTGGAGCGTCACCTTCTGCTGGGAGGTGGAAAGCCAGCTGACGTCCAAACCGTCCTGGTCGTAGCCGGGCAGCACCTCGACGGCGGTGACCGGCGGCGGACCGCCGGAGCCGCGGCCGCCGACCTTGTAGAAGCCGATGGCGCCGCCACCGCGGTAGACGCTGGTGTTGGCGTTGGGCAGGGCGGTCCAGCTGCCGGTGCCCGGGTCGAAGGCGAAGCCCTGGTTGGTGACGGCGGCGCCGTTGGCGGTGACGCCGCCGGAGACCAGCAGCAGGCCGTTGGCCACGCTGTACGCCGAAGCCCACAGGTCGATCGGCAGGCCGGCAACGGTCGACCAGCTGTCAACGCCCGGGTCGTAGACGTAGGCGTGCTTCACCGAGCCGGCGGTGCTGTAACCGCCGGCGCAGTAGAGCTTGCCGCCGATACCGCCGCAGGACTCCCAGGAGACCGGCTCCGGGTAGGAGGCGATCTGCGACCAGCTGTCGGACGACGGGTCGTAGACGGTGACGTCCGTGGTGAAGCAGTCCTTGGTGGTGCAACCGCCGACGACGTACAGCTTGCCGTCGAGCACCGCGCTGCCCGAACCGGCGTACGGCTTGGGCGAGGACGCCTTGGTGGACCAGCTGTTCGAGGCCGGGTCGTAGACCTCCAGCTTGGCGTCGATGCCGCTGGCGCCCCAGCCGCCGACCGCGTACAGCTTGCCGCCGATGAAGCCGCGGGCCGGGGCCTCACGGGCGTCGGCCGCGGAGGCCAGCTGGGACCAGGAGTCGCTGCCAGGGTCGTAGGCATACAGCGCGTTGGTGGCCGCGCTGCCGGTGTAGCCGAAGGCGGAGTAGACCTTGCCGCCGTCGGCCGCGACCGCGTTGTCCTGCAGCGTGACCGGCAGGTTGGCCACCGGCTGCCAGGCATCGCCGGCCGCGTTGGCGGCCGGAGCCGCAGACCTGTCGCCCGAGCTCTTGTCAGCCTTGTTGGCGGCCAACGGGGAGTAGTTGCCCTTCACCAGGTTGAGCGGTGCACCGCCGGTGGCCTGCATCTTGAAGCCGCCGACCTGCTCGCCCAGGGTGAGCGTGGCGGGCGCCCCGCCGGTGTTCTTCACCGTCAGGTCCTGGGTGCCCTGCTTGCCCCAGGCGAGCGTCTTGTCGACGGAGCCGGGGGTGACCACCAGCTTGCCGGCCTTCAGGTTGAAGGGCGCCTGGGTGATGCTGTCCGGGGCGACGTTCACCGTCTTGGCCAGGTCGGTGTAGTGCAACTTGGAGGCGGTGAAGGTGCCGGTCTTGGTGGAGAACATCCAGTAGAAGCCGTCGCCGAGCGCCGGGTCGTCCGGGTTGGCGGCCGTGATGGCCTTCTCCTGCGGGGCGTCCCCGTTGACCACGGTGGCGCGGACGATGCCCTTGTTGGTGTTGGCGTCGGTCACGATGCCTGCCACCAGGCCGCCGGGGACGGGCTCGTAGGCGCGGTTGCCGACAAACACGTTGTCGATCTCCCACCAGAAGCCCCAGCCGCCCGTGAAGTGGAACCGCAGCTGCACACCGGACTTGCCGGCGAAGGCGGTCAGCGGAACCTCGACGTGGGCCGGCCCGGTCAGGATGGTGGTGCGCTTCCAGACGTTGGTCCAGGTGGCGCCGCCGTCGGTGGTGACATCGATGGTGCCGGTCTGGCCGCTGAAGCTCCTGTAGTCGGTGTCAAAGGACAGTTGCGGGCTGGTAATGCCGGTCAGGTCGAAGACCGGGGAGATCAACGAGCTGTCCTGCTCCTTGCCGGAGCCGTAGTAGTAGCTGTCGGCCATGGCGAAGCCGCCCGAGCCGCCGGTCCTGTTGCCTCGCTTGCCGGGGTCGCCGAACTCCCAGCCGCCGGTGGTGCCGTCGGCGTTGACCACGGACCAGCCGTCGGGGGCGGCGGCGGTGGAGTCGAAGGGCTCGGTCGGACCTGTCAGCTTGAGCTCGTAGCCGGGAGCCGTGGCCGACTGGATGTCCACCGGGACCGCGGCGCTCAGGGTCTGTGCCGAGTCGGCCACGTTCACCTGCTTGGTGACGGCCTGGTAGCCGGGGTACACGGCGGTGAAGTGCAGAGTGTAGCTCTCGCCCTGCGGCAGATCGACGCTGTACGCGCCGGTGTACGGGTCGGTGAAGACCGGTGCGCCGGGCACGCCGTCGATGGTGATCTTCCCGTACAGCGGCCAGCCGTGCCCGGAGCCGTCGGTCACCTTGCCGGAGACAGTCTGGCTGGGCACCGCGGCCAGGGCGAAGTCGGCCTTCACGGTGCCGCCGTCGACGACACTGACCCCGGTGGTCTTCTTGGTCGCGTAACCGTAGGCGGACGCGGTGACGTCATAGGTGCCGGCCGGAACGGTCAGGGTGTAGTGGCCCTGAGCATCGGTGGTCGCCCGGTAGTCGCCGGCGGCAATGGAGGCGCCGGACAAAGCCACGCCGGAGGTGTCGGTGACGCTGCCGGAGACCTCGCCGTGCGGACCGCTGCGGAAGGCAGTGGTGCCGTTGGGCGTGCCCAGACCAGTCGGGCCGTCGTACCCGGGACCGGCGGTGCACAGGTAGGCCGGGTTACAACTCCCGTTGGCCCCCGTGGTCACGTCGTTGAGCGCCGACGGGTTCTGGTACGGGTATGAGTTCGGGTAGCTGCCCGGGGCGGGGCTGCCGGCTACGGCGTACGCACCCGCGATGATCGGCGCGGAGGCGCTGGTGCCGCCGTACACGGCCCAACCGGCGCCGCCGTAGGTCTGGTATACCGCGACCCCGGTCTGCGGGTCGGCGACCGCGGCGACATCGGCGACGCTCCGCATGGCGCAGCCGGTGTCGGTCTGGAAGGACGGCTTGGGCTCGTACAGCGAGCAGCCCGAGCCCGGGCCGCCGGAGCTGTTGTGCCACACCGACTCGGACCAGCCGCGGCTGGTGGTGGTGTCCTTCTTCAGGGCGGTGCCGCCGACCGCGGTCACATACTGCGAGGCCGCCGGGTAGGAGACGCCGTAGCCATTGTCGCCGGAGGAGGCGACCATGGCGACGCCCGGGTGGTTGTAGTGGGCGTCCGACACGGTGACCTGGGACGGGTCCTCACCAGTGCCCGGCGTGCTGTTGTAGTTGCTGCCGTAGGAGTTGGACACGTACTTGGCGCCGAGGGCGACGGCCTGGTCGACGGCCGCGCCCATGTTCGCGAAGCTGGGGTTGTCAGCCTCTACCAGCAGGATGTGGGCGTTGGGGGCGGCCGCGGAGACCATGTCGAGGTCCAGCGATATTTCGCCCGCCCAGCCCGCGTTGGGGGCCGGGTAGTTGGTGCCGCCGCGCTGGTCGACCTTCTTGAAGCAGCCGTTGGCAGTGGTGCAGGGTGGCAGGCCGTACTGCTGGCGGTAGACGGCCAGGTCGGCCTCGGCGGTCGGGTCGTCGTAGGCGTCGACGATGGCGATCGTCTGGCCCGCCCCGCCGTTCGCCGGCAGGATGTACGCGCTTTGCAGGTCGGCCGCTCCGAAGCCGCTCGGCGTACTGGCCATCGGCTGGACGCCCTTGGTGGCCTTGACGTCGGTGCGGCGCAGCGCCATGCAGCCGAACTCGCCCTTCTCGGGCGTGCTGCAGACCTGTTCCACGCCGGGATGCGTCGCGGTGGCGGCGGTGCCCTGAGTGGCTTCCGCGGCGTCGCCGGCGGCCTGGGCGACGGGTAAGCCCGCGGCCATGACGGCGACGGCCGCCGCGGTGAAAGCGGCCAGCCGCGCGGAGATCCTCCGTACGGCCGGTCTGGAATGCCTCGAAGTGCGCATTGTGTGACTCCCATGCTGCTGAGCTGGGGTCGACCCGTGCGCTGGTTCAAGGTCGACAGCGGATGGGGTACATCCGCCGACGAACAACTAAGCATCATTGCCATGTTCTCGACAAGCATCATTCATTGGCGGAATGCGCGACATGACATGATCCCCGACATGGCATGATCCCGCCAAAATAGCGCTTTCACTGAAACTGTCCGGTCGCTGCTCGTGATCGGCATGTGAGGTGGGCCACCAAACCATTGCTGTCAGCGGAAACTTCGGCTTAACGTCCTCGCAATCCGTTGGAGACCCGTCATCGCGAGGGCCCTCGGCTACCACGACAAGACCGCCACCCGTCTGGTCACCGAAGCCGGCGGCACACTGGAGCCGACACCCCCGCGACGAACAGCCGGTCGAACTCGGCGGCCTGTTCGGGTGTCCAGCCGGGCGATGCGGGCCGGCCACGGCCCCGCTCGGCCTCGTCCGGCCAGCCGTCGTGCGGCTCACGGGACCAGGGGAGCGTCTTCTTGAGGTTCCCCCGCTGGGCGGGAGTGGCTGACTAGCTGGTCAGGGCGGGTTGACGGGGTTAACGACGTCTCCCAGCTGGCACGCAACGCTGCCGAGGGTGATGGGGATTCCTGAAAATGGCCAGGGCTGCGGGCAGGTGACCTCAGCGCGTTCTTTGGATTTCGTCACACACTTCCAACGGCCGCCGGGGGCACCCCGGTTACGGTCGCGCCGCACCGATCCGGGCGACAGCGTTCCCGGTCACAGGCGGGTGGTGAGCCGGCCGTCGGGCAGTTTTCGCAGCAAGCCGCGATCGACGATTCTGACCAGCTTGCTGCGCAGCGGTTCCAGCTTGGCCCGCACGCTGACGTCCACTCCCACCACCTCGCCGACCTCGCGAGCCATGACCGGTCCGCCGGCTTGTCGCACGGCGGCGAGGATGCGCTGGTAGTCCGGCGGGAGCATGCTTTCGTCCGCGCCCGGCTCGCGGTGCGGGATCAGCATCACCGCCCGGCCGCCCACCTGCCCGGGCATCGGCGCAGCTTGGGCGGAAGGTCAACTCCCCGCTTCTGCTGCTGGTCTCTTGCTCAGGAACTGCTTCGCCGCCTCGACTGCTTCCTTGTTGAGCTCCTCGACGGAGACTCCCCAGCTCTCCTCCCATTCGTCCAGGTTGAAATGGCACGAGACGAGGGATTGCAGCTCTTCGGGGTAGCCGAGGTCGTAGGCGATGTCTGCCCAGATGAGGTGGGTGCCGGTGGCGGGGTCCAGGGTTCCGTCGGCTATCTGACCGGCGATCCAGTGGGCCATCGCCCATTTTGCGGCCCGAGGGTCTGCGGGCGGATGGTAGAACAATCCCAGCTCCTCCAGTACCTGGTCGAAGAGCGCTGGCGCTTCGGGTTCCTCGCTGCGGAGGAGGCCGGCCAACATGGCGAGGGAGGGACTCTCGACCTCGGCAATGAGTGCGTCAAGCCCTGCCTGAATGAGTCGGTCGGACCCGACGTGACTACCGAATGCCCGCTCGCGCGCGATGTGGCTGAGCTGCTTGAGGGCGTCGTCGCGGTTCATCAGAGTCTTCTCGGTCGGCGTCTGGGAAAAGAAGGCTCGCACATCCGCCGACGCTGCTGCATCGCGTTTTTCTTCAACCGAGCTGACAGACGATCTACTTCTCGGACCCCCGTCCACAACCAGCATGAGTACCCCGAGGACCGATCACACCAGCCCTTCGACCTCGGACTTCAAGTTGGCGGCAACTCACTCACTGCCAGCGGTGTCGGCGCGCGGTGCGCGGTGGGTTCGGCCGACAGCCGGGGTACTGCCGGGAGCGGCGCCGGACCGGCGGCGGCTTCGGCGCCGCGGGGTGGCACAAGCCATCGTCCAGCAGGGCAACCCCCTTTGACGAATCACTCCCCCACAATCAAGCTGCAGCGCGGAGGAGCAAGAGGTGGCCGCCGCGACGACGCGGAGGGGGCGCCGCCGCTGTCGTCAGTGGCGGATCAGGCCCGTGCGTTTGACGGTCGCCAGCAGCGGGGTGGTGTCGATGGCGGTAACCCCGTCGAGGGGGCCGACGGTGTCGGTGAGAAAGGTGTACAGGGCGTCGAGGTCCGCGGCGGCGACAGCGACGATCAGGTTGGCGGGACCGGTGGTGGCGGCGCAGAAGCGGACGTGCGGGTGGGTGATCAGGGTCTGCGCGGTCTCCTGCAGTGCACCTGGTTGTACGGCGATCCACAGCAACGCCTCGGTCTGCGCGCCGAGCAGTGCGAGATCGAGTTCGGTGGCCAGGCGCAGCACCCGGCCCTCCACGAGGGCCTCGAGCCGTCGGCGGGCGGTGAGCGCCGTGGTGCCGGCGCGGCGGGCCAGGTCCGTGTAGGTGGCCCGACCGTCCTCGGCCAGTCCGGCGATCAGCGCGGTGTCGACGTCGAGATGCGTGTACGACGGTGCCGGCGTCGTCGGTGACGCGGAATCGGATGCGAGTTCGGCCAGTTCCCGGGGTGAGAGGAGACCGGCGGTCCAGCGGAACGCTGTGGGGAAGACGCGCAGCAGGGTGTGGGCGATCCAGGAGCCGACTGCGTCGGTGGCGGGCAGATCGCGCAGCAGCAGGTTGTTGCGGGCCTCCGGAGCGCGCGGCGAGGCGACCAGCGCGGCCGCGATCCGCCGATCGGTTTCGTCGAGCACTTGTCTCATGATCTGCATGATAGGCGGAGGTACTGGCGTGTTTCCTACGCAACGGGCTTCAGCTTGGCGGTGAATGCCCGCACGTCTCCTACAACAGTCTGGTCACCGAACGACACCTTCGGGATCCGACACCTTCGAGAAGAGGGAGAAGACGATGACTGATCATGGAGCCGATCTGCTGATTCGCGCCGGCGCGGTGCACACCCTGGTGCCCGGTCAGGCCCCGCAGCGGGCACTGGCCGTGCGCGGCGACCGTATCGCCGCCGTGTCCGCCGACCCCAACGGCCTCGACCACCTGGTGAGCGCGGGAACGGAGGTGCACGACCTGCCCGGCGCCACCGTGCTGCCCGCCTTCGACGACACCCACACCCACCTGATCTTCGCGGCGCTCGGTGCCCATGACGTTCCCGTCCACCGGGCCCGGAACATCCCCGAGTTCCTCGACCTGATCCGGCAGCGGGCCGCCCGCACCCCCGAGGGCGAGTGGATCCGCACCACCACCAACTGGCAGGAACTCAATCTGGCCGAGCGCCGCATGCCCACCGCGGCCGAACTCGACCAGGCCACCGACCGGCACCCGGTCCTCGTCAAGCGCGGCGGCCACAACGACGTCGTCAACACCTACGCGCTCCGTCTGGCGGACATCACCGAGGACACCCCCGTACCGCCGGGTGGCATCATCGGCCGCGGCAGCGACGGCAAGCCGGACGGCCGACTGATCGACAACGCCCTGCACCTGGTGGAGCACCTGATCCCGGCCCCCGACCGGGCCGAACGCATCGACGGACTGCGCCTGGCCAGCCGCGACTATGCCGCCACGGGCATCGGGACCGTGCGCGACTGCGCGGTCACCCCTGAGGACTACGCGGTGCTCCTGGCCGCCCGTGAGGCGGGGGCGCTCAGCACCCGGGTACGGGCGCTGATCTCAGCGCTCGGACTGACCAGCAAGGCGCAGGTGGAGGACCTGCTCGACGTCATGGAGGAGTGGCGTGACAACTCCGACCCGTGGCTGTCGGTGTGGGGTGTGAAGTTCGGCCTCGACGGCGGACTGGAGGCCGGGGCCACCGAGGAGCCGTACGCCTGCGACCACGCCTTCTCCGGGATGCTGATCTGGGAGCCGGACTCGCTGGTCGAGGCGGTCGAGGCGGTGGTCCGGCGCGGCTGGCGGGTCGGCACGCACGCCTACGGCGACCGGGCGGTCCGCACCCTCCTGGACGTCTACGAACGCGTCCTTCAACGCAACCCCGGCCTGCCCGCCGACACGCTGGTGATGGAACACGGGGGCCTGGCCGGCCCCGAACAGCGCGCCCGCGCCGTCACCCTGGGCATCCCCGTCACCATCCAGCAGCCGCTGCTGCACGACACCGCCGAGGTGGAGGAGGGCTTCTGGGGCCCGGAACGCGTCGCCCGCCTCTTCCCCGCCCGCGGCTGGATCGACCTGGGAGCCCAGGTCAGCGCCGGATCCGACTTCCCCGTCGGCCAGTTCGGCGCCATGCGCTCCGTCTGGGGCATGACCACCCGACAGACTGTCATCGGCGTCAAGGGCCCCGAACACGCCATCACCTACGGCGAAGCCCTCACCCTGCACACCGCCAACGCCGCCCGGCTGCTCGGCGAGGCACACCTGCGCGGCACCCTCGCCCCCGGCCGCCTCGCCGACCTCACCGTCTGGGACCGGGACCCCGCCCAGTGCCCCGACGACGCCCTGCGCGACCTGAACCCCACGCACACCTTCGTCGGCGGTCTCCTGGTCACGCCCACCGGCACTCGGTGAGCGGGATGTAGTGGATGCCGGGACCGAACGCGTGGCTACCGTGGGCGCTTGCGCCTGCGGTAGCCGACTGCAAGCGGCTTGCCCTGGACCCACTACCGGCGTGCGCCCCTTCCTCAAGTCCCGCCCAGTCAGTCCACTCTGTTGTGACTGGCCCTGTCCTGGCCGTGCGGGCGCCCGTTGGGATGGACCTGCTTCCGCCGACGGGCGGGATGTTCAGAATCCGCTGCAGCCGCTACCGAAAGGCCCTCGATGACCATGCCGCGCACACGCTCGTTCGTGCAGGTCGACGTATTCTGCACGAGCCCCTATTCCGGCAATCCGGTCGCGGTCGTCCTGGACGGGACGGACCTGAGCGATGAGGAGATGCGGCGTCTGGCGCGCTGGACGAATCTGTCCGAGACCACGTTCGTCGTGCCTCCCACTGTCCCGGAGGCGGACTACCGGCTGCGGATCTTCACGCCGGGAGGCGAGCTGCCGTTCGCCGGCCACCCCACCCTCGGCTCCGCCCGCGCCTGGCTGGACGGCGGCGGCACGCCGCGGCACGCCGACCGTGTCGTGCAGGAGTGCGCCGCAGGCATGGTCACCGTGCGCCGCGGTGAGGACACCCTGTCCTTCGCCGCCCCGCCTCGGGTGCGGGACGGCGCTCTCGACGACGACTATCTGAAGCGGATCGTGGCCGCATTCGGCATCACGCGCGACCGGGTCGTGGCCCATCAGTGGGTCGACAACGGTCCCGGCTGGGCCGTGCTCCAGCTGGCCACGGCCGAGGAGGTCCTCGCCCTCGAACCCGATCTGGCCCTCATCCCGGACGCGATGGTCGGCGCGATCGGTGCCTACCCCGAGGGGTCCGAGTACGCCTTCGAGATGCGTACGTTCGCGCCGGGCGCGGGTGTGCCCGAGGACCCCGCGTGCGGCAGCATGAACGCCGGCGTCGGGCAGTGGCTCACCTCCACCGGCGCAGCACCCTCCGCCTACCGGGTCTCCCAGGGCACGAGGCTGGGACGGGCCGCGAGGATCGAGGTCGCCGCCGATGCGGACGGCACCGTCTGGGTCAGCGGCGCCGCCGTCATCTGCGTACGCGGCACCATCATTCTCTGACCAGCGGGGCCGGAACCGTCATGTGGTGTCGGCGGAGAGCGTCTTCATGGTGACGTAGCTGGTCACCGTGGCCACGCCGGGCAGGCTCATCACCAACTGGTGGGCGTGGAAGTCCTCGTAGGCGGGCAGGTCGGCGACCTCGACCTGGAGCAGATAGTCGAAGTTGCCGGTGATGTGGTGACAATGGACGACTTCCGGCAGTTGCCTGACCCCACGCTCGAACGCGACCACGTCCGCGCGGGTGTGCCGCATCAGCCGCACCCCGGCGAACACCCGCAGGCTGCGGCCGACCGCGGCGGAATCGATCAGCGCCCGGTGACCGCGGAAAAAAGACCCCGGCCTCCTCGAGTTGCCGCACGCGCCGCAGGCACGGCGACCGCCGCCGCGCGCTGGACCTGTACGAGGCAATCCCCCGCCCAGCACCACCACGAGCGCGTCATACGAGAACTGCGGGACGTCCTCGCCGCTTGATCTCTGCCAGAGTCAGCGACTGACCGGCTCCTGGTAGCGCCGACGGCGCCCGTCCGGGTCATCAACGCCGGTCTCGTACCAGGGCTCGCCGCGACCGGAGGTACCGCTCTCGACCCGGAAGTGGTGTCACGCCTGATCGGGGCACACCGGGCCGCCGATCCGCTGGCGCCCCTGACCGCCCGGGAGCGCGAGGTGCTGGCGCTGATGGCGGAAGGCCGCACCAACGTCGGCATCGCCCGGCGGCTGTGGCTCACACACCGCACGGTGGAAACCCACGTCAGTTCAATCCTCGCCAAACTGGGCCTGGCCAACTCGACGGAAGACCACCGTCGCGTACTGGCCGTGCTTCTCTACCTCAACCGACCCTGAGACGGCCGCCCCGGCCCTGAACTGCCGGGACGGCGGCGTCACCGTGCGGCGCCCCGGCCTCGTTCGTGGGTCGATCCAGGGCCAGGAGCGAGGTTGCCGTCGCTCCAGAAGCCGTGCGGGGCAGGTTCGGTCACGGGGGTGAGCTGATCCGGCAGCGGGCGCAGGCGCAGTTCGTGGGATGAGGTTTTCGGCAAGCGCGAGGCCGGTGTTCGCAGCGCCAGCCATCACGTGGTGGTGCGAGGCTCAGTGCTCTCGCTTCCTGTCGGAGTGCGGGTCTGTCGCGGGTAGTTCCACAGTGATGCGGAGCCCGCCGGCAGAGCGTGGGGTGAGGGTGAGTGTTCCGTCGTGTGCGTGGGTGATGGTCTTGACGATCGCCAGGCCGAGGCCGACGCCTGCGTGGTCGGTGCGGATACGTTTGGTGCCGCGCTGGAACGGTTCGGTGAGCGTTGAGACCAGCTGCGGGGTGAGCCGCTCGCCGGTGTTCTCGACAGCGAGCACCACATTGTTGGGGCGGATGCTGGTATTCACCCACACGATGCCCTGTTCAGGCAGATTGTGGACGATCGCGTTCTGCACGAGGTTCGTGGTCAGCTGCAGGAGGAGCGCGTGCGATCCGATCGTGGGGGTGATGTCGCCGCGGGTCTCGATGGCGACGCCATGCTGTTCCGCGAGGGGCAGGAGCGTTTCGGTGGCTTCTTCCGCTATGAGGGACAGGTCCACGTGTTCTCGGGTGAAGGACCGCTGCTCAGCACGGCTGAGCAGGAGCAATGACTCGGTGAGGTCGATCGCCCGGGTATTGACAGCGTGGAGGCGGTCGATGACTTCGCCGGCGTCGTGGTTCGGATCGGTGCGGGCAACATCAAGGAGTGCCTTCGAGATCGCCAGCGGGGTGCGCAACTCGTGCGAGGCGTTGCCTGCGAATCTCTGCTGTTCGGTGACGTGTGCTTCGAGCCGTGCCAGCATCGTGTCGAAGGCGTCGGCGAGTTCGCGGAACTCATCTTTGCGGCCCGGTAGCCGGATTCGGTGGGAGAGCGATCCGGTCGAGGCCAGGCGGGTGGCGTCCGTGATGCGGGTCAGGGGGGTGAGCATGCGGCCAGCAAGGATCCACCCTCCCACGAGGCCGAGCACCAGCAGGAATGCCGACACTGCGGCTGCCCTCGGAGCGAAAACGTGCAGGAGGTTGGACCGGATGGGAAAAACACCCTCAGTGGGGGTGCCAGTGGAGCCGGGGACGATGAGCGCACGCTCGGGGACATAACGCAGGAGGAACACCCACACCGCCGCGAGCAGCAGGACGCCGGCCAGCATGAGGAACCCGGCGTAGCTGAGGGTGAGTTTGAGGCGAATGCTCAATCCAGGTGCTCTATCCACGCTCGCCTCCATCGTGTCCGGCCTCTGGTTGCGTGTCGATGCGGTAGCCGACGCCTGGCACGGTGGCGATGATCCAGGGTTCGCCGAGACGCTTGCGCAGTGCCGAGACGGTGATGCGCACGGCGTTGGTGAAGGGGTCGGCGTTCTCATCCCACGCGCGTTCCAGGATTTCTTCGGCGCTGACGACACCGCCTTCTGCGGCGACGAGGACTTCGAGCACGGCGAACTGCTTCCGGGTGAGCGCGACGTAGCGGCCGTGCCGGTAGACCTCGCGGCGGAACGGATCCAGACGCAGTCCTGCGATCTCTCGCACGGGTGGTCTGTTGTGGGCGCGCCTGCGGTCGAGTGCTCTGAGCCTGAGCGCGAGTTCCTTGAGTTCGAAAGGTTTTGTGAGGTAGTCGTCAGCGCCGAGTCCGAACCCGGATGCCTTGTCGTCGAGACGGTCGGCCGCGGTGAGCATGAGGATCGGCATGCCGCTGCCGGAGGCGACGATGCGTTTGGCGATCTCGTCACCGGACGGTCCGGGGATGTCGCGGTCGAGGATGGCGATGCCGTAGGTGTTGATGCTCAGCAGTTCCAGAGCGGTGTGGCCGTCACCTGCGATGTCGGCCGCGATCGCTTCGAGGCGTAGGCCGTCGCGGATGGCTTCTGCCAGAAAGGGTTCGTCCTCGACGATCAACACGCGCATGCTCTTGATGCTACGAGCCGGCGCATATCGTCGGCGTATCGAAAATCCCATACGTGCCGACAACACCAGGCTGCGTTGACTGGCGGCATGAATCACACCCCGCCATCAGCGCGGACAACGAGCCGTCGGATCCACCGGCGTCCGGTTGTCGGCCTGATAGTTGTCATCGCAGCGATCGCCGCAACCCTCGGCTGTCAGTCGCAGAATTCCTCGTCTTCTTCGTCCTCCTCAGCCGTACCGCCCTTGATCGGGCACTTTGATGCGACGGCTTGACTGTCCACACACGGTGCCGAGTACGGGTTGTGCCAGAACTACCGCAACGAACCCTGGCACTACGAACTGCGCCCCAAAGCGATCGACGACGGCTGCCCGACTATGTATGCCTATGCCAACCCCACCCAGGACCCGAGGATGCAGCAGTGACCGGCAGTGAACCAGGACAGACGATGACGCAGGTGGACACGGCGGAGACCAGACAGGGCGGCACCGGTCGCCGGGAGTCCGGCGCCGAGACCTGGCGTGCGCGCAGACGCCGGGCGATACGCGCCGCCTCCCGGCCGGGGCCCTGGAAGCGCGGCCTGGTGCCCGCGGCACTGGCGCTGCTGCTCGGGCTGTTCATGCTGCTGCACGTGAAGATTCCGAACCGGAGGATCGGGAACCTGGGCAGCTTGGTGGAGACCTTCCTGCCGTGGTTCGGCTTGTTCATCCCGGTGCTGCTGGCCGGGGCGCTGTGGCGCCGCTCCGCCTCCGCCGTGGTCGCGCTACTGCTGCCGGTCGTGGTGTGGCTGAACCTCTTCGGCGGGCTGCTCGGCGACAAGTCCCACCCGGGCAGCGACCTCACCGTGGCCGAGCAAAACGTCAACGCCAACAACCCCGACCCGGCCGGCACCGCCCGCGACCTGGCCGCCTCCGGCGCGGACGTGCTGGCCCTGGTGGAGCTTACCCCGCAGGCCACGGGCACGTACGAGAAGGAGCTGGCGAAAGCGTACCCACACCACACGGTGCAGGGCACGGTGGGGCTGTGGAGCAAGCTGCCGCTGTCGGGCACCCAGCCGATCGACATCATGGACTACGGGCCGCTGGCGGACACCATGCCGGTCGACAAAAAGACGGCCTCGAACCGGGCGCTGCGCACCACGGTGGCCATGGACCACGGGCCGCTGACGGTGTATGTGGCCCACCTGGGGTCCGTACGGGTGAATCCCAAGGCGGGCTTTTGGACGACCTCGCGGGACATGGGCGTGCAGGTGCTCGGCAAGGCCATCGCCGCCGGTCCGAGTAAGCGGGTGGTGCTGCTCGGCGACCTGAACGGCACCATGGACGACCGCGCGTTCGCCGACATCACCTCACAGATGCACTCGACCCAGGACGCGGCCGGGGACGGCTTCGGCTTCACCTGGCCGGCAAGGTTCCCGGTGGCGCGGATCGACCAGATCCTGGTCCGCGGCGTGGAGCCGGACAGCTCGTGGGTGCTCCCGGCAAACGGCAGCGACCACTTGCCGGTGGCGGCCGGAATCAGCTGGTGAACACCATAAGGCTGGCGCTCCACCTGCTGCAGATGTAGGCGATCCGGCCCTCCGGCAAAGCGGGACAGGACCGTCGTGGCGACCTGCACGACGCGGTGGGCGGCGAGTTCGCCTTCACCGCAGAGCGGTTGGCCATGTCCACCGGCACCACGGCGCTTCTCATCGGCGACCTGGCGCAGGCCGAAGCGGAGGCCCGGCACGCCCTGGCGCTCCTCGGACAAAGGCCACAGGAGGAACAGTCCGCTCACGTGCGGGCGAGCGCGGTACCAGACCTCGCGCACGCTCGGCTTCTGGCCGACGACGTGGACGGCGTGGCGGAGAGCAATGCTCAAGATCTGTGGATCAGTACGGGCCGGACGCCGAGGGCGTACCTTCCCGATGATCCCTTGACTGACATCGTTTAGGCCCGCGTTGCAGCGCGGGTCGGGAAGGCACGCCCGTGCTCAGCGTAGTTTCCAACGACGGCTCCACCCAGTCCGGCTCCCTCGTCGACGAGATCGTCCGCGAGGGCGCCCGGCGGATTGGCCGCCGCGCTGGAGGCGGAAGTCAACCAGTACATAGCCGAGTTGGCGGGAGAACGGGACGAGCGCGGACATCGCCTGGTGGTCCGCAACGGCCACCACCAGTCCCGCACCGTTGTCACCGCGGCCGGTCCCGTCGAGGTTACCGCGCCCCGGGTGAACGACCGCCGCGTCGACGACGAGACCGGCGAGCGCAAGCGGTTCGCGTCCAAGATTCTGGCTCCGTGGTGCCGCAAGTCCCCGAAGATCTCGGAAGTGCTGCCGCTGCTCTACCTGCACGGGCTCTCCTCCGGCGACTTCGTACCCGCACTGGAGCAGTTCCTCGGCGGCGTGACTGGCCTCTCGCCGGCGACGGTGACCCGGCTGACGAAGCAGTGGAGCGACGATTACGCGGCCTTCCAGCAGCGAGATCTCTCGGAGCGCGACTACGTCTACGTGTGGGCGGACGGGGTCCACCCCAAGGGCCGGCTCGGGCAGACGCATTCCTGTGTCCTGGTCCTGCTCGGCGTCCGCCTGGACGGCTCCAAGGAGCTGCTCGCGCTCGCCGAGGGGCTGCGGGAGAGCACGAAGTCATGGGCCGACCTGCTGCGCGACTGCCGCCGCCGCGGGATGCGCGACCCGGAGCTCGTCGTCGGCGACGGCGCGATGGGGCTATGGCGGGCCCTGGCCGAGGTGTTCCCCGTCGCCCGCCACCAGCGCTGCTGGGTCCACGAAGCCCGGAACGTCTCGAACTGCCTGCCGAAGTCCGCACAACCGGGTGCAACGAAGGCGATGCAGGAGATCTACAACGCCGAGGACCGCGCCCACGCCGAGAAGGCGATCGAAGCCTTCGCGAAGACCTACAGCGCGAAATGGCCCAAGGCCGTCGCGAAGATCACCGAAGATCAGGAGGGACTACTCGCGTTCTACGACTTCCCCGCGGAGCACTGGGTCCATCTGCGGACCACGGACCCGATCGAGTCGACGTTCTCCACGGTCAAGCTCCGTACCAAGGTCACCCGCGGCGCCGGTAGTCCGGCCGCAGCCCTGGCGATGGTGTACAAGCTCGTCGAATCCGCCCAAGCACGCTGGCGCGCGATCACCGGACCCCACCTCGTACCCTTGGTCCGCGCCGGAGCCCGCTTCGAAAACGGCGTATTGGTCGAGCGCCAGCAGGAGGCCGCTTGACCAGGATGAAGGACGGCGGAAGCCGCCGGATCCCCCTGCGGGACGGTTCCTCCGATCGGTGGCCGCCCTCGTCGCGGCTCTCAGGGCCCAAACGGCTGACGATCACGTGTGCTGCATCCACACGTTGGGCTCGATGTAAACGCCCTGGTCCGTGTCCTTGTCGATGCGGAGCAGGCTGAGGCCCTGCGGGATCACGTAGTCGCCGGACTCCGGGAAAGCCAGGCCTGTCCACTGCTCCCACTCGGAGACGGTGCCGGTCATAGTCTGCGAGGCGGGGGCGGCGGTAAGGATGCGGGCACCGAGGCGTTGGTGGGTGCGGATCCACGGGTCGAGTGCGGTGCCATCTGGGCGGGTCCAGTTCATGAACGACTCTATAGACGCCAACGGGTACTGCGACTTCAAGGTGGGGCGGACCGGGGCGATGACGTGTTGCCAGCCAGCGTCGACGGCGAATCCGCGAAGCGCGGTGAGGGTCTCGCCGGCCAGGCCGCGGCCTGTCAGCGAGGGTGTGACCACCGCGCCGCAGATGACCAAGGTGTTGAGTTCGGCGCCCTGCTCGCGGTTCTCAACAGCACGGATGGTGGCGTCAGTGTAGCCGGATGGCAGTGTTTCGACGCTCCCGTCCCAGCAGATCGGGATGCCCCAGCCTGTGGCAACAGGCGTGCCCTGTTCATCGACGAGCATCACGTTCAGATCGGCGAACCACTCCCGGATCCTGCCGATGTACTGCTTGGCCAGCCGGTCGGCCGTGATGAACTCGGGGAAACCTTCGCTGAACAGTTCCTCCATCTGCTCATCAGACCAGTCCCTCGCGTCCACCCGTTCAATGATCAAGCTCATGAAGCGGTTGTAGCGCAGTGTTACCCACGTTGGCGAGAGGTTATCGGCGGCCTGCAACAGGCGCCGAACCGGCATCGCGTTCCGTTCGGCAGGACCTACGACGCATTGTTCAACGACTCCCGGGTCCGGTTGATGGACGACCAGCGACTTGACTACTGATCAGTTTCAGCCACGTGACATCTCCAAGCGCACGACTGCCCTGGGGTCGCAGGGGCACTCGGCCACAACTCTTGACATTTGCTCCCCAGCAGACCCCGCCTGGCGGACCTGCGGATTCCGCCCACACCCCACACCATCAGGCGACCCCAGAGCGACTCAAAGACTCACGAACCGCCCTCTTACTGTTCGTTTCAGAATGCCGTCCTGCGGAGGCGCTGGAGGCCCCATGGAACAATCCCTTCAGTCACGGGCCCAGGGGGATGACACCGTATGGAACGGGTTGAGGCTGCGCGAGACCTCGTACTCGGTTACGTCCGCGCTCTGAACGCGATTGATGAGGCCATGAGGGTGGCGATCCCCTCACTTGAGCGACTGGCGGACGTCGTCGGCCTGGCCCGTTCGCACCAGATCAGCCGGAGTGATCACATCGGCACCTACTTCTACAAGGTCCATGGGGCAGGGTGCCTCTTCGTGAGCGACAACGGCACTGAGGTCGATGTGGACTTCGCAGCCGACGGTAGTGAAACCTTCGACCTCTGGAGGCTGCGCGAGTATGGGCTGAGCCTGCCGGAGCCTCTTGACGTCACGGATCAGGACATGCGGGCCGCACTGCGGTCGCTGCAACCGCTTCTGAACGAAGTGCGGCAGGGGTGGTTCAGCGTAGCCAGTTAGAGAGAAGGCAGGCTGAGTTCGGAATGACGGTGTGCGGCCTCGCCCGCGACTCCGGTCGAGGGTGGTCATGTGCCGTGATTTGGGCCTTCGGAGTCCTGTGTCGTCGTGGCGTGTCCGTTGCACCAAGCCAAGGAGGCGGCCTCTACCGCCTCCGGGCCGACAGCCTGAACTGGTCGCTGGACAGATGCGTCTTGGCCGTAGACAGCGAGACGTACAACTCGGCGTTGGTACGGCCGAAGGCCACCAGCCGCGCCACGTCCAGCTCGCGGTCGTGAGCGGCTCGGCCGGGCCGGATTCGAGGCTGGCTTGGGGTACTTGGTGAGGTGCTTGTGCAGGCTGTCGGTGACCGAGGACCAGTGAGTCAGCCTGCAGCACGGACAGCCTCCGCAAGCAGGGCGGGCCCGGAATCCACGAGCAGGAACACGCAGACACCGCCGCGCAGTGCGTCGCAGACGTACTCGTCGAGGTGAAGGTGGTGACCGCGACCACCTGGAGCGGCGCGGGCACCTCCTGCCAGGCCAGCAGCGGGGGTGCTTCAAGGTCCAGCACCTTCGACGCCGCGAACCAGCGGGTCGCTCACGCCGGGCTGACCTCGGTACGACGACCAGTGATCTTCCCGGAACGTGTATCGCGGACGTTTCGAAAATCGCATACGCCACCGCAACAGTCTCCCGTCTTCAGTGGAGGCACGGACCACATTGCATCAACGGTCAGTTGGTCCATCGGGAGAGGACTGTGATCATGAACCAGGATTCCGTACATAGTGTCGACCGGCGGCGGCTTCTCGGGTGGGGAGGGTTGGCGGCCACCGGCGTGATGGCAGGCGCGTCGCTGGTGGGCGCCCAGCCCGGCCACGCCGACCAGGCCCCAGCCGACCCGATTCCGTCAGACACCCGGCCTGGCGGAGCCTACGACCGGTATGTGGCCAAGTTGGCCGCCGAGGGCAAGTTCTCGGGCGTGGTGCTGTTGTCGCACCGGGGCCGGACTGTGCTGTCCCGCAGCTATGGGTTGGCCGACAAGGAGAGGGGGATCGCCAACCACGAGGGCGTAGCGTTCAGCCTCAGTTCGGCGGGCAAGCCGTTCGGCGCGGTTGCCATCTTGCAGTTGGCGCAGCAGGGCAAGGTGAAGCTGTCGGACACGGTGGGCACCCATCTCAAGGGCTTCGCCAAGGAGATCGCCGAGCAGGTGACCATCCACCACGTGTTGTCCGGCACTTCCGGACTGGACAACACGAATGAGGACGTGCAACGCGTCTTCAACAGCCAAGATGACGTGCACGAGTATTACGAGCAGCGGGCCCGGCAGGCGAAGCTGATGGGCGTCCCGGGCGTTCCAGACACCGCCCATGAGGAGGCAGAGATCACCATTTCCGCGCTGATCGTGGAGGCCGTGACCGGCAAGACGTACTGGGACTACGTGCAGGAGAACATCTTCGAGCGCTGCGGCATGACCGGCTCGGCGTTCTACACCAGGACGCAGTGGCTCACCGACGAGCACATCGCGCACCCGTACATGGAGCTGGCCGACGGCAGTGTGGTGGACGCCGTCCGCAACCTGGACAAGAGCAGCCCGGACCCAAACGTACCCGGCAAAAATCCGGGCCGCGCCTTCATCGATGCCCCCGGGGACGGCGGCTTCGCCACCGCGCCGGATCTGGCCCGGTTCGCCCGCGCGCTGGGGGACGGCACGGTGCTCGACCGGCCCTGGGCCGACGTGCTCACTGCCGCGAAGATCCCGCATGGACCGGCGTCGTTCGGGGCCTACGGGATTCCGGTCTCCATCGTCAACGGCCAGTGGAACTACCAGCGCGCCGGTGGTAACCCCGGTGTCAGTGCCAACTGGGACATCTACCCCTACACCGGCTGGGTCGGTGTCATCCTCGGCAACCGCGACGGCGTGCCGCTCCAGGAGATGATCGCGCAGGAGATGCAGGCCGTCACCGGGGCCCCGGTCGGCGGGGGATCGGGCGGCTGAGCATCCGGCGGATTCCGCATCTGCACGGCCAGTGTCGGGTGCGGGGGCCTGGCCGGCACCGAAGAGGTCCCCAGACTCGGCGCCCTGAACGATAACGGCGACGACGAGTACTGCTCGTGCCTGGTCTGCACCCAGGGCCTTCGACGGGATGGCCCGCCCGCCTACTGCCGGGCACTCTCATAGGCCGAGGGCTTGTCCTCAGTTGCTCGCGTCCACTGTGTTGGCTCTGAAACCACGAACAGCTTTCCTGCTGTCAGTTTCATAGCGACTCGGTGGTTATAGCGTGAGGGAAACGCCCGATTACATTCCGAACCCGGAAGCTAAGCCTCACAGCGCCGATGGTACTGCAGGGGGACCCAGTGGGAGAGTAGGACGCCGCCGAACAATCATTAGCCTCAAACCCCTGCCATGGGCAGGGGTTTGAGGCATTTCTGCGTTCAGTGTCGCTTGTACTTCTTCAGGAACTTCCACACCACGTCGGTCGCGTTGAGTGCGTAGTCGGCATCGTCCGGCCATTCATGGCCCATGCCCTCGATGACGTAGCTGTGCACCCGGCTTCCGTCCGCGCACCTCGACATGATGGCCGTGTATTCGCCCGGCTTGTTCACCCGGTCGGTGGTCACACAGCCCAGCCGTTCCCGCCACGTCGCGATGCCGGCCTGGAAGTAGAGGCTCCCCAGATCCTTGGAGCCGACGATCGTGATGACCGGGACCGGCCTGGACGGCACATACCCCGGGTCCTGCGTGAGCGGGCCCGTGTAGCCGCCGCTGACCGGGGCGACGGCGGCGAAGACGCCGGAGCGTTCCACGGCCAGGCGGAACGACATGTCCGCGCCGTTCGAGAAGCCCGTGGCGTAGACCCGGGAGGGGTTGGCGTCCCAGCCGTCGACCAGGCGGCCCACCATCGCGGTGATGAAGCCGACGTCGTCCTCGCTGCCGCAGCATTCCAGGGCGTTGTATCCGCCGTCGAGGCCCTGCGGGTAGGCCACAAGGAAGTTGTGGCTGTCCGCGCGCTTGCTGAAGCCTGTGTAGGCCTCAATGCCCTCCGCGGTGCCCGGGTACCAGTGCATCACCACGACGAGGGGGAGTTTCTTGCCGGGGGTGTAGCCCGGCGGTGTGTGGAGTTTGAAGGTCCGGTCCTTGCCCTGCCAGGTGAGGGAGAGGTTGTGGTCTCCCCCGGTCGCCGCGGGCGCCGTGGCAGCCGCCGCCGGGCTGGCGGCCAGGCCGAGCGCGATGAGCGCCACGCTGATGGCGAGGGCTGACCAGCGCCGTATATGGGGGCGTTGTCGCCTTGTGTTGGTCATGAAGGGAAGGGTGCGGGCGGAAGAGGGGCGAGTCCAGACCTTGGGCGGTCACAACCCCGCAGCCCGACCGACCCAGAGCGGCGAGGACGGCGGGCACATGGCCACGGCGTCCGCTGCGGCCAGGTCCAGGACCCGGGCCAGACGCGGACCTAGGAAGGCCGCCCCGCCACCCAGGCGGACCTCGTCCAGGTCGACGTCGAAGACCAGGTGCCGGGCCGCGGCGGCCGTCGCCTCGACGTCGCGGCGCACCAGTCCCGCCGGCGCGAGGCCGGGATCGGCGCGACGCCGGCGAAGGAGGCGAAGGCGGCCTCGGAACGGAACCTGCCAGGGTGCGACCAGCTGACCAGGATCTGCGCCGCGGTAATCGGCCCGACGCCGAGCAACTCCAAGAGCTTCGGGGCATGCTGGCGGACGAGTTGGAGGATCTCGTTCTCCAACTCGCGAGCCTCGGCCTGAAGGTCCCGAATGTTTTTCGCGGTCCTGCAAGAGGACCACTGACCTCCGGGCCCGGCATGACTGTGTCCCCCTGTCGAACGGATGACCTTGGGGGGTGGTGTCACCGGGCCCGGGAGGTGCCGTCGGAGACGCTGATGAGAGGTCCGGCCACTGCCCGGTCCGGTGCAATGCCGGACAGTTCGCGGGCGGCAGGTCTGCATAACGTGGATGCGCGCGTACGACATCCGAACCGAGGCCAGGAAGAGTCAACTCCTCTGGAAGGGTGCGATGTTCGACACCGGAAACGTGGGCGTCTTCCTCGGCATGGACGTCGGCAAGAGCGCCCACCACGGGCACGGGTCCTCCCGCTCACGGTCGCCCGCGACGCTGGCTGCCAGGTCGGCCGCGTGGTCCTGGTCGAAGCCGACGAGCACGGTCAGCCCGGCGGTGATCTCGTCTCTGCCCCACGCACTTGACGAAGAACATAGGTGCGCCGTGAAGCGTGCGCTGTTCGAGTGGCAGTGAAAGAACGCCTAAGCGGCCGAGTGTTGACCGGCCGCGAGGATCGGCCGGTTGTCAGTGACCCTTCCTATGCTGACGCTATGGAGATCACCAAGCGGACACTTGCGGAGGCGTGGCAGCGGACGGCCGCCGGACACGCCCTGCTCCACGAGGTCGGGCTGCCGCCCGTGGCCCTCTCGGACGACGAGCTGGAGAGGTGGGCCGAGCGTGCTGAGGAGGAGGCGGAGGACGGCGGACTGTGTCTGCTGCTGGACGAGGACGGCACAGTGCGCGGCCATCACGGCCCCTACCGGGAGGTCTTTGCCACCCGCGTCCTCGAACAGGCGCTTTACCTGATCGCCGAGGCCGCGATGCGTCGGCGCGGCGGCAGCCTCGAGGAGGTGGCCGACGCGTTGGAGCGCATCGATCCGGTGTGGGGCAGACGGTTCCGCAGTGGCGGCTTGGACGACGCGGGGACGGTCGAGGCGTGCGGGCGCGACCCGCTGGAGGGGCTTGCCTGGATAGCGGGGTCCTGGCGTGAGCAAGACCCGTACACGACCCTTGCCTTCTTCCGCGCGGCGCCCGGGCTGACCGTCGACGCTGAGCGGCTGGCCCTGCTGTACGGGGCAGATCCCGCGCAGGTCGCGGCCGGCACGCGCCTGAAGGACCTGCAGGCCGTGGACAGTGGCCGGGCCCACTGGGACCGCCAGTGGGAAAGCTGCTGTTTCGGGCAGGCAGGCGGGTGGACGTTCCTGCTGTACCACGACACGCCGCCGGGGTCCTTCGCCGACAAGGAGGCATACGCGGCGCTCGGAATCAAGGAGAGCGTGTGGCTGACCGCCACCTCCGCGAAGGCCATCTACACCTTCGACTACATGAGGGACGGCGGCCGCGTCGACGATGACTGGGGTGTGCTGGAGCTGATCTGGTACGAGCGCGGCCGTGCCCCCTATCTGCGGGGCGGCGAGCTTGACTTCCTCAACCGTGCCGTGCGCCGTGCCGAGCTGGACCACCCCGAACTGACCAGCACGTTCGAGCTGTACTTCCATGCCTTGGAGGAGTCCCTCGGCCTGCGTCTGCCGCGCCGGGACTTCGCGGAGGGAGAGGTGCGGGCCGCGTACTGGGCCGGGGAATAGCGGTGACTACGGCGAGGGGGCGCTCAAGGGCGGCCGCGGGGCGCCGCCCCGGTCACCACCGGGACGACGCCCCGTCACGGTCTGTGGCCGCCGGCCCAGCGACCGCGACCTGCACGCTCAGTGGCGGCACATCAGTTTGACCTGCTTCCGTGGCCTCTGCCGAATCGCCCCTCATGATGAGCACCCTGCAGTACGCGCTCCGGGGCAGGGGGCGCCATCTGCCACGGCAACGGGAGTCGTCCGGGCGGCGCACTGATCGCTCGACTGGCGCCGGGACGGTCGTCGTCACGGCGACTGGGTCGGCTCACCACCGTTTGTGCCAGTACAAGGCGTTCATCGCGACTCGGAGGGGAGCGGCACCATCGCGCTGCCCTCCCCAGGCACCACCGTTGTTGGTGTACCGGAGCGGGAACGCGCCCGCCCTGCGGACCGTACGCAGTTGGGAGTGGCCAAGGTTCGCCCGCTCCGAGTAGCGCACCAGGTGCTGTGCCCCGACATCGGTGGGGGCGCCGTTCCCAGCGCTGACGGAGAAGTCGGCATTCGAGCTGACAAGGGTCCAGTCCGTTCCCCCCTGCGCCTGGGGGAGCTTCGGCCCGAGCCAGCGCCGGAAGGCTCCGTTCGGGTAGTACATCTCCCGGCATTGCAGGTTGGGGAGGCAGAAGGCACCCAGCCAGGCGGCCTTGTGCGGGGTGCCCAGAGTGACGACATCCTCCACGTACAGCTTGTCCGGCCAGGTCGGGTCGCCCTGTGCGTATCCGGCCAGCGCGGCTCGGATGATGAGCCCGCCCATGGAATGCCCGACGAGGTCGACGGTCTGCCCCTTGGAGGAGTACATGTCGTGGATCTTCCAAGCCAGCCCGCGTCCCAAATCTTTCAGTGACGTGTCGACGGTGCCCTTCTCTCCCGGGTCGATGCGAACATCGCACTGCGGATCGTCTTCTTTGTAGAAGCCGACGCGGTGTAACGTTCCCTTCCAGTTTGACCTGTTGAACAGCGTGGCGGCGGATTCCCACTTGCTACCGCACGCGTCGCCGGGTGTGTATCCCTTGACGAAGAAGACGGGACGCTGCGTGCTGTCTTTCCGTGGAGGTGCTGCGGCCTCTTTCACGGCCCCGGGTGCAGCCGCATCGGAAGAGGCGAGCGCGCTCGCCGTAGTGGTCATCGTGAGCATGAGGGTCGCGCTCAATATGAGCGTCGCGGAGGACGAACGGGGTCTCATGCGTACTCCTGTCGGTTGTAGGACAGAGCGCCGAGTGCAAGCGTCGCACCGAGAAATGCAGTCGCCGGGTCATGGCAGTTTCGCGTGAAAAGTTCCTTAGTCGATTCGGGTAGGGAATTTGAGCTTCCCCACCGAGATTCGCCGAACTGTGGTGCAGTCACGGGTTTGTTGATCGGTCGGGCACCATTCGGCCTGTTGACGTGGTCGGATCCGGCGCAACAGCATCGGACTGTGCCGGCGTTGCGCACTTGCTCAAGTCCCCCCCGTTTTCGTTCGTTCGGGTGCCGTGTTCTCACCATGCTGGGACGGCCTTTGGGAAACCTTCGGAAAGTCTTGAATCGGGATGGCGGTGTGCGCTCGCCTGCGGGTAGACAGTGATTTCGATCTCTACGGGGGGGCGGGGATGGCGGCGTGGTTCGGAGTGTTGGGCACCGTGGTGGCCTGGCAGGACGGGGTGCCGGCCGAGGTGGGGCACCAACGGCAGCTGCGGGTGCTCGCGGCCCTGCTCGTCGATGCCGGGCGCGCCGTTCCGGCGGACGTTCTGGTGGACCGGGTTTGGGGTGAAGCGCTGCCCAGGCGGGGGCGAGAGGCCCTGTACGCGTATATCTCCCGGCTCAGGCGAGTGCTGTTGCAGCTGAGCGCCGCCGGCATCGAGCGCACTCCGGCCGGTTACCGCCTGACCGTCGATCCCCAACGGGTGGACATGCACCGGTTCCACGACCTGATCAGCCGCGCACGTGCGCAGAAGGATGTCGAGCAGGCGGCGGCCCTGTGGGAGAAGGCGCTCGGGCTGTGGCGCGGCGAGGCATTCGCCGGCATCAGCACACCGTGGTTCGACAGCCGGCGGCACGTCCTCGACCGTGAGCGACTGGCCGCCCAACTGGACCTGGCCGACGCCCGCCTCCGGCTCGGACAGCACGACCGGATACTGGTCGAGCTCCTTGCCCGGGCCGAGGCCCACGCTCTGAACGAGCGCGTCGCGGGCCAGCTCATCCTCGCCCTGTACCGCGGTGGGCGAACCGCCGATGCGCTGACGCATTATCAGGCGATCCGGGCACATTTGGCCGAAGAGCTGGGCACCGACCCCGGACCGGCTCTTCGCCTCCTGCACCAGCGCATCCTCGGCGCGGACCCGGCACTCGACCTCGCGCCGGGAACGGGCGTCGTGGTGCACGGGGCGGCGGCCCCCGCCCGCACTGTCCCACGGCAGCTTCCGGCGCCACCGGTGGCCTTCGTCGGACGCGACCGGGAACTCGCCTTGCTGGACGCCTCGTTGAAGAGGACCGAGCACGACAGAGCTGTCACGCCCGTCTCGGCCATCGGCGGCGCCGGTGGCATGGGCAAGACCTGGCTGGCGCTGCGCTGGGCCCATGAACACCGCGACCGCTTCCCCGACGGTCAGCTCTACGCCGATCTGTGCGGCTTCGACCCGTCCGCCGAACCCACGCCGCCCAGCATGGTGCTGCGCGCATTCCTCGAGGCTCTCGGCACCACACCTCAGGAGATACCGGCCGCCCCCGAGGCACAGGCCGCGCTGTACCGCTCCCTCGTGGCCGACCGGCGCATGCTGATCATGCTGGACAATGCACGCGACGCCGACCAGGTCCGCCCGCTGCTGCCCGGCGGTGCCGCGAGCACCGTCGTCGTAACCAGCCGCAGCCACCTGGGCGGTCTGACCGCCACGCACGGATGCCAGTATCTGGACCTGGGCACACTCCCGGACGACGACGCTCGCCGGATTCTGGCAGGCACCCTCGGTCACGACCGGGTGGCGGCCGAACCCGAGGCGATCAGCGCCCTGCTTCGCCGGTGCGCGGGTCTGCCGCTCGCCCTCGGTATCGTCTCGGCCCGCGCCGCCGCCCGGCGCGACTTCCCCCTCGCCGTCCTGGCCTCGGAGTTGAACGACGCCGAGTGCCGTCTCGACGCCCTCAACGCCGGAGACCTTGCCACAGACCTCCGGGCCGTCTTCGACGCCTCGTACCGGATCCTCGACCACAGCACCGCAGAGACCTTCGCTCTGCTAGCACTCGCGCCGGGGCCGGACATCAGCCAGTCCGCCGCCGCCCACCTCACGGGACTCCCCGCGCACCGCACGCGGGTCCTCTTGCGCACCCTGGAGTCGGCACATCTCGTGCACCAGCACGTCCCCGGCCGCTACCGCATGCACAACCTGGTCCGGCTCTACGCCACGGAGCGCGGGTACGACCTGCCCGGCGACGTACGACAGGCTGCGTCGGAGCGGCTGCTCGAGTTCTACGGGGCCACCGCTCTGGCCTGTGACCGATTACTGTCCCCGCAGCGAACCCCGCTCACCGGGACCTCCGCCACCCCCGCCGCCAGCGCCTGTGCTGTCGAGAACACGGATGCGGCAATGGCCTGGTTCGAAGCCGAACACCGCTGCCTCCTCGCGGTCCACCGGTTCACCCTGGCGCACGGCCTGCACCCGCAGACCTGGCAACTCGCCTGGGCCCTGGATACCTTCCAGTGGCGGAGGGGGCGGCTACTCGACCGCGTCGCCACCCTGCGGGCAACCCTTCCTGCCCTCGAAGCACTGGGGGAACCGGCGTCCCTGGCCCTGGTCCACCGGCTCCTCGCCCGCGCCCGCATCCCTCTCGACCAGCACGCCGAGGCCCTGCAGGACCTACAGCACGCCCTCGCCCTGTACGAGCAGGCCGACGACCGCCCAGGCCAGGCCCAGACGCACCTGAACTTCGCGCTCGCCTGGGAACGGCACGGCGATTACTCCGAGGCTCTGCCGCACGCCATGCACAATCTGCGCATCCGTGAAGTCCTCGGCAACCCGCACCGGGAGGCCGAAGCCCTCAATGCGGTGGGCTGGTACCACGCCCACCTCGGCCACTACGACCGGGCTCGGGACCACTGCGAACGCGCCCTGGCCCTATGCCGTCATCACGGCTTCCCGGAGGGCGAGGCCTTCACCCTGGACAGCCTCGGATACATCGCTCACCACAGCGGCGCGCACGCCCAGGCCCTGGACCACTACGGCCGGTCCCTCGCGCTGCGCCGCCGGTTGGGTGACGAGTACGAGGAGGCCGACACGCTGGCCTGCATGGGCGACGTGTACCGAGCCCTGGAACGGCCCGCCGACGCCCATGACGCCTTCAGCCGGGCCCTCGGCCTCTACCGCGACCAGGACCGCGGCGCCGAGGCACGGCGTGTCCAACGGCTGCTGCAGGAACCGGGACCGGCCCTCAAGCGCGCCGAGGAGCCCCGCATGCGCCGAGGGTGAAATCGGTCAGGGAAGGATCGAGTCGACGTACCCACAGCGTTTTCACCCCGGTTCATGTGGCCTTCGACGACCCTGGAACTCCACGGGAGGATCAGTCCGGCGGCGACAGCGTCGAGGTCCTGGCAGAGGGAGCCGGGCGCCCGGGGCAGTCCCCGCGGCTTCGTCGGGAGGCACCCCGGGATTGCGGTCATAGAGCGCCGAATTCCGGTCACAATCTGGTCAAGCCCGCTTCACCACCGATTACCCCACAGCATCCGCTCTGACAACATCACCGGGACGTCTGGGCAACAACAGTGACCGGAGCCTTGGGGGAAGCTGGGTGACGACGTACGGGGGTAGTTTCGGGGTGCGTTCGGGGCGTACCACGCTCGTCCTGGCGAGGGCGCAGGCGCATCGCACGCTGATCACTGCTGCGCTCGTCACCGTCCTGCTGACCACCTCCGTGCTGGCGGCCCTGGCCGCCTACTCGACCGCGATCGGCGACGCGGCCCTGCGCCACTCACTGGCCGAGCCGCGCAACGCCGCCGATGCCGCGCTGGTCGTCAAGTCCGAGGTGGCGGCCGATCGTCGCCGGGCCGCCGACGTCGCCGTACGCGACGGAGCGCGCCGTACCTTCGACGGGCTGCCGGTGACCGTGCGGACGCTGGTGCGCTCCGGCCCGTACGCCCTGCCCGCAACCACCCGGGCCGCAGCCACCCAGCCGGGCGACAAACCCGACCTCACGCACTTCGCGGCGCTCGACTCCACGCAGGTGCGGCTCAGCAAGGGGCGCCTGCCACGCGCGGGCACGCCGGACGTCGAGGTGGCGATACCCGAGAACGCCGCACGGCTGCTGCGGCTGGCGCCGGGCGCCCGCCTCACCGTCACCGACCGGCTCAAGGGGCCGCCCGTGCGGATCCTCGTCACCGGCGTGTACCGGCCCGCCGAGCCGGCCTCCCCCTACTGGCTGCTGGACGAACTGGGCGGTCGGGGCGTACGGACGTCCGACTTCACCACCTACGGCCCCCTGCTCACGGCGCCCTCCGTCGTCACCGGCGGCCGGGTGAGCGACGGACAGTCGGCGTGGCTCGCCTCCGCCGACTTCGCCCGCCTCACCGCCGACCGCATCGACGCCCTGCGCAGCTCCGCGCGCACCGGGCCCGCCGCCCTGCTCAAGCTGCCCACCGGGACCGGCAGCGAGGGCGGGACGACCGCGAGCACTGCTCTCCCCAAGGTCCTCGACCGGGTCGAGCGCTCCCTGCTCGTCTCCCGCTCCACCCTCCTGATCGTCGCCCTCCAGCTCGCCCTGCTCGCGGCCTGCGCGCTGCTGCTCGTGGCCGGGCTGCTCGCCGCCGAACGCACCGGCGAGACCCGGCTGCTGCGCGCCCGCGGCGCCTCCCGCGCCGCCCTCGCCGGCCTCGCTGCCCGGGAGGCGCTGCTGCTGGCCGGGCCTGCGCTGCTGATCGCCCCGCTACTGGCAGGCCCGCTGATCCGGCTGCTGGCCGGGCAGGGGGCGCTGGCTCGGATCGGACTGGAGTTGGAGGTGCCGGCCGGCGGACGGCTCGGGGTGTGGCTGACGTCGGCCGGCGTGGCGCTGGGCTGCGCGCTTGCGGTGGTCCTGCCGGCGGTCGCGTCGACCGGGTTCCGCACGTCCCGCGCCCGCGCCCTGCCCGCTCCGCTGCGGGCCGGGGCCGACCTGGGGCTGGTGGCGGTGGCCGGGGTCGCCTACTGGCAGCTGGACCGCCGCACGTCGGGCGCGGTGAGCGCGGACACGACCGGCGCCCTGGGCATCGACCCGCTGTTGGTCGCCGCGCCCGCCCTCGCGCTGCTGGCCGGCGCGGTCCTGACGCTGCGTCTGCTGCCGGCGGCCGCCCGGCTCGCCGAGCGCGGGGCGACGGGCGGGCGGGGGCTGGCCGCGGCGCTGGCCGGCTGGCAGCTCAGCCGCCGCCCGGGGCGCGGCGCCGGTCCCGTACTGCTGCTCGTCCTGGCCGTCGCGCTCGGCGTACTGGCGATCGGCCAGGGCTCCTCCTGGGAGCGCTCGCAGGACGACCAGGCGGACTTTGCGGCGGGCGCGCCGGTGCGGGTCCTGGGCACCGATGGCGGCGAGTTCGGCCGCACGCAGGATTACGCGGCCGTGCCCCACGTGCGCGAGGCCGTCCCCGCCGTGCGGACGACCGTGCCGCTGTCCGGCGACCGCACGGCGACGGTGCTGGCGCTGGACACCGCGCACGCGGCGGACACCGTCCTGCTGCGCCCCGACCTGGCGCCCTCCCCGATGGAGCCGCTGCTGGCGGGGCTGGGTCCGTCGGGTGAGTCGGCGGGCGCGCGCGTGCCCGCCGGGGCGACCCGGCTGACGCTGACGGCGACCGTGCTCAGTTCGGTGCGGGGCACGGGGAGCACGGCGACCGTGACCCAGACACTGGAGGACGACCACGGCGTCCCCTACGCGTTGCCGTCCAGCGGCCTCCCCGTCGACGGGCGCCCGCACACACTGTCTGTCGAACTGCCGAGCGGCCACGGACCTTTG
Organism: Streptomyces colonosanans; assembly: GCF_001866645.1. GTDB lineage: Bacteria > Actinomycetota > Actinomycetes > Streptomycetales > Streptomycetaceae > Streptomyces > Streptomyces colonosanans. The sequence continues at coordinate 56,176 of NZ_MLYP01000032.1, forward strand.
ATACTCACCGGGGTACAGCTCGTGCTGCCCGTACCGTCCCTCCACGCCGAACAGCACACCCTGACCTTCGACGCCCTGACCGCGACAACCGCCGCCGGCACGGCACAGCAAGTGCCCCTGCCGGCGTCCTGGACGGTGGTCTCCAACACCGACGGGCAGGTCTCGTCCAGCCCCGGAACCTATCCGACCCGCCCGCGCCTCCGCCCCGCCGCGCACCCGACTCTGGTGTACGGCACGGGCTACGTCCCGTCCGACGAGCCCTGGCTCAGCCCGTCACTGACGCTGCGCATGCAGGTGCCGCAGCCCAAGACCACCGAGGTGGCCGCCCTCGCCACCGACCGCTTCCTCGCCTCCGCCGGCGCCCGCCCCGGTCAGACGATGGACATCGCCTTCGAGGGGCAGAACATACCCGTGCGGATCGTGCGCGACCTACGGCAGTTGCCGACGGCCCAGGGCGGGGAGGCAGACGGCGACGGCGGCGCCGTGCTCGTCGATCTGCACGCCTTGAACCGGGTCCTCCAGGCGCGCTACGGAGCCGCCCTCGCGCCCACCGAGTGGTGGCTGCGGCCGGACTCGCCCTCGGACAGCGCGGGCATCGCCACCGCTCTGCGCGCCCGGCCCGACCTCGATCCCGGGCAGATCGTCGTGCGCGACGAGATCGCCGCCGAGCTGCGCGACGACCCGTTCGGGGCGGGCCCGGAGACCGCGTTCACCGCGGCAGCCGGGGCGGCGGCGCTGCTGGCCGCGCTCGGGTTCGCGGTGAGCGCGGCTGGGGCGCTGCGGGAGCGGAACGCCGAGTTCGCGATCCTGCGCGCCCTGGGCGCCCCACGCCGCCGGCTGGCCCGTGCCGTCGTCACCGAGCACGGCGTCCTGGTCGCGCTGGCACTGGCCGTGGGCACGGGCCTGGGCATCGCCCTGACCCGCGCGGTGCTACCACTCATCGTCCTGACCCGCGAGGCCACCCGCCCGGTGCCGGATCTGTTGGTGGAACTGCCGCCGCTGCAGGTGGCCGCCCTGCTGGCGGCCGTAGCCACCGTCCCGGTCGTCGTCGTGACGCTGCTGGCGGTGCGACAGGCCGATTCGGTGCAGGTGCTGCGGGAGGGGGAGTGACATGGTGATCCCGTTCAGGCGTGTGGAACGTGCCGCCGTCCCCTGGGTCCGCACCCGACTGCGGTCGGCCCCCGGTGCCGCTCTCGCCCTCGCGCTGCTGGTGGCGGTGACCGCCTGCCTGTCCGCCGCATTCCCGCGCGCGCTGGAGCGGTACGAGGACACGGGCCTGCGCCACTCCGTCGAACAGGTTCCCCACTTCCGGAGCGTCGTCAGTCTGTCCGCCCCGCCGCCCGAGCCAGGCTCCCCGAGTACGCAGGACCAGCTCGAGTACGCACTGCACCCCGCCACCGTGGAGCGCCAGTACGACAGCATCCTCCGCACGGTCCGGCGCCCCTTCGTCCCCGACCCCAGCCAGTCGTCGTACGGCGTGACCACGTCCGAAAACCAGGTGGTGCCCGAGCCCTGGCTGCCCCGGCCGGACGGGCTGCCCGCCCGGGTCGCCCTCGTCGCGCAGGCGGGCCTGGCCGACCACGCCCGGCTGAGCGAGGGACGTCTGCCACGCGCGTCCGGCACGGTCACCGCGACGACGCCCGAGGTGGAGGCGGCGGTCAGCGCGGAAACCGCCAAGACCCTGCGCATCAAGGTGGGGTCGGTCCTGCACGTCCCCAGCGCGGGTCGGGATGCGCTCGCCGTCCGGGTCACCGGCATCGTCGCCCCACGCGACCGGGACGGCGCCTACTGGGCGACGGACACCCTGCTGCGCACACCCGTGCTGATGCGGGAATCGCCCGCCGAGCAGGACTCGCCCCAGTACTGGCTCGGCGCCCTGCTGCTGCCATCCGAGGCCGCCCCCGCGATGCTGGGCACCGACGGGAAGCCCTACTCCTACTGGCGGCTGGCCCCCGACCCGAACACCCTGCACCACCGCGACCTGGGCGCGTTCAAGTCCGCGCTCGCCGCCCTGATGTCGGGCCCCAGCCTCCAGCAGGTGCGCAAGGCCACCGACCCCCTCACGGACGCCGACACCGACCTCGACGACGTGCTCGCCTCCTACTCCGCCCTGCACTCCGGCGTCTCCGCGCTGATCTCGGTCGCGGCGTTCGGCAGCGGTACGGTCGCCGTCGTCGTCCTGGCGATGGCGGGCGGCCTGACCGCCGACCGCCGCCGCACCGAACTGGCCCTGCTGCGCGCCCGCGGCGCCTCGCTGCCGGGCCTCGCCGCCCGCCTGCTCGCGGAGACGGCGATGGTCGCCGTCCCGGCCGGGGCGCTCGGCCTGACCGTGGCCGTGTGGGCCCTCCCAGGCGCCCGGGCCCTGCCCGCCGTACTGGCCGCCCTCGCGGTCACGGTCGTCGCCTGCGCCGCCCTCCCCCTGCGCGCGGCGGCCGCCCACCGGCTCGTCCGCATCCCCGCGCTCCGCCAGGACGTGACATCCGTACGACCGTCCCGGCGACGTACGGTCGCGGAGCTGACGCTGGTGGCGCTGGCCGCCGGCGCGGTGGTGACCCTGCGCCGGCAGGGCACGTCCGAGGGGTCCGGGGATCAGCTGATCTCGGCGGCGCCCGTGCTGGTGGGGGTGATCGCCGCGCTGCTGCTGGTCCGCCTCTACCCCCTTCCCCTGCGTGGCATGGCCGGCCCGGCCGCGCGACTGCGCGGTGTGGTGAGCCATCTGTCCCTGGCGCGGGCCGGCCGCAGTTCGGCGTCCGCGGTGCTGCCGCTGCTCGCCCTGCTCACCGCCCTGACCACGGCCTCGTTCGGCGGCTCGGTCCTGGCGGGCATCGCCGAGGCCCGGGACCACTCGGCGCTCCTCGCCGTCGGGGCCGACGCCCGGCTGGAGTCGACGGTGGATGCCCTGCCCGCGGGGCTGACCGACCGGGTGCGCCGGGTCTCCGGCGTGCGGGACGTGGCTGCGGTGAGCGTCGCGTACCGGGCGAAGCCGAACAACGGGCCCCGGGCGGTGCCGGTGGTGGGCGTGGATCCCGGCGGCTACGCGGAGCTGACAAGGCGGACGGGGCTCGGTGCCTTCTCCGAAGGAGTGTTGAAGAAGGGCCGGGGCGATCTGGGGGCCGACGCCGTGCTGCCTGCCGTGGCCTCCCCGAGCGTGGCGGACGCCCACGGCTCGGCTCCGTTCCCCGTCAGCATGGAGGACGGCAGCAGTGTCACCGTCCGCATCGTCCTCGTTCGGGACATCACTCCGGCCGTGACGGCCGACGACTTCCTGGTGGTGGATCGCGCCGGCCTCAGCGCCACGGCGGCCAGGCCGACGGCGCTGCTGGTGACGGGCCCGGAAGCGGACGGCCGTTCCCTGCACGAGGCGGCCGGGCACGCAGTATCGGTCCGCCTCCGCGCCGACGAGAGAGCCCGGTACGTCGACTCCCCCCTCCAGTCCGGCGTGGAGCACCTCTACACGGCGGCAGTGGCGGCAGGCGCCGGCTACGCCGTGCTCGCGCTGCTCCTGTCACTCCTGCGCGCCGCGCCCGAGCGCATCGCGCTGCTCGCCCGCCTCCGCACCATGGGCCTCACCCGTCGGCAGGGCCGCCGCCTGCTCATCCTGGAGTCCCTTCCCCAGGCCATGCTCGCCGCGGCGGGCGGCAGCCTGACCGGCTGGGTCGCGATCCGCCTGCTCTCCCCCGGCATGGACCTGACCGCAGTGGCCCTGCCGCCCTCGGTCATCCCCCTGAAGCAGACCCAGCTGCACACCGACGCCTGGTCGCTGACGGTGCCGGCGCTGGCCGTGGTGGCGGTGACGGTGGGAATCGCCGGCATACAGGCGTGGTGGGCGGGGAGGAGAGGAGCGGTGCGGGAGTTGAGAGCAGGTGACACGAGGTGAGAAGGACAGCGCACCCCGTCCCCGGCGGCCCCGGCAACAGAGCCCGACGGCTTCGGCGCCAGACCCCGGGTGCACCGGCGACTCCAGCCCCTGACCCCGGCGGACTCCGCGGCCCCGGCCCCCACCCTGACGGCCCTCGCCCACACGCGGCAGCCCCGGCCCGCACCCGGCCGGCCGCGGCCCCCCATTGACCAAGGAGCCCGATGACGACGGATCCCACCCTCGCCGAACTGGTCGACAAAGCGACGGCCACCCGCACTGGGCCCGCCTACGGCCATGACGCCCTCATCACCTGCGACCGTCTGGTCCGTGTCTTCTCGACGGACGGCGTGGAGGTGCAGGCCCTCCAGGGCCTCGACCTGCTCGTCCGCAAGGGCGAACTCATGGCCCTGGTGGGCGCCTCGGGCAGCGGCAAGTCCACCCTGATGAACATCCTGGCCGGCCTGGACACCCCCACCGCCGGGGCGGCCCGGGTGGCCGACCACGACCTGATGGCCATGACCGCGAGGGACCGCCTGCACTACCGGCGCAAGGTGGTCGGCTTTATCTGGCAGCAGACCTCCCGCAACCTGCTGCCGTATCTCACCGCGGCCCAGAACGTCGCCCTGCCCCTCCAGCTGGCGGGCGGGCGACGCCGCTCCCGGGCCCGCGCCGAACGCGCCCTGGAACTGATGGAGTTGCTCCAGGTCGCCGACTGCCGAGACCGCCGCCCGCATGAGATGTCCGGCGGTCAGCAGCAGCGGGTCGCGATCGCCGTGGCCCTCGCCTGCGACCCGGCGGTGCTGCTCGCCGACGAACCCACCGGCGAGCTCGACTCCCACACCGCCCAGCAGATCTTCGCCGCCTTCCGCACGGCGAACGAGGAGCTGGGCACCACCATCGTCATCGTCACCCACGACCGCGCCGTGGCCACCGAGGTCCGACGCACGGTCGCCATCCGCGACGGCCGCACCTCCACGGAGGTCCTGCGCCGCAGCGAGGTCGACGAGACCACCGGCCACGAGACGCTGGTGGCCCGCGAGTACGCGATGCTCGACCGGGCCGGCCGCCTCCAGCTGCCCGCGGAGTACACGAGGGCGCTGGCAATGCGCGACCGGGTGGCGCTGGATCTGGAGGACGACCACATCACCGTATGGCCGGACGACAGCGGGCACAGCTGATCGCCGACCGTGACCGAGCAGAAGCTGCGCGGGCCGCTCACCACATCAACGCGCCTTGGCGGCCAGGTCGATGGTGAACCCGTCGGTCTCGACCAGCACGTCGTCCTCTCCGCCCCGGCCGACTCGGCCCGGTGCACGGCGGCCCGCAGCCGAGCCCGCGGCTCGTCCATGCCGGACGGCTTGGTGACGTAGTCGTCGGCGCCCGCGCCCAGCGCCTCCACCTTCTCGACCGAGGAGTGTTCGGCAGCCTCGGGTCCTTGCGGCCGACTATCCCGACCTGTGTGACGAGGAGCAGGTCGGGGGACGTCTTTGACGCAATCCTGACAGGCGGCGGCTTGACCTACTCCCCCGTCTCGTCCCGTATCTCCCCGTCGCGCAGTTCCAGCACCCGGTCGGCCAGGTCGAGCAGCGTCGCGTCATGCGTGGCCACCAGGACGGTGACCTGCTCGCTGCGCACGACCGCCCGCAGCAGTTCCATCACGGCATGGCCGGTCTCCGCGTCCAGCTGGCCGGTGGGCTCATCGGCGATCAGCAACGAGGGGTTGTTGGCCAGGGCGCGGGCGATGGCGACCCGCTGCTGCTGGCCGCCGGAGAGCTCGCCGGGCCGCTGGGCCGCGTGGTCGGCGAGGTCCACCAGGGACAGCAGCAGCTCGACTCGCTCCTCGCGCTCCCGTACGTCGGCCCGGCGCATGCGCATCGGCACGCCCACGTTCTCCGCGGCCGTCAGGATCGGGATGAGGCCGAAGGACTGGAAGACGAAGCCGATCCGGTCCCGGCGCAGCGCCAGCAAGCCGTCCTCGCCGAGCTCCGACAGGTCCAGGCCGTCCACAGTGACCCGGCCCCGGTCCGGTGTGTCGAGCCCTCCGACGACGTTCAGCAAAGTGGTCTTCCCGGAGCCCGAGCGCCCCTTGAGCGCAACGAGCTCACCGCGCGGGATGTCGAAGGAGACGCCACGCAGGGCATGCACGGCGGCGGCTTCCTGGCCGTACGACTTGTGGACGTTCTCGACGCGCACCATGGTCCCCGTGACGACCTGGCTCATATGTCCTCCCCTGATCCCTCGTGGGCCGAGCGTCAGTATCGCGGCCTTCCGCCCGGCTCTCAACGCTTCTCCGGCCCTTTATCCAACGCGGGAACCGAACTCCGAGGGGAGATGCATCGGCCGAGGCCGCGGAGTTCCGTCGGTGCCCCATGTCCTCCGAAGGACCCCATGCCGCGGGCGAGCTGTGTCACTGCAGTTGGTTGAATGCCTGGTCGGCATCGGCTACGGCCTCGGGGTGGACGTCGTGGGCGGTTCGACCGTCGGCGATCTTCTGCCAGTTGGTCCGGGCGAGCACCCGTTGGACCGCGAGTACCTGGGCGGCTCGCAGGCGTGCCTGGATGCCTTCGCCGAGGGCGTCCGCCAGTGCCTCCTCATCCTCGAGCTGGTACCGCGTGAGCCGTCCCGCCAGGCTCGGTGTGGTGAACACCAACCGATGGAACGCCACCACCTCGGGATGATCGTTGAGGCCGGTGACGGGGTCGTACCGATCGAGGCCGGCCCGGAAGTGCCGGTGCAGCGCCGTCACCGGCTTGATGCCGGACCTGCGGTCACGTACGACGCGTGCCGCCTCGCCCTGGTGGTCCGCAAACCGGTGCAGCACCAGGTCTTCCTTGGTGGGGAAGTACCGGAAGAGGGTCGGCTTGGAGATCTCGGCCGCCGCGGCGATGTCGTTGACCGAGACGCGGTCGAAGCCGCGCTCCAGGAACAGCGAGACGGCCGCGTCGCCGATGGCGTCGCGCGTCCGCTCCTTCTTGCGGGCCCGCAGTCCCGTCGACTCGCTCATCTGACCACTGTAACATTCATGACCGGGTTGCTTTTTTAACCGAGTAACGTTTCCATGGGCGGTGTGAATCAGACAGACATTCCTCCCGTGCTCGTAACCGGGGCGACGGGCCGGATCGGCCGCGTCGTCATCGACCAACTCCTCGACGCGGGCGTGCCGGTCCGCGCCCTCACCCATCGCTCCGAGGCGGCGGCAACGCTGCCGGCGAAGGTCGAGGTCTTCACCGGCGACCTCACCGTGCCCGAGTCGCTCGACCCAGCATTGAATGGCGCCGGTGCGGTCTTCCTCGTCTGGACCGCCCCGCCTCAGACCGCCGCGGCAGTCGTCGAGCGGCTGGCAGCCCACGTGCGGCGGGTCGTCTTCCTCTCCTCCCCGCACCAGACGCCGCACCCCTTCTTCCAGCAGCCCAATCCCATGGCGGTGCTGCACGCCGACATCGAGCGGCTCATCGCGGCCACCGGACTCGAGTCGACGATCATTCGGCCGGGGATGCTCGCGTCGAACTCGCTGGCCTGGTGGGCGCCCGCGATCCGGGCCGGCGAGGTCGTCCGGTGGCCTTACAGCGCTGCCGAGACGGCACCGGTCGACGACCGCGACGTCGCAGCCGTCGCGGCGCGGACGCTCTATCAGGACGGATACGCCGGAGGCGACTACGTCCTTACGGGCCCCGAATCGCTGACCCAAGCCGCGCAGGTGGACGTCATCGGTGACGCCCTGGAGCGCCGGATCGCATTCACGGAGATGACGCCGGACGAGTTCCGAAGCCTGTCGGAGGGTACGGCGCCCAGCTCGGTCGTCGACATGCTGCTCGCCGCGTGGAGCGCGGCGGTCGGACAGCCCGCGTACATCACCACTGCGGTGGCCGACATCCTCGGGACGGCGCCGCGAACGTTTCGCCAGTGGGCCGCCGACCACGCCACCGCGTTCACGGAGGGTTCGTAACTCCAGGGCTTGACTTGCTCCTCGGGCTGAAGCCCGGTCCGCAGGCATCGCCCGCCACTTGATTCCGTTGTCGACCAGGTAGCGGACCGCGTCCAACATCGCCCGGTGGCAGTACGCCTCCGGCTGCCCGCCCCTGCCCTCCACCCACCCCGGCGTGGGCAGCGCGATGCGGACCTGGGCCCACTCGGCATCGGTCATGTCCGACGGATACCGTCGAACACGCACACCATGGTCGACCGCATTCCCATATATGTGAGCGAGGCAATCACACGATGACACGCGGCAGTTGGACGCAACAGGCACGACCGCGACAGGCTGGGACAACAGGGCCTCTCTGCTGCTCGGTAGGACTTCGACAATCCCCGAACTGTGCAGGAGGCCCTGCCTCTATGCGCCCACGATCGAGACTCCCGTCCGATCGGCAAGCGCCCTGATCGTTACGACAACGGTCGGCGCACCGCACCGTAATCCTCCGGCCGGGCTGACACTCACGATCCGGCTTCCCCCGCGTGGGGGAAGCCGGATGATCCGTGGGATGGATGTGATCAGCGCGGGTGACGCGGAATCTTGGAGCGTCGGCAATCCGGATATACGGGGGTCACGGTGGTTGTTCCTGCGAACTCGGAGGCAGGTGGCGTTCCCAAGCCGCCGGCCGCAAGCCCGGGGCGGAAGTTGTGGTGGCGGCGGTGGCCTGTGTGGGCGCCCATGATCGCTGCAGTGTGGGGCGTGTTGTACGCCGCTGTCGAGGTCACCTGGGCGGTGACGGGCACCACCGTGCAATGGAAGGAGCACTCCGCGTACGCGCCGGGGGTCCAGCTCTTCCTGGCGGCCCTCGCGCTCCTGGCCGGCGGCGCCTGCCTGGCCAGCACCCGAACTCTCGCCAAGCTCGGCCGGGTTGCGGTGGCGACGGCGCTGATCGTGGCGCTCCCGGTGTTCGTCGTGGGAATGGCCGGGCTGCCGCTCTATTTCGTGGCAATTGCGACGCTCTCGGGGGTCGAGAGCGCCACCGGGCTGGCCCAGGTGCTGCTGAACACGGCCGGTGCCGCCCTCCTGCTCCTCGTCGGTTTGTCGTACCGCCGACGGCTGCGCGGAGACTGCCCGCGATGCGGGCGGCCGCACGCCGGCGCAGCCGACGGCCCGCTTGCCCACCCAGCCGCCTCCCGAGCCCCGAGGCGGACCCGCGTCGCGGTGTACCTGCTCATGGGCGGACTTCTGCCGTGGGCGGGAGCCAAGACCATCTGGACGCTGGGCGGCAACGCGCTCGGCGTGGCGGGCGATGACTGGCAGAGGACGACGAGTGTCGGCGCGTCGGGGCCGTCGAAGGCAACCGCGTCGGCGGGGATCGACGTGACCGTGCTGGCCGCGATGGTCGGGGTCTTCCTGCTGCTGGGGTTGCTGTACGCGTGGGGGCAGGTGTTCCCCCGCTGGACGGTGGTCCTGTCCGGACGACGGGTCCCGCGCCTGCTGCCGTTGATCCCGGCCTGGCTGACCGGCATCCCCCTGACGATGTACGGGGCCGTCCTCATCGTCATGGCCCCGCTCATGGCCGTCGGCGTGCTGCCCAAGATCAAGCCGTCCCCGCCGTTCACCACCAGTTCGGGGATCACTTGGATGGTCGAGTTCGGCGGCCTGGCATTCGCCGGTCTGGGCATCGGCCTCGTTGTGGCCGCCCGCTCCTATACCGCCCGCACCCACCCCGTCTGTGCCAGCGCCACGGCAACGGGGAGGCCCAAGTAGCCGGGTATCGGAATGTCAGCTTCCCGCTGGCGATCAATGAGCAGCCGCGGCGGTTCCCGGCCAAAGCGCGCAAGATCGCCCGTCAGGTCGACTGGGCTTTCGCACGCCCGGCACCGACCGCGATCACCCGAGCAAGACTCCCATTCGATCGACAAGCCCCGCGATCGGTACGACAACGGCCTCTCAGGGACATGCCCGGCGTCGTGCGCGGTATCAGCGGCCCGGCGGTTCGGGGTAGCTGGCGGCGTCGGTCCGGGTCGTCGACGCCGATCTCGTACCAGGGCTCGCCGCGCTGGAGCCGGGGCAGGGTGTTCACTCAGACCGCGACGGTGATGCCGTGCATGGCGGCCAGCGTCTGGAGGGCGGGTGTCGAGCAGGTGCTCCTCCTTCCGGCTGTCCCGCCCGGCGCGCGAACCGGGTCACCATCGGGCGCGCAGCACGCCGTCGCTGTCCGGCAGGACAGCGCGGAGCAGCGGGTGGCGTTCGTCGAGGTATAGCGGCAGGGCGCAGGCCGCTCGCGCATCGGCCACTTGGGCGGTGAACTCCTGGTACTCGGTGTCGTCGACGATCGCGTGGCTGATCATCCCGTCCTGCGCCTCCCAGACGAACTCCACGGATCCCTCCTCAGGCAGCGCGGCGAGGACCGCGCCGACGTCCGGGGTCAGGTCGGGCCAGACGGTCAGCAGGGCGCGCGGGCCGAGACCGGCGCGCACTGTGTCGAGGTTCTCCGGCGTGAGGCGGTGCCAGCGTGCGGCGTTGCGGATGCCAGCGTAGTTTCCGGTCCCGATTCGGTGGTCGGGAGGGTGCTCGTGCTGATCGTGGGCGGGAGTCCACGGAGAAGATCATCCGTCAGCGGTTGACTTCGAGGATTCTCAGGACGACCAGAGCGCAAAGGAGTTGGGGGCGCGGGCGGGATCGGTGCGGAGCTTGGTGGGGGTCGGCCGGTTCTTGAGGTGGGCGAAGCCGTGCTCGACCGGTGCACGTCCGACGGCGAGGACTTGGTTGGCTTCCTTCTGCCCTCCTTCTTGGCCGAGGGAAAGCGACGGTAGGAGGGCATCAGGCCGTCGGGCACGGCCGGGTCGCCGGTTCGCCGGGCAAGTTCGACCCAGCGCAGCCGTCGCCAGCCGGGGCCTGGGTGCTGGGCGCGACCCAGTCCTCCTCCTGTGGCGACACCCGCACGATCGGCCACAGGCTAGACATCGGGTTCGGTTCCTCGGACATCCGCTCATGGTCCCAGGTGCGAATCCGCCCTTCTGCGAGGGGCCGACATGACGCCGCCCCGAACCCCGCCGCCCGAGCCCGTTTCCAGGTACCTGACTGGGATGACGAGGCGTACCTCAAGGACCGACGAGCCGACCACTGACCAACGATCTACACCCCAGACAACTCGGCGGAGGCTCACTCTGCGGCATCGGCCCGGAGCCGTGCGACGACTCCTTCGCCCTGGAGGCCGTCGCCACCGCCTGAGCGCAGGTGCGTGCTCGGCCTGGCCGACCCTTTGTCGAGGAACTCGTCGGTGCGAGAGAGTGAATATGCTGCATCCATGCCACATGTAACCGTGACGTACACCAATGAACTGGGCGCGAACGACGTCCTCGACTGTGAAGAACTGCCCGGAGTTGCACTCGCTGATCGTCGCCAACAGCGGCGCGCGCCCCGAGGCGTGCCGGATCCGTTTCATCTACCCTCAAGACGACTGGTACATCGCTGGCCGCACGGAGGAAACCCATCAGGCGGTCCACATCGAGATCGCGCTGAAGGCCGGCCGTAGCGCCGAGGTCAAACGCGCGCTCAGCGAATCCGTCCTCGCGCTTCTTCGCACACGCCTCGGGCCGATCCCGGAGTTCGAAGTCCATTTCTCGGTCGAAGTACGCGACCTCGACCCGGACGGGTATGCGAGCCACATCGAGTCCGCCGGGGATGTCCCCCGGGACGCCATCCCGCGGGGTGTGCCCAGGTGACTGACGCTTGACCATGGATCCCGCCCGCGCGGGGCTTTCACCTCGACCACCCCGGCCGCGGTGGTGATCTTCCTGGGCTGGTGGTAACCATTGCGCACCACCATCCGTCGCCCCGTCTCGTCCCGCAGATCAGCCAACTCGGCTATATACGTGTTGACTTCGGCGCCCAGCGCGGCGGGGAGCGTCCGTCGGGCGCCTACCCGGACGATCTCGTCGGTCAAGGAGCCGTTCGGCGTGGTGCCGTTGTCGTTGACTACGCTGAGCACGGGCGTGCCTTCCCGGCCGGTGCCGCGAACACCGGCCTACTCGCTGACCATCAGGCGATCACTCGGGAAGGTACGCCCTTCGCGTGCTCCCCGAGCTCGATCCACAGGTCTTGAGCATGGCTCGAACTCGTCCGTCCGGACGTCCTCATCCTCGATGACTTCGCAATGCGCCAGCTGTCAGCGGCCCAGGCCGACGACCTCTACGAGCTTGTCTCCGAGCGTCAGGGCCGGTCTCTGATCATCACGAGCAACCGGGATCCCAGCAAAGCGCACATGTTCCGGCGAACTTGTGCCAGGTGCCGCCGTAACATCACGGGTTCGATGGTGTCCAAGGGGCTGCCCAGTCGCCTCGATGTTCGCGCCACGCGGTCCTGAGGGCTTCGAGTTCGGTGCGCGGAAAGTGTTCACCCCACTTGCCGCGGTATGCGCTCTCGCCGTACTCCCTCGCAACCTCGTCGAAGCAACGGATCACTGCTCGGGCAACGGCGTCAATGTTCTGCTGGGTGGACCAGATCTCTGTCCCGGTGTTGTCGTGGTCACTGCCGCGAGCCAGTTGCAGTAGGCGGATCCACACGTCGGTGCCTTCACGGTAGAAGCTCCATCGGAAGGCGGTGGGCTCGGCCTCGAACTGTGCTCGGCATTCGGTCTCGCCGACGATCAGACGCGTTACTGCCGTCAAGAGATCTTCGGGGGCAGTGGTGATATACGAGGCCGTGACTTCGGCTTCCGTCTGGTTGTCGCTGACGGTGCAGTCGGCCCAACCACGTCCGGACAGGACCCAGACGAGTCGCAGGTCGGCCATCCTCGTTCCCTTCCTCCAGCCACGGGTTCCTTGCGCTGATCACCGAGGGACCTCGCGCGCGTCCGAGTCTGGGGGATGGTGAGACCACTGACCAGCGAATTCCCTGACACCGACCGACGTTCAGCGATCGGACAGGCGCCCAGGGTCGACATGGTCGGCGAGATAGATCAGGGCGGCCTGCGGGTCCATGCCGAAGGCCGCGGCGACGAGCTTGGGGTCCATGGTGTTCACCAGGTCGACCAGCCGGGTGCTGCGGATCATTCGGGGCGGGAAGCCGCAGTCGTCAAGAACGTGGGAGAGATAGGCAGTTGAGGCCGGGCTTCGCCCGGCCTTTGTTCCTTTGGTGACCATGACGTGCGGGTTCTCAGTCGGCCAGACTTCGCGATGGTTCAGGCATCGCAGCAGCACCGTCCAGGAGGCGGGGTCCAGCGGAACGGGGTGAGGCCGTTTTCCGAGCCGGATCGTCTGGGCGAGTCGGTCCACTTCAGTGACCTGCAGCAGCCGGACCTCGGAACTGGAGGCGCCGTGCAGCAGGGCGAGTATGCCCACCAGGGCCTCGTGGGGGTGAACCTGTTCGTCTGTGGTCCAGCGCCGGAATAGCTCGCGCTGCTGGTCGAGAGTGAGGGTCTTGCCGCGGAAGCCCTTCGCCCCTTTGGCGATCAGGCCGCGGGTTGGGTCGGCCAGCACCAGCTTCTGGGCCCGCGCGAAGCGGAAGAACTGTCGCAGCACGGTCAGTCGCCGCTTGCGGGCCCTGGGCAGGACGGTCAGAAAGGCTTCGATGTCGTGCACGTCGACGAGAGACCAGTCGGCCTTGTGTTGCTCGTTGATCAGGAAGATTGCCAGGTCCCGCATGGTGGCCAGAGCGGTTTCCAGGGTGTGATTGCTGCGGGGGCGGGTGCCGGCTCGGCGGGCCCGGTCCTGGGCTCGCATCCGGGAGGTGTCGAATGCGGCAACTGCCGGCCGCAAGGGTTCGGGCACGGCCTCAACCCGGCGGCGCCGTCGGCCAGTTGCGAGTCGTTCGTCCTGGTCGGTGGGCAGGGCCAGACCGCGGAGGGTGAAGAAGTCCTCAAGTGCGCGAGCGAAGGAGCCCATCGACCGTCCGGGCCTGCGGGACCGCTCCAGCAGGGCCTGGGGTGAGTTGGAGTGCTCGTCCTCGAGGAGCCGTCCCAGGTCGGTGATGAAGCCGCAGGCTCTGGCGACGCAGTGGCGGGCGGCGACCTGAGCGACGAAGTCGGCGAGCCACACGGGTGGGTCGGTGAGTCGTTCCTGGAGGTGTTCACCACGGATGAAGGGGCGACCGGGGTGTTTTTGCCAGCAGGCCGAGCACAGCCCCAGTCCGGCATGCCGACGCAACTGCCCGCACTCGCGGCAGATCCTCGGCGGGTTCTTCCCCTGCCGGGGTCGTGAGCAGTGGCCGCACCAGCCGGTCGTCTCGCGCAGATAGCCGGGCTTTTGACAGCGTGGACATGTCCGCTGTCCGGCCAGCTGGCCGGCCCTGCGCCGGCACTCCCGGCACAGCTGGTTCTGTGGTGAGCGGACCGGATGACCGCACTCCGTGCAGACGCGTGAGCAGGTGATGCACCGGCCGGTGTCGTCCTGAAGCACGCGATCGAGGCCGCAGGAGGGACACGGGGCCTTGGCGGCCTGCTCCTTCATGCGGCGCCAGCACAGGCAGCAGTGCTGGCGGTCGAGATATCCGACCGGTCCGCCGCACGTGACGCAGTCCCGTTGCTTCTTGCCCATCGTGGCCTGCCGTCACAGGGGCGGCATCGACCGGCCCCGGGCGGAGGCGGCCCGCGGGAGGTCGGCGACCGGGCGAGGGGGTGCGATCGGCCGTTCGACGGGGGTGGTGTCGACCTCGATCAGGTCATTGGGGGTGCATTCCAGCGCAGTGCACAACGCGGCCAGCGTGGTCATCTTCACCTGCGAGGGCTCCTTCGTGAACAGCGCGGACACCGAGGCCGAGGACAGCTGAAGGCCCGCCTTCTCGGCCAGCAGCCGCCGCAGCTCGGTCCCGGTCCACACCTCGCGCTGGGCAGCGGCCATCCGCAGCCGCCATTGAATCTTCATGCCGTGGTGTCCTTCCCACTCAGCTCGGCCAGCGTGCTGGCAACCGCCCGTTGATAGGCGTCCTCGATGAAGGTCGCGGAGGGGCGGACATAGCGCATGGTCGAGCTGACGGTCCAGTGCCCGAGCATCTGCTGAATCGCCACGAGGTCGACGCCGCGTTCGTAGTTGTGGGTCGCGCACGCTCTTCGCAGGGCATGCGGGCTGAACCGGTCGGCCATCGGGCGGCCTTCGAGTTCCATCAGATAGCGCAGGCGGTTGCGGATGGTCCCGCGGTGGAGACTGCCGCCGGACTCGTCGGCGAACAGCACTGGCGAGTCGGGGAACTTGGGTCGCACGTCCTCCAGGAACCACCGCAGCACCAGATCGAGGCCGTCGAGCATGGGCACCCACCGCGGCCGCGGTCCGGAAGTGTGGGCGCCCTTACCGAACCGGACATGCAGCTTGCCGAACGGCCCACGGAAGAAGTGCAGGTCCGGCTTGTCCAGCAGGGATGCCTCCTCGGAGCGGAGCCCGGCGTGATACAGCGTCCGGAACATCGCATAGTCCCTCGCTGCGGGTCCGTACTTCCGCGCGGTCGCGATCCGCTGCTTCATGAAGTCGAAGAACTCGCCCACCCGCTCCGGCGTCGGAGGCGGCAGCAGGGCCGGCGAGTCGTCGCCGACATGCCGGGAGGCGTTGAACTCGTCGATCGGGCAGACCAGCCGGACGCCGAACGCAGCCTCGATCTCGGCTGCCTTGCGGGCCTGCAGGAACCGGTGAAAGCCCTTGAAGGTCTGCACATACTCGCGCCGGGTCGACGTCTTGCGGCCCTGGACCGCCAGGTCACCGACCACGCGGTCGATGTCCTCAGGCGTCACCTCCCACGCGGGCCGTCCCAGAGCCGCGAGGGTCCGCTCCAGCAGGCCGCTGTCGTTGTCGATGGTCACCGGGCTGAAGCCGCGGGCCCTCCAGGACGCGATGAACGCGTCCACGCACGCCGCCTGGAACTGCCACGGATCCGCCGTCAGCGGCTCCTGCGGGACGGCCCCACCCGCGATGACCTGGAGTCTCGCCTCGGCCATCGGCACACCTTCCTCGCACCTGAACAGTCAAGGCAGCACCTGCAAAACCGGGGTGCCACCGCGAGAACCAACGAGGACCGCCAGACAGGGATACGGCCAGGTGGCAGCGGCAACTCTTGTGAGGGAACAAGTGCCAGCCCCAGATGACTGGTATCCCCTCTTCCCCAACCCGGTCTTCGCCGAATCCCTCCTGGACCGGCTCATCAACACCAGCCACCAGGTGATCATGAACGGCCCCAGCTACCGACCGAACAAGCGGCCCGAGAACCCAGTCTCCAAGCCCTAAACGTCTCTACGGGCGAGCCAGGCTTCGAAGAGAGCATCAGCAAGCCAGTGCCCGCTGACGAAGGCCATGTGATGGGCTGACGCTCCCGCCCCTCTGTGTGAACGGCGCGTGGGATCTGCACCTTGGGACAGTAGGAAGCACGTGGCGTCCACGTGGAGGGGCTCCCCAGTCTGGATATGCCCGTCGATCTCTCCGTCGACGGCCCGGTGCAGGAGAGTGAACCCGTTGTACTCCTCGTGGATGTCGGCTCCTGCCGCCAGGAGGTCGCGCAGTTCCTCCAGCCGGTCCTGTTCGACAGCCAGGTGCGTCGGTGGCATCTCCATAGTGCACATCCCCTTCCCCAGAGATCATCTCAGTTCCTGGCCTGGGAACGCGGTCGGGGTGACCGCCGCTTTCGCGGCCCCACGAAGCGCCCTCAGGTTGGGGACCTGGGGAATTACGTGAACTTACCCCTGGGGAATTGCGCGATCGTCCACGCCTCGGGCACCGCGTGCCGGATCCGTACGCCGCCCGGCCCGGGTAAGCCCTCCAGCAGCTTCTGCTTCGTCAGCCGCGCCAATCCGCTGGACGAACCCGCCCTCTTCTTCGCCATCTTGCTCGATCTGTGTGCGGAGGCCGTCGGCCAGGGCCCGGGCTGCGTCCTCCTGGACGTCGAGCGCGTCGAATAGGGGCTGGATGTTCACGCACTCACCGCCTGCATATCGCGCCAGGTGGGCGTGTTCGTGCCGGTGAGGCGGCGGGCCATGACGTGGGTCATCGCCCACAGGACGCGGGAAGCAAAGAAGGACGGGTGGTGCTCGTAGTCGCGGATCAGACGCCGGTGCAGTATCAGGATTCCGTAGGTCTGCTCGACCCTCTACCGCTTCGGCTGCGGCATGAACCCCTTGTCCGGCGGATTGCGTGCGACGGTCTCGACGTCGATGCCCAGGCGGTCGCCGTGCAAGACGACCTGGTTCTTGAAGCCTTGGTCGACCAGGGCATTGCGGACGGTGCCGCCGGTGTGCTCAGTGACCTGGTCCAGCAGGGCGATGCCCGCGGCGTTGGGGTCCTCTAATCGACGGGCCTTCTCACGGACCTGGCAGCGCAGGATTTCATGAATGGTCTGATCGGTTCGGTCGTCGCGCCAGGCAGCGAAGTAGCAGTACGTCCCGCTCTTCGGCGGCAGATCGTGCGGGAGGAAGGCCCACTGGCAGCCGGTCCGCCCCTGGTAGACGATCGCATTTACGATCTTCCGCATCGGATAGGCGCCCTGATGGCCGGTCACTGAACGGTGCCGGCCCTTCCACGCCGTGATCACCGGCTCGATCAGAGCTCACTGCTCGTCCGATAGGTCGCCCTTGCAGCACCGTCACCAGAGCGAGCTGGCCCGGCGACCAGCCCGGCCGCCCCCGTTCTGCAAACGCCTCGGCGAACTCGGTGTCCGGGAACAGCTCGCCCAGCTCATCGCTGACCCGCATCGCCAGCGGATACGGCCCACGGGCTGCGACCGCGCGAGCCACCTGCGCGGTCAGCTCCGGCACCTGCGGCCAAGGCCGCGACTGCATCGACATCCAGCACCCCACCCGCAACCGGAACGGCAGAACGGTCGCCAGCCTGGCCAACGAGCCATCACACCGGACGGCACGGATGGCCATGTTGGTGATAGCCGAGAGCGGGTGTCGGTGAGTGACGAGAGCACCATGTCCCGCTGGATGTCGATGTCGGTGACTTTTAAGAGCGTCCGGATGCTTGACTTTGTCGAGTTGTTATACCGTCCGTCGGTACGGAGGCCGCTGTGTGTGGGGGCGGGCGCCTGGTTGCGGTCCTCTGCCAGTCACGAGCAGTCGAACCAGTGCCCGATGGGGCGGTCCGGGCAGGTTCGGCACTCGAAGATGTACACGCCTCCGACATCGCCGAGGCACAGGCCTGCGGGATTGTCCGCGGCTTCTGTCCAACCGCTGTCGGTTCTGTCCTCCACCGGCAGCCACGTACGCCAGGACTCTCCGTCGAATTCCTCGCTCGCGACGGTCAGCAAGTGCTCCATGCGGCCACCGCAGGCTTCGCAGTCGGGCCAGCAGGGTTCCTGTGTCCAGCCGGGGTAGCCGCCCAGCTTGATCCCGGGCGCCTCAGCCAAGTGATACGAGTAGTACAGGCCGGTCGTTGCCTTCAGCTCATCGAAACGGGCCTGCAACGCGTCATGCGTGTCCCGGGAAAGGTCCCAGCTGGGGTACTCGGTCACCTGCTCCGGGTGGACCACACACGGGTTCGGATACCAGTCCTTCGGGAGGTCTTCCACCGGCTCCGGAGTCGGCAGTATGTCTTTGATGACACCAGAGTCCCTCCAGTGCACCTGCGGGAGGGGGTAGCAGTACTCGCCGTGCGCATAAGGGCACCACAGCACCTGCAGCAGGTCGGTTCCCTCTGGGAAGGGGACTCCGGGTGCGTCGGCCTGGCGGACCTGGACGATGGGAACCATGGGCACGGCAGCCTGGAGCTCGCTCACGGTGTCGAGGTCGAAGTGCTCCTCTCTGCAAACTGGCCATGGCTCTGCCACAGGCCACAGCAGTGGCCCTCCAACGGAACTGTCGTAGCAGGAAGGAGAGCCGGCGCGCGGGTGAAGGCGAACGGACTCACGGCGGAAGGGGACCAGCTCAGGGAAGAGCTCTTCCACGTCCACGGGGCGGGCAGGGGTGCGACGGATCATGCATCGGACTCTAGGGCCAGGGACTGACAGCCAACCCGCCCGGCCCCGCGATCCCCCATTTCGGCGGCGGCCATCTTCCACCGCATCCTGCTGGTGCCGGCCGCGGCGGCCTCGATCAGCCAGGACTTGGCTCCGGGACCGAGATCGAGGAATGCCTTCTCCGCTTCGCTGACGGGCTTCGGCCTGGGCTGGCGGGGTCCGCCGTCCATCTCCTACGGGTGGTCGGGGTAGTGGGAAAGATCGATCACCGGCCGTCCGGGCCGGGACAGCTGATGACGGGCGACCTCCGTCAGACCCGCGGGACCCTGCATCCACTCCGGCCGGCGGACCAGGTGAGACAGGTCGACGACAACGACGAGTTCGTCGCCGTCGACACGGACCCGGGCTTCCTGGCCGACCAGACCGGGCGGTGTCGAATACCGCACGGACCCGAAGCGGACGGTCTGGTCCCTCAGCATCTGGCGCGACTCGCCCAGCGCGAGGGTGTGCGGGACCAGGGGCAGCGGGTGCTGCCGCGACCTCTCGATGTCCAGCATCGAGGACGGGGTCTTCCTCGCCGCGCACGAGGGACGGAAGGCGAACGCTCAGCCGGCCAACTGCGACGCTCAGCGGCCAACTTGGTCCGCATTCGCCGTGCGCCCGCGAGTAGTCGTGCGGCATCGTCTGTTGGTGATCATCTCTAGCCCAGCCGACTTCACTCCTCACGCCCTGGGCGCGGGGGTTCCTCGTTAGCATTGGCAGCCAGGGGGGGCGATGTGGCGCGTGATGAAGACGGTGGCCTTATGTGTGGCAGGGGCGCTGACGGCCGCAGTGGCCGTGCTCGCCTCGCTCGCGGCCAACGCTGCGACGCCCCAAAGCCGTTGGCCGGGTCCCCTCGACACCTTCCGGACTGCCGCGTGGCCGTGGGTCGGTGTGTTGGGTGTCACGGCGATGGCGCTGGCTGCGGTCGCGGCCTTCGGCAACAGGCCCACGGTCAACGAGGATCCTCCCCCGCCCGCTGCCCCCTCCGTCCCGGCCTGGGTGGCGGATCGGGAGGAAAGCCACCGTGCCGTCGCCGCCGTCTGCGACCCTCAAGCTACGAACGTGGGCATCACCACATCTCTGGAAGGCGCAGGCGGCTTCGGCAAGAGCACCCTCGCCACCCTGATCTGCTCAAATCGCCGGGTACGGCGCCGGTTTCGGAACCGCGTCTACACAGTGACCGTCGGCAGGGACGTCCGGGGGCGAGCAGCCATCGCCGCCAAGGTCGCAGAGGCCACCGCCTTCATCACCGGTGACACCACCGCCTTCGACGACCCCGACCGGGCGGGTGACCACCTGTGGCGGCTCCTGTCCAGGCGACCGCGGACCCTGCTCGTCCTGGACGACGTGTGGGAGCCGGATCAGCTCGCACCGTTCCTGCGAGGCGGCCGGAACTGCGTATGCCTGGTAACCACGCGGGTCCCGGCCGTCCTGCCGCCGGGCTCGGCGCGCGTACGGGTGGACGAGATGTCCCCGGACCAGGCCAGGGCTGTTCTCACCTGGGAGCTGCCCAGCCTGCCAGAAGACCTCATCACCGGGTTGTTACACGCCACAGGCCGGTGGGCGCTCTTGCTGCGGCTGACAAATCGTCTCATCACACGCTTGATCGCGACAGGAGTCGATCCGGTAGCGGCCGCCCGGCACGCCCTGGAGGCTCTGCGGACCCAGGGACCCGCCCTGGGCGAGCCTCCGGCCGAGCTGCTCGACCTCGATGACCCGGTCCGTCGGTCACGTGCCGTTCGAGCGACTGTCGAAGCCGGCATAACGCTTCTCCCGGAGGGAGACGCCCGTCGGCTGGCCGAGCTGTCCGTGTTCGTCGAGGACGAGTCCATCCCGGTGCCACTCGTCGTCCGGCTTTGGCAGGCCACGGCCGGTCTGGACGAGCTGCCGGCGCGCGAGCTGTGCGTACTGTTGGACCGTCTTTCTCTGGTCACCCTCAGCCCAGTGAACGGAGGGCGCCTTGCCCTCCACGACGTGCTCCGTGACTACCTGCGCAGCGAATTGGGCCAGACCGATCTACGCCGTCTCCACGCGGTCCTGATAGACGCCACTCTCCCGAACGACCTGCAATCCGTCCCGGACGGGTACCTGCTCGACCATGCGGTCGAGCACCTGCTGGCTGCCGGCGAGAGCAGCCGGGCCGAACGACTCGCGGGGGACCTCAGCTGGGTGGAGGCGCGGCTGCACCAGCGCGGCTCCGCCGCCGCGGCGAGCGACCTCGCCCGCATACCCACCCCCACCGCGGCCAACCTGGCCCGAGACCTCATCCGCGTCGCCCCTCTGCTTGCCCCTCTGGGGGCCCCGCAATTGCTCACCTCCGTGCTGCACGGCCGGCTCGCTCAACTCCCCCACTGGGACCACCAGGTCAGGGCCCGCTGGGCGGCGGACGTCGGCCTCCGGCCGCAGCTCATCCCGCATTGGCCGCTCCCGGATCCTCCGGACCCGCACTTGCTGCAGACGCTCGCCCAGCCAGGCAACACCCTGCTCTCGGTGGCGATCGATCCGGCCGGAACCTGGGTGGCGACCGGCAACGCTGCCGGCGAGGTGGTGATCCGGGACGCATCCACTCACGCGGTGCTCGCACAGGAGTTCATCGACGCCGGCCGCATCAGCGCCCTGGTAGCCGGCCCGGACGACGGTCCGCTGACGGTCGTCGCCGGATTGGCCGTTCTCAGCGTCGACCCGTGGAACAGACGCCCTACCAGGGTCCTCTTTGCCTGCCCCGAGGAAGCGCAGCACGTGGTGGTCGCACCACAAGGGCACTGGTACGCAGCGACCGACAGGCACGGGAACATACTCATCGGCGACAGCTCGTCGGCCGCCTACCTGCCCCATTCTTTCCGGATCACTGCGCGCGGTGGGCGTCGGGCACTGGCGGTATCGCCCAACGGCCGGCTCCTCGCAGTGGCCTGCCGCGACGGCTCAGTACGCGTGTGGGACACGGTCACCGCAGGACCCGCCTGCTCGATTGCGGTCTTCCCCGACGGAACGAGAATCGCGGCCGCCGGAGAGGAAGGCGTGGTGACCATCTGGGACCTGGTCACCCGCACCCCAGTCACTCGGCTGACCGGCGGATCCGGAGCGGTCCTGGCCCTGTCAGCCGCACCGGACGGGTCCTGGCTCTGTGGCGCAGGCAAAGACGGCACGGTGCGTCTGTGGCACCCTCAATCCGGGACCTACCGGGCGCTGGAGACAGGCAACGGCCGCCCAGTCCGCTCAGTGGCAGCCTCTCCAGACGGGCGGTGGATCGCCTCCGTGGGAGCGGACGCCACTGTCCGCATCTGGGACTGTGCGGGCGGACACCTGATAGCAGTCCAGCGCACCGAAGCCCCACTGCGGTCCTGCAGCTGGCGACCGGACGGCCAACACCTAGCGGTCGGCGGGGAAAGAGGCCTGTATGTCTACGAGTTCCGCCCCGCTCGGTCCGGCAACGACCCGACTCCCTGATGGGTTTTACGACCCTGCCCATGCCCGACACCGGCGAAATTCTCGGTGGGTGACAGCACCCTGAGACACGCCGAAGCCATACCGGGTTTCTGCTGTGCCTGTTACCGCGGCCCGCACGACGCTAGCGTCGAGTCTCATGATCGTATGGCTCAACGGAACCCATGGCGCAGGCAAGACGACGACCAGTGCGCTCGTGCAGCAGCTGATCCCGGATTCACGGGTGTTCGACGCCGAGAAGGTCGGCGAGACGCTCATGGACATCAAGCCGGGACTGCCCAGGACGGACAACTTCCAGCACTGGCCGCCATGGCGGCCGCTCGTAGTCGAGACCGCCCGGCGCGTCCTCGACTACACCGGCGGCACCCTGGTGATGCCCATGACCGTCCTGGTCGAGCAGTACTGGCGCGAGATCAGCACGGGCCTCGCCGAACATGCGATTCCGGTTCGGCACTTCGTCCTCCATGCCGACCAGGACACCCTCCGTGCGCGCATCGCGGGCGACACTGTTCTTGGCCCCAACTCCCCGTTCCGCCTCCAATACCTTGAGCCCTACGCCGAGGCGGCACGCACCTGGCTGCACGCCGAGGCCGAGGTCGTCGACACCACGTACCTCACACCCGCCCAGGCCGCCCTGCAGATCGCAGAGGCCGTCAAGTGAGTTGACTCTCATGGAAGGGCGCTGTGGGCCACCTCCGCAGAACGCCGGATACTCGATCGATCGCTTGTCAATGACGGCATGCAGAATGCGTTCATGAGTCACGACTACAGGCCCGGTGACGTGCTGTTGCTGAAGTGCCCGTTCGCTGAGACCGCCGTCACCGGGGTCACCCGTTACCACGTGTCCGTGCGGTGCCCGTGGCTGGAAGTGGACCCGCAGGCCGAGAACATCAGCTGGAACGGCCAGAGGGCGCTTCCCACGCCCGCGGCCCTCGAGTGGGAGATCTTCCGAACGGAACCGGCAGAGGCCTCACTGAAGCCGGGTGATACCTGCCTGGTGGGAATCTCCGCGACCGTCGTGCACGTCCAGGCGGTCCATCGCTTCGATCCGCCCCTGGTCACCGGCATGCTGCCGCGGCCCGCGTCCTACGTCGAGGTCCTGCGACAGGGTGAGACCCATGATCCTGACCTTGAGGACCAGGGCTACACGATCGATCCGGCTGGCGGTGAAGCGATACGCATCGAGCTGTTCTTCCGTCCGTACGCCTTCCTCGAACTGGGTGATGAGGTTGCCGACCGGAACGGGCGCGCCTGGCGGTTCGATGCGGCATGGGACTGGTACCCCTTCGACGGTGAGCAGTCGGGCACCCCGGCCTGGCCGCTCACGCTGCTCTTCCGCCATGGTGAGCCGACACCGAAGGAAGCCGAAGCCGTCGCCCGGGCAACGGCGGTCGGCAGCCACGCGTCGCTGCGGCCCTGAACTAAGTACTCAACCTTCAGCGAGACAAAACTTTCGGGATGTCCGGCCATGTAGAGCATGCACGCGAACACCTGGGCACCGCCGATGTCGATGCCGGACAGAGCGGCGTGATGTTCTGTGAGTCCGTCGTCACCGATCTCCGCCGCCAGGCCAAGAGTGCACCGACGCGCTTGCGCCCCCCTGCCGGGCCGTTGGGGATAGCGACACAGCTTCGCGCCAGGCCCGCCGGAACGAGCTCCAGCAGCCCGATCCCACCGGGCCTGACGCGTCAACACGGCGCTACCGCCCCTGCGCGGGATCGCTCACAACCACTTCCCCGACCTGCGCGAGCGGTGAGCAGCGGGGCGGGATTCTGCGACAGTTCGAGGCCGCTGGCTGATCCGGCGACCGCCTCCTGTCGTCGGCGTAGGCCACGCGGGCAACGGCCAGGGCGCGGCGAACGGGGTCTCGAACTGCTGGCACTGGTCAGGGCGTTGTCGAGTCCGTGGTGGTGTATGCCTCCAAGCGGTCGGCGAGTTGTCGAGGCCGGGTGAGAGCAACCATGTGGCCGCCGTCAATCTCTTCGGGAACGATTCCGAGGCGTTCGGCGACGACGCGGCGCATGAACGCGGCGGGGAGGAAGCGGTCGTCCCGGCAGAGCAGGAACTTCGTCGGCGTCGAAGGCCACGCGGGCAACGGCCAGGGCGCGGCGAACGGGGTCGCGGACTGCCGGCGACTGTGCTCGCGCGCCTGGGCAGCCATCGCGGGCGGGACGTCATGGAAGAACAGGGCGTCCTCGTCATCGGGGTCCCGGTCGTCGCGCTCGTCCTGGTCGCGTCGGGCTTGTTCGTAACCGGTGTTGGTCCACCAGGTGCCGGGGGCCTCTCCGGGCTGCGGGATCATCGCGGTCAGCAGCACCAGTCGGTCGACGGGGGCGCGTTGGCAGACCAGCGGCGCGGTGAATCCACCGAAGGAGTGGGCGACCAGTACGGTGCCGGTGCGGTCGCCGATCGCGGCGGCCACCGTGTCGGCGTACTGGGGCAGCCCGGCCGCATCGTCGTCGCAGGGCAGCTCGGGCGTGGCCACGCGGTGGCCGCGGGTGCCCAGTTCGTCGGCGAGCAGGTGCCAGTACCAGGAATCGGATCCGGCTCCGGGGATAAACACGTACTGGGTCATCAGGCCTGTCCCCGCCGCGTGAACTCGGCGGCCGTGGAGTCACCGGGGAATCGGGTCTGGAAGTCCAGGACCCCCACCCAGGCGGGGCGTACCGCGATCCGGGCCATGCGCACGCCAGGATGGTCGACGGCCGCGACCCGGGCCGCGCCTTCCTCTTCGCCGCCGTAGCGGCGCATGGCCAGCGCGTACTCCGGGACGATTCCGTCGACATCGGTGACCTGGGCCCGGCCACGGATCAGCAGCGCCCGTGGCGGGGTCCCGGCGGCGTCGATCGTGATCGCCACATCGGGCCTGGCCCGCAGCGCCGCAATCTTCCGGGCGGGGAAGAACGTGGACAGCACCACATCTTGCCCGGTCCAGT
This sequence comes from Streptomyces colonosanans, assembly GCF_001866645.1. Taxonomy (GTDB): domain Bacteria; phylum Actinomycetota; class Actinomycetes; order Streptomycetales; family Streptomycetaceae; genus Streptomyces; species Streptomyces colonosanans. Next base: position 81,248 of record NZ_MLYP01000032.1, read on the forward strand.
GGAACAGCATCGGGAACACCCGTGGTGTGCCATCGGCTGCCACATACGCCACGCGCGCGAGCTCGGTCGAGGCCAGCAGGCCCTGCGCGATGTCGCTGTCCAGCAGCCGGACATCTCCCTGCCGCAGGGCTGCCAGTTCCTCGTGGGTCAGTGTGTGCACTTCAGCTCCTTGCCTCCTCGGCCGCACCGGTTGCGGTCGTGCACTGTGAGACCACCCGAGCGCGGAAAAGGAATCGGAGCCATCAGGGCAGGGTTGCCGGCAGGCCGAACGCGCCGAAGACACGGGGCTCGAACGCGACGATCTCGGTGATCTCCCCATCCTCGATGCGCAGCACGTTGAGCACCTGCGGCTGGTAGGCCGCCTCTCCCGGCAGCCGGATGTAGCCGGCCATGGCCGGCTGCCGGTTCGCTGCCGCCGGCACACCCCGCCACTGCCCCCGGTGCAAGGGCGACCCCGATCCCAGTGCGTTCTGGACGAAGGCGACGACCTTGGCCCGGCCGGTGAAGCAGTACGGCAACGGCGGCATGGACAGCCGCACATCCTCGCTCAGGAGTTCCGCCAACGCCGCGGTGTCGGCCCGCTCGTGGGCCCTCACGAAACGCCGCAGCAGCTCCCGCTCCCGGCCTGCAAGGGGCGTGGCCGCAACCCGCCCAGCGCGGCGTTCCGGCAGGTGCTCTCGCAGCACCGGGCGTGCGCGCTGCAACGCGCTTTTCACCGCGGCCACGCTCATCCCCAGTAGCGCGGCGGTTTCCGCCGCCGGCCAGCCGAGCATGTCCCGCAGAATCAGCACGGCCCGCTGGCGAGGCGGCAGATGCTGGATCGCCACCACGCATGCCAGCTCGATGGTCTCCGTGGCGACGACCACGGCCTCCGGCTCCGCCTCCCGAGCGGCCACCGGCTCCAGCAACCCGTCCGGGAACGGCTGCAGCCACCCCACCTCCGCCGGTCGGCCGGACTCCCCCGGTGTCGGCTGCCGCGGGTGCCGCTCGAGGAAGTCCAGGCACACGTTCGTCGCGATCCGGTACAACCACGCCCGAAATGCGGAGCGGCCCTGGAAACTCCCGCGATAGCGCCACGCCCGCAGCAACGCCTCCTGTACCAGGTCCTCGGCGTCGTCGAACGAGCCCACCATCCGGTAGCAGTGCACCCGCAACTCCCGCCGATGCCGCTCGGCAAGCCCGGCGAACGCCGCCCCGTCCGCCGCTCGCACAGCGGCGAGCACCTCGCTGTCCACACCCGCCGACTCGTCCAACGCCCCGCTCCCCCCGATCCGACCGCCACCGGCAACCCTAGACGTCGACCGTTCCGAGCGGCGGCGGGCTCGGTCGTCGCACTCCGCCATCGATCAACCGCCCCGGTGGCTACTTGGGCAGAAATCTCGACGCTTTCGCCGACTGCCTCAGTGGCGGCTTCGGGCGCCCGATGACGATGACTACGTGGTCGAGTGGCGGGACCATCAGGTGTCTCGCGAGCATCTGAGCTGCCCAGAGACTGCTCGGCAGTCGGAGATCCTCCTGTGGCGCTGCCACCCCACGAACCGCCCAGCGACCAGTGCCGATTTGGCCGCGGCGCGTGAAGAGCGCGGAACAACCGTCTTCGACTGGTTGATCGAGATCTTCGAGGGTCGCGCCCCTGGTGTCCTGCGGCTTCAGTGACGGTGGATGCCCCGCTCCTCACCGCCTGCCATGCGGTTCTCGTCGACGCGGTCCGCGAGGTAGATCAGGGTGGCTTGCGGATCCATGCCGAAGGCGGCAGCGACGAGTTTGGGGTCATGGTGTTCACCAGGTCGAGGAGGCGAGCTGACGTCGTACGCCGACAGGCACCTCCAAGTGCCCAGGAAGCACGTCGAAGACGTCGACGGCGTACCCTGCAAGCTGGGCATGTTCGTGGACAACGCCCGCCCCCACGCCGACGACCTCACCCCCGAACGGCACGCGGAACTCGACGCGGTCCGCATGCGCTGGCAGGACCTGGCACGCCACACAGGGCCGGGCCCGGCTCTCCCTGATGGGGGCCCGGGCCCGGCCCTCGTGCGCCGCGTTTCAGCGCGTTTTCGGAGGATGAACCACCACGACGCTCGAGGAGTCCGGGGCGGGGCCGCCGGGCACCTGGCCGGGATGGTCGACGATGCCGGTCGCCACGCGGGCGAAGGAGCTGGAGAAGCTGCTGTCTCCGTGCCGGTCGAGGCGGTAGCCGCGGTAAGCGTAAGTACTCGGGTCCAGGAAGAGGTACCCGTGCGATCGGAACTGGTCTTGGAAATCAAACGCGATGGTGATCCCCGACCGGCCGGCCGCGTCTCGCATCGGTGCGCTGACCAGCTTGGTTCCGGGTATCAGCGCCAGCGCGCGGTAAAGCGCAGCGTTGATCTGGGGGGGGATGGTCGATGCGGTCTGCAGAACGTTGAGGATCCTGGTGAACTGCGCTTCGGGGGTGACGGCCAGGGGCGGATCTGCTGAGAAGTTGTGGAGCCCCCCCAGGTAGTACATGCTGGCCGAGCGTGGATCTCCTGGGGTGGCGAAGAAGGGGTCAGTACTCACCCGCGCGAGGAGCTTGCGGGGGTCGGTGGGCAGCCGGGACAAGACCTCGCGGGTCTCCCGTGGCTGGTCCCCGACCTTTCCCGGCCCCTGGGGGTGATTGTCGGTCACGAAGACGACGTTGCGGTTGCCTGATGTCTTACTGAGAGATGCGCGCTTGACCCCGTCGTACCGTTCCCAGGAAGGCCTGTGCCCGCAGTCGTCCGTGCAGACCACATTGTCGGTGTACACCCACTGGTGGAGACCGGGCTCTTTGTCCGGGCCCTTCGCGGCGTTGACCGCAGCGGCGTCCAGGACCTGGGCAACCGTCATGGCGTGCACCGGTTGGGTCTGCGCTCCCTGTCCACCTGAGGTGGCGACGATGATGGCGGCAACCGTGCCCGCGGCCAGGCCCACGAATGCGGTCCGCCGTACGCCAGGCCGCGCGAAGACCCGGCGGGCGGCCACCGGCATGTCATGCCCGGACGTCTCCTCGGCGGCCCGCTCGGCCCGCGCCCTTTCCAGGAGGGCCAGTTCCGCACCAAGTCGCTGCTTGAATCCGACCGGAGTGTTCATCGGGTGACCTCCGCAAGTGGGGTGTTGAAAGTGCCAGACGGGGTGGTACGCCCGGCACGCAACGCGGCACGGGCACGGTGCAGACGGACACGGGCGGTCGCCTGGGAGATCCGGAGCACCTTCGCGGCCTCCTTCGTGGTCAGGCCGTCAACAGCGACCAGGTCGATCACCGCGCGCAGCGGCTCGGACAGCACAGCGTGCCGGGCGAGCAGGTCCCTGGCCTCCCGCTCGGCGTCGATGCGCTCTTCGAAGCGCTGCACGTCCTGCTCGTCCAGCAGTCGGCGACCGCTCAACGCGGCCACCGCCTCCCGCTCACGGGCCGCATTGCGGGCATGAGAGGCCACCGTGTTGCGGGCTATCCCGTAGAGCCACACCAGATGCGTACCGCGCCTGAAGTCGTAGCCCTCGAAGGCCTCCAGCGCGGCCACGAAGACGTCGGCGGTAAGGTCGGCGGCCAAGTGCCGGTCGGCGGTTCTGCGGGTGACGAAGCCGAGGATGGCATCGAAGTGCGCCTCATATACCTCGCCGAACGGAGTTCGGCTCCGTTCGGGCTCGAGCGTGGGTATCTGCACGCGGGACCTCCAGTGCGGATCTGCAGTCTGTCACCTACCAATTGGCACGGGGACCGCGAACCGTTACTTCCCGCAGGTCAGAGCACTGCCGCTGGGCGCAGCCGGGTGAAGGCCACGGGGCCGGCCAGACTACGCCCATTGCGCGGGAACGGATGGAACAACTGCTCACCATCGACAGCAGGGAGGTCGACGGCCAGTCGTGGCGGACATCGCTGCCCGTCCAGGACGCACCGGAGAACGGCTCGGGCTTCGGCCTGCCGTACGAGGAGATTCTTCGGATCCAACAGGCCCGGACCGATGCTCCGTGATGGGGCGGCGTGTACCTCCTCGTCCGCACAGGCTGCCCTGCCATGCCGTACGCCCGCCGGTTCGACTGCTCGTGAGTTCTCTCCACCCGGCAGGCAGCGCAGCCAAGACCGACATGCATAGACGCTCCAGCAGCGGTTGTCCCGGCAGATCCGCCACGCGGTCCGGTCGGCCATGACCGACCCCGAGTTGCGTGCTTCATCGGCCAGAAAACGGTAGCCGAACTCCGGGTCCTCACGATGGGCGTCGAACAATGCGTTGTGCGCGAGCGGCCTCCTCGAACTCGGCGTCGGTCACCGGCCGGTCGAGCCAGCGGTGGTAGTGCGGTTGCGTGGCGATCCGGGGCGGTGATGAAAGCGGTGACTGGCTGGACTTTTACGTCCCCGTGGGCGCGCTGGACCACGCGGGACTTGCGTACTGGGACGGTCAGCCGTTCTTCAGGTCCAACGTGATGGACGACTGGCTGGCTGCCATCGGGACCGAGACATTCAAGAGCGCCTCCTTCAGCCTGGGGGTGATCGGCTTCGAGGTCTCTGGTTGCACCGACGCATCGACGCTGGCAGGGCAGTTGCCGCAGACACGCGACATCGGATACCTGATTCCACAAGGCGACGCCCTGCACTATGGCGCGGCCAACGCCTGAGCCTTTCGGCTCCCGGTGGGCCATGAGCCTGCGGTAGCAGATGAGGGTGCAGGCGATGCTGGTGAAGACGAGGAAGTGGTCGGCTTTGCGCTCGTAGCGTCGGTGGAGACGTCGGCAGCCAGCGAGCCAGGCCGTATAGGACGAGTCCGAAGTCGTGCAGCTCACGCCTGGTCACCGGTGTGACTGCCCGGCGCATGAGTTCCTTGTGGGCCCAGGTGAGGTGCGAGCGTGCAGGATCAGCCAGCTCCGTGGCTATGGGATAGCTGCAATGCAGCTTCGACGCGAGGGGGACGGCGCTCCCCAGGCTCTCGTGTACTTCCCCGAGCCGTTGTTCCTCCAGTGCCGTGCACGGTCGGTCGAGGATGGCGATCAGGTCGAGGTCGCTGCGGCCCGGCTGGTAGTCACCTGCGGCGAGTGACCCGTGTGCCCACACCGAGACCAGAGGCAAGACTGGCCGGACGGCGCTGACGAAGCGGTCGAGGAGCTGGCCGGTAGCGTCATCTGTCATATGGACAGTGTGTGTCACATGGTGGGGCGGTGGTCGTGAAACGGTTGGGTGGACTGGCCTCCTGGGGGAATGTGCTGGTGAATTCGCGTATTCAACTGCCGAGCGTTCCAGGCCGGACCCATCCAGATGGTGACCGTAGGTGGTCTCCGGAGGCGTATCGGCTCCAGGTGCCTCCGGCTACCGTCGCCAGTTCGCATCCGACCCGCCGCCCCATGCCGGCGGGCGTAGCCCGCCCGCGCGGTTCGCTCGCCTCGGCGCAGCGCGAACAGGCACCGGCCGACCGGCCACCAGAAGCTGCCGCAGATCCTGTCCACCGAGGTGGTCGAGCGGGCCGGCGAGACCTGGCTCAGCCACGCCAACGCCGGCAACGCCCCCGAAGCAGCGGTCCAGGCTGAGGGGGCCCGCGCCCTCGCCGCCCAGCTACGGGCCGAGATCGAGGGCACCGCGTAGCCGTCGAGTAGCGGCCCAGGAAGTTGATGTGCCGGTCCTTGAGCGGGGAGCCCCGCGCCGTCGGAGATCGCTCCCCAGCGGCGAGGGGAACCGAGACCGGCTGCCTGCGACCTACCGTTCGCGAGGGTGATCGGTCCAGCGTTCTGTGCCCCTCTTCCGGGTGATGGCGCCAGGACGAATTTCGAAGTAGTTTCAAAGTTATGGGTACCGAGAACGCAGCCGTGAACTTCTCCGAACTGGTGAACAAGAACAAGCAGACGCTTGCCCGGCTCCAGGAATCGCCAAGACTGCTCCTGCACCGCAGAGACGGCGAGGATCTGGTTCTCACCACCGCGGCGCGGGCCGAGCAGGACCAGACGGTGGTGTCGGCAGCAACCCGGATGCTGGTCGCGATGGCGCGCCGGGAGCCCGGCAGCATGGAACTGCTGCTCGACATACTGCCGGACGCATTCCCGTGGGTCCGTTTCCTGCCCGAGCCTGATCTCCACGCCTTCGCCGTCGAACTGGTCGACACCATGCGTGCCGCCGACTCGCTCGGCAACAGCGCGTCCGTCGCCCAGTTGCTCATCGCCTGGCAGCACACCGCTGAGGTCTACTCCGACCCCGAGCTGCTGGCCGCGCTGACCAGGGATCACGGCGAAGACTACGGCCCGGTACCAGACCCGCGGGATGTGGCATGACCGCGGGCCGCGGCGACCGCGCCGCGCCCCCGGCTCCGGACGACCACTGGGAAGTCCGCTTCGCTGACGCGGCCTCGGCCAAGGGCTGGGAGAGCCTCACCCAGCAAGCCCGCGAGAACACCTACCGCGCCTGGATCACCATGCGCACCACCCCCGGACCCGCCACCGAGACACCCCGGCACCACCGCCTCAAGGGCGGTCTGGCGCATGGCACCCACCGCGGGCAGACCTGCGAACAGTGGCAGATCGAGGTGACCGGCGGCGGCCGCATCTGGTATCTCCTCGACACCGTCCGGGAGACTTGCTGGATCACCTTCGCCGGTAGGGGGCACCCGCGAGCCACAGACCGACGCTGAGCCAGGCAGCCGGGTAGGGGCGGAACAGGACGGCGAAAATCGACCGCCTTGTTCCGCCCCGTGGTCGTTCAACGTGGCCGGTACACCGATAGGAGTCCCTGTCACCGGGAGGTACGAGGGAGCCACACCGTTGGCCGGCCACCGCCGAAGCGGTAGCCACGATGCGGCAGGCAGCGGCCGCGTGGACGTTCCACATAGGGCGGCCGGTCGAGGACCGTCGTCTCTTTGCGCACCGGCGAGGGAGGCGGTGAGTTGGTGGAACAGCACAGCTCCATCCAGGTCGCCGTGGGTAGGGCGTGGCTCGCCGCCACCGGGCGATCGCTGTATGCCGACACAACATGCGATGATCACCGGTGGCTGCTCGTGTGCCGCAACCGGGGCTGATCAGACGTCACATCCTGTTCTCGGACTGAAGTACTAGCCTGCGGAAGTGGATATTTCTCGCGTAGCTCGCGTCCCGCATGTACCGGTGAAGCGTCCCCGGGTCGGGCACATCCAGTTCCTCAACTGTCTGCCGATTTACTGGGGCCTGGCCCGCACCGGCAGCTTGCTCGGCCTGGAGCTGACCAAGGACACCCCGGACCGGCTGAGCAACCTGCTGGTCGACGGGGCCCTGGACATCGGTCCAATCGCCTGCATGGAGTACCTCAAACACGCCGACGACTTGGTGCTGCTGCCGGACATCGCGGTGGGCAGCGATGGTCCGGTGACCTCCTGCCTGATCGTCAGCCAGGTCCCGCTGGGCGAGTTGGACGGGCGCCGGGTCGCCTTGGGTTCCACCTCGCGCTCGTCGGTACGCCTGGCTCGACTTCTGTTGGAGGAACGGGAAGGGGTCCGCCCGGAGTACTCCACCTGCCCGCCGGACCTGCCGGTGATGATGCAGGACGCGGACGCCGCGGTTGTGATCGGCGACGCCGCGCTGCGCGCCTACCTTCATCAGGCGGAGGAGCTGGGCCTGCGGGTGTATGACCTGGGCGAGATGTGGAAGGCGTGGACTGGTCTGCCGTTCGTTTTCGCGGCCTGGGCCGCCCGCAAGGACTACTTGGAGCAGAACCCACGCATCGTGCGCGAGGTACACCAGGCCTTCCTGGAGTCCCGGGACCTCTCGATGGCCGAGGTCGACAAGGTCTGCGAGCACGCCGCCCGGTGGGAGGCGTTCGACGAGGAGACCTTGCGCCGCTACTACACCGAGGCTCTGGACTTCTCCTTTGGTGAACGCCAACTGGAGGGTGTTCGTGAGTTCGCTCGCCGGGTCGCTGCGGACTCCGGATTCGATCCGGAGCTGGAGATCTCGATCCTCCAGCTGTAACGGCTGCCTTGGTGCACCGGTCGCCGGTTTGATTCAGGTGTCCTTCTTCAGGTCGCCGGTCTCGTCGACGACCAGTACCCCGCCGGGGCCGTGCAGGTGGCGGGCGGTGAAGGTGCGGACCTGGGCCGACCTGCTGCGGGATGCCGCCCGGCGCGGCATGCGCGCCCCCGTCCTGGCCGTCGGCGACGGCGCGCAGGGCACTGGCCACCGGTGTGGGTCATGTGGTGAAGGCTATGGCGCCCGAAGCCGAGGTGATCTGTATCCAGCCGCTGGGCGCACCGGCGATGACACACTCGTGGCGCCAGCGGCGTGTCGTCACCACCGACTCGACCAACACCATCGCTGACGGCGTCGCCGGCCGGTGTCCCATCCCGGCCGTCCTGGACGACCTCCTGCTGGTCGCTGACGACGCCGTCCTGGTTCAGGAGGCGTCGATTATCGCTGGTATGCGGATGCTCCTCGACCACGCCGGCCATCAGGTGCAGCCGGACCGACGAGGCAAGCAGCCCGAACGCCGCGGCGGCCTCCGCCTGCACCTCGGCCGGCGGGTCTTCGAAGCCACCGGTGCTCTCCGTCACGGCTGTGACCGTGGCAGCCGTAGCGCCGCAGGGGTCGCCCGGCCCCCTTCACCGGCGGCCGGACACAATGGGTCGACAGGGGTCGAGGGGGTCAGTCCTCGTAGTAGTTGTTGACGACGACCTCGGGTTCGTCATCGTCGAACGCCTCGTTCAACAGCGCGCCACCGACGAGACCGGCCGCACCGGCACCGATGAGCGCGCCAGCGCCGAAGCGGCGACCGCCGCCCTGCTGGTGGTCGTGGTGGTCTGCGTACGGCTGCCCGTAGCCGCCCTGCTGCGGGTAACCCTGCGGCGCGGGCTGCGGGTACCCCTGCTGGGGCGGGGTGTAGAACGGCGGCGCCGTGGTCTGTACGCGCTGTGCGCAGCTGCCGCACGCCTGGACCGGCCGCGGGACACCCCACTGCGGGGACCACGTCACGGTCGTCATACCGGGGCCGTGGTTGGGGTCGAAGAAGCAGGTCACGGAGGAACTCCCTGGGGGTTGCTGTGATGTGGCGAATATCGGGGCCGGTGACGGGGCGACAGTCGGCGGTACCGGAACGGAAGGCGCGTATGTATCGGCGCTCACTTGCGGTGAGGTGACTGTGGCTGGGCTTGGGGTTGAGGTCGGCGTCTCCTCCCCATGGACGTTCACGCCGTAGTCGGTCGCGATGCCCGCAAGACCTGAGGCGTAGCCCTGGCCCACCGCGCGGAACTTCCAGTCCCCGCCGTGCCGGTACAACTCACCGAAGACCAGGGCGGTCTCGTCCGACAGACCACCCGTCGCGAGGGCATAGCGGGCCAGCTCGGTGCCGCCCTCCTGGTCGAGGACACGGATGTGCGCTCGGTGCACCTGACCGAAGGTCTGGCCGCGGGAGGCACCCTCGTACAGCGACACCGGAAAGACGATCTTCTCAACGCGGTCGGGGACCCGAGTGAGGTCGACGTGGATCTGCTGATCGTCTCCACCGACCGGGCCACCGCTGCCGGAGTGGCGGACCGAGCCGTCGGGGCTGGTCGGGTTGTTGAAGAAAACGAAGTACTCGTCGGACAGCACCTTCCCCGACTGATCGCACAGCAACGCACTGGCGTCCAGGCCGTAGCCGGTGTTCACCTGCCAGCCCAGCCCGACCGTCACCGCAGTCAGGCCGGGGGCCTGCTTGCCAAGCGACACGTTGCCACCCTTGGTCAGGGGCACACTCATGCACATCCTCCGGAGCTGTTTCCGCCTCTCGCGTCCATCGTGATCAACGCGACCCCCACCTCTCCCAGTTCCCCGATTGCGCAATGCCTTAAGCAAGCGAGAACATCAACGGGACATCGTCGGACAGACCATCCTCAGCGTGCTCGCCGGAGGCATCGCCAAGATGCTGCTCCCCGGCCGCGCCCCGGGCGGTCTGATCGGCGCCGCCCTCATCGGCGTCGCAAACGCCTTCATCGGTCGGCTCTCCGCCCACTGCCGCGACCGCCCGAAAGAGAAGCACTTCTTCGACTCCTACACCTGGAGCACGCTGATCGGCGGCTCCTTGGCGCTGCTCGTCGGCCACCGCATCCTGTTCGGCGACTCCCGCGACTGAGCCGTCTGTCAGCCCCGTCGGTCACAGGTGGGCAGCGATGGCCGGCAGCAGGGCCTGGAAGGTCTGACCATCGGCTGGCTCACCGATGGCTTTCAACTGCCAACCGCCGCCGTTTCGGTAGAGCTTCGCCATGCTGTGCCGTGTACGCGCCACCGCCGCTGAGGGTGTAGCGCGCGAGTTCCTGGCCGGTCTTCTCGTCGACCAGGCGGCAGAAGGCGTTCTGCACCTCGGTAAGGCCTGTCCGGTGAACGAGTTGACCGTGAAGGCGACCTGGTCGACGTGGCCGGGGACCCGATCGAGGTCCACCAGGATGACCTCGTCGTCACTCCCGGCGCCGGCGCCACCGGTCAGGTTGTCCCCCATACGAAAATCTTGTAAGAGCCATCTTTCAGACACCCCCCGCCATCGATGTGGCGAGGGGCCGAGTGGTGTGTGCTGGTGTTCAGGCCGCGGCCGGCTCCGATTCGGGATCGGTGGGGGCGGGGACCGCGAGCTGGAGGTGGCTGCCCATGTTCAGCCGGACCTCACCATAGGGCTGGATATGCCTCCAGAAGAGCGGGGTCAGGCGCCGATGCGGGCGAGGACCTCGGCGGTGGTCCCTGTCTCTCCGAGGCGAGGGAAGATCAACGTGGCCGAGTTCTCGTGCGCAGCGGCGTCGAGGTCGGTCATGGCATCGATGGGCAGCGCCACGTGGAAGCCGTGCTCGTGGGCCTGTCGGGCGGTGGACTCGACACCGATGGCCGTGGAGAGTCCGCAGACGACGACTTGGGTGACGCCGAGTTCCTGGAGGTGTTCTGCCAGGTCGGTGTTGTGGAACGCGCCCCAGGTGTACTTGGTGACTGTCTTGTCGCCGGGCTGCCGGTTAAGTTCCGGGAGGAGGTCCGTCCAGCCGTCGGGGAGGTCCGAGGCCCCGAAGTCGTGCTCGGTGCGGCCCGGGGCCCCGCCGGCGACGTTGACGAGTACGACGGGGAGCTGCTTGGCGCGGAAGGCGTCGGCGAGCTTGACCGCGTTGGCCAGGACAGCGTCGAACGGGTGAACCGTCGGCATTTCGGTGGCGGCGGACTGGAGATCGACGACGATGAGGGCCGTGTTGGGGTCGATCGTGGTGATGGGCATGTGTATCTCCTTGATCAATTGGTGGTGTTGAGCGGTCAGCGCCGGGCGGGCCGCAGGGTGCGGTCGGCGAGTGTGAGTGCCGCCAGAACGAGGCTGACGGCCGTCATGATCCAGGCGATCTGGTGGACGCCGTGATTGGTGACGTTGTGATGGAAGACCAGGCCGGTGGCGGCGCTGGCGCCGATGGAGCCGGCGTACCCGAAGGTGCGCAGCAGCCCGGACGCGGTGCCCAGCTGATCAGCGGGCGCATGCTGGGTGAGTGCGGTCTGGTTGCCGGCGGTTGAGAAGCCGATGGCGAGACCGAACATGAGGGTCAGGATGACTACGGTGCCGATCCAGACTGTGGAGCCGAGCAGCAGGACGCCGACCGATCCGAGCAGGCAGGTGGCAGCGGCTGCGATGACCGGTCCCCGGACGAGGCTGCGCCGGGAGAGCGGCGTGATGATGAGACCCGAGACCAGGGTCATGGGCAGTAGGAGCAGTCCGGCGGCGGACTCGCTGAAGCCGCGGACGCTTTCGATCCACTGGGTGACGCCATACAGGACGACGTATACACACAACTGGGTCAGGCCGAAGCGCAGGTAGGTGTTGGCGAGTCCGGGGTTGGCGGCCAGGAGCCGCACGTCGAGGAAGGGGGTGTTGGCGCGCAGCTCCCACAGCACCAGCACGGCCCAGAAAGCCGCGGACAGTCCGAGGACCCACCAGTGCGCGGTGGGAAGGCCGAACAGGAAGATCAGCAGCGTCAGCATGGCTCCGACGAAGCCGAGGATGCCGAGCACATCGAGCTTCGACGCGATCTGATGCGCGCTCATCCGTTGGGCACGCCTTGGGTCGGGTTCGATCCAGGCGACCGCGGCGATGAACGCAATGACGGCTACGGGCACGTTGACGAAGAAGACAGCTCTCCAGGTCAGGGCGTTCACCAGGACGCCGCCGAGGGGAAGGCCGAGCGAGGCGGTGGCGATCCCGGCGATCATGAGTCCGCCGAGGACGCCGCCCGGCGCCTTGGCCATTCCGGCATCCCGCGCGCGGCGTTGGATGATCAACATTGCGGTCGGGTACGCGCACGAGGTGCCCAATCCGATCACGACCCGGCTCAGGATCAGCATCCACAGGCTCTGCCCGAAGCCGCCGAAGACGGTGCCGAGGGCGACCATGGCGATGCCGGATATGAAGACGCGACGGGGCCCGAACACCTCGGCGGCCTTGCCCGCGGTGGGCTGGGCGATGGTGCTCGCCAGGTAAAGGGCGGCCACCAGGGCCGCGGTCTGGCCGATCTGGATGCCCAAGTCGCTGGCGATCGGCATTGACATGCTCCTCGGGCTGAAGCCCGAGGATTCTGGCCGTCCCACGGGTTGCTGTGCCGCTACGCGGCACAGTTTCCGTGTGGGATTCCCTGGCTTCCTGTTTCTTCACGCTGTGCCAGAACGGGTTCTGGTCTTACCGGCGCTCCGCAGGCTGTCACCGCCAGTCCGGCGGCCGATTTCACGTTCTTCGCGGCGTTGTGGTCCCGGTCGTGGACCGTGCCGCAGGCGGTGCAGGTCCATTCCCGCACGTGCAGGGGTTTGGGGCCGTCGCGGTGGCCGCAGATGGAGCACACCTGGCTGGTGGGCTCGAACCGTCCGACCTTTACGAAGGTCCGCCCGTACCGCTTCGCCTTGTACTCCAACATGTTCACGAACTGGGACCAGCCCGCGTCGTGGACGCTCTTGGCCAGCCGGGTGCGCGCCAGACCGCCCACCGCCAGGTCCTCCACGGCGACCGCTTGGTTCTCGCAGATCAGCCGGGTGGAGAGCTGGTGGTGGAAGTCGCGGCGTGCGTC